>CAYOGL010000002.1:0-241984 GCA_964403515.1 uncultured Burkholderiales bacterium | reverse complement strand
TCCGCATCGAGCTCAACTGCGAGAACGTCGCCGCGTACTGCGACGAGGAGAAGATGCGCGTCGTCCTCGACAACCTCCTGTCGAACGCGATCAAGTACTCGCCCGAGGTGGGCCTCATCTCGATCAAGCTGTACAAGGATCGCGACGATGCCGTGTTCGAGGTGCTCGACGAGGGTCCCGGCATTCCGGCCTCGGAGCGCGGCAAGATCTTCGATGCGTTCTATCGCGCCATCGAGGCGCCCAAGTCCGCGGTCAAGGGCAGCGGCCTCGGCCTGTCGATCGTGAAGGAATACGTGGGCCTGCACCAGGGCACGATCGAGGTCCTCGAGGGTCCGGGCGCGCATTTCCGCATCCGCTTTCCGCGCAAGAAGAACGAGGTGAAGGAGGCAGCGGCATGAAGCGCGTCGCGGGCATCGCGCTCGCGCTTGCGCTCGGGGCCTGTTCGTGGCTCGGCGTGAAGGCGCCCTCGCCCGAGGCGGCCGCCGCTTCGCGCAGCGACGATCTGCTCGACTACCTCGCCGAGCTGCGCGCGATGAACGCCACGCGCCTCACGGCGGAAGCCGCGCGCGAGCGCAAGGCCGCTCCCCCCGGCGCCACGGGCGACGTGGCGCGCCTGAAGGCGGCGCTCGCCCTCACCCTCGCCGCCTCCCCGGACGATGGGGATATCCTCGCCCTGCTCGAGCCGATCCTGCGCCGGCCGGCAACCGACCCGAAAGTCGCGGGAATGGCAAACTTCTTGCACGCAACGGTGGTCGAACGACGCCGTCTGCGCGAATCCGCTACAGCGGCAGGGGCCCGCCAACGCGAAGACCACCGGGCCCTGGAGCAGCAGCGCCAGCGCGCCGAGGCCCTGCAGGACCGGGCCGCGGAGCTGCAGAAGAAGCTCGACGCGCTCTCCGACCTCGAAAAAAGCCTCACCGACCGCCAATCACCGAGCCACTGATGTCGAAACAGGGAAAAGCCTCGCTGCTGCTCGTGGACGACGATCCGGACCTGCTCCGGCTGCTGTCGATCCGCCTCAAATCCAACGGCTACGCGGTCACCGCGGTCGATAGCGGCCAGCGCGCGCTCGCCGCGATCGCCGCCTCGCGCCCGGACCTCGTGCTCACCGACCTGCGCATGGAAGGCATGGACGGGATGGCGCTCTTCCACCAGATCCAGGCGGCGTGCCCCGGCATGCCGGTGATCATCCTCACCGCGCACGGCACCATTCCCGACGCGGTGGCCGCGGTGAAGAAAGGCGTGTTCGGCTACCTCACCAAGCCCTACGATGCCGACGATCTCCTCGGCCACGTCGAGCGCGCGCTCACGCTGCACGGCCACGCGGCGGGCATGCAGGCGGGCGTCGCGCAGGTCTGGCGCGAGGACATCGTCACGCGCTCCACGTTGATGGAAGACCTGCTCGCGAAGGCGCAGCGCGTGGCCGCCGGCGACGCGAGCGTGCTGATCCAGGGCGAGAGCGGCACTGGCAAGGAGCTGCTCGCGCGCGCCATCCATCGCGCGAGCCCGCGGGCGAACCATCCGTTCATCGCGATCAACTGCGGCGCGATTCCCGAGACCCTGCTCGAGAGCGAGCTCTTCGGGCACACCAAGGGCTCGTTCACCGGCGCGATCGCCGACCAGCGCGGCCTCTTCGTCGCAGCGGACAAGGGCACGCTCTTCCTCGACGAGATCGGCGACATGCCGCTGCCGCTGCAGGTGAAGCTGCTGCGCGTGATCGAGACGCGCGAGGTGCGGCCGATCGGGGCGACGCGCTCCATTGCGTTCGACGTGCGGATCATCTCCGCGACGCACCGCGACCTCGCGCGCGAGAAGGAAGCGGGCACGTTCCGCGAGGATCTCTACTACCGCCTGAACGTGGTGTCGCTCAAGCTGCCCTCGCTCGACGAGCGGCCCGAGGACATCCCCCTGCTCGCCGAGCATTTCCTGTCGACGCTCGCGCCGAAGTACGGACGCGACAAGGCGGCGTTCGCGCCCGAGGCGCTCGAGCTGCTGGTGAAGGCGAAGTGGCCGGGCAACGTGCGCCAGCTCTACAACGTGGTCGAGCAATCGATCGCTCTGTGCCCCAGCGAGATCATCCCCAAGACCTTCGTCGAGCAGGCGATCCAGGTCGAGATGCACGAGATGACCTCGTTCGAGGACGCGCGCAAGCGCTTCGAGCGCGACTATCTAACGCGCATCTTGAAGCTCACCAAGGGCAGCGTGACGCAGGCGGCCAAGCTCGCGCGGCGCAACCGCACCGAGTTCTACAAGCTGCTGCAGCGCCACGGCATCGAGGCCGCGGTGTTCAAAAGTGACAGCAAGTAGCGCGCGTCGTTGAGCCGTGTGGCGCTGCCGCTACGCGTTGTAGCTGTCGCTCCACAGCGACGGTAAAAAACCCTTCTCTTTCAAATGGTTGCCGCGATTACCTCGAAAGAGTGTCGCTTTCCGGAGACGCGGGCGCCGGCGGCCTTCGGGGCGGTCGGCGACCGTTCGTGCAAGTCATTGTTCCGACGGCCTTTTGGGATTTGGCATCCCGCTTGCTCAAGGAAGGCGTGCGCCTTGTGGGGCGGGTTCCTGAACCTGCCCCGTTTTTTTTTTGCGATACCGGCTTTGGCGCGCGGCCCGCACTACCGGATGCGATGATGCTCGATCAAACTGAGCCGCACCGATGCCGTCGCGTACAACTCGGCCAGTTGCCGCAGCAGCTCGCCCATGACCGGCTCTCCTCGGTGGGCAAGATCCGATCGCAGCAACATCACTGCGGCGGAATGGATGTCGCCTGCGGCAAGCGCGCCGCGGCATTCCTCCGGCAGCGTGCGCATTTCCTCGTCGGAGATATCTGCGATAGCGGATTGCAGAAGGTGCGCTATGGCGCGCTCCTCACGCGCCTCCAGCACTCCCTGTCTCATCGTTCTGAACCGGGGCATGGTGCGGATTATATCGGCATGAAAGGCGAGCGCCTCATTCCGCCTTGATGCCCGCTTCCTTGAAGAGCTTCGCGTAGCGCGCGAGCTGAGCGCGCGTGGCCGCTCCCAGCTCGCCGGGGCTCGTGCCGCGTGGCGTGAGACCCTGGTTCAGCAGCTGCGCGCGCACGTCGGGATCGGCGAGCGCCTTCACGATCGCGCCATGGAGCTTGTCGACGATCTCCTTCGGCGTGGCGGCCGGGGCCATCACCGTGAACCATGAGTTGAACTCGAAGCCGGGCATGCCCGATTCGGACACCGTCGGCGCATCGGGGAACTGCGCCAGGCGCGCCGGCGTCGTCACGCCGATGAGCCGCGCCTTGCCGCCGCGCACCAGCCCCGCGATCGTCGCGAGCCCCTGGAATCCCACGGGGACTTCGCCCGCCGCGACACCGAGCGCGGCCTGCGACGCGCCCTTGTACGGGACGTGCGTGAGCTCGATGCCGGCGCTCGATGCGAAGAGCGCCATCGCGATGTGCTGCGGGCTGCCCACGCCGCCGGAGCCGAAGTCGATCTTGCCGGGACGCGCCCTGGCATCGGCGATGAGCTCGCGCGCGTTGTGCCACGGCGCGGCGTTGTTCACCACCAGCCCCCATTCGACCGTGGCCACCAGGGACACGGGCTCGAAATCGCGCAGGATGTCCCACGTCATCTTCGAGCCGTAGAGGTTCGGCAGCATCGTCATGATGCTGTCGTTGAAGCCGCCGATCGTGTAACCGTCGGGCACCGCCTTCGCGACCTTGTCCGCGCCGATGAGCCCCGAGGCACCGGGGATGTTCTCCACCACGACTTGCTGCCCGAGCGTGTTCGACATGTGGTGCGCGAGGATGCGCGCGCCGTTGTCGACGGCGCTCGCGGCGGCGAGCGGCACGATCATGCGGATCGGCCGGTTCGGATAGGCGGGATCGGCGCCGTGCGCGAGCGGCACCGACAAGGCGATGACGACGATGGCGCGGGCGAGGATCGACATGACGGCCTCCGGGTTCAGGCGGCGAGGGGCGGGATCTTCAGCTCGTCGGCGAGCTGCGCGAGGTTCGCGAGCACGCCCGGCGCGAGCGCGATGCCGTCGCGCGATTGCGCCTCGCGCTTCTCGTGGCTGCGCTCGCCGGGAATGCGGATGCGATCGACGCCGGGCAGGCGATGGCTCGCGCGCAGGTCGCGCAGCACGCGATCGACCGCGGCCTTGAACGCGCCGACGTCCCCGAACGCGGCGGGATCGATCGCGACGATCGCCTGTCCCGTGTTGGTCGTCGAGCGATCGTCGTGGTTGAAGTCGATGACGTCGCGGCCCATCGCCGCGCCGTTCAGCGTGCCGGCGAGCAGGCCCACGACGAGCGCGAGGCCGTAGCCCTTGTAGCCGCCGATCGGCAGCAGGAAGCCCTCCTCCGCGCGCTTGGGATCCGTGAGCGGCTTGCCCTCGCGATCGATCATCCAGCCCTCGGGCATCGGCTCGCCGCGCGCCGCCTTCGCCTTCACCTTGCCGAAGGCCGCGACGGTGGTCGCCATGTCGAGCACGAGCGGCGCCCCCGACGCGGTGGGAATCGCCGCGGCGATCGGATTGGTCGACAGCAGCAGGTCCATGCCGCCCCACGGCGGCAGGTGGTTCGCGTTGCCGACCGCGAGGTAGAGGCCGACCATGTCGTGCGCGAGCGGCATGCGCGCGTAAAGCGACGCCGGCCCCGCATGGTTGCTCATGCGCGCGCCGACCCACGCCACGCCCGAATCGCGCGCCTTCGCGATGGCGACCTCCGCGGCACGCTTCATCACCAGGTGGCCCATGCCGTTGTCGCCGTCGACGAGCGCCATGCCGGCGCGTTCGCGCACGACGCGGATCATCGGCCGCAGGTTCACGCCGCCCGCACGGATGCGGCGCACGTACTGCGGCAGGCGGATCGCGCCATGGCCGTCGGAGCCCTGCAGGTCGGCCTCGGCCATCAGCTCGGCCACCGCTCGCGCATCGCCCGAGGGCATGCCCACGCGCTCGAAGGCCGCCGCGATGAAGCCGCGCAGGCGCTCGAACGGAATCGCGCTCAAGGCGTCAATCCGCCTCTTCGATCCACGCTTGCTGGATCGCCTCGAGGATGCGCTCGCCGGAGCGCTTCGGGTCGTCGTCGAAGCCGTCGAGGCCGAGGACCCACTGGTAGAGGTCGACGAAGTTCACGCGTTGCGGGTCGACGTCCGGATGCGCTTCGGCCAGCGCTTCGGCGATCTCCCGCGTGTCGGTCCATTTCATGCGCGGAATGGTAGCGCACATCGTGTCGGGCAGCCGCCGGCGCCACACCCTTCAGCGCGGCTTGCCCTCGCTCACCTGGTTGATGGTGTACCTGGGAATCTCGATGGTGAGCGCAGCGTCCGCGACGCGCGCCTGGCACGACAGGCGCGACGTGAGCTCGAGGCCCCAAGCCTTGTCGAGCAGGTCGTCCTCCTTGTCGCTCGCCGGCTCGAGCGAATCATAGCCTTCGCGCACGATGACGTGGCAGGTCGTGCATGCGCAGCTCTTCTCGCACGCGTGCTCGATCTCGACGTGGTTCGCGAGGAGCGTGTCGCAGATGGAAGCGCCGGGCTCGGCCTCGATCTCGATGCCCTCGGGACAGAGCGTGTCGTGCGGCAGGACCGTGAGCCGCGTCATCTTTCCACTTCGTCCACCTTGCGGCCGCCGAGCGCGCGCCCGATCGCGCGATCCATGCGTCGCGCGGCGAACGTCTCGGTCGCGCGGTTGAGCGCCTCGATCGCGGCCTTGATGGCGCGGTGGTCGATGCCCGCGCGCGCCTGCGCCAGCGCCGCCAGGCGCGCGTCGATCGCGGAGCGCTCCTGCGGCGCGAGGATCGCGCCGTCCTGCGCGAGCGCCGCCTCCACCGCCGCGTGCAGCGAATCGGCCTCCACGCGTTGCTCGGCGAGCGCACGCGCGTCGCGATCCTCCTCGGCGTGGGAGAACCCCTCCTGCAGCATGCGCGCGATCTCCTCGTCGCCCAGCCCGTAGGACGGCTTCACCAAGATCGAGGACTCGACGCCGGTCGTCTTCTCGCGCGCGGACACCGAGAGCAGGCCGTCGGCGTCCACCTGGAACGTGACCTGGATGCGCGCTGCACCGGCCACCATCGGCGGGATCCCGCGCAGCTCGAAGCGCGCGAGCGAGCGGCAGTCGGCGACCAGCTCGCGCTCGCCCTGCACCGCGTGGATCGCCATCGCGGTCTGGCCGTCGCGGAACGTGGTGAACTCCTGCGCGCGCGCCACGGGGATCGTGGAATTGCGCGGGATGATGCGCTCGACCAATCCGCCCATCGTCTCGAGCCCGAGCGAGAGCGGGATCACGTCGAGCAGCAGCCAGTCGTCGTTCGCGCCGCGGTTGCCCGCGAGCACGTTGGCCTGGATCGCCGCGCCGAGCGCCACGACCTTGTCGGGATCGAGGTCCTTCAGCGGCGGCATGCCGAAGAACGCCTCGACCGCGCGCTGCAGGTGCGGCATGCGCGTGGCGCCGCCCACGAGCACGACGCCGTCGACGCCGGCGGGATCGAGCTTCGCATCGCGCAACGCCTTGCGCGTGGGCCCGAGCGTCCTCTGCACGAGCGGCGCGGTGAAGTGCTCGAACTCGGCCCGCGCGAGATGCAGGTTGATCTTCTGCCCGTAGGAGAGGGTCACCTCGATCGCGGCCTGCGGCTCGGCCGACAGGCGCTCCTTCACCACGCGGGCGGCGGCGAGCAGCCGGCGCGTGTCGCGCCCGACCGCATCCGCGAGGCCGTGGCCCTTGCGCCAGTGGGTCGCGATCGCCTGGTCGAAATCGTCGCCGCCGAGGGCCGAGTCGCCGTTGGTCGCGAGCACCTCGAAGACCCCGCGCGTGAGCTTGAGGATGGAAACGTCGAACGTGCCGCCGCCCAGGTCGAAGACGACGAACGTGCCCTCGGCGCCATGGTCGAGGCCGTAGGCGATCGCCGCCGCGGTGGGCTCGTTCAGCAGGCGCAGCACGTTCAGGCCCGCGAGGCGCGCCGCGTCCTTCGTCGCCTGGCGCTGCGCGTCGTCGAAGTACGCGGGCACGGTGACGACGGCGCCGAACAGCGCGCCGCCGAGCGCGGCCTCGGCCTGGTCGCGCAGCACCTTGAGGATCTCCGCGGAGACCTGCACCGGCGAGCGGCGGCCGGCGGCGGTCTCGATCGCGACCATGCCGGGCGCCTCGACGAAGCGATAGGGCAGCGCGCCGTACTTCGCCACGTCCGCCACGCCCCGGCCCATGAAGCGCTTGACCGACACGATGGTGTTCGCGGGATCGTCGGCCTGCGCGTCGCGCGCGTCGTAGCCCACGCTCACCGCGCCATCGGGGAAGTAGCGCACGATCGACGGCAGCAGCGGCCGGCCGCGCGCGTCGGCGATCACTTCCGGCACGCCGCTCCTCACCGAGGCGACGAGCGAATGCGTGGTGCCGAGATCGATGCCCACCGCGATGCGCCGCTGGTGCGGATCGGGCGACGCGCCCGGCTCGGAGATCTGCAGGAGGGCCATGGCTCAGGCGTTCAAGGCGTCGTCGATCTCTTCGTCGAGCTTCTCGAGGAAGCGCAACTTGCGCACGAGCGCGCACGCGGCCCCATATTCGGCTTCGTCGAGGGCGTGCGCGAGCTGGCGCAACATCGCGGCGCGCTCGCCCGCGATGTCGCCGCGAAGCCGCGCGAGCGCGGACGCGTCTTTGCCCGCGCTCGCCTCGGCCACCGCCTCGCGCCATTCCATCTGCTGCATGAGGAAGTCGGCCGGCATCGACGTGTTGCTCTCCTCGTCGGTGTCGTAGCCCTTGAGGTGGAGCAGGTAGCGGGCGCGCGAGAGCGGGTCACGGAGCGTCCGGTACGCCTCGTTCGCGCGCGTGGCCCATTGCATCGCGACGCGACGCTCGGCCTCGCTGCCGGCGGCGAAGCGGTCGGGATGCACGCGCGTCTGCAGCTCGCGATAGCGCTGCTCGAGCCGCGCGGGATCGAGCGCGAACAGCACGGGCAGGCCAAGCAGCTCGAAGTGGTTGCGCGCGAATTCGGCGGTCATGGGATGAAGAAAAGGGGCGGTCGCCCGCCCCCTTTCGCCGGCGGCCGTTGCGCCGCTAGACGTTGAACGACTCGCCGCAGCCGCAGCGGTCCTTCTCGTTCGGGTTGTTGAACTTGAAGCCCTCGTTCAGGCCCTCGCGCACGAAGTCGAGCTCGGTGCCGTCGAGGTAGGCGAGGCTCTTGGGATCGACGAAGACGCGCACGCCGTGGGATTCGAACTCCTGGTCCTCGGGCTGGACGTCGTCGGCGAACTCGAGCTTGTACGCGAGCCCCGAGCAGCCCGTCGTCTTAACGCCGAGGCGCACGCCCACGCCCTTGCCGCGCTTGGCGAGGTAGCTCTGCACGTGCTGCGCCGCGCGATCGGTGAGGGTGACCGCCATCTTCAGCCCCCCGCCTTCTCGGTGGCCGGGGCGGCTTCCTCGTGCGCGCCGTGCTTCTTGCGGTAGTCGGCGATCGCCGCCTTGATCGCATCCTCGGCGAGGATCGAGCAGTGGATCTTCACGGGCGGCAGCGCCAACTCCTCGGCGATCTGCGTGTTCTTGATCGTGGCCGCCTCGTCGATCGTCTTGCCCTTCACCCACTCGGTGACGAGCGACGACGAGGCGATCGCGCTGCCGCAGCCGTAGGTCTTGAAGCGCGCGTCCTCGATGACGCCGTCCTTGTTCACCTTGATCTGCAGCTTCATCACGTCGCCGCACGCCGGCGCGCCCACCATCCCGGTGGCCACGCCCTCCTCGTCCTTCGCGAACGAGCCGACGTTGCGCGGGTTCTCGTAGTGGTCGATGACTTTGTCGCTGTATGCCATGGATGTCTCCTGTCTACCCTCTGCCTCGCCCTCCCCCGAGGGGGAGGGCAAATCTGCTCTCTCTGCCTTGGGAGAGGGTCAATGCGCTGCCCATTGCACGGTGTTCAAATCGATCCCGTCCTTGTACATCTCCCACAAGGGGCTCATCGCTCTCAGCTTATCGATGCGCTGGTTGATGAGCTTCACGGCGTAGTCGATGTCCGCCTCGGTCGTGAAGCGCCCGAGGGTGAAGCGGATGGAGCTGTGCGCGAGCTCGTCGTTGCGGCCGAGCGCGCGCAGCACGTACGAGGGCTCGAGGCTCGCGGAGGTGCATGCCGAGCCGGACGACACCGCGAGCTCCTTCATGCCCATGATCAGCGACTCGCCCTCGACGTAGTTGAAGCTGACATTGAGGTTGTGCGGCACGCGATGCTCGAGGTCGCCGTTCACGTAGACCTCCTCCATCTCGCGGATGCCGGCGAGCAGCCGGTCGCGCAGCATGCGCACGCGCTCGTTCTCGGTGGTCATCTCGAGGCGCGTGAGCCGGAAGGCCTCGCCCATGCCGACGATCTGGTGCGTGGGGAGCGTCCCCGAACGCAGCCCGCGCTCGTGGCCGCCGCCGTGCATCTGCGCCTCGAGGCGCACGCGCGGCTTGCGGCGCACGTAGAGCGCGCCTATGCCCTTCGGCCCGTAGGTCTTGTGCGCGGAGAAGCTCATAAGATCGACCTTGAGCTTGCCGAGGTCGATGGCGACCTTGCCGGTGGCCTGCGCGGCGTCGACGTGGAAGATGATGCCCTTCGCGCGGCAGATGTCGCCGATCGCCTCGATCGGCTGGATCACGCCGATCTCGTTGTTCACGAGCATCACCGATACCACGATCGTGTCCGGGCGCAGCGCGGCCTGGAACTTCGCGAGGTCGAGCAGGCCGTCGGGCTCGGGATCGAGGTACGTGACCTCGAAGCCCTGCCTTTCGAGCTCGCGGCAGGTATCGAGCACGGCCTTGTGCTCGGTGCTCATCGTGATGAGGTGCTTGCCCTTGGTCTTGTAGAAGTGCGCCGCGCCCTTGAGCGCGAGGTTGTCGCTCTCGGTGGCGCCCGAGGTCCAGACGATCTCCTTCGGGTCGCAGTTGACGAGGGCGGCCACTTCCGCGCGCGCCTCCTCCACCGCCTTCTCCGCATCCCATCCATAGGGATGGCTGCGCGAGGCCGGGTTGCCGAAGCGCTCGGTGAGCCAGGGGATCATCTTCTCGGCCACGCGCGGATCGACCGGCGTGGTGGCCGAGTAGTCGAGGTAGATCGGGTGTTTGGGATCCATTTTCCGAGTTTCGCGCCGAGGCGCCGACATGGCGCCGGCGCTCGCAGTGATTACGCCGTGACGGGATGCGACTCCCGGGACTTCGCGCCGCGAACGACCGACACCGGGCGCGCGCGTTGCCGCTCGACGAGATGCGAGAGCTTCACGCCCGAGAGGAAGCCGTACACCGTCGCGTTCAGCTCCTCCCACAGCTCGTGGGTCATGCAGCGGTGGCTCTCGTGGCAGTTCTCGCGCCCGCCGCACTGCGTCGAATCGATCGGCTCCTCGACCGCGCACATGATGTCGGCGACCGACACCTCGGAGGGATCGCGGGCCAGATGGTAGCCGCCGCCCGGGCCGCGCACGCTCTCGACGAGCTTGCGCCGCCGCAGCTTGCCGAAGAGCTGCTCGAGATACGACAGCGAGATCTTCTGCCGTTCGCTGATGCCCGCGAGCGTGACCGGCCCGTGGGTGCCGTGGAGGGCGAGGTCGAGCATCGCGGTGACCGCGAAGCGTCCCTTGGTCGTGAGTCTCATGGGGGTCCTCGGCGAAGCCCGGAAATGCCCGAGCGAATTACTCAAGTATACGAAATCCGACTAAATCAGTCAACAATGGTCCGTCAGCCGCGACCCGCCGTCGCCCGGCGCGTCGCCTCCCCGCGCTCCTCGCGTTCCAGGCGCTCGAGGCGATCCAGGATCTCGGCGAGCCGCCCGTCGATGTCCTCGGTGCGCGATCCGAGGGCGAGCAGGACCTTGTTCACCGGATCGTCGAGGTCGGCGCTCACCGCGTAGGCGTCGAACGCCATGCGCGCGGCCTCCGAGCGCTCGCCCGACGAGTCCACGAGGCGCGCGGGCATCCCGACCACGGTCGCCCCGGCCGGCACGGGCTTCACGACCACCGAGTTCGATCCCACCTTCGCGCCGTCACCGACGACGAACGGCCCGAGGATCTTGGCGCCGGCCCCGACCACCACGCCCTTGCCGAGCGTCGGGTGGCGCTTGCCCCTGTTCCAGGAAACGCCTCCGAGCGTGACGCCGTGATAGAGCGTGCAGTCGTCGCCGATCTCGGCGGTCTCGCCGATCACCACGCCCATGCCGTGATCGATGAAGACGCGCCGGCCGATCACCGCGCCGGGGTGGATCTCGATGCCGGTGAAGAAGCGCGTGAGGTGCGACATGAAGCGCGCGAGCCAGCGCAGGCCGACGCGCCACATCGCGTGGCTCACGCGGTGCAGCTGCAGCGCATGGAATCCCGGGTAACACGTGATGACCTCCCACACCGAACGGGCGGCGGGATCGCGCGCGAAAACGCACTGGATGTCTTCACGGATGCGGCTGAACATGGGGCGACCATACGACGGGGCGGTGGACGAAGTCTGGCATTCCCGAGTAAAATTATCAACTATTGGCGAGCGCCGAGCGCGCCAACGATCTCGAACAACCGCGGCACGCGCCCACGGCCCGCAAGAGCCGCCGTTCCGCCCGCCCCCCTTGAAACGCATCCTTCGCAAATACCTCGAGTTCGTGCGCCAGCCCGACGTGGCGCGACTCATCGCCGTGGCGATGCTCTCGCGCATGCCGGTGGGCATGGTCGGCTTCTCGATGGTCATGTACCTGCGCGAGGCGCTCGGCAACTTCGCGCTGGCCGGCAGTGCGGTGGGCGTGCACCTCGTCTCGATGGCCTGCACGGCGCCGATCCTCGGGCGGCTCATCGACCGGCTGGGCCCGGGACGCATCCTCGCGGTGACGGGCGTCGTGCAGCCCCTCGGCCTGCTCGGGGTCTTCCTCGCCGCGCGCTCCGGGCACTTCTTCCTCGTCGCCGTCGCGGCCGCAGTCGCCGGCGGCTTCGCCTCGCCGATCACCACGCTCACGCGCACCTTCTGGCGCAATCGCTTCGAGCACGAGGAAGACCGGCGCACGGCGTTCGCGCTGGATGCGGTCACCATCGAGCTCAACTTCACGCTCGGGCCAGCCATCGTCGCCGCCATCCTCGCGGTGGCCGGCGCGACCACGGCGTTCGCGGTCGCGATCGGTGCGGTCGTCATGGCGGTCGTGGTCTTCACGGCCTCGCCCGCGTTGCGCTACTTCCGCATCCAGAAGGATGCGCGCCGGCACCTGCTCGGCCCGCTCACCGAGCCGCGCCTGATCCTCGTGTTCATGATCACGTTCGGCTTCACCGTCGCGCTGGGCCAGCTCGAGGTGGGCTATCCGGCGTACACCACCGCACTCGGCCACCCCGCGCTCGCCGGCGTGCTGCTCGGCTTGAATTCGCTCGGCAGCGCGTGCGGCGGCTCGCTCTACGGAGGCCTGCATTTCCGCGCACCGGTCGAGCGCCAGTTCGCCGCGGCGCTCGGCCTGATGGCGCTGCCGTTGCTGCTGCACGCGATCGTGGGGCCGATCGCGCTCTTCGCGCTCGTCGCGTTCCTCGCGGGCGCGCTCATCGCGCCCTCGATCGCCGCGCAATCGGTGCTCGTCTCGCGCCTGGCGCCCTCGCATCATGCGACCGAGGCGTTCACCTGGTCGTCGACGTTCATCCTCACCGGCATCGGCGCGGGCATGGCTTTCGGCGGGCAGCTCGCGGAAGACGTCGCCGTGCGCGCGCCCTTCGTGGTCGGCGCCGCCATCGTGGCCGCCATGGCGCTCCTCGCCCTCGCGCTGCCGGTCGCGCGGCGCGCGCGCGTGAGCGCCGGCGACTAGCGGCGCATCCGCGCCTCGAACGCCGCGAGCAGTCCGCGCAGCAGCTTCACCTCGGCGCGCTCGAGCCGGGTGCGCGCGAAGAGCCTGCGCAGCCGCTCCATCATGCGGCCCGGTTGCGCGGGATCCAGGTAGCCGCTCGCGATCGCGGCCGCTTCCCAGTGCGCGAAGAGCGCCTCGCGGTCCTCGACCGTCGCCGCCTCGCGCTCGCTCGCGGGATTCGGCGCGAACGCATGCGCGCACGTCGCGAGCTCGTAGCATGCGACCTGCACGGCGGCGGCGAGGTTCAGGGACGAATACGCGGGATTCGCAGGAATCGTCGCGAGCACGGCGCAGCGCCCGAGCTCGTCGTTGCTGAGGCCGGAAGTCTCGTTGCCGAACACGAGGGCCACCGCGCCGTTCGCTGCGGCCTCGACGATTCCCGGTGCCACCTCGCGCAGCGCGCGTGGCGCGTGCGAAAGGTCGCGGGTGCGGGCGCTGAAGCCCACGGCGACGACGACATCGGCGATTGCCTCGGCGAGCGTGGCGTGCACCCGTGCGCCCCCGAGCACGTCCGCGGCTCCGGCGGCGAGCGCGGTCGCCTGGGGATCGGGAAACGTGCGCGGGGCGACCAGGCGCAGGTCGCCGAAGCCCATGGTCTTCATCGCGCGCGCGGCCGCGCCGATGTTGCCCGGGTGGCTCGTGCGCGCGAGCACGATGCGCACGTTCGTCAGCGGGACGTTCGCGGCCATGGGCACCATTCTGCCCCAGGCGCGCGCCTACACCTTCACGCCGAGATACTTGTGCACGACATCGTGCGCGGCGTGCAGCTGCGCGGGCGTGCCCTCGTAGACGAGATGGCCGTTGTTCAGGATGTAGCAGCGGTGCGAGAGCGCGAGCGCGGCCACCACGTTCTGCTCGACGATCACGATGGTGCGCCCCTGCTCGGCGAGCGCGCGGCAGACGCGGATCAGGTCCTGGACGATGATCGGCGCGAGGCCCTCGAAGGGCTCGTCGAGCAGGATCACGCGCGCGTCGCGGATCATCGCGCGCGCGATCGCGAGCATCTGCTGCTCCCCGCCCGAGAGCTCGCGGCCCTTGTTGCGCCGGCGCTCGTCCAGCCGCGGGAAGGCCTTGTAGATCGCCTCGAACGACAGCGGCTTTTCCGCGGTCATCGCGGCGAGCTCGAGGTTCTGGTGCACGGTGATGCCGCCGAAGATGCGCCGCTCCTCCGGCACGAGCTGGATGCCGAGCCGCGCGTGCTGGAACGGCGCGAGCTGCTGCACCTCGCGGCCGTCGAAGCGCACGGTGCCCGACTTCGGCTTCACCACGCCCATCAGCGTCTTGAGCGTCGTGGTCTTGCCCGCGCCGTTGCGCCCCAGGAGCGCGACGACCTCGTTCGCCTCCACGTGCAGCGAGACGTCGAACAGGATGTGCGAGTCGCCGTAGAAGCTGTTCAGGTCGCGCGCCTCGAGCAGGCTCATTCCTGCATCCCCCCGAGGTAGGCGTCCTGCACGGCGCGGTTGCGCTGGATCTCGTCCGCGCGCCCGTCGGCGAGCAGGCGCCCTTCGTGCAGCACCGTGATGTGCTCGGCGAGCTCGAACATCGCGTCCATGTCGTGCTCGACGACCACCATGGTGCGTCCCGCGCGGAGGCTCTTGAGCAGCCCCACGATGTGCACGCGCTCCTCCGGGCTCATGCCGGCCAGCGGCTCGTCGAGCAGCAGGATGTTCGCGCCCGTGGCGAGCCCGAGCCCGATCTCCAGGCGCCGCTTCTCGCCGTACGCGAGCTCGTGCACGGGCGTGTTCGCGCGCTCGCCGAGCTGCACGAGCGCCATGGCCGCCTGCACCTGGTCGTCCAGCCCCGGCACGCGGTGCACGCCGCGCAGCATGTCGGCGCGGAAACGCCCGCGCGTGCGCGCGAGCACCGGGATGACCAGGTTCTCGCTCACCGTGAGCGATTCGAACAGCTGGTTGATCTGGTAGCTCTTGCTCATGCCGAGCTGGCACACGCGCGTCACGCCGAGGCCGGTCACGTCCTCGCCGCGCAGCAGCACGGTGCCGGAGGTCGGGCGCACCTCGCCCGCGAGCATCTTGAAGAACGTCGACTTGCCCGCCCCGTTCGGACCGATGAGCCCGCGGATCTCGCCCTCGCGCAGGCCGAAGGAAACGTCGTTCACCGCGGTGAGGCCGCCGTAGCGCTTGGTGAGGTGGCGGGCCTCGAGCACGGTATCGCCGCCCCAGGCGGTCGGGCTCACGATCATGAGCGGCGCACGGCCCGCGGCGTCCCCGCTCACCGCGACCGGCAACGGATGCGAGCGGCGCCACGCGGCGAGCACGGCCCCGGCGATGCCGCGCCGGAACACGACGATGAGCACGACGAAGATCACGCCGAGGATGAGCTTCCAGTACGCGCCGATGCCCGCCACGCCCTGGAGCATCTCGTAGAGGTAGAGCCAGATCCACGCGCCGATGAGCGGGCCGAGCAGCGTGCCGGCTCCCCCGATGACGGTCTGGATCACGAGCTGGCCGGAGGTGTCGAGCGTGAGCGCGTCGGGCGGCATGTAGCTCTGGAAGATGCCGAGCAGCCCGCCGGCGAGCCCGCCGTAGGCCGCCGCGATCACGAACACCGCGAGCTTGTAGTGGTTGATCGCGTGGCCCACGGCGGCGGCGCGCGCGCTGTTGCCGCGGATCGCCGTGAGCACCGCGCCGAACGGCGAGTGCACGATGCGCCGCGCGATCGCGTAGCCGACGAAGAAGAAGATCGCGAGGAACGTGTACATCGTCCAGCCGCTCGAGATCGGCATCGAGAAGGAGCCGAGCGCGATCGCCGGCGGCGGCACGCCCGCGATGCCGTTGTCGCCCCCGGTGTACGCCTTCAGCGGCGAGTTCTCGAGGAAGAAGAACATCTCGGCGAAGGCGAGCGTGCTCATCGCGAAGTAGATGCCGGTGCGGCGCAGGGTGAGGAAGCCGATCACCAGACCGGCGATCGCGGCGGCGAGCGTTCCCAGCGCGAGCGCGACGAGCAGGTGCGGCACCGAGGCGTTGGTGAGGAAGTACGCGGTGACGAAGCCGCCCGTGCCGTAGAACGCCGCCTGGCCGAAGGAAAGCAGCCCGGTGTAGCCGAAGAGCAGGTCGAAGCCCAGGCCGAACAATCCCCAGATGAGCACGCGCGAGAGCAGGTCCGGTCCCGCGCCCAGCAACGGCAGCACCCACGGCGCGGCCACGAGCGCGATGCCTACGACCAGGTCCGGCGCGAAGCGGCGCAGCGCCGACTTCGGCTGCCTCATTCGCGGCCCTCGACGCCCATCAGCCCCTGGGGACGCAGGATCAGCACCAGCGCCATGACGGCGAAGAGCATCACGTCCGACCACGCCGGGTCGACCATCGAGGTGAGGCTCAGGATCTCGCCGGCGATGATGCCGCCCACGATCGCGCCGGGAAACGAGCCCACGCCGCCGATCACGACCACGACGAACGATTCGACCAGGATGCGCGAGCCCATGTCCGGCTGCAGCGAGACGATCGGCGAGTTGATCACGCCCGCGTAGCCCGCGGCCATCGCGCCGAGCCCGAAGACGATCAGGAACGCGCGCTTCACGTTGATGCCGAGCATGCTCACCATCAGCGAGTCCTCGATGCCCGCGCGCACGATGAGCCCGATCTTCGTGCGGTACAGCAGCACGTAGAGCGCGGCGAGCGTCACGGCCGAGATCGCGAGCACGTCCAGGCGGTAGAGCGGATAGACCACGAACCCCATGTTCACGATGCCGTTGGCCCACGGCGGGCGCGGCACGCTCTGGCTCACGCCGCCGTAGATGCCGCGGATGATCTCGACCAGCACGATGCCCACGCCGAAGGTGAGGAGGATCTGGTCCTCGGGCGGGCGGCCGTAGAAGAGCTGCACCAGGCCGCGCTCGAGCACGAGGCCGAGGACCAGCGCGGCGAGCGCGCCGGCGACGATGCCCAGGACGAAGGAACCGGTGGCCGCGTACGCCGAAAAGCCCGCGTACGCGCCGACCACGAAGATGGCGCCGTGGGCGAAGTTCACCAGCCCGAGGGTGCCGTAGATGATGGTGAGGCCGGTGCTCGTCAGTGCGAGCAGCAGCCCCAGCGCCAGCCCGTTGAAAAGTTGCGACAGGAAAAGCGACATGCCGGGCCCGCGCCGGGGAAAAGCCGAACTATCAGGTGTACGGCCCCATCTTGCAACCGAGCAGCCCGACCGGCGCGAGGTAATCCTTGCCGTTCACCACCTGGACGACGTCGAAGAGGTCCTCCTTCGACTTCATCTCCGAGGGCTTCTTGCCGCGCACCACGAGGAAATTCACGATGCCCTGGTGGTCGTCGCCGCGCACGGACACCGGCCCCACCGGCCCTTCGCGCACCTGGCCCTTCTCGTAGGCCTTGATCACCTCGGGCGCGTAGAACGTGCCGGCGCGCTCGACGGCATCGGCCCAGATCGCCATGTTCAGGTACGCGATGTACGCGGAGTCGTGCGGCACCTCGTTGTATTTGGCCTTGAACGCCCCGACGAAGTCCTTCGCGACCGGGAACTTGTCCTCGATGGTCCACCAGAAGCCGGTCACCCCGAGCACGCCCTGCATGATCTCGGGACCGATCTCCTCGCCGAGGAAGGGAGACATGTACGGGATCACGAGCTTCATCTTGTCGAGGATGCCGAACTGCTTCGCCTGCTTGATCGAGTTCACCGCGTCGGCGCCGTAGTCGATGTTCACGAGCACGTCGGCGCCGCTGTTGGCGATGTTGAGCAGGTACGAGCTGTAGTCCTTGTTGCCGAGCGGGTGCACCTGCTGGCCGAGGTACTGCCACCCCTGCTGCGCCGTGAACTCCTTCATCGAGTCGTGCACGGTGTGCCCGTAGGTGTAGTCGGGAACCAGGTAGATCGCCTTCTTGTTCTTGCCGATCTGCTGCGCGAGGATGGGCGCGAACGCCTTCGCCGCCTGGTAGCCGTAGTGGCAGAGGCGGAACCCGTAGCGCTGGCAGTCCACGCCGGTGGTCTCGTTCGAGCCGCTGATGGTCGCCAGATAGATCGTGTGCTCGCGGTTGCAGACCTTCTCGAGCGCGATCGCCACGGCGCTCGAGACGCTGCCGGTGATCATCATCGCCTTGTTCTCGTGGATGAAGCGCGTGGCCGCCTGCACCGCCGAGTTGGGCTTGGTCTCGGAATCGGCCGAGACGGACACGACCTTCTTGCCGAGCACGCCCTTCTTGGTGAGCGGGCTGATCTTGCGGATCTTCGCGTCGCCGGCGTTCAGCTGCTCGATGGCGAGCTCGAACCCCTTCTTCTCGTCGGCGCCCTCGGCCGAGTACGGGCCGGTGAGGTCCACGCACAGGCCCACGGTGACGCTGTCGCCCTTCACGCCCTCGGGGAAGTTGGCGAGCGGCGGGTAATCCTTGCCGGCGGCCAGCGCGACCGGCGGCAGCAGCAGCGAGCCGGCGGCGCCGAGGCCGGTCTTCAGGAAAGAGCGGCGGTCGAGCCCGCCCGGGTTGCGATCGTTGCGGTCGGACATGGCGTTCTCCTCTTGTTCTCAAAAAAAGAGCGGAGCGCCGCCCCCGGCGCTCCGCGTTTGCGCCCCACGTGAACCCAACGTCATCTGCGGCGCCGCTCGTGGGCGGCGCTTCGTGTTGTTCTATATCGCGCTACGATAGTATCGGGTTATATATCGCATCTCGATAGGTTGTCAAACCGGGGATTTCCTAGTTGAATGACAGCCCGACGGAGGAGGAGGCGTATGCCGCTCAGCAAGGCCGAATACGAGATGCTGGCCGCCTTTCGCTACACGCTGCGACGCTTCCTGTCGTTCAGCGAGCGCGCCGCGGCGACCGTGGGCCTCACCCAGCAGCAATACCAGGCGCTGCTCGCCGTGCGTGCCCATGGCGGCAACGAGCTGCTCACGATCAGCGAGCTGGCCGAGCAGATGCTCATCAAGCACCACAGCGCGGTGGGCATGGTCAACCGCCTCGAGGAGGTGGGCATGGTGCGCCGCGAGCGCTCGACGATCGACGCGCGCAAGGTGGGCTTGCGCCTGACGCCCGCCGGCCTGCGCGTCTTCGACCGGCTGGCCAACCTGCACCGCGCCGAGTTGCGCCGCATCGGGCCCGACCTCGGCCGCTTCATGGGGTACTTCGCCCGCAGCGACGTGCCCCAGCCGGGACTGCGTGCCGGCCGGGGCTCCGGGAACGGCCGCGCGCGGGCGGCCCGGCGCGGGTGATGGGGTAGAATCCGGCTTCATCTCCCGTCGCGGCCGCCCCCGGCCGCGCTCCCCCGCTTTCCCATGCATCCCATGCTCAACACGGCCGTCAAGGCCGCGCGCAAGGCCGGCAGCATCATCAACCGCGCCTCCTTCGACCTCGACAAGCTCACCATCCGGCGCAAGCGCCAGAACGACTTCGTCTCCGAGGTCGACCATGCCGCCGAGGATGCGATCATCGGCGTGCTGCGCGAGGCCTATCCCGACCATGGCTTCCTCGCCGAGGAGAGCGGCGGGCGCGACGACCAGGCCGACAACGTCTGGGTGATCGACCCGCTCGACGGCACCACCAACTTCCTGCACGGCGTGCCGCAGTACTGCGTGTCGATCGCGCTGCTGCACAAGGGGACGCCGCAGCAGGCGGTGGTGTTCGACCCGAACCGCAACGAGCTCTTCACCGCCACCCGCGGCGCCGGCGCCTTCCTGAACGACCGGCGCATCCGCGTCTCGCGCACGGACAAGGTCGAGGACGCGCTCATGGGCACCGGATTCCCGTTCAAGGAGATGGGGCACCTCGACGAGTACCTGCGCATGTTCGGCAACGTCACGCGCACGTGCTCCGGCGTGCGCCGTCCCGGCGCGGCCGCGCTCGACCTCGCGTGGGTCGCCGCCGGCCGCTTCGACGGCTTCTGGGAGATCGGACTCTCGCCCTGGGACATGGCCGCCGGCGCATTGCTCGTGCGCGAGGCCGGCGGGCTCGTGGGCGATCTCGCGGGCGACGACGGCTATCTCTGGAACGGCCGCATCGTCGCCACCAACGGCAAGATCTTCTCGGGCGTTCTCAAGCTCCTGCACGCGAAGGAGTGAGCGGCGGCAACGGCGTTGACGGACGTCAATCGCCGAACGGGGACCGGCGCTACGCTACGGCAACGCCCTCCGCTTCGGCCTCCGTGTCGCGCATCCTCGTCGTCTACGCCTCCATCCACGGGCAGAGCGCCCGCATCGCCGAGCGCCTGGCATCGCGGCTGCGCGGCGCCGGCCATCGGGTCACGTTGCGTGCGGCCAATGCGATCGAGCTGCTGTGGGAGATCGAGCGCCACGATGCCGTGCTGGTCGGCGGCAGCATCCGCTTCGGGCGCCATGCGCCCCAGCTCGAGGCGCTGGTGCGCGATCGCCGCGCGGATCTCGAGAGCCGTCCGAGCGCATTCTTCTCGGTGTGCCTGAGCGCGGGCGGCCCGGGCGCGCGTCCCGCGGCCGCGCAGCGCTACCGCGACCGGTTCTTCGAGCGCACCGGCTGGCAGCCGAATCTCTCCACCTCGTTCGGCGGCGCTTGCCGCTACACGCGCTACAACTTCGCGATCCGCACGATCATCCGCCTGATCATGACCATCACCGGCGGAGACACGGACACGTCGCGCGACTACGAGTACACGGACTGGGCCGCGGTGGATGCGTTCGCCGACCGGTTCGCCGCCCCGCTCGCGGCCGCGGTGCCGAGGCGCGCGGCGGCGCAGCCCGCGCTCGCGCGCTGACGCGCTACGGGCGGCTCACGAGCTGCGTCACCAGCAAGCGGGAATCCTCGCGCGCACGCAACGCGTGCGGCACCCCGCCCGCGAGATAGACGAGCGTTCCGGCGCGCATCTGCTGCGTGCGGCCGTGCGCGACGAGCTCCACCCGCCCGGTGAGGCACTGGATCGTGACCAGGCTCGCCACGCTGTGCTCGGGCAGCTCCTTGCCCGCTTCCATCGCGAGCCGGTACACCTCGAAGTGCTCGTCGCGCACGAGGGCGAGCGATGCCGGACCATCGCCCGCCATGAGATCGATCAGCTCGCCGGACTTGGCATGGGGAATGGCCATCGCGCTCTCCAGGGCAACCGGGGGTTGGACAAACGCTCGCCGTTTCGTTCCGGCGTCGCGCGTGGCGGTGGCGCGGGAAGCCGGCCGACGCGGCGAACCGCCTCAGTTTCGCACGGCCACCGCGCGCGGCTTCGGAGGTTTCAACACGAGCACGCGCTCGAGCTTGCGTCCGGGTGCGAGCAGGTCCTGCAGCGTGTGCGCGTCGAGCACCGAGTAGAACGCCTCGAGCGCGTCGCCCAGCACGCCGCGCAGCACGCACGCCGGCTGGATGCGGCATTGCGACGTTGCGCCGTCGAAGCATTCCACCAGCACGCGATCCTCGGTCGCGCGCACGAGCTGGCCCAGGTTGATGTCCCGGGGAGAACGCGCCAGGCGCATGCCGCCGCCCTTGCCGCGCACCGTGTCGATGTAGCCGTGCCGGCCGAGGTGGTGCGCGATCTTCACCAGGTGGTTCTCGGAGATGCCATAGGCCGCCGCGACTGCGCCCACGGTCGCGAGTCCCTCGCGATGCACGCCGAGGTAGATCAGCAAACGCAGCGAGTAGTCGGAGAAAGTGGTGAGGCGCATGGCGGCTCCGGGTCATAAAGCTGTATCTTCGATATCGATTATGGACCGTGCACGGGAAAGGCGCGACCCCGTTCCGCGAAGGCATGCGGCGGACGGCGAGGATGGCAACCGGCCGTCGGGTGACGCGCCCGAGGATGGGCACGCGCGGCTGCGTACGTTCGCCGCGAGCCGCGTGTTCTTCCCGGTCGCCGCGGCGTACGCGGCGATCGTGCTGCCGCTGTCGGTCCTGCCCGCGCTCGGAATCGGGCCCGTGGTGCCGGCGCTCGCAAGCCCGGTCGCCCACGCCCACGAGATGCTCTTCGGCTTCGCGCTCGCCGCGGTGGCCGGCCATCAGCTCGGGCCGGTGCGCGTGCCGGCGCTCGTGGCGTTCGTCGCGATGTGGGCGCTCGCGCGCCTCGCCTATCTGCTCGATCCCGACAGTCTCATCGCCCTGGCCGCGAATGCCACCTTCGCGCTCGCGCTCGCCGTGCGGCTCGTGCCGCGCCTCGTGGCGAGCATCAAGAAGCCGCGCAACCTCGCGATGCCCGTCGCGCTCACGGCGCTGTGCGCCTGCGCGGTGGCCCTCGAGGCTGCGCGCCGCCATGCCCCGGGCGATGCGCAAGCGGTCGTGCGCACGGCGCTCGCGGTTTTCGCCCTGCTCATGCTCTTCATCGGCGGGCGCCTCATCGCCCCTGCGGTGGCAGGGCAGCTCTACCGGCAGCATGCGAACCTGCGCGCGCGCGTGCAGCCGCGGCTCGAGGCCGCCCTCATCGCCTGCATGCTCGTCGCGGTGCTCGCCTCGCCCTTCGCGGCACGCCCCGCGGCCGCCGCGATCGCCGCATTCGCCCTCCTCGTCGCGGGCGTCCTCGCGGGCGTGCGCCTAGCGCGCTGGCAGCTGTGGCGCGTGCGCCGGCGCCCCGACCTGCTCTGCCTCGGCGCGGGTTACGCGTGGCTCGCGCTCGGGCTCGCCGCCTGGGCGCTCGCGCTCGCCACGGGACGCCATCCGTTCGCGGCGCTGCACCTCGTCACGGTCGGCGCGCTCGGCACGCTCACGCTCAACGTGATGGCCCTCACCATCGCGCGGCTCACGCGCCACGATCCCGCGCGCAGCTCGGTACCCGCGTGGGGCACGCTGCTCGTCGCGTGCGCAACGCTCGCCCGCGCCGCCGCGGATTTCGGCGGCATCGACCGGCGCACCGCGCTCGCGCTGGCGACCGTCGCCTGGAGCGCCGCGTTCACCCTGCTCTTCGTGCGGCTCGCGCGCCTGCGACGCCGGGAGCGTCCCGTAGAATAGGGCGCATGAGCGCCTCGCTCGCCGCCCACACCCCGATGATGCAGCAGTACCTGGCGCTCAAGCGCCAGTATCCCGACATGCTGCTCTTCTATCGCATGGGGGATTTCTACGAGCTCTTCTACGCCGACGCCGAGCGGGCGTCGAAGCTGCTCGACATCACGCTCACCACGCGCGGCCAGTCCGCGGGCCAGCCGATCCGCATGGCGGGCGTGCCTTACCACGCGGTCGAGCAGTATCTCGCGCGGCTCGTGAAGCTCGGCGAATCGGTCGCGATCTGCGAGCAGATCGGCGATCCGGCCACGTCGAAGGGACCCGTGGAGCGCAAGGTCACGCGCGTGGTCACGCCCGGCACCGTGACCGACGCCGCGCTGCTCGCCGCCTCGCGCGACAGCCTGCTCGCCGCGATCGCCTTCGCCGCCGACATGGCGGGCATCGCGTGGATCAGCCTCGCGACCGGCGACCTGCGCATCACCGAAGTGCCGGCCGCGCGCGTGGACGCCGAGCTCGAGCGCCTGCAGCCCGTCGAGCTGCTGCTCGCCTCCGATCTCGACGAGCGCCTCGCGCAGCGGCTCGCGAGCGGGCGGGCGTCGAAGCGGCTCGAACCCTGGCACTTCGATGCGGAGTCGGCGCGCCGCGACCTCGCGCGCCAGTTCGGCACCACCGACCTCTCCGGTTACGGCTGCGAGGAGATGGACCGCGCGATCGCCGCAGCCGGCGCGCTGCTCGCGTATTGCCGGCAGACGCAGCAATCGGCGCTGCCGCACGTGACCGGGCTGCGCGTCGAGCGCGAGAGCGAGTTCGTGCTCATGGATCCCGCGACGCGGCGCAACCTCGAGATCACCGAGACGCTCGGCGGCGCCGAAGCACCGACGCTCTTCTCGCTGCTCGACCGCACCGCGACCTCGATGGGCGCCCGGCGGCTGCGCCATTGGCTGCACCACCCGTTGCGCGACACCGGCCCGCTCGTCGCGCGCCACGCGGCGATCTCCGCGCTGCTGCATCCGGCCTCGCGCCTGCGCCACGGACAGGTGCGCGAGCACCTCGCGCCGTGGTGCGACGTGCAGCGCATCGCCACGCGCATCGCGCTCAGGAGCGCGCGTCCGCGCGACCTCGCGGGGCTGCGCGACACGCTCGCCGCGCTGCCCGCGCTGCACCGGGCGCTCGTGGAGTGCGGCGAACCGGCGCTGCAGGAGCTCGCGGGCGCGCTCGCGCCGGCCGACGCGGTGCTGGCATTGCTCTCGGGCGCCATCGCCGAGGAGCCGGCCGCCGTGCTGCGCGAGGGCGGCGTGATCCGCGACGGGCACGACGCGCAGCTCGACGAGCTGCGGGCGATCCGCAGCGACTGCGGCGCGTTCCTGCTCGAGATGGAAGGACGCGAGCGCGCGCGCACCGGCATCGCCAACCTGCGCGTCGAGTACAACCGCGTGCACGGCTTCTACATCGAGGTGACGCAGGCGCAGCTCGACAAGGTGCCGGTCGAGTACAAGCGGCGCCAGACGATGAAGAACGCCGAGCGCTTCATCACGCCGGAGCTCAAGGCGTTCGAGGACAAGGCGCTCGCGGCGGGCGAGCGCGCGCTCGCGCGCGAGAAGGCGCTCTACGAGGCGCTGCTCGAGGCGCTCCAGGCGCACCTCGCGCGGCTGCAGGCGATCGCGGACGCGGCGGCGCGCCTGGACGCGCTCGCCGCGCTCGCGGGCGCCGCCGAGACGCTCGGCCTCGCGCGTCCCGAGTTCACGAGCGAGGACCGCATCGACATCGTCGACGGCCGCCACCTCGTGGTCGAGAGCCAGGTCGACGAGTTCATCCCGAACGACACGAGCCTCGCGCGCTCGCGCCAGCTGCTGCTCATCACCGGGCCGAACATGGGCGGCAAGTCCACCTACATGCGGCAGGTCGCGCAGATCGCGCTGCTCGCCTATTGCGGCAGCTTCGTGCCCGCGGCGAGCGCGTGCCTCGGGCCGATCGACCGCATCTTCACGCGTATCGGCGCCTCCGACGACCTCGCGGGCGGCCGTTCCACGTTCATGGTCGAGATGACCGAGGCGGCCTCGATCCTCAACAACGCGACGCCGAGGAGCCTCGTGCTGGTCGACGAGATCGGGCGCGGCACGTCGACCTTCGACGGGCTCGCCCTCGCCTACGCGATCGCGCGCCACCTCGCGGAAGCCGTGCGCTGCTACACGCTCTTCGCCACGCACTATTTCGAGCTCACGCAGCTCGCCACCGCCCTGCCCCACGTCGTGAACGTGCACCTCGACGCCGTCGAGCATCGCGACCGCATCGTGTTCCTGCACCGGCTCGAGGGCGGGCCCGCGGACCGCTCGTACGGCATCCACGTCGCGCACCTGGCCGGCATCCCGAAGGACGTGGTGCGCGCGGCGCGCCGCCACCTCGCCGAGCTGGAGAAGCAGCTGCGGCCCGCCTCCTCGCAACCGGATCTCTTCGCCGCCGCGCCCGAGCCCGAAGCGCCGCCGCCCTCGCCCGTGCTCGAGGCGCTCGCCGCGCTCGAGCCCGACACGATGTCGCCGCGCGACGCGCTCGAGGCGCTCTATCGCCTCAAGCACCTTGTGAACGAATAGCGCCGTCGCGGTCGTCGCCTGCGTTGCCGGCGCCTGCGCATCGCGCGCGCCCGCGAGCGGCGCACGTTCGAGCCGCACCTCGAGGGATTCGGAGCGGGCCGGCGCTACGGTGTCGCGCTGACTACTCGGTATGCACGCCGTGGTCGCCGTGCACGTGGCCGTGCTCGATCTCGTCGTCGGTCGCGCGGCGCACCTCGAGCACCGAGCCGCGGAACCACAGCCGCTCGCCCGCGAGCGGATGGTTGCCGTCGACCACGACCGCCTCGGGCGTCACGTCGGTCACGGTGTAGATGAGCGCATCCTCCTCGCGCTCGCCCGGCACCCCCTCGAAGCGCATGCCGATCTCGAGCTCCTTGGGGAAACGCTCGCGCGGCTCGACGCGCAGCAGCTCCGCGTCGTATTCGCCGAACGCGTCCTCGGGGTCGAGCGTGAGCGTGACCACCTCGCCCACCTCCTTGCCCGCGAGCGCCTCCTCGACCTTGGGGAAGATCTCGCCGTAGCCGCCGTGCAGGTACGCGATGCGCGCGCCCTCGTCCTCGAGCGGCTGGCCCTGGGCGTCGCGCAGCTCGTAGCCGAGCGTCACGACGGTTCCCGACTCAATTCGCACGGTTGAGCGCCTTGCAGACCTTCAGGACTTCCTCGACGTGCGCGCGCGGGTTCACCTCGCGCAGGATGTGCCGCACCACGCCCTTCTTGTCGATCACGAAGGTCGAGCGCAGCAGGCAGGATTTCGGATGGCCGTCGACGATCTTCTCCTCGATCACGTCGTAGAGCCGGCAGACTTCCTCGTCGGTGTCGGCGAGCAGCTCCACGGTGAGGCCGTGCTCGTCGCGGAACGCCTGGTGCGAGAGCACGTCGTCGCGCGAGACGCCGAACACGATCGTGTCGAGCCTGTGGAACTCGTCCTCGCGATCGCTGAAGCCGATCGCCTGGATCGTGCACGCGGGCGTGCCGTCCTTGGGATAGAAATAGAGGACCACGTTCTTGCGGCCGCGGTAGCTGGAGAGATCGGTCATCTCCATGCTCGCATTCGGCAGCGTGAATGACGGTGCTGGTTGACCCACGTGTAGCATGGCACCCGCGATTCGTTCGTCCATCCGTGCGACCTAGTCTAGCCGATTTTGATGACGCGCAAGCCCGCTGGTTCTCTCGATCCCGACCGCTTCATGCGCCGCCATTGGCAGCGCGAGCCGCTGCTCGTGCGCGGCGCCTTTCCCGCCTTCTCCGATCCGCTCTCCCCCCGCGAAGTTCTCGCGCTCGCGCGCTCGCCCGACGCGACCTCGCGCCTCGTGCAGCGCCGCGGCAAGCGCTGGAGCATCGAGCACGGCCCGCTCAGCGCCGCGCGCATGAAGCAACTTCCACGCCGCGACTGGACGGTGCTGGTGCAGGACACCAACCACTTCTCGCGTCGCGCCGATGCGCTGCTCGCGCGCTTCGACTTCGTGCCGCACGCGCGCATCGACGACGTGATGGTGAGCTACGCCGTACCGGGCGGCAGCGTCGGCCCCCACGTCGATTCGTACGACGTGTTCCTGCTGCAGGGACGCGGGCGCCGGCGCTGGCAGATCTCGCGCCAGAAGGACCTCGCGTTCGTGCCGGGCCTCGACCTGCGCATCCTCGCGCGCTTCGAGCCCGAGCGGGAATGGACGCTCGAGGCGGGCGACATGCTCTACCTGCCGCCCGGCGTGGCGCACCACGGCGTGGCGGAGACGGAATGCCTTACCTGGTCCGTCGGCTTCCGCGCGCCGAGCGATCGCGAGCTGGTCGCGTCGTTCCTCGACTTCCTCCACGAGCGGCTCGAGCCCGAGGGCCAGTACGCGGACCCCGGCGCGCCGGCCACGCCCCACCCGGGCGAGGTCCCGGCCACGATGACCGCGCACTTCGCACGCGCGGTGCAGGCGGTGCGCTGGTCGGCCGCCGACGTGCGCGAGTTCGCCGGCCGTTTCCTGTCCGAGCCCAAGCCGCAGGTCTACTTCACGCCGCCGGCACGCCCGCTCGCGCGCTCCGCCTTCGAGCGCATCGCCGCGCGAACGGGGCTTGCGCTGGATGCGCGTTCGCGCCTGCTTTTTTCTGGCACGATGTTCTTTCTGAACGGCGAGCGCGTCGCGGTCCCCGCCGCGGCGCGCGCGCTGGTGCGGCGGCTCGCGGACCGGCGCCGGCTCGAAGCGCCGATCGCGGCGGGTGCTGCCTTCTGGGACACCGCGCACGCCTGGTACCTGCAGGGCTTCGTCGCCTGCGAAGGGGAGGAACGATGAACGAACGCGCGCAAGGCGCGCCAGAGCCGGACTACCGGCCGATCACCGGCTACGCCGAATCGATCGCGGCGATCGACGAGGTGATCGCGGCCGCGCGCCATACCATCCGCATCTTCGACGTCTCGCTCGCCAATCGCGGCTTCGACGGCCCCGCGCGCATCGAGAAGCTGCGCGAGTTCGTCGTCGCCGGCCGCGCGCACCGGCTGCTCATCGCGCTGCACGAGACCGACCCGCTCGTGCGCGAATGCCCGCGCCTGCTCGGGCTGCTGCGCCAGTTCCCGATGTCGATCGAGATCCACCGCACCGTGGGCGAGGCGTGCAAGGCCTCCGACCCGTTCGTGCTCGCCGACGACCATAGCGTCTGGCACCAGCTGCACCACACGCAACCGCGCGCGATTGTTGCACTGCACTCGCCGCCCGACGCACTGCCGATCGCGCAGCGTTTCGAGGAGATCTGGCAGCTTACCGAGCCCGCCGTGTCTGCGACGACCCTCGGCCTTTGAGGCGCGGGTCGATAAGGGATACAATCGCGGGTTGGCGTGGCCGGTAGCGCTTTCATTTGCGGTGCAGCAAACGGCCGGCGCCAAACGTGATCACGTGAAACCACATCTTCGATCGAAGGAAAACGAACAATGAAACCGTATCTCCTCGCTGCCCTCCTCGCCGTCGGCCTCGTCGCCTGCAGCCGCGAACAGACCCCGGCACCCACGCCCGCCCCCAAGACCGAGGCCGCCAAGCCGGCCGAGGCCGCGAAGCCCGCCGAAGCCCCGGCCGCCGCGCCCGCCGCTCCCGCGGATGCGTCCAAGCCGGCCGACAGCGCCGCGACCCCGGCCCCGTCGAGCGCCGCTCCGGCCGCCCCCGCCGCGCCCGCGGCGCCGGCCCCGGCCCCCGCCGAAGCGCCGAAGAAGTAAGCGGCCTCCGCCGTGACAAGAGCCGGCCTGCGGGCCGGCTCTTTTCTTTATGCGTTGACCGAGTCAGAAGCACGGGCGGCGGTCGGCGGATCGACCGGCAGCTATTGGCGCAAACGGCCATTTGAAACCCTGGAGACGGTGACCAGCAGGTCACGCACCTCCTTGAGGCGCTTGTCGTTGTACTCGCGGCTTTCTGGAATCACGTGAATATATTCGTCTTGCGCCTTCTCGAGGAACTGCGAGGCAGTGGCTTGGAGCGACTTGGCTTCGTCCGGCTTTCCTGCCGACGCTGCTTTTTCTAGGTACAGCTTGCCCAACGCCCGGTAAGTATCCGCGCGCCACCCCTTGGCGATGTCGATGTCCGAATATAGCCTCGCGGCCTCGCGGTAATAGTGGAGCGCCTGGTCCAGATCGACGCGATCGGGCTCGCCGTACTCTTTTGCGTACGTATAGAACAGTTCGCCCATTTCCCAATATGAGGTCGCCTGTTTGGGGTCGGCGCGTATAGCGAGCGAAAAGTAGGTGGCCGCTCGTTTCAGGTGGTCCGCGATCAACTCGTGCATCTTCTTCTTGTCCGACATTCTGCTGTTCCAGTAGAACGCCGCCAGGTAGACGTAGTTCTTTCCGTAGTCATGCTGCTTCTTCCATTCGAAGCGACTCTGTTCCTCACGCAAGTTCTCGTCGTATCTCGCTTTCAAATCTGCGACGACCTGTTGGTTCTGCGCCTGGTACACGTCCACGATCGCGGACTTGAGAACCACATATCCCGCGCCCGCCAGTACGACGAGCGCTGAAAGAGCGAGCTTGGTGACATATATCAGCAGTTCGCTCTTGATCTGGCCTCGCAACTCCGACTCGTATTCGGATCGGGCCTTCAGTGCCCACGAGGAGGCCATCTTGCCCTCAATGTCGGAGATACGCTGCTCGATTGTGGGCGCTGACGAACGGGACTCAATGTCCGAGGGCATATCGAACCTCCTATCGTGGTTCTGCCTAGGGGAGGAGCCGGCAATTGCGCATGCGCGCAATTTCGGACATTGACCGCTCTGCGTCAACCTCGCTGTTGGGCGCCCCGCCGCGCGGAGGCCGCCGGCTCGTCTGAAGTCGCTTGAACCGCTGAGCCTGCGCCGCTAGATCCCGCGCCAGCCGAACCCCTCGTCCTGGTCGGCGATGCCGATCCACGACGTCTCGCAGCCCGCGGCTTCGGCGAGCGCGCGCGCGGCAAGCTCGCGCGTGTTGTTCTGCTGCGACAGGTGCGCGGCGATGAGGTGGCGCAGGTTGCCGCGCTCGAGGGAAGCGAGCAGCCGGCCCGCGGCCGCGTTGTCGAGATGGCCGAAGCGCCCCGCGATTCGGTGCTTCAGCGCGACCGGATACGAGCCGTTCATCAGCATGTCGAGATCGTGGTTGCACTCGAGCACGAGCGCGTGGCAGCCCGAGAGCTTTTCCTGCACGTGTTGCGTCGCGGTGCCGAGGTCGGTCACGACACCCAGGCGCACCGCCCCGTCGGAGAAGACGTACTGCACCGGCTCGCGCGCGTCGTGCGGCACCGGGAACGGCTCGACGGCCACGTCGCCGATGGCGAACGGCGTGTGCGGGTCGATGTAGCGCACGAGCACGGCGGGAAAGTCGGCGGGGAGCCACTGTCCCGTGCCGCGCGTGAGATAGACCGGAATCGCATAGCGCCTGGCGAAGCGCGCGACGCCGCCCAGGTGATCGTCGTGCTCGTGGGTGACGCAGATCGCCGCGATGCCCGAGGGCGCGAGGCCGGCGCGCTCCAGGCGCGCGCACGTGCCGGCGATGGTGAAGCCGCAGTCGAGCATGACCCGCGTGCGGCCGCACTCGACCACGAGCGCGTTGCCCGAGCTGCCGCTGCCGAGCGAGACGAAGCGCAGGCCCATGGCGCGCCGCGCGGCCGCGGCTACTTCAGCTGCTCGTAGAGGACCGAGAGGATCTTGCGCCCGGTCGAGCTCTTCTCCGGCTCGCCCTTCATGTCCTGCACCTGCACGCGCGAGGTGTTCGCCCCCGCGTCGCTCACCTCGATGCGGTACTGCGGCTGCGCGCTCTTCGGCGTGGAGCGCCAGAAGGCGAGGCTCGACAGGAAGCCCTTCTTCTCGCCCGGCGCGGCCTGCGCATCGGGGTCGATGTAGCGCACGAAGAACAGGCCCTTCGAGCGGTCGCGGTCCTCGACGGTGAAGCCGCTGCGATCGAGCGCGAGCCCGACGCGCCGCCACGCGCGGTCGAAGCCGTCGTTCACGACGAGCGGCCCGGCGCCGTTGTTCTCGAGCACCGCGTTCAGCGCCTCGGCCGGGCCCGGCGCGGGTTTCGCCGCCGTGAGCTGGCCCGCCGGCGTCTTCGCCGCCGCCGTCTGCATCGGCGCCTTCGCACCGAACCTCTCCATGAGCTGGGTGAGCTTCTCCGCCTCGAGCTCGCGGTCGGCGGGCAGCGGCTGCCACGCGGTGCGGTCCTGGTCGACGTTGGTGTAGATCTCCTCCATCGCGCGATCGGTGATGTAGATCTCGGTGGTGCCCGGCTCGGTGCCGCGCTCGAGGCGCGTGCGGAAGCGGTCGCGACGCGGCGTCGAGTACAGGCCGCCGACCACGCGGCCGATGGTGCGGCGGACGAAGTCCTGCGGGATCTTCGTGCGGTCCTCGTACCACGCCGTTTCCATGATGCCCACGTCGGGGCTCTCGCGATCGAGCGCGATGCCCTGGTCGATCCAGAACTGGCGCACGACCGGCCATACCTTGTCGGGATCGGCCTTCACCACGAGCCAGCGCTGGTCGCCGTAGCGCTCGAGACGCACTCCCTCGACGGCGGGAAGGACCGAGGCCGCGCCGGACTGCGGCGTGCCGGTCCCGCCGCGCGCGACCTCCTTGCTGTACGCCGAGTACGTGGTCTGCGCGTGCGGGTCGGGGATCTGGTAGCGATCGTCCATCGTCGGCGCGGTGAGCTCCGGCGGCACCTCGAGCGGCTGGGTCGCGCGCGCCTGCGCACCCTGGTAGTCCGGCTTCTTGGTGCCGCCGAACCACGAGCACCCTCCCAACGCGAGGACCAGGGCGGCGGGCAGGGCGAGGCGCGAAAGCATCATGGGATTCGGTTCCTTGTCAGGAGAGGCAGCCGGCGGCCGTGAGCGCGGCCTCGACGGTTTCGTGGAAGCGCTCGGCGAGCGGCGTGAGCGGCAGGCGCAGGCCCGGCTCGATGCGGCCCATGCGCGCGAGCGCCCATTTGACCGGGATCGGGTTCGCCTCGATGAAGAGGTGCTTGTGCAGCCCGAGCAGCCGGTTGTTGATCTCGATCGCGCGGCGGTTCTCGCCGGCGCGCGCGGCCGCGCACATCTCGTGCATGAGGCGCGGAGCCACGTTCGCGGTCACCGAGATCACGCCGTTCGCGCCGAGCAGGATGTAGGCGAGCGCCGCGTCGTCGTTGCCGCTGAACACCATGAAGCCCTTCGGCATGCGCGCCATGAGATCGGTGACGCGCTCGATGTTCGACGTCGATTCCTTGAGGCCGACGATGCGCGCGTTGCGCGCGAGGCGCAGCACGGTGTCGTTCTGCAGGTCGGCCACGGTGCGCGACGGCACGTTGTAGAGGAGGGTCGGGATGTCGACGGCATCGGCGATGGTGCTGAAGTGGCGGTAGAGACCTTCCTGCGTCGGCTTGTTGTAGTACGGCACCACCGACAGCGAGTAATCGGCGCCCGCCGCCTTCGCGCGCTTCGTGAGCTCGATCGCTTCGTGGGTCGAGTTGCCGCCGGTGCCGGCGATCACCGGCACGCGCCGCGCCGTGTACTCGATCGCCGCCTCGATCAGCCTGCAGTGCTCGTCGACGTCGACGGTCGGCGATTCGCCCGTGGTGCCGACGATCACGATGCCGTCGGTGCCCTCCGCCACGTGCCAGTCGATGAGCGCCTTCAGTCGCGGCAGGTCGAGCGCCCCGTCGGCGGTCATCGGGGTGACGATGGCAACGATGCTTCCGGACAACATGGGAGGAAGAGACGGCGTGTAAAAGTTGCGATTTTACAGGCTATTCGCGGCGGGCGGCGATTCGCTGGATCGCGGCCGGGCGGGGCGAGTGCACGACGCGATCTTCGTACGCGAGCACGCGCAGGCGCCCGCGCACCGCCTCGAGCAACTCGCCCGGCGCGAGCAGGAAGGCGGGGTTCGACGGCTTGCCGAAGCGCTCGTTGCCGCGCGCGAACGTCTCGTAGATCAGCATGCCGCCCTGGGTGAGCGAGACCACGAGCGTGGGCAGCAAGGGACGGTGCAGGTAGTTCGTGACGACGATACCGTCGAACTCGCGTCCCGCATAAGGCCACGGTCCGGCTTCGAGATCCGCGGCGCGCGTGTGCACGTTCGCGGGCGGATCGACGAACGCCGCGAGGTCGCGATCGACCGCCTCCACCGCGAAGCCCATGTGCGCGAGCAGGCGCGCGTGGCGCCCGGCGCCGCACGCGAGGTCGAGCACCGTGCCGCCGGGCCAGATCTGCGCCGCCCATTGGCGCACCCAGTCGGAAGGCGCGGTGTCGTGCAGATGCGCGGCCATGCCCGATGCTAGCGTGCGCGCGGCGCGTGCGCGAGCGGCCTCATCGCCCTTCGACGCCGAGCCAGCGCCCGAGCGCGCGGGTGTCGGCGCGCAAGGCCGCGCTCGGCCCGTCGTGCACCAGGCGGCCGCGCTCCATGACGAGCGCACGTTGCGCGAGCGACAGCGCGAGGTCCGCGTGCTGCTCGACGAGGATCACCGCGAGCGCGCCGTCGACGGCGAGGGCGCGAACGACGCGGGCGAGCTCCTGCACGACGATCGGCGCGAGCCCCTCCATCGGCTCGTCGAGCAGCAGCAGGCGCGGATTGGTCACGAGGGCGCGCGCGATCGCGAGCATCTGCTGCTCGCCGCCCGAGAGCTCGCCGCCGCGGTGCTGCGCACGCTCGGCGAGCCGCGGAAAGAGACCTTGCACACGCTCGACGGTCCACGGTCCGGGGCGCGCCACGCCGGCGAGGTGCTCCACGACCGTGAGCGAGCGCCACAGGCCGCGCTCCTGCGGGACCCAGCCGATGCCCGCGCGCGCACGCCGGTGCACGGGCCACGCGGTCGCCGCCTCGCCGCGCCAGCGCATGCGTCCCGCGCGCAACCGCGTGAGGCCCATGATCGTCGCGAGCAGCGTCGTCTTGCCGACGCCGTTGCGGCCGAGGAGCGCGATGCTCTCGCCCTCGCCGAGCGCGAACCCGATGTCCTCGACGACGATCGAGTCGCCGTAGCCGGCCGCGATGCCTTCGAGCGCGAGCAGCTCAGCCATGGCGCTCCTCGCCGAGGTAGACGGCGCGCACCCGCTCGTCGCGTGCGATGTCCGCGGGCGCGCCCTCGGTGAGCACGCGCCCGCCCACGAGCACGGTGATGCGCTCGGCGAATCGGAAGACGAGGCCCATGTCGTGCTCGATGAAGAGCACCGTGACCGACGGCGGCAGCGCGGCGATCGCGCCGAGCACCTCGAGGCTCTCGGCGGCGGGAATGCCCGCGGCGGGCTCGTCGAGGAGCAGGATGCGCGGGCGGCTCGCGAGGGCGAGCGCGATCTCGACCAGGCGCTGGCGCCCATAGGGCAAGCGCGCGGTGATCTCGTCGGCGGCATCGGCCAGGCGCAGGCGCGCGAGCAGCTCCATCGCCTCCTCGACTTCCGATGCATGGCGCGCCGCCGGCCGCCACGCGCGCGCGCCGTGACCCTCGCGCTCGAGGATCGCGAGCAGCACCGATTCGAGCACCGTGAGATGCGGGAAGAGCGTGTTCGCCTGGAACGTGCGCGCGAGCCCGCGCTTCACCCGCCGATCGGGCGCGAGGCCCGTGATGCGTTCCTCGCCGAGGAAGACGTCGCCCGCGCTCGGCGCGAGCGTTCCGGCGAGCAGGCCGATCAGCGTGCTCTTGCCGGCGCCGTTCGGGCCGATCACCGCGTGGCGCGCGCCCCGCTCGAGCGCGAGATCGACGCGATCGAGCGCCACGAGCGGCCCGAAGCGGCGCGTGAGCGCGGCCGTGCGCAGCTCCGCGCTCATGCCCGCCGCCGTGCCCAGGCGATGCGCGCACGCACGCGCAGCAGGTCGAAGGCGCCGAGCAGACCGCCGCGCACGACGAACACGAGGACCACGAGCAGCGCGCCGAGCCAGAACTGCCAGTACACCGGATCGAGCCCCGAGAGGCGATCCTGCGCGACGAGGAAGGCGGCGCTGCCCACGAGCGCGCCGTAGAGCCGGCCCGTGCCGCCGAGCACGAGCATGATGAGCACCTCGGCCGAGCGCGTGAAGCCCAGCGTGTCGAGCCCGACGAACTGCGTGGTCTGCGCGAGGAGCGCCCCGGCGATGCCCGCGCCCGCCGCACCGAGCGTGAACGCCGCGACGAGCCGCCCGCGCACCGGCACGCCGATCGCCGCCATGCGCACGCGGTTCTCGCGAATGCCGCGCAGCGCGAGGCCATAGGGCGAAGCGACGAGCCGCCGCGCGGCGAAGAACGCCGCGAAGAGCACCACGAGCGCATAGACATACGCGGTGTCGCCGCCGAGATCGAACGGGAAGAGCCCCAGCAGGTCGCGCATCGCGACACCCGAAAGCCCGTCGACGCCGCCGGTGACGGCCGCGGCGCGGTTGGCCGCTTCGTAGAGCAGCAGGCCCACGCCGAGCGTGACCATGAGCCGTGCGAGGTCGCTGCCGCGCACGACGAGGAAGCTCACGGCGAATCCCGCCGTGCCCGCGACGAGCGCCGCGGCGACCAGGCCCGAGAGCGGCTCGCCCCAGCCATGCACCGCGAGCAAACCCGCCGTGTAGGCGCCGAGCCCGAAGAACGCGGCGTGACCGAGCGACAGGATGCCCGCGTAGCCGAGCACGAGGTCGAGGGAGAGCGCGAAGAGCGCGGCGATGAGCACCTGGCTGCCGAGCACGCGATAACCGGGGAACGCGAAGAAGGCGACGACGGGGACGAGCCAGAAGACCAGCTCGCCGCGATGCCAGCGCCCGTCGGACAGGCGCATCACGCGCGCCGGGCGAAGAGCCCGCCGGGAAACGCGACGAGCAGCAGCACCATCACCGCATAGATCGTGAACGCGCCCGCCTGCGGCGCGTAGTACTTGCCCGCGACGTCGGCGATGCCGAGGACCATCGCCGCGACGAGCGGCCCCTTCAGCGTCCCCGCGCCGCCGACCGCGACCACGAGCAGGAAGTACACGAGGTACTTGAGCGGGAAGGACGGATCGAGGCCCAGCACCTCGATGCCGAGCGCGCCGCCGAGGCCCGCGAGGCCCGAGCCCAGCGCGAACATCACCGTGAACACGCGATCCACGTCGATGCCGAGCGCACGGGCGCTGCGCTCGTCGTCGACCGCCGCGCGCACATGGGCGCCGAAGCGCGTGCGTGCGAGCAGCAGCCCGAGGAGCGCCATGAGCGCGGCCACGATCGCGAGCAGGAACAGGCGGTAGACGCCGAAGTCGGCGCCCGCCCAATGCACCTGCCCGCGCAGGAATGCCGGCAGGCGCAAGGGCTGCTGCGAAGCGCCGAAGAGCCACGTCGCCGCGGCCACCGCCATGAACACGAGGCCGATCGAGAACAGCACCTGCTCGAGCGCGCTCGCGCGGTACAGGCGCCGGTAGAGCGCGCGCTCGAGCAGCGCGCCGACGACCGCGGCCACCGCGAAGGCGAGCGGCAGCGCGGCGAGGAACGGCACGCCCAGCCGCGTCATCGCGAGCACGCACGCGTAGCCGCCCACCATCGCGAACGCGCCGTGCGCGAGGTTCACGAAGTTCATGAGCCCCATCGTCACCGACAGGCCGAGGCTCACGAGGAAGAGGAGGCTCCCGTAGGCGACGCCGTCGAAGAGCACGCCGAGCATGGGGGCCGGCCCGCGGCCGCCTACTTGCCCGGGTCCTTCACGTCGGGGAAGCGGTCGAACTCGACGTTGTAGTACTGGTCGCCCACCTTCTCCACGCGCCGCACGTACACCGTCTGCACGATGTCGCGCGTGGCCGGGTCGATCGCGATGGCGCCGCGCGGGCTCGTGAGCCGCATCGTCTTCAGCACCTCCATCGCCTTGTCGCCATCGAGGTCGTTGCCGAGCTTCTTCACCACCTCGGCGATCGCCGCCATGCCGTCGAAGCCGCCGACCGCCATGAAGTTCGGGCGCGCAAGCTGCGGGGCGACGTCGCGGAACGCCTTCACGAACGCCTTGTTCTCGGGCGAGTCGTGGTACGCCGAATAGTGGTGCGTGGTGACCACGCCGAGCACCGGCGCGCCCATGGACTGCAGCACATCGTCGTCGGTGAGGTCGCCGGTGGCGATCACCTTGATCCCCGCCTGGGCGAGCCCGCGCTCCTCGAACGCCTTCATGAACGCCACGCTCTGCTCGCCCGCCGGGATGAACACGAACACCGCCTCGGGCTTCGCGTCCTTGATGCGTTGCACGTACGGCGCGAATTCGGGATTGCGCAGCGGCGTGCGCACCGAATCGACCACCTGCCCGCCGGCGGCCGCGAACGCCTTCTTGAACGCGGTCTCCGAGTCGATGCCCGGCGCGTAATCGGCCACGAGGGTGTAGACCTTGTGGATGCCGTTGCGCGCGGCCCAGGTGGCCATGGGCGCGGAGACCTGCGGCAGCGTCATCGAGAAGCGCACGATGTAGGGCGAGCGGGTCGTGACGACCGAGGAGGCGGCGTTCATGACCACCATCGGCTTCTTCGCCTGCGTGGCCACGGGGGCCGCCGCGAGCGCCTCGGGCGTGAAGCCGAAGCCGGCGAGGAAGTCCACCTTGTCGCGCGTGACCAGCTCCTGCGCGAGGCGCTTGGCGATCTCCGGGTTCGGGCCGGTGGTGTCGCGCACGATCACCTCGATCCTGCGGCCGGCGAAGGTGTCGCCGTGCTCGCGGAAGAAGGCCTGGATCCCGGCCTGCATCTGGCGGCCGTAGTCGGCGGCGGTGCCCGAGAAAGGCGCGACCAGGCCCACCTTCACCGGCGGGGGTGCGGCCGCGGCGGGGGCGGCGGCGGCGATGACGGCCAGCAACAACGTGACGACTCGCATTGGTATCTCCCGGGCTTTTCCGCGATGATACAAAACTCGGCCTTGCCAACGGGGAGCCGCCCGGGCGTGCAGACACTGCTCAACTTCCTCGCGAGCGTTGCGTTGCTGGTGTGGGGCACGCACATCGTGCGCAGCGGCGTGCTGCGCGTCTTCGGCGCGGACCTGCGGCGCGTGCTCTCGCGCGGCGTGGAGAACCGCGGCTCGGCGTTCCTCGCGGGGCTCGGCGTCACCAGCCTCGTGCAGTCGTCGAGCGCGACCGCGCTCATCGCGAGCTCGTTCGTCGCGCAGAACCTCCTCAGCCTTTCGGCGGCGCTCGCCATCATGCTCGGCGCCGACGTGGGCACCGCGGTGATGGCGCAGCTCTTCTCGCTCGACCTGTCGTGGCTGTGGCCGCTGCTGATCATCGTCGGGGTCGTCTTCTTCCTGTCGCGGCGCGAGACGCGCGCGGGCCAGATCGGCCGCGTCGCGGTCGGCCTCGGCCTCATGCTCCTCGCCCTGCAGCTCGTCATGGCGGCCACCCACCCGATCACGCAGGCGCAGGGCGTGCGCGTGCTCTTCTCCACCCTTTCGGGCGACCCGGTGCTCGACATGCTGATCGGCGCCGTGTTCGTGATGGCGTCGTTCTCGAGCCTCGCCGTGGTGCTGCTGTCGGCCACGCTCGCGGCGACCAACGTCGTCTCGGTCGCGGTCGCGTTGGGCCTGGTGCTCGGCGCGAATCTCGGCAGCGGCCTGCTCGCCTTCGTGGTGAACGCGCGCACCGCGGGCGAGGGCCGGCGCGTGGTGCTGGGCAACCTGCTCTTCAAGGTCGCCGGCTGCCTCTTCTTCGCGGTCACGCTGCCGTGGGTGCAGGAGATCACCGCGCACTTCGACGCCGACGCGCGCCGCCAGGTGCTGCACTTCCACGTGCTCTTCAACGTGACGATCTCCGCCGCGTTCCTCGGGCTCACCGACGTGGTGGCGCGCGCGCTCGAGCGCTGGCTGCCGGTGACGCGCGCGCACGTGGCGCAGGCCGAGCCGCGCTTCCTCGACACGGCCGCGATCGCCACGCCGGCGCTCGCGCTCGCGAACGCCGCCCGCGAGGCGCTTCGCATCGGCGACATCGTCGAGCAGATGCTGCGCGGCATGCTCGAGGTCATGCGCACGGACAACGCCGCGCGCGTGCCCGAGATCATCCGCCTCGACGACGACGTCGACCGTCTCTACACGGCGGTGAAGCTCTACCTCACGCAGGTGAGCCGCGAGCAGCTCGACGAGAAGGACAGCCGGCGCTGGACCGAGATCGTCTCGCTCACCATCAACCTCGAGCACGTCGGCGACATCCTCGAGCGCATCCTCCTCGACCTGCGCGACAAGAAGATCGCCCACCGCCTGTCGTTCTCCGACGCGGGCATGCGCGAGATCGAGGAGCTGCACGAACGCCTGGTGGCGAACCTGCGCCTGGGCCTGTCGGTGTTCCTGAACGCCGACGTGGCGAGCGCGCAGAAGCTGCTCGCGGAGAAGGAGCGCTTCGGCGAGCTCGAGCGCCGCTACCGCGCGACCCACCTCGACCGGCTGTCCGGCCAGTCGATGCCGGCGATCGAGACCAGCTCGCTGCACCTCGACATCATCAGTGACATGCGGCGCATCAATTCCTTTTTCTGCTCGACGGCGTACCCGATCCTCGAGCAGGCCGGGCGCCTGCGCCGCAGCCGGCTGGTGAGCGGGACGGGGGTCCACGCCGCCCGCCCGGATCTCGCCGCGAGGAACGACGTGGGCGGCGACCTCCACCCGCTCAAGTAAGACGGTTCCTGCACGCCCGAACTCTTCCCCGGGGCACCCAATCGAACGGGTAACGGCGTCTCACGGGAAGCACGAATGGCCAATGTCGAGAAGGAGGTCATGGACCAGGCAACGGTCCTCGAAGACATCCGCAATTCCGGTTGCACGAAGGTAAAAGTTGCCATCGCCGACATCGACGGCGTGCTGCGCGGCAAGTACATGCACCGCGACAAGTTCCTCTCCGCGGTCGAGGGCGGCTTCGGGTTCTGCGACGTGGTGTTCGGCTGGGACGTGGAGGACCAGCCCTACGACAACGCGCCCACCACCGGCTGGCACATGGGATTCCCCGACGCGCAGGCGCGCATCGACCTCAAGACCTACCGGCGCGTGCCGTGGGACGGCAACTGCCCGTTCTTCCTCGGCGATTTCGTCACGCCCGCCGCGGCCCCCTACCCGCTCTGCCCGCGCCAGGTGCTCAAGCGCGTGCTCAGGCGCGCCGAGAAGATGGGCTACGGCGTGATGACCGGCGTCGAGTACGAGTTCTTCAACTTCGCCGAGACGCCGCAGAGCTGGGCCGCGAAGAAAGGTATCGAGCCGACACCAATCACGTCGGGCATGTTCGGCTACTCGCTGCTGCGCGCGGGCAACAACCGCGAGTACTTCAACGCGCTGCTCGACGAATGCGAGCGCTTCCGCGTGCCGCTCGAGGGGCTGCACACGGAGACCGGCCCCGGCGTCTACGAGGCGGCGCTGCTGTTCACCGACGCGCTCGAGTCGGCCGACCGCGCGGTGCTGTTCAAGCTCGCGGCGAAGGAGATCGGCGCGCGCTTCGGGATCATGCCGTCGTTCATGGCGAAGTGGAACCCGAAATATCCGGGCTGCTCGGGCCACATCCACCAGAGCCTCACCGACGGCCGCAGGAACCTGTTCTTCGATGCGAAGGGCCGCCACGGCGGCATGTCGAAGCTGCTCGAGAGCTACCTCGCGGGGCAGATCGCATACCTCATGGAGTTCGGGCCGATGTTCTGGCCCACCATCAATTCCTACAAGCGCCTGGTCGACGGCTTCTGGGCGCCGGTGAAGCCCACGTGGGGCATCGACAACCGGACCGCCTCCTTCCGCGTGCTGCCCGGCTCGCCGAAGTCCACGCGCATCGAGACGCGCAGCCCCGGGGCGGACATGAACCCGTACCTCGCCATCGCCGCGGCCGTCGCCGCCGGCCTCGAGGGCGTGGAGAAGGGGCTCAAGCTCGGCGCGAAGCCCATCACCGGCGACAACAAGGGCGGCGAGAGCGTCGTGCGCGCGCCGCGCACGCTCATCGAGACCACGCGCATCTTCCATGCCTCGCGCCTCGCGCGCGAATGGTTCGGTTCCGACTTCGTGGACCACTTCGCCGCGACCCGCGAATGGGAATGGCGCCGGTGGCTGGACGCGGTGACCGATTGGGAGCTCAAGCGCTACTTCGAGATCATCTGAGCCTGGTGCACGGCTTCTCGTTCCCGACCGCCATCCGCTTCGGCCCCGGCGCCCGGCACGAGGTCGCCGGGCACCTGCGCGCCCACGGCGTGACGCGCCCGCTCGTGGTCACCGACGCGGGCCTCGCGCGATTGCCCGTGCTCGCGCAGTTCGCGAGCGGGCTGCAGGGGCTCGAGGTCGCGACGTATGCGGGCGTGCAGGACAATCCCACGCGCGCGCAGGTCGCGGCGGGCGTGGCCCGGTATCGCGCCCATCGCGCCGACGCCGTGATCGGCTTCGGCGGCGGGGCCTCGCTCGACGTGGCGAAGGCGGTCGCGCTCATGGCGGTGCACGAGGGCGACGTGCTCGAGTATGCGTGGGACCATCCGGCCGCGCGCAAGGTCGAGCGCGAGCTGCCGTGGCTCGTCGCGCTGCCGACCACGAGCGGCACCGGCAGCGAGGTGGGCCGTTCCGCGGTGATCTCCGACGAGAGCACGCACGTGAAAAAGATCGTGTTCGCGCCGGCGCTGCTGCCGCGCGCCGTGTTCGCCGATCCCGAGCTCACCGTCGCGCTGCCGCCGGCGGTCACGGCGGCCACGGGCATGGACGCCCTCACCCACAACGTCGAGAGCTACCTCTCGCCGCAGTACCACCCGATCTGCGACGGCATCGCGCTCGAGGGCGCGCGCATCGCCGCGCGCTCGCTCGAGGCGGCCGTGCGTCAACCGCGCGACCTCGCCGCGCGTTCGGACATGATGATGGCCTCGATGATGGGCGCGATCGCCTTCCAGAAGGACCTCGGCGCGGTGCACTCGTGCGCGCACGCGCTCGGCACCGTCGTCGACATGCACCATGGGCTCGCCAACGGCATCATGATCGACCACGTGATGCGCTTCAATCGCGAGGCGGCGCCGGCGAGGATGGCGGAGCTCGCGCGCGTGTGCGGCGCGGGCACGAACGCGGACGACTTCGTCGCATGGCTCACGCGGCTCAAGGCCGCGGTGGGCATTCCGGCGCGCCTGGGCGCGCAGGGCGTCGATGCGAGCCATGTCGCGCGCCTGGTCGAGGTCGCCGTCGCCGACACCTGCCACCGCACCAACCCGCGGCCGTGCTCGGCCGCGGATTTCGAGCGCCTTTTTACGGCGGCGCTCTAGGGTTATAGTTCGCGCCCATGGAACCGCTGCGCATCGGCGTCTCCGCCCGCCTCCTCTACCCCGACCCGTCGCGGAGCTTTCTGCCGACGAAGTCGGTGCAGTACCTCGAGCAGTCGGTGGCGAACTGGCTGATGTCGGGCGACGTGCTGGTGTTCATGATCCCCGAGATGAGCCTCGCCTCGGCGGACCTGCCGAAGGCGCTCAAGGTCAAGCACTACGTGAACGCGCTCGACGGGCTGGTGATGCAGGGCGGCGACGACATGGCGCCCAAGAGCTACGGCGAGACGCCGCTGAACCCGCTGTGGACCGGCGACGAGGTGCGCGACCGCTACGAGATCGAGCTCTTCCACGAGTTCGTGACCCAGGGCAAGCCCGTGTTCGGCATCTGCCGCGGCCACCAGGTCATCAACGTGGCGCTCGGCGGCTCGCTCTACCAGGACATCCCCACGCAATGTCCCGACAAGTCGGTGCATCGGGACCCGACCCGCTACGACAACCACTTCCACGACGTGCGCATCATGCCCGGCTCGTGGCTCGCGCGCATCTACCCCGGCGTGGAGGTGAAGCGCGTGAACACGATCCACCACCAGGCGGTGAAATCCCTCGGCGAAGGGCTGGTGGTCGAGGCCACGAGCGAGCCCGACGGGGTGGTCGAGGCGCTGCGCTGGGAAGGGCACAGCTTCGTGGTCGGCGTGCAATGGCACCCCGAGTTCATGCCGCCCGGGGATCCCTCGGTGATCGACAGCCGCCCGCTGCTGCGCGCCTTCCTCGCGGCATGCGAGCAGCGGCGCAAGACGGGCCGGCCCACGCCGGTGATGGACCTGCAGGCCGTCGCGTGAGCGGACGGCTGGAGGTCGTCAACCCGGCCGACGGCAGCTCCATCGCATCCCTTCCCGCCGAGGATGCGGCCGGCGTGGCCGCGCGCTTCGCACGCGCGCGTGCGGCGCAACCCGCGTGGGCCCGCATGCCGCTCGCCAAACGGATCGCGTGCCTCGAGCGCTTCCGCGCCCTCGTCGCGGCCGAGGCCGGGAGCCTCGCGCGGGTCCTCACGCGCGAGGTCGGCAAGCCGATCACGCAGGCGCGCAACGAGCTCGCGGGCGTGCTGCCGCGCCTCGACTTCTTCCTCGCCGAGGCGGCGCGCGTGCTGCGCGACGAGCGCGTGTTCCGCGACGAAGGGCTCGAGGAGCGCATCTCGCACGAGCCGCTCGGCGTGATCGCCAACGTCTCGGCGTGGAACTACCCGTGGTTTGTCGGCAGCAACGTGTTCGTGCCCGCGCTCCTCGCGGGCAACGGCGTCCTCTACAAGCCCTCCGAGCTCGCGTCGCTGACCGGTCTGGAGATCGCGCGCCTGCTGCACGAAAGCGGCATCCCCGAGGACGTCTTCCAGCCCGTGGTCGGCGCCGGCGACACCGGCGAGGCGCTGGTCGCGCAGCCCGTGGACGGCATCTTCTTCACCGGCTCCTATGCGACGGGCCGGCGCATCGCGCAGGCGGCCGCGGGCCGCATGGTGAAGCTGCAGCTCGAGCTCGGCGGCAAGGATCCGGTGTACGTGTGCGAGGACGTCGACGTCGCCGCGGCCGCGGCGGCGCTCGCCGACGGCGCGTTCTACAACACCGGGCAGAGCTGCTGCTCCGTCGAGCGCATCTACGTCCACGAATCGGTCTTCGCGCCGTTCGTCGACGCCTTCGTCGCGCAGGTGCGCAGGTTCCGTGTCGGCGATCCGCGCGAAGAGGCGACCTACATCGGGCCGCTCACGCGGCCGGCGCAGCTCGCGGTGCTCGAGGCCCAGGTCGAGGACGCGCGCAGCCGCGGGGCGCGCGTGCTCACGGGCGGGCGGCGCATCGAGCGCGCGGGCGCGTGGTTCGAGCCCACCGTGCTGGTCGACGTCGACCACGCCATGGCGCTGATGCGCGAGGAGAGCTTCGGCCCGATCATCGGCGTGATGCCCGCGCACGACGACGCGCAGGCGGTGCGGCTCATGAACGACACGGAGTACGGCCTCACCGCCGGCGTCTTCACGCGCGATGCGCGGCGCGCGAAGCGCATCCTCGCCCAGGTGCAGGCCGGCTCGGTCTACTGGAATTGCTGCGACCGCGTGAGCCCGCGCCTGCCGTGGTCGGGTGTCGGCCGCTCGGGAATCGGCCTCACGCTCTCGCGCGCGGGCCTCGAGACCTTCACGCGCCCGAAGGCCTGGCACCTGCGCTTCCCCTAGATTGTTTCGCGCGTGCGCGCGTTGGGGTGGAACGCAGATGAACGCAAATGACCGCAGATAAACGCAGATGAGAGGCGCTATTTTCTTGGGGCTGCGTTGCACTGCACGCTGCGCGCGAGGATGCCCTTCATGCGGTCGAAGTGGCTGCCTTCCCAGTACAGGCGCGCGCAGGTCGGGCAGCGCTTGAAGCGCGCATAGAGCGTGGCGATCTTCTCCGGCACCTGGCCGAGGACGCTCTCGCGGGCGACGTCCTCGAGCGCCACGTTGCACTCGCGGCAGCGCGTGAACGGCGCGAGCAGGCTCTCCAGCTGCAGCGCGCCGATCACCTCGCCCAGCTGCGCCTCGCTCTCGACGGCGCGCACGCAGTAGCCGCGTTCGACGTCGCGCCGGCGCAGCAGCGCCCGATCGCGCGTGAGGATCGTGCGCCGCTCGTCCCGGGAGAGCGCGACGAGGCGATCGTCGTCCCAGTCGTTGCCGTAGAGGGTGTCGAAGCCGGCCATGCGCAGGTGGCGCGCGAGCTTGCCCAGGTGGGTGTCGGCCACGAAACGCGGCTCGCGCAGCACGCGCGCGCGCAACCGCGTCACCGGCCCGATGTCGAGCCGCTCGAAGACGGGGTACACCGCGACGCGTTCGCCGCCGCGCAGCACGTGCGCGAAGTCGACCGAGCGGCCGTCGACCAGCACGAGGTCCACCTCCGTGTGCGGCACGCCGGCTGCCTCGATGGCGTCCTTCACCGAGCGCGCGCGATCGATCGCGAGCGCGAACGCGCGCTTGCGCCGCTCTTCGGGCAGAAAGTCGTTCAGCTCCTCGTAGAAACGGAACTCGGCCGTGGGGCGATTCGCCATGATCTCCGTTAGTATGTGCCCGTGGAAACGCCACGGAAGGAGCGCTGAATGCCGACCGGCCGCATCGCGGTCGTCACGGGCGCGGCCGGAACGCTCGGGCTCGCCGCCGCGCGCGTGCTGCTCGAGGACAACGTGCACGTCGCGCTGGTCGACGTCGACGCGATCCGCCTCGACAGCCTCATCCGCTTCCTGCGCGGACCCACCGCCGCGTTTCCCTGCGACGTGAGCGATCCGCTCGCGGTGCGCGACATCCACCGGCGCATCGAGAAGGAGCTCGGCGCGGTCGACATCCTCGTGAACGCGGCGAGCCTCGACTCGGACGAGAAGGTCGAGGGCACCGCCGACCTCGAGTGGCGGCGCGTGCTCTCGATCAATCTGGACGGCGCGTTCCACTGGTCGCGCGCGGTCATTCCGGGCATGAAGCAGCGGCGCTGGGGGCGCATCGTGAACGTGACGGCGCTCTCCGGCAAGGCGGGCGGCCCCGAGGCGGGCACCGCGTACGGCGCGTCCAAGGGCGGCCTCACCGGGCTCACGCTCACGCTCGCCCGCGAGCTCGCCACGCACGGCGTGACGGTGAACGCGGTGGCGCCCGCGTTCGTGAAGACGCCGACCATCACCGACGGCATGAACGAGGCGCAGCGCCGGCAGTTGCTCGCGCGCATTCCCGTCGGCCGCTTCGCCGAGCCCGAGGAGTTCGGGCACGCGGTGCGCTACCTGGTGTCGCCGCTCGCGGGCTTCGTCACCGGCCAGGTCCTCCACGTGGACGGCGGCCTGCACCTCGACTGAGCCGCCGCCCCACCGCACGACGCGGGCGCTTCCTACGCGCGAATCGGAGCGCGCGGCTGTCGCATGCCCGCCACGTTGGAGAAGATGGGGTCGTTCCGTGAATCCGGAGACTTGCATGAAACTTCCCGACTTCTCGAAGTTGCCGTCGGACCAGCAAGGCCGCATCGGCTACATCCTGCTGTGGCTGCTCGGCGTGCCGATTCCCGTGCTCTTCCTGTTCTACCTGCTGCGCGGCTGCACCTGATCTGCGGCAGGCAACCGCGTAGGACGGCTCCGACGCGCGTATCAGCGCATTCGGAAGCCGTCCTTCAGCGGCGGCTTACAGACCCCCTCGGCGGGCGGCGACGATGATGGCGCCACTCCGGCTGCGTGAACGACGCGCCGACCATCGGACAACCGCGGAGGGGCGTCATGAACCGAGCGATCCTGGTGGCACTGGGCACCGGCACGATCATCAGCAGCGCTGCGGCCATCGGCATCGGCGCGGGCCTCGCGCCCAAGGCAACGCCGCTCACACGCACGCAATACCAGGCGGCCGTCGTCGCGGCGCACGTGGCCGAGGCGAGGCGCCTCGATCGTTGCCCGGCGACACCCGCCACCGACCGCGACCTGTGCCGCGCGAAGGCCACCGCCACCGGCCTCGTGCAGGTCGCGGATCTCGACGCACGCTTCCGCCGCACGCCCGAGGCGGCGCGCGAGGCGCAGCGCGCGCGCATCGACGCGCGCTACGAGGTGGCGCGCGCGCGTTGCATGGCGTTGCGCGGGCGCGTGCAGGACCAGTGCTTCATCGAGGCGCACGCCGCGCACGGCAGGGCGCTGCTCGAAAGCCAGGCGCCCTACGAGATCGCGCGATGAGCCGCATGCGGCATGCGGGACTGCCGGAGCTGCGCCAGGTGGCGCGCTTCCTCGCCGCCTTCGTGCTCGCGCTCGTGGGCACCGCCTGCGCGGGCGAATAGCCCGCAACCCCGAAGCTTCAGGCCGCGGCCGGGATCGGCTGCGCGAGCGCTTCGCCGCGACGGCGCAGGCGCGCCTCGCCGAGGAACTCGAGCAGCTTCGCCTCCTCGAGCGGCGGGCGGCAGTAGAAGCCCTGGAACTCGTCGCAGCCCTCGGCGCGCAGCAGGTCGAACTGCTGCTGGTGCTCGACGCCTTCGGCCACGACGCTCATCTTGAGGCTGTGCGCGAGCGCGATCACCGCGCGCGTGATCGCGACGTCGTCGCCGTTGTGCGGCAGGTCGCGCACGAAGCTGCGGTCGACCTTCAGGCGGTCGATCGGGAAGCGCTTGAGATAGCCGAGCGACGAGTGGCCCGTGCCGAAGTCGTCGATGGCGAGGCGCACGCCCATCGCGCGCAGCTGCTGCATGACGCCGACCGCGCGCTCCGGATCCTTCATCACCATCGTCTCGGTGATCTCGAGCTCGAGGCTCTGCGCGCTCGCGCCCGTCTCCTCGAGGATCGCCGCCAGCGTGCGCACCAGCTCGGGCTGGTGGAACTGCGTGGCCGAGAGGTTCACCGCGACCGAGACGGGCGTGCCCTGCGCCTCCCAGCGCCGCATGCGCTCGCATACGCGGCGCAGCGTCCAGTAGCCGATCGGGATGATCAGCCCCGTCTCCTCGGCGAGCGGGATGAAGCGGTCGGGCATCACGAGGCCGAGCTGCGGATGGCGCCAGCGGATCAAGGCCTCCACGCCGGTCACGCGCCCCTCGCCGAACTCGATCTTCGGCTGGTAGAAGACCTCGATCTCGTCGCGCTCGAGCGCGTAGCGCAGCGCCGTCTCGAGCACCAGGCGCTCCTGGGAAAGCTCGTTCAGGCCCGCGGCGTAGAAGCACCAGCGATTGCGTCCCTGGTCCTTCGCGCGGTACATGGCGATGTCGGCGTTGGAGACCAGCGTCTGCGCGTCCTGCCCGTCGGCCGGATAGGTGCAGATGCCGATGCTCGCCGAGAGCGCGAGCTCCTGGCCCTCGATCGTGACGGTCGGGCGCAGGCTCGCCAGGATCTTGTCGGCGATGTCGGCGAGGTCCGAGGCCTCGCGGAAGTCCTCGACCAGCAGCACGAACTCGTCGCCGCCGAGGCGCGCGACCAGGTCGCACGAGCGCACCGCCCCGGTGAGGCGCCGCGCCACCTCCTGCAGCACGCGATCGCCCACCGAGTGGCCGAGCGTGTCGTTGATGTTCTTGAAGCGGTCCACGTCGAGGAAGAAGAGCGCCGCCGAGCGGCCGTGCCGCTGCGCCTGGCCGATCGCGTGCACCAGCGTCTCGTTGAACACCGCGCGGTTCGGCAGCGACGTGAGCGCGTCGTGCGTCGCCATGCGCTGGATCATCGCGAGCGCCGAGGTGAGCTCGTCGTTGATGCGGCGCAGGCTCCGGCGCAGGTCGCTGATGCGCCCGCCGACCAGCGAGAAGCACGGCAACACGAACGCGAGCGCCGCCCAGCGGAACGCCTCGAGCGGGACGTCGATCACCTCGGGTTTCAGCCACATGAGCAGGTTGATCACCGCCGCGTAGCCGGCGAGGACGACCCCGCTCGCGGTGAAGAACTCGCGGGTGGTGAAGCGGAACGACCCGAACGCGAGGATGACGAGGCACATCATCAGCGCCACGCCGCGTTCCTTGTCGAAGTGGTAGACGCAGACCATGAGCACGAAGATCGCGAGCACGATCTGCAGCCAGGTGAGGCTCGGGTCGGTGAAGCGCTCGTTCACGCCCGAGCGCAGCAGCGCGTAGACGACGGCGTTGGCGAACGCCATCAGCGCGACGATCTCGATCACCGGGGCCAGGGCCACGAGGCCGAGGACGTTGGCGATCAGCAGCATCGGTACGCCGACGCCGTAGGCGGCGCCCGCGAGGTAGAAGCGACGCAGGCGCACGCCCTGCGAACCGCGGAATCCGTCCCAGCGTGCGCCGTTGCCCATGGTCCTCCGTGTGTGCTTTTTCTTACGCAGGCGCAATTATCTGCAGCGCGCCGCCGCACCGAGGTGAAGCACGTCACACAATGCGCCGCAGCGCGATTACGGGTGTAATCGCCCCTCGTGCGCGAGCGCGTGCAGCAGCCCGAGCGCGCACGTGAAGACGATCACGGCGCCCGCCTGGTGCGCGGCCGCGAGCGGGATCGGCACGACCAGCAGCAGCGTGGCGATGCCGGCGCTCACCTGCAGCACCACCGCGAGCGCGAGCAGGCGCGCCCAGGCGCGCGCGCGTGGCGGCGAGTGGCCGCGCTCGACACGCCACGCGAGCGTGAGCGCGACGGTCGCGATGACGAAGGCGAGGATGCGGTGGTCGAACTGCACCGTGGCCATGTTGTTCACGAAGTTCATCCACCAGGGCGCGAGCATGAGGATCTCGGGCGGCACCCAGTGCCCGTTCATGAGCGGGAAGGTGTTGTACGCAAAGCCCGCGCGGATGCCGGCGACGAGCGCGCCGGTGAGCACCATGACGAACACGAGCGCCACGAGCGCCTTCGCGTGGCGCGCCGGCGCCCGCGCCGTCCCGGCCTCCGCGCCGAAACGCAGGTCGAGCGCGAGCCACAACATCGCGGCGTAGATGAGGAAGGCGGTGCCCAGGTGCGCGGCGAGGCGGATCGAGCTCACGCGCGGGTCGTGCACGAGGCCGCTCTTCACCATGAACCAGCCGAGCGCTCCCTGGAAACCGCCGAGCACGAAGATGGCGGACATCTTCCACGCGGTTTGCCCGCGCACCGCGCCACGCGCGAGGAAATAGAGGAACGGAAGCAGGAACGCGGCGCCCGCGATGCGCCCGAGCAGCCGGTGGAAGTACTCCCAGAAGAAGATGCGCTTGAACCCTTCGAGCGTCATGTCGAAGTTGCGCAGCCGGAACTCGGGCGTCGCCTGGTATTTCGCGAAGGTCTCCTGCCACTCCTGCGCGTTGAGCGGCGGGATCGCGCCCATCACCGGCTGCCACTCGACGATGGAAAGGCCGGAATGCGTCAGGCGCGTGATGCCGCCCACGACCACGATGGCGAACACGAGCGCGCAACAGGCGAAGAGCCAGCGCGCCATGGCGCGGCGTCGGGGGACGGCAGGGGAAGCCGGGAAGCGGGAGGCGGTGAGCGAAGCCATTCAGGCGTAATTTTGCCCGAGGTTCACCCCGCGCGGGACGAGCGCGCGAACGGCGCGGGGACGGGCCGCCCCGTCCCCGCGTGGGACCGGCCCGCGCTCAGGCGGCCTGGCGCTGGCCCGGCTTCGACTTGCCGAGCTGCTCGTTGGCGAAATCCCAGTTGAGCAGCTTGTCGATCACCGCGTTCACGAACTCCGGACGGCGGTTCTCGTAATCGACGTAGTACGCGTGCTCCCACACGTCGATGGTGAGCAGCGGCGTGCACCCGTTCTCGGTGATCGGCGTGCCCGCGTTCGACGTCGCCATGATCTCGAGCTTGCCGTTGCGCTCGACCAGCCACGCCCAGCCGCTGCCGAAGCAGTTGATCGCGGCGTTCGCGAAGCTCTCCTTGAACTTGTCGTAGCCGCCGCAATCGCTGTCGATGCGGCTCGCGATGTTGCCGCCGGGCTTGCCGCCCGCCTTCGGGCGCAGGCAGTTCCAGAAGAACGTGTGGTTCCAGACCTGGGCCGCGTTGTTGAAGACCTTCTGTTCCTTGCCCGCCGACTCCTTGATGATCTGCTCGAGCGACAGGTCCGCGAAGCGCGTGCCGGGCACGAGCCCGTTGAGGTTTTTCACGTACGTCGCGTGGTGCTTGCCATAGTGCAGGCCGATCGTCTTGGAAGAGATGACGGGATCGAGGGCATTCTCCGCCCACGGCAGCGGCGGCAATTGGAACGGTGCGTTGGCCATGTTTACCTCCAGGTGGATTGTCGAGCGTAGTCCCGGACGCCGCGCACAGGGAGCGGAATCCGCGAGATCGGGACGTCGGAAAGGTCCTACAGGGTTCGCATTGTAGGAGAAGTCCGACGCGGGGATCAGAAAATTTCTCGGGGCCGCTTCGCCTCCGCCGACAGATGCGCCTGTCCTACAAATCCATCATGGGAGGAGCACCGGGTGAGTCGCTCTCGCCCGGCGCGGGTATGCACCCTTTTCACAACCAGGTGACGCCATGAATTGGGACCGCATCGAGGGCAACTGGAAGCAGCTCAAGGGCAAGGTGCGCGCGCAGTGGAGCCGGCTGACCGACGACGAGTTCGACCAGATCGGCGGCAAGCGCGACCGGCTCGCGGGCAGCCTCCAGGAATCCTACGGGATCGCGCAGGACGAGGCCGAGAAGCAGATCCAGGACTTCGCGGCCAAGGTCGAACGCAATCAGTGGGTCCAGTGACTGGAATCGCATAAGGAGCCAAACCATGAGAATGAACACTCTTTACGCCGCCCTGTCCGGGGCCATCCTGCTCGGCATGGCGGCCCTGTCCCCGGCGCAGACGACGAACAGCACCACGTCGGGCACGACGTCCAGCAGCATGTCCGACATGAAGGCCAAGCACGAGATGAAGGCGGCCAACAAGGACGAGTACAAGGCCGAGAAGGACAAGATCAAGGCCGACTACAAGGAAGCGATGGCCAAGTGCAAGACGATGCAGGGCAACGAGGCCAAGGTGTGCAAGGAAGAGGCCGAGGGCAACCAGAAGGTCGCGAAGGCCGAGGCCGACGCCAAGCGCAAGGGCAACGACCCGAGCTCCGACTACAAGGTCGCCGAGGCGAAGGCCAAGGCCAAGTACGACGTCGACAAGGCGAAGTGCGACGACCAGAAGGGCAAGGAAAAGTCCGCGTGCAAGAAGCAGGCGAAGGCCGATGAGGACAAGGCGTTGGCCGATGCGAAGGCGATGCGCAAGAACGTCGCGTCGAATTCCAGCATGTCCTCGTCGATGAAGTCGCACAAGACTGCCAATCCGGCCGGCTCGCCGCAGGGCTCGTCGGGTGCGACGGGCACCACGAGCTCCACGACCGGCGCAGCGAAGTAACCGACGCCCGCACGCGCATGCGCGCGACGATGGCGGAAGGGCCGGCCTGCGGGTCGGCCCTTCGTATTTCCCGCGACGCCGCGACGGGACGTCCTGCGCCCGTGCCCGAGGCGCCGCCCGCGACCCGCGGCAATGCCGCCGTGGCCGCGCTGCTCGCCGCGCTCGTCATGGGCGCGCTCACGATCGGGCTCGATGCGACGCTCGACAGCCCGCGCACGCTGATGTCCCCGGGCGATTACGCGCTCGAGCGCGCGGCGATCGGCGCCGACACGCGGGCAGCGATCACGCACTGCCGCGGCTCGGCGGTCCCGCTGCGTGCGCTATGCCGCGCCGAAGCGTACGCGCGCGATCGCATCGCGAAGGCGGACCTCGAGGCGCGCTACTACGGAACGGACCAGGCGGCGCACCGGGCGCACGATGCGCGCGTGCGTGCGCGTCAGCAGCTTGCGCGCGCGCGCTGCGCCGCGAGCGCCGATGCAGGGCGGCGCGGCTGCATCGCGTCCACCGGCGCGGAAGGCACGCCGCCCGGCGCGCGCGTTCCGCTCGCGTCGAGCTGAGCGGCGCGTCGTCCCGCGCCGCATGAGGCAGCGCGCTCGCCCATGAGCCGCGCACGGTCCGGCGCGTCGGCGCGTCTCGCGAGCCTCAGGCGCGACGCGGCCGGCTGCCACAACTGCCCGCTCTGGGAAAACGCCACGCAGACCGTGTTCGGCGAGGGCAGCGCCGGGGCGCGCATCGTGCTCGTCGGCGAGCAGCCGGGCGACGTGGAGGACCGCGAGGGCCATCCGTTCATCGGCCCTGCCGGGCGCATCCTCGACCAGGCGCTCGACGAGGCCGGGATCCCTCGCAGCGCGACCTATGTCACCAACGCGGTCAAGCACTTCAAGTGGGAGCCGCGCGGCAAGCGCCGTTTGCACAAGACGCCCGCGCAGCGCGAGATCGAGGCGTGCTACCAGTGGCTGGAAGGCGAGATCGCGGCGATCCGTCCCGCGCTCGTCGTCTGCCTCGGTGCGACCGCGGCGAAGGCGATGCTCGGGCCGCGCTTCCGCATCACGCAGGGTCGCGGCCAGGTGCAGACGCGCGACGGATTGCCCGACGTGCTCGCGACCTACCATCCCTCGTACCTGCTGCGCCTGAAGGATCGTCCCGGCGAGGAAGAGACCTATCGCCAGTTCGTGGACGACCTCAGGATCGCGGCACGATACCTGCCAGACGAATCCGATAACTGATTCAGCGCCGCGGCGACAGATGCGTCGTCGAACGCCCCTCAATATGTCACTCACCGGCGACGACGCCGGCGACAAAGGAGACGGCGCATATGAAGATCCAGAGCTTCGCTCAGGCGCGCGCCCTTTCGCGCGAGTTCTTTCCCACCTGGTCGCGACGCGCGCGCGCGCGGTGGGTGCTGGCGAAGATGATGGCGCAGCAACCGAAGGTGCCCATCTCTTCGGCGTGGAGCCACGACACGCGCGCGTACTGGTTCCAGCGGACGCTGCGCGCGTAGCGCGCGTGCTCACGCCCCGCGTGCCGCTTGCTCCTCGCGCTGTCGCATGCGCAGCGCATAGATCATGAACGCGACGACGGCCACGTTGATGGCGAACGCGATCGCCGGCACCAGGCCCTCGCCGCGCCATAGCTTCACCAGCTCGAACGGCATGTAGATCGCGCCGCTCAGCGCGGCGAAACCCTCCGCCCACCAGCGCTGGTACCAGAGCGCGTACGCCTCGACGAAGCGCACGATGCAGTAGGCGAGCGCGCCGGCCGCGAGCGTCCACAGCCGCGCGTCGGTGACGCGAGCCGCGGCGTTGAGGAAGATGTGCGGGTAGTGCTTCGCCGGGTTGAGGTGCAGGTGGTGCACCACGACGTCGGCGGCATGCTGCACGTCGTGGTGGATCAGCGCGAGCACGCCGAGACCGGCCAGCAACACGACACCGCCCTTCGCGGCCTCGAGCAGGCCCACGGCGCGCACGGCTTCCCTGCGGCGTTTCGCGTCCAAGGCGGAACCTTTCGATGTCGTGACCGGGATCAACGTGGGTCCGCTTCGGCCGGCCTAGTGTTCCCCGATTCCCCGGCGCCGGGCCCCGCCATGCGACTCCTCCTCGTCAACCCGCGCTTTCCCGAGAGCTTCTGGAGCTTCAAGTGGGCGATCGACACGATCCTGCCCGGCAAGCGCGCGGTGAATCCGCCGCTGGGCCTCGCCACGCTCGCCGCGCTCTGCCCGCCCGGCTGGGAGGTCGAGATCGTCGACGAGAACATCGAGTCGATGCCGCTCGCGCCGGGCGCCGACATCGTCGGCGTGTGCGGGATGGGCGTGCAGTTCCCGCGCCAGCGCGAGCTGCTCGAATACTACCGGGCGCGCGGCCACTACGTCGTGGCCGGCGGCAGCTTCGCCTCGCTCTGCCCGGAGCGCTTCGCGCAGCTCGCCGATACCGTGGTGTGCGGCGAGGCCGAGTACATCTGGAAGCGCTTCTGCGCGGACTACGAGGCCGGGCGGCCGCAGGCGCTCTACCGCGAGACGGGCACGGTCGCGCTCACCGATTCGCCGACGCCGCGCTTCGACCTGCTCAAGCTCGAGCGCTATTCGACCGTCACGCTGCAGTTCTCGCGCGGCTGCCCGTACCTGTGCGAGTTCTGCGACATCATCGTGATGTTCGGCCGCAAGCCGCGCTGGAAGTCGAACGCGCAGGTCGAGCGCGAGCTCGACGCGCTACGCGCGCGCGGCGTGCGCAACGTCTTCTTCGTCGACGACAACCTGATCGGCAACAAGAAGGCGGCGAAGGGCCTGCTCGCATTCCTGCGCGACTACCAGGAGCGGCACGGCTACCAGTTCCAGTTCGGCACGGAGGCCTCGATCAACCTCGCGCAGGATGCGGAGCTGCTGCGCCTGTTCCGCGAGGCGCGCTTCACGTGGGTGTTCATCGGCATCGAATCGCCCGACCCGGAAAGCCTCAAGGAGAGCCGCAAGAGCCAGAACCTGCACGAAGACCTGCTCACGAGCATCCGGCGCATCTACGCGCACGGCATCGACGTGCTCGCGGGATTCATCGTGGGCTTCGACAACGACACGCTCGCGACCTTCGAGCTGCAGCGCCGCTTCATCGTCGACTCGGGCATCCAGGCGGCGATGGTGGGCCTGCTCACCGCGCTGCCCCATACGCCGCTGCACGAGCGCCTCGAGACCGAAGGGCGCCTGCTGTCGACGGGACACGGCTCGGACAACACCAAGCTCGGCACCAATTTCCGGCCGAAGCGCATGGAGTACGACGCCATGGTCGCGGCGTACAAGTCGCTGCACCAGGACCTGCTGCGCGACAGCGCGATCGCGCGGCGCGTTCGCAACAAGCTGCGCCACCTGCGCGAGCCGGTGTACCAGGGCGAGTACACGCCGCGCGAGCGCGTGGCGATCGTCGCGCGGCTGATCGCACGCGGCATCCTTCCCGGAGGGCCGATGCGCCTCCTTCACTTCGTGCGCAGCCTGCCGCTCACCGCGCCGGCCAAGATCCCGCAGGCCATCGTCGACTGGATCTGCGCGCTCGCGATGCGCGACTACGTGCGCCGCCACTTCGAGGCGGCCGACGCCGCGCCCGCACGCACGCTGCGACTCGCCGACGAGCTGCGCGCCGCGCTCTCCGAGTACCTCGAGCAGGGCCGTGCGCGCCTGCAGCTCGACTCGATCTCCGCGGCGCTGCCGCGGCTGTCGCTCGCGGTGGGCGGCGGGCTCGACCGCGCCTTCTTCCGGCGCAGCGCCCGCCACCTCGACCGCTTCATGCGCGGCACGTCCTCGCGCCTGACGCTGTCGATCGACGCGCTGCGCGACGCCGAGGTCGAGCCGCTGCGCCGCCTGCTGCGCCGGCTCGCGCGCTACGGCGACCGCGTCTCCGTGGTGGCATCGACCCGTCCGCTCGCGCGGCTCGCGCTCGACTCGTCGGTGTTCCACCTCGTCGTGCGCGCCTAGGCCGCGCTCAGCTCTTCAGGCACGCGCTCATGAACGCGCGGCGCTCGTCGCCGTGCAGGCTCTTCTCGCGCGCCTCGGCGTTGCAGTCGCGCATGCGGTTGTGCTGGCCGCCCTCGCGCGTCGCCACCGGCCCGGCGTCGTGCGCGGGCTTGGGCTTCGCGTCGGACTTCAGGCAGTCGCGCATGAAGCGCTGGTGCTCTTCCCCGTGCAGGCCCTTCGACTGGTGCGCGCAGGCGGCGAAGCGCTCGTGCTGCGATGCGGGCTTCGCGGCGGCCTCGTCGGCGGCGGCGGGCCCCGCGGCGGCGCCCAGGAGGGCGCAGGCGGTGAGGCAGGCAAGTCTCATGATGGCTCCTCGTGATCGATGGATGGGCCGCGTGCCGCTGGGGCGGCGAGCGCGGGTCGAACGAGCCGCATGAGACCGCAGCCGCGCTCGCGCCGCCAGCCGAAATCCCATCCATTTCGTAGGGGAATCGCGGCTAGGACGGGAACCCGGTCCGTTCGGGAACAATTCCTACCGCGGAATTGGGAGCAGGGCGCGATCTTTTTGAGACATTTCCCATATCGCCCGGCGCGCCGACGAAGGAAACTGGAACCGTGATCGAGGCGGCGAGAGCCCGAAAGCGGAGACAGCGATGAAACCCCTGATGAGCGAAGAGCGGCTGCAGCAGCAGAACCGGGAGTACGTCGGGACCGGCGGCCGCAGCGAGGAGAACGCCGACCTCGGGTTCCGTCCGGCCTTCATGGACTTCGAGACCCAGACGATCTACCTCAGCCGTTTCGCCAACGGTCGGCTCGCGCCGTTCCACCTGCTCGACGGCCTGCCCGACGACGTCGTGGTCGATCGCGCGCCCTCGGGACGCGTGGTCGCTGCGAAGGCGACGCTGATCGCCGGCTTCGTGCGCAACGGCTACTTCTACAGCCGCACCGCCGCCGCGCGTGCCGCGGCCGAATGGCGGATCTGATCGAGCGCTTCCCGCGCCGCTGAACCGCCCTTCCCGGTCCGCGCCCGGACGGCCGGCGCCCGCCGTTCGCGGTATATCGTACTACGACCTATCTGCGTGAGCGTGCCTCCGGGGAACGGGGCGCGACCGGCTATCATCCAATCCGGTCGACAACCCGATGGAGCGTCCATGACCCGGCTGGTGAAGCGCAACCGCAACGAACCCTACGAAGTGACCGTCGGCGGCGAGACGCAGTGGATCTGCGGCTGCGGCCTGTCGAACAACCTGCCGTTCTGCGACGGCACGCACGCGGTCGCCGCCGACGAGGAGCCGGGCAAGCTCTACTGGTACGACGGCGACGCGGAGCCGCACGAGACCGACGCGACCTACCCCGGCATGCGCCAGGACAAGGCCTGATGCCGGCCTACACCACGCGGATCCTCGGCGCGCACGACGTGGCCGAGGGGACGCGCCTGTTCCGCCTCGCGCGCCCGGAAGGCTTCGATTTCCGCGCCGGGCAATCGGTGAACCTCACCCTCGTCGACCCGCCGCACACCGATGCGAAGGGCAACATGCGCACGTTCTCGCTCGTGAACGCGCCGGGCGAAGGCGAGCTCGCGATCGCCACGCGCATGCGCGATACCGCGTTCAAGCGCGTGCTCGGGGCGCTGCCCGCCGGCAGCGAGGTGAAGCTGCGCGGTCCCGGCGGCAAGTTCACGCTGCCCGGGGAGGTCGGGCGCCCGGTCGTGCTCGTGGCCGGCGGCATCGGCATCACGCCGTTCATGAGCATGCTGCGGCACGAGGAACGCGAAGGCTCGGCACGGCCGCGCGCGCTCATCTACTCGTCACGCCGGCAGGAGCACGCGGCCTTCCTCGACGAGCTGCAGGCGATGGCCACGCGCATTCCCGCCTTCCGCCTCGTGGCCACGCTCACCGAGGCGCCCGCGGGCGCCGGCTGGACCGGCGAGCGCGGCATGGTGGACAAGGCGTTCCTCGAACGCCACGTCGACGCGGCCTCGCGGCCGATCTTCTACCTCGCGGGCCCGCCGGCGATGGTGGCCGCGCTGCGCACCGTGCTGCGCGAGCGCGGCGTGGACGACGCCGACATCCGCACCGACGAGTTCTTCGGGTACTGAGCAGCGCTAGCGCGCGGCAGCCGGGCGGCGGGCGCGCGCCCGCGCGCGTTCGCGCGCGCCCACCGGCCGCGAGAACGCGCCCTCGACGCCGGCCAGGCGCTCGAGGTGCGCCCCGATGTTGCCGCACACCATCTCGCAGATGCGATAGATGCGCGGATCGGCGATGCGGTAATAGGCGCTCGTGCCGCGGGGGATCCGGTCCACCAGCCCCTGCTGCGCGAGCAGCGCGAGGTGCTTCGACACGTTCGCCTGCGTCGCGCCCGTGAGCCGGGTGAGCTCGGTCACGTTGCGTTCGCCCTCGCGCAGCGCGTTGAGGATCTTCAGGCGCGTCGTCGCCCCGAGCGCCGCGAAATAGCGCGCGACCTGCTCGAGCGCGCCGTCGTCCAGCATCGTCGTCATCCTCGCCCCTCCTCATTTACTCCGGCGGCATTCAGCTTATATGAGCATATGGTCATATGAGTTGTCATTTCTCAACGGATTGAGACGCGCTCCCGACACCATGGACCCGAGCGGAAAACGGCATCCGGACCATTCCCACAAGGAGCGGGCAAATGCGCATCCGAGCAGTCGCGGCCCTCGCGGCCCTCCTCGCCTTCCCGGCCCACGCGGCCCCCGCGGCGAGCCCCCCGTCCCACGCCGGCTTCGAGGCGCTGCAGCGCGACTTCGCCTCGGGACCCGAGGTGACCCGGGCGTGCATCGAGTGCCACAAGGACGCGGCGCGCGAGATCCACCAGACGCAGCACTGGACCTGGCAGTACGTGAACCCGGACACGGGGCAGCGGCTGGGCAAGCGCCACGTGATCAACAACTTCTGCACCTCGGCGGCGACGAACAACGGCGCGTGCGCGAGCTGCCACATCGGCTACGGGTGGAAGGACGACAAGTTCGACTTCGCCGCGGAGGAGAACGTCGACTGCCTGGTCTGCCACGACACCACCGGACGCTACCGCAAGCAGGCCGGCGCCGGCAACGTCCTCGTGAAGGACGTCGAGTCCCCGCCCGGCTCGGGCAAGTTCCTCAAGGCGGTGAACCTGCGCGACGTCGCGCAGCACGTGGGCAGGACCAGCCGCGCGACCTGCGGTGCGTGCCACTTCTACGGCGGCGGCGGCGACGGCGTGAAGCACGGCGACCTCGACTCCTCGCTCGAGGCGCCCGACCGAGCGCTCGACGTGCACATGAGCGCGAAGGGCAACGACTTCACTTGCGCGACCTGCCATGCGACGGACAAGCACAGGGTCCCCGGCAGCCGCTATGCGCCCACGGCGATGAAGGCGAGCGCGCACGCCGGCGGCGCGGGCGGCGGTCCCGCGCTCGGCTGCGGCTCCTGCCACGGCGACGCGCCCCATGCCGCGACGCTCGACGTGCTGAACCGGCACACCGCCAGGATCGCGTGCCAGACGTGCCACATCCCGTCGATGGCGCGCGGCGGCGTGCCGACCAAGATGTCGTGGGACTGGTCGACCGCGGGACAGCGCGGTCCCGACGGCAAGCCCCTCGTGCGCAAGAACGCCGACGGCTACGACGTCTACAACGGCATCAAGGGCGACTTCGTGCTCGCCGAGAACGTGATGCCCGACTACGTCTGGTTCAACGGGCGCGTGACCTACACGCTGCTCGGCCAGACGCCCCAGCGCACCGACGGCCGGCTGCTCATCAACCGCTTCGAGGGCGGCGCGACCGACGGCAAGTCGAAGATCTGGCCGGTGAAGACCTTCCGCGGCAAGCAGCCCTTCGACCCGGTGAACCAGTCGCTCATCGTGACGCACCTCGCGGGCGACGACGACACCGCGTTCTGGAAGAACCTCGACTGGCAGAAGGCGATCACCGCGGGCATGGCGGCGGTGAAGGCGCCGTACTCGGGCCAGTTCGTGTTCATCGAGACCGAGAGCACGTGGCCGCTGAACCACATGGTCGCGCCCAAGGAGAAGGCGCTCTGGTGCGGCGACTGCCATTCCTCCAAGGGGCGGCTCGCGAAGGTGCCGGGTCTGAACCTGTGGATGGTCGACGCGCGTCCGCGCAATCCGTGAACGACACCGGGAGAGGAAGAACATGAGATCGCGCATCACGAAACGGGTCCTCGTCGCGGCGCTGGCCGCGGCATGGATGCCGCACGCCGCCCAAGCGGCGACGAACGACGAGCTGCTGCGCCGCATCGAGGCGCTCTCCTCAGAGATCGAGCAGCTCAAGGGCCAGGTGAAATCGAACGAGGAGAAGGCCGAGAAGGCGGCGAAGGCGAGCGCCGAGGCGAAGAGCGAGGTCGCGCGCGCCGAGTCGAAGTCGATGGAGCGCTGGCTCACGATCGGCGGCGACTACCGCTTCCGCGTGGACTCCCTGCGCGGCGAGACGCGTCCCTTCACCGACGTCGCCGCGACGTTCAACAACGCGCAGCAGCGGCTGCAGGCGGACTTCTTCGCCAACCCGTCGACCGTGGCGGGATCGTCCACGTACTTCGGCGCGATGGGATTGTCCACCGCGGGCGCGTTGAGCGCCTTGATGGGCTTCTCGCAATCGATGAACGGCGTGCGCAGCTACGACGACGCGCTCGCCTTCCTCGGCAACCCGATGAACCGCGGCCTGGTGCAGGGACTCGGCGCGTTCGCCGCGACCGTGCCCGCGTACAAGCCGAAGAACGACTCCATCTACACCAACCGCTTCCGGCTCGACCTGCATGCGAAGGCGACGCAGGACGTGAGCGTGACCGCCCGGCTGCTCATGTACAAGGTGTTCGGCGCGCAGGATGCCGACGCGATCACCAACGCCGGCTCCGCGCCGTTCTTCGCCGACCGCGTGGGCGTCTTCGATGGCACGCTCGGCCACGTGCCCTCGAACAGCTACCTCGCCGTCGACCGCGCCTACGGCACGTGGAGCAACATCGGCGGGCAGGACCTGTGGTTCTCGGTCGGGCGCCGGCCCTCGACCAACGGCGCCTCGAGCAACCTGCGCCTGAACGAGCCGCGGCCCGGCAACGGCGGCACGCCCGCGCTCCTCGTCGACTACGCGTTCGACGGCATGACGCTCGGCTATGCGCCCGACGTCGAGAAGCTGCCCGGCGCGTACGGCAAGATCTGCTACGGACGCGGCTACGAGAGCGGCTTCGGCGACACGCCCGCGATGAACGGGCTCGCCGACACCGACATGCTCGGCATCGCGCTCGTGCCGTACGACACGGACAGGCTGCGCGTGTGGGCGCAATGGAACCGCGGCTTCCACATCTTCGACGCGCCGAAGATGCAGGCGACCTACTTCGGGAACACCGCGCCGCGCACCGACCTCGGTGACATCGACTGGTGGGGCGCGGGCGCGATGGGCACGCTCCGGAACCTCGGTCCCGGCAACCTCAACCTCTTCGCCGACGCCGCGCTCTCCGTCACGCACCCCAACCGCAACGTCTCGTCGCAGTTCGGCTTCCAGGGACTGCTCGGCGGCGCCTTCTTCCAGCCCGAGGAGCCGGCGAGCAAGCGCGGCAACGCGCTCATCGTGGGCGCGCGCTACGACCTGCCCTCGCGCACGAAGCTCGGCCTCGAGTACAACCGCGGCTCGAAGAACTGGATCACCTTCGCGCCCGCCGCGGACGACCTCTGGACCTCGAAGGTCGGCACGCGCGGCAACGCGTACGAGGGTTACGTGATCCAGGAGCTCGCCGGCAAGCCGGTGTCGTCGTACTTCAGCAAGGCGTTCTTCCGCCTCGGCGTGCAGTACTACGACTTCAAGTACACCGGCAGCAACAACTGGGTCGGCGCTCCGGTGCGCATCTCCGACGTGAACGGGCAGTTCATGACGCTCACGCCGCTGAAGAACGCGTGGGACGCCTATGCCACGTTCGAAGTGAAATTCTGAAAGAGCCCGTCATGAAACCGAACTCCCCTTGGCCGGTCCGCGCGCTCGCGGCCGGCTTCTTTCTCTTCGCCGCGGCCACCGCCGCCATCGCGGACGACGTGACGATCGTCGGTCCGGTCACGAAGATCGAGCTCGCGCCCGACGGCAAGTCGGCCACGGCGGTGCTGAAGGACAACAACACCGGCGAATCGCACACGCTCACCATCACCGACGACCTCACCCTCGACAAGTTCAAGGACAAGCGCATCGTCGAGGGCGACGAGATCCGGGCGAAGGTCGAGGCGGCCGACGGCGCCAAGAAGAGCAAGACGTTCAGGAAGACCGCCGGCTGCTGAGCGCGCGCGTGCGTGGCCGACCCCGCGGCGACGCGATGACTCGAACGGGGCCACGGTGCGAGCGAGCGGGGTCGAGTCGGATAGAGCGCGCGCCGGAGGGCCCGCGCTACGCCACGGTCTTCCAGCGCCGGCCGAGCAGCAGGCGCAACTTCTTCGCCTCGCCCTCGGGCAGCTCGCCGAGATGCGTGCGCAGCTGCGACTCGAACGCCGCGAGCGCGCCGCGCCCCTCGGCCGCGAAGAGCTGCGTCTTCAACGTGTAGAAGAGCGACGAGTATTCGCCGAAGAGCTCGTTCAGCGCGGGAAACGACTGCCGGTGCACGGGCGAGCGGCCGAGCCTCACGAGCGCATCGCGATGCTCGGGCGTCGGATAGCCCTTGTGGATCGCGAAGCCGTAGCCGGGATACTCGCGGTCGAGCGCCTCCATCATCGCGTCGCGCGCGGTCTTCGCGATGATCGAGGCCGCGGCGATGCTGAAGTTGATGCCGTCGCCCTTGTTGAACGCGTTCTGCGGCATGTCGATGCCCGGCACCGTGCGCGCGTCGACCAGCACATGCTGCGGCGCGCGCGGCAACCCTTCCACGGCGCGGCGCATCGCGAGCAACGAGGCATGGTAGATGTTGAGCGTGTCGATCTCCTCGACCGTCGCGATGCCGACCGCCACGCCCGAGGCCTTGGCGCGGATCTCGACGGCGAGCTCGGCACGGGTGCGCGGATCGAGCTTCTTCGAATCGTCGACGCCCGCGACCTCGGTCTGCGGCGGGAACATCACCGCCGCGGCGACGACGGGACCGGCGAGCGGCGCGACGCCCGCCTCGTCGACGCCCGCGATGTCGCGCACCCCGGACTTCCACAGCACGCGCTCGAAGTGGCGCATGGCGTCGAGGCGCGCGCGCTCCTCGCGCTCGCGCTCGAAGCGCTTCGCGAGCGCGGCGAACAGGCGCTGCACGCCCTGGCGCGGATCGCGGCGCAGCCGGTTCAGCACCTGCTGCGAGATGGGTTCCCTGTTCTCGACATAACGCTTGCGGATCTCGTCGACCGAAAGCTCTTCAACGCGGGCCATGATTCGGAAATTCCGGCGAAAGGCGGCGCGGGCCCCAGGGCCCGGACAGCGGTGTACGGGGCGGCGGGCAACGCCCGCCGGGTTCGAATCCATTCTACCGGCGCGCGGAGCGGATGGAACGCCGGCGTAGGATGGGCGATCCAACCCGCTGCATGAGACCGATGCGCCCGACGTCCGCCCTCGTTTTCGCCGTCCTCGTCTCCGGTGTCGCTCTCGCGGCCGATGCGCCCGCGCCGCGCGACGTCGGCCCCGATCCCCAGCTCGAGCCGCCGTCCGCCTCGATCATCCCGACCGTCCACGTGCCGAAGACGATCGGCTGGTCCGCGGGCGAGACGCCCACGCCGGCCGCCGGGCTCGCGGTGAACGCGTTCGCCCTGGGGCTCGCGCATCCGCGCTGGCTCTACGTCCTGCCCAACGGCGACGTGCTCGTCGCGGAGACGGGCGGGCGCAGCGGCGCGAACCGCATCACCCTGCTGCGCGACGCGGGCCGCGGCGAGGCGACGAAGCACGTGTTCCTCGAGGGACTGCATTCGCCCTTCGGCATGGCGCTCGTGGGTCGCGACCTCTACGTCGCTGAGACGGGCGCGCTGCTGCGCTTTCCGTACGAGGCGGGAGCGACGCGCATCACCGCGAAAGCCACGAAGGTCACCGACCTGCCTTCGGGCGGCGGCCATTGGACGCGCAACGTGGTCGCGAGCCGCGACGGGCGCGAGCTCTTCGTGAGCGTCGGCTCGGCGAGCAACGTGGGCGAGGACGGCATGAAGGCCGAGGAAGGCCGCGCCGCGATCTGGGAAGTCGACGCCGCGAGCGGGCACAAGCGCATCTTCGCGAGCGGCATGCGCAATGCCGTCGGTCTCGGCTGGGAGCCGCGCACGGGCAGGCTCTGGGCCGTCGTGAACGAGCGCGACGCGCTCGGCGACAACCTCGTGCCCGACTATCTCACCTCGGTCACCGAGGGCGCCTTCTACGGCTGGCCGTACAGCTACTACGGCGCGCACGTCGACGAACGCGTGAAGCCGCAGCGCCCGGACCTGGTCGCGAAGGCGGTGAAGCCGGATTACGCGCTCGGCTCGCACGTGGCCCCGCTCGGGCTCGCGTTCGCGACCGAGCCGGCGCTCGCTCCCGCGTTCGCCGAGGGCGCGTTCATCGGCGAGCACGGCTCCTGGAACCGCAGCGTGCTCGCCGGCTACAAGGTCGTGTTCGTGCCGTTCCGCGACGGACGGCCGCAGGGCCTGCCGCGCGACGTCCTCACCGGGTTCGTCACCGCCGACGACAAGGCGCATGGACGACCCGTCGGCGTGGCGGCCGGCCGCCACGGCGAGCTCTACGTCGCCGACGATAACGGCAACGCGGTCTGGCGCGTCACCGCGGCGCGCTGAGCGCCACCATTCGGGAAAAGCGAACGGCGCATTCACGGGCCGGTACTGTCGCGCGCGGGCCGGCTCGCCGATAATCGCCGATCCGGAGGATGCGATGGACAGACAGTCGTTCGACGTGGTGGTGGCCGGCTGCGGCGTGGCGGGGCTGAGCGCGGCGGTCGCGGCGGCGGAAAACGGCGCGAAGGTGGCGGTGCTCGAGCGCGCGACGCGCACCGAGCGGGGCGGCCAGAGCCGCTACACCGAGGCGTATTTGCGCATGAAGAGCCACCGCGACGTGACCGACGACTTCGAAACGCACATCGCCGAGAACGGCAGCGGCTACGTCGACCCCGAGCTGGTCGAGGAGGCGGCCGGCCCGCGCGAGGCGCAATCGAACCTCGCGCGCGCGCTCTCGCTCGCGGACCCCACGCTGGTCGAGACGTTCGCGAACGCGGCGGGCCCGACGATCGCGTGGCTCGAGGGGCTCGGCGTGCGCTTCGACTTCCTGCCCACGCAGTTCCTCACCAGGTCGCAGCCGCGCTTGCTGCCGGTGGGCGGCGGGCTCGCGCTGGTCGAGGCGCTCGCCGCGCGCGCCGAGAAGCTCGGCGTCCACTTCTTCTACGAGACGACCGCGACGGGACTGCTACGCGACGGGCAGGGCCGCGTCACGGGGCTTGCGACGCGGCGCCGCGGCAAGCCGCCCGTCGAGCTCTCCGGCCGTGTCGTGCTCGCGTGCGGCGGCTTCGAAGGCAACGCCGAGATGATGTCGCGCTACGTCGGCCCGCGCTCGGTGTACCTGCGCCCGGTGTGCAAGGGCGGCTACTACAACCGCGGCGAGGGCATCGAGATGGCGCTCGCGATCGGCGCGGCGCCGTGCGGCGATTTCGGCAGCTACCACGCCGAGCCGGTCGATCCGCGCTCGGGCATCTCCGAGCCGTCGGTGTTCATCTTTCCCTACGGCATCCTCGTGAACCGCGAAGGCCGCCGCTTCACCGACGAGGCGCCCGGCACCGTCGACGCATGCTACGAGCGCGTCACGCGCCGCATCTTCGAGCAGCGCGACGGCATCGCGTGGGTGATCCTCGACGCGAAGCACCTGCGCATTCCGAACTACCGCCTGGGCATCCGCACCGACAAGCCGCCGATCGAGGCCGGCACGCTCGACGAGCTCGCGAAGCGCATCGGCGTTGCCGGCGAGGCGCTCGCGCGAACCGTCGCCGAGTACAACGCGGCGTGCGGGCCGGGCTCGTGGAAGCCGCTCGAGCTCGACGGGCTCGCCACGCGCGGCCTCACGCCGCCCAAATCGAACTGGGCGATGCCTCTGGACGAGCCGCCCTTCCACGCCTATCCGATCATCTCGTCGAACGTGTTCACCTTCGGCGGGCTCAAGGTGGACGCGCAAGCGCGCGTGCTCGACCGCGACGGCGAGCCGATCGAGGGCCTGTACGCGGCGGGCGAGATCATCGGCCTCTTCTACGGGAACTACACCGGCGCGACCTCGGTGCTGAAGGGCCTGGTCTTCGGCCGCATCGCCGGCGCGCACGCGACGGCCTCGCAACGCACGCTGGAGACGGCATGAAACGCATCCTGTTCCCGCGGCTCGCCGCGCTGCTCTTCGCCCTGGGCGCCGCGCTCGCCTCGGCGCAGACCTATCCCACCAAGCCGGTCAAGCTCGTCGTCGGATTTCCCGCGGGCGGAGCGAGCGACGTCGCCGCGCGCGCCGTGGGCCAGAAGCTGGGCGAGCTGCTCGGGCAGCCGATCGTGGTCGACAACCGCCCGGGCGCGGCGAGCAACATCGGCTCCGAGCTGGTGGCCCATTCGGCGCCCGACGGCTACACGCTGCTGCTCGGCACGATCTCGCTGTCGATCAACCCGAGCCTCTACACGCACCTCAATTACGACCCGCTGAAGGAGCTCACCGCGATCACGCAGATCTCGTCGGCGCCGTTCCTGCTCGTGGTGAACCCGTCGACGCCGTACCGGAGCGTGGCCGACCTCATCGCCGCGGCGCGGCAGCACCCGGGGGCGATCAACTTCGCGAGCGCGGGCAACGGCTCGGGGGCGCACCTGTTCATGGAGTACTTCGCGTCGAGCGCGGGCATCGAGCTCACCCACGTGCCTTACAAGGGCGCGGCGCCGGCGATGAACGACGTGCTCGGCGGCGTCGTGCCGATCACGTTCGACAACATCATCACGACGCTGCCGATGGTGAAGGCGGGACGCCTGCGCGCGCTCGCCGTGAGCACGAAGAAGCGCTCGATCGCCGCGCCGGACATCCCGACCGTCGACGAGCTCGGCATCAAGGGCTTCGACGCGAACTCGTGGTTCGGGCTGTTCGCGCCCGCCGGCACGCCGCCCGCGATCATCCGCAAGGTGAACGAGGCGGCGGTGCAGGCGCTGCGCGACCCGCAGGTGCGCGAGCGCCTCCTCGGCGTCGGCTCCGAGCCGGTCGGCTCCACGCCCGAGCAGTTCGAGCAGTTCTACCGCAGCGAGGTCGCGAAGTGGGGCAGCGTGGTGCGCGACGCCCACGTGAAGATCGACTGATGGGCGCGGGATCGTTCGCCGGCCAGGTCGCCCTCGTCACCGGTGGCGCGGGCGGCATCGGCGGGGCGACCACGCGCGCGCTGCTCGCCGAAGGGGCGACGGTCGTGTGCGCCGATGTGCGCGAGCCGCCGCCGCCGCAGGGCGCGGAGCGCGAGCGCTTCCGCCCCGTGGCGCTCGACGTCACGCGCGCGGCCGAGGTGCGCGCGCTCGTCGAGCGCATCGTCGCCGACCTCGGGCGCCTCGACGTGCTCGTGAACGTGGCCGGCGTCGTCTCGTTCGGCGCCGCGGCGGCGATCACCGAGGCCGAGTGGGACCGCGTGCTCGGCGTGAACCTCAAGGGCACCTTCCTGTGCTGCCAGGCCGCGCTCGAGCCGATGCGTCGCCAGCGTTACGGGCGCATCGTGAACATCGGCTCGGTCGTCGGCAAGAACTCGGGCAACGCGCGCCCGTGGGTGGACCCGGGCGAGCAGGAACGCGCGGCGAACGCGGCCTACGGCGCGTCGAAGGCGGGCGTGCACGCGATCACCGGCTTCCTCGCCAAGGAGATGGCGGCGCACGGCGTCACCGTGAACGCCGTGGCGCCCGGCCCGATCGCCACCGCGATGACGACCGCCTTTCCCGAGGCGCTGCGCGCGACGATTCCCGTCGGGCGCATGGGCGCGCTCGACGACGTGGCGCGCGCGATCCTCTTCCTCGCCGGGCGCGAGAGCGGCTTCGTGAACGGCGAGGTGCTCGACGTGAACGGCGGCATGTGGTGCGACTGAATCCTCGAGGTGAGCAAGCGATGAAATCGGTGTATCTGGTGCTGGACATGCAGAACGACCTCGTGGCCGAGGACGGACCCAACGGCAGGTCGCCCCTGGGCGAGCAGGTGCGCAGCCGCGACATCGTCGAGAAGACCGCGCAGGCGATCGAGCGCGCGCGCGCCGCCGGCTGCCTCGTCGGCTTCGTGCGCGTGGGCTTCTCGCCCGGCTATCCCGAGTGCCCCGCGGGCTCGCCGATCTTCGGCCCGGCGAAGGCGAACAACCTCTTCCGACTCGGCACGCCGGGCACCGAGATCCATCCGAAGCTCGGGCGGCGCGGCAGCGACTGGCTCATCACCAAGCATCGCGTGAGCGCGTTCTACGCCACCGATCTCGAGACGTACCTGCGCGCGAACGGCATCCAGCGCATCTTCTGCTCGGGCGTATCGACCCAGGCCGTGGTGCAGAACACCATCCGCGACGGGCACGACCGCGACTACGCGATGGTGCTGCTCGAGGATTGCTGCGCGGCCCATTCGGCCGAGGAGCACCGCAACTCGGTGGCGAGCCTCGGCCGCTTCTGCCACGTCACCACCTCCGACCAGGCGCAGTTCTCCTGATCCGCCGCGCGAGGACCGCTCCATGAGAATCTGGCACCAGAGCTTCACCGTGCTGCAGGACCTCGGCGCCTACGAGCGCGCGCTCGACACGCACTTCAAGCGCGTCGCGCGGCCCGGCACCGAGATCGTCATGCACGGCATGCACCCGGGCACCTACCGCTCGAGCTACCCGGGCGAGGATATCCGCCACGCATCGCTGCAGTACCTGCATTCGATCCAGTTCTTCGCCGCGGCGCTGCGCGCGCAGGAGGAAGGCTACGACGCGTTCGCGATCAGCACGCTGCCCGAGCCGGGCCTGCGCGAGATCCGCGCCGCGGTCTCGATTCCCGTCGTGGGCTACGGCGAATCGGCGATGCTCACCGCGTGCCTGCTCGGGCGCCGCTTCGGCGTGCTCGTGTTCATCGCCGAGATGGCGCCGATGATCGCGGAGAACGTGCGTCGCCTCGGCCTCGACGAGCGTTTCGCCGGCGTGCGCGACGTGGGCTTCCGCTTCAAGGACGTGCTCGCCGCGTACGACGATCCCTCACGGCTCTTCGAGCGCTTCGAGGCCGCCGCGCGCGAGCTGATCGCGCAGGGAGTGGACGTCATCATCCCGGGCGAGGCGCCGCTGTGCGTGCTGCTCGCTTCCCACGGCATCGCCTCGGTCGACGGCGTGCCCGTGCTCGACTCGCTCTCGGCGTGGGTGAAGGACGCGGAGAAGCTCGTCGACCTGCGCGAGCAGAGCGGCGTATGCGGATCGCGGCGCGGCTACTTCCACGAGCCGCCGAGCCGCGAGCGCCTCAGGGAGCTCGCGAGCTTCTACGGGCTGGACGAATTCGCACCGGCCGCAGCGAGCGCGGCGAGCGGCGCGCGAGCGCGGCGGAAATGAAGTCGGAGAACGCCCGCACCTTCGCCGGGACGAAGCGCGATTTCGGGTAGACCAGGTAGAACGTGCGCGAGGCGGTCTCCCATCCCGCGAGCAGGCACACGAGCTCGCCGCGCTCGACCCATTCGCGCGCGAGGATGTCGAGGATGTAGATGAGGCCCGCGCCCTGGATCGCCGTGCGGATGAGCGCGTCGCTGCTGTTGAAGTGGAGGTTGCCCTCGGGCCACAGGCGCCACTCCTCGTCGCCGCGACGGAAGGTCCACGGCCGCACGCTGCCCGACGGTGCGCCGATCATCCCGAGGCACCATTCCGCCTTCAACGCCTGGGGCGTCGCGGGCGTCCCGTGCTTGCGCACGAACGCCGGGGCGCCGCACACCACGTACTTCGCTTCGTAGACCGGGCGGGCGACGAGGTCGCCGCCTTCCACCTCGTCCATGCGGATCGCCAGGTCGATGCCGCGTTCGACGAGGTTGCCCACCTGGTTGCTGAGCGTCGTCACCAGGCGCAGGCGCGGGTTGCGCGCCGCGAATTCGGCGATCACCGGGCCGAGCACGGCGTGGCCGATGGCGAACGGCGATTCGATGCGCAAGGTCCCGCGCAATCCCTCGCGCACGCCGCGCGCGGCGGTCTCGGCCTCCTCCACCTGCCCGAGGATCGCCTTGCAGCGGTCGTAGAAGGCGGCGCCCTCCTCGGTCACGCGCACGTGGCGCGTGGTGCGCTGGAGCAGTCCCACGCCCAGGTGGTCCTCCAGGTTGCGGATGCACGAAGTGACCGAGGCGTTCGCGAGATCGAGCTGGCGCGCGGCGCCGGAGAAGCTGCCCGCCTCCACGACCTTCACGAACACCTGCATGGCCCACAGCCGGTCCATCTTCGAACGGGGGCGCGCCGCGTGCGCGCTACGGGAGGCGAAGCGGTCCCGCGCCGCTCGCGGGACCGGGCTCGCGGAGGAACGCAGCCGCTACGCGGCGCGCTCGAGGCGGGGGGCGCGATCGAGGCGGCGGCGCAGCAGCGCCGCCTGGGCACGGGCGCGCTTGTTGCTCGCGCTTTCTTCCTGCGCGATGAGCAACTTCGTGATCTCGTTGAACGTCCGCATGCTGAGACGAATGTTGATCGAGCGGGACTTCTTCGCTTTGGTCTTCATGAAATTCCTTGGCTGTGTGGGCAAGAACAGTCGCGGCACCTTGTCGTTGGTCTGCGGCCGCGCTCGTATGGACCGGCGAGGCGGCGCCTGGGTTCAATCGCGATCGAAAGGCGATCGATAGTGTCCGCTAGTCGTTTTGCAGCAGGCGATGGAAAACGCGATTAGTTTGCCCTAATTTCCGCGCCGCGTCTCGCGTCGCGCGCACCGATACATCGTACCGGGTATGCAAGGGCGAAAAAAAGGGCCCGGGAGGTCCCGGGCCCGCCCCACTGCCAGGTACAACAACTAATCGGCGGCCGCCATCGCGCCGCGGCTCGCGCCCTCGCGCGGGGCGATCGTGCCGTCGGCCTCCATCATGCGCAGGCGCATCGGCTTGAGCACCACGAGCGCGAGGATCGCGGCGATGAGGTTGAGCGCGGCGGCGAAGTAGAACACCGCATTCCAGCTCCCGTAATGCTTCGCGACGAGGTTCGCCACGGGGACGAGGAGCGAGGCCGTGCCCTTCGCGGTATAGAGCAGGCCCTGGTTCGTCGTGGCGTACTGCGTGCCGTACGAGTCGGTCGCGGTGGTCGGGAAGAGACTGTAGATCTCGCCCCATGCGAAGAACACGCATCCCGAGAGGATCACGAACCACACCGGGTCGTGCCCGAGCTGGCTCAGCGCGACGATGCCGATCGCCTCGAGCAGGAACGCGATGAACATCGTGAGCTCGCGGCCGATGTGGTCGGACACCCACCCGAAGAAGGGCCGCGTGAGCCCGTTCAGCACCCGGTCGATCGTGAGCGCGAAGGTGAGCGCGGGCAGCGTGAGCCCGAGGATCGACACCGGCACGTTGTTGATCTTGAAGTCCCTCGCGATCGGCGCGAGCTGCGCGGTGGCCATCAGGCCGCCCACCGCCATCATGATGAACATGATGTACATCACCCAGAACGTGGGCGTCTTCAGCATTTCCTGCCACGTGTAATTGCGGCGCGAGAGCACCACGCGCGCGACCTCGGGCGTCTCGCCCTTGCGCGGCGCGGTGAGCCCGAACGAGAGCAGGAAGACGATGAGGCCCTGCCCGATGCCGAAGTACAGGAAGGCCGTCTCGTAGCTGTACGCGTGGATGATCGCCTGGATGGGCAGGATGGTGAGCGCGGACCCCATGCCGAATCCGGCCGCCGTGAGCCCGGCCGCGAAGCCGCGCCGGTCGGGGAACCACTTGAGCGCGTTGCCGACGCAGGTCCCGTACACGGCGCCCGCGCCGAGCCCGCCGAGCGCGTTGCCGAAGTACAGCACGGGCAACGATGCGGCCGATGCGTTGATCATCCATGCGAGGCCGACCAGGATGCCGCCGACCATCACGACGAGCTTGGGTCCGAAGCGGTCGACCAGCCATCCTTCGACGGGAACGAGCCAGGTCTCGAGCAGCACGAACAGCGTGAACGCGACCTGGATGGAGGCGCGCCCCCAGTGGTACTTGCTGTCGATCGGGTTGACGAAGAGCGTCCAGCCGTACTGCAGGTTGGCGATCATCGTCATGCAGACAATGCCGATGAAAAGCTGGAGCCAGCGGCTGGGCACCGGGCGGTCGGCGGCCCCTTGCGACATGGTACTCATGAAGTCCTCCTCCGGAGTGGTAGGTGCGTGGACGAATCCATCCCCCTGCATCGCCTTGCGGGCGACCGCCGCGCCGGGTTAGCTGCCGCCCTGGCGTGCGCCTGCGGCGACCTTCCTTCTCGAGACCAATATATCGTACTCCGATAGGCGTGCGGTGAGGAAGCGCCCATCCCCCGCCTTGACCCCGGAGCGCGTGTTGCCGTTCCTTCTATCGTGCCTCGATGGATTGCTCTGCGCAACCCGGGAAGAACTTACCGCGCCGCGCCGCACGGGGGCGCGCGGCTGCGCCCGCCCCGGCGCGCGGCATAATGGCGCCGAGGAGAGATCGCCCTTGCCGAGCCAGCCGGGCCCGCCCGCGGGTCGCCTGCAATACCGCCACGCGCTGCCCGTGCGGGTGATGCACTGGATCAACGTGCTGGCGCTCGTCGTGCTCCTCGCGAGCGGGCTGCAGATCTTCAACGCGCATCCGGCGCTGTACTGGGGCCGCTCCTCCTACAGCGCCTCGCCGCCGCTCGCGGTGCTGCCGCCCTTCCCCGGGTGGCTCACGCTGCCGGGGACCCAATGGCTCGCCCTGGGCCGGCGCTGGCATTTCTTCTTCGCGTGGCTCTTCGTCGCGAACGGCCTGGCGTACCTCGCCTACGGCATCGCCTCCGGCCACATCGGGCGTGCCCTCGTGCCGACGCGCGACGAGCTGCGGGGCATCGGCGCCTCGATCCGTGCGCACCTGCGGCTGCGCCAGCCGCACGGCGAGGCGGCCTACAACGTGCTGCAGAAGCTCGCGTACCTCGCGATCGTGCTGGTACTCCTGCCCGCCCTCGTGCTCATGGGGCTCGGCATGTCGCCGACGGTGGATGCGCTCCTTCCCGGCTGGGTCGACCTCTTCGGCGGGCGCCAGTCCGTGCGCACGCTGCACTTCGCCGCCGCGATGCTCCTCGTCGCCTTCGTCGCGGTGCACCTGTTCGAAGTGGTCGTCACGGGCTTCTGGAACAACGTGCGCTCGATGATCACCGGGCGCTACCGCGTGGGAGACGAGCCATGAGCGTGCGGGATCGCCGGCGTTTTCTCGGGCGCGTCGCGGCGATCGCGTCCGCGCCGCTGCTCGCCGCGTGCGACCGGCTCTCGCAATCGCCCGCGTTCGTGGCGGTCCTCGAGGGCGCCGAGGCGCTCAACCGCACCGCGCAGCGCCTGCTCGTGCCACGCCGCGCGATGGCGCAGGAATTCACGCCGGCCGACTTGTCGCCGACGTTCCGCAGCAACGGCACCGCGTTTCCCGAGGACGACGGCTATCGCGCGCTCGCGGCGAACGGCTTCGCCGACTGGCGGCTGCGCGTCGACGGCCTGGTCGCAAACCCGCTCGTGCTGAGCCTCGCGCAGCTGCGCGCGATGCCGGCGCGCACGCAGATCACGCGCCACGATTGCGTCGAGGGCTGGAGCGCGATCGGGCAATGGACGGGCGTGCCGTTGCACGAGGTCCTGCAGCGCGCGCAGCCCGCCCCGCGCGCGCGTTACGTCGTGTTCTACTGCGCCGATCCCATGGACGGCACCGAGGACAGCAAGTACTACGAGAGCATCGACATGGACGACGCCCGGCACCCGCAGACGTTGCTCGCGTACGGGCTGAACGGCAAGGACCTGCCGATTCCCAACGGCGCGCCGCTGCGCCTGCGGGTCGAGCGCCAGCTCGGCTACAAGATGGCGAAGTACCTCATGCGCCTCGAGCTGGTCGAGGAGCTGCGCCCGATCCGCGGCGGCCGCGGCGGCTACTGGGAGGACCAGGGCTACGAGTGGTACGCCGGCATCTGAACGGTGCCGGCGCGCCCGTCACGCCTCGAGGTGGCGGCGCCCCGGCGTGCGCGGCGTCGCTCCGGTCGCCTCGCGCGTCGTGTCCACGCCCACGCCTTCCTCGTACACGAGCTTGCCACCGAGCCATCCGGAGACGATGAGCATCAGCAGCGCGATGAGCGAGAGGATCATCGGCCCCTTCACCGTGTCCGGATCGTTGTGGCGCCACACCGCGTCGATGATGAACAGCACGACGATGGTGAGGTTCAGGCCCATGTGGGCATAACCGATGTTGCGCACGTGGCCGGCGGGCAGCGAGATCAGGTCGGTGAAGCCGAAGATCGCGGCGCACAGCGCGCCGACGATGCCTCCGATCATCGTGTAGTACGCGACGCTCGCCCACGGATCGAGGTTGCCGCTCGCGACGGCGACGATGTCGAACACGAACGAGAGGATGAATCCACCGATGGCGATCGGCACGATCATCGGGTGGACCGGATGCCCGGCAATGCTGGCGGGAGTACGCATGGTGCCTCCTTCACGGGGTGACGGCCCGCTTCGAAGCGCAAGCGCCGCGCGTAGGACGCGGCCTACACGGCCGCTCGAGGGGCCATATGTCTTCGATGAAGGAGCGAAAGGGCGCGTTCCCGCGCGCCCGGTGCCGTTCGGACCCGGGCGCGGACCCGCGGCACACCGGGCGAAGCCGCGCCGCTAGCGGCTGCGCACGAGCTGGTAGGCGCGCGTGACGTACGCGGCGGCGGCAAAGCCGCTCCAGACGTGCACCAGGCGCGAGAACGGGAACACGAGGAAGATCGTCATTCCGAGCAGCAGGTGCACCTTGAAGATCGGCGCGACGTCGGCCACGTAGCTCGCGGCGTCGCCCTGGAAGGTGACGACGTGCTGCGCCCACGTCATGAGCTTCACCATCTCGCCGCCGTCGAGGTGCCGGGCGGAGACGGAAATGGTGGCGAGGCCGAGCGCGACCTGGATCGCGAGCATCGCGAGCACCAGCCAGTCCATCGGCCGGGTCGTCGCGCGGATGCGCGGCTCGACGAGGCGCCGGTGGAGCAGGATCAACGCGCCGGCGAGCAGCAGCGTGCCGAAGAAGCCGCCGGCGATCATCGCCGTCATCTGCTTGGTCTGCGCATGCACGCCGAGCGCGTGCCACACGGCGAGCGGGGTGAGCAGCCCGCCCAGGTGCCCGAACAGGATGCCGAGCATGCCGATGTGGAAGAGGTTCGAGCCCCAGCGCAGCTGCCCATGGCGCAGCAGCTGCGACGAGTCGCTCTTCCACGTGTACTGCTCGCGCTCGAAGCGCACGAGGCTGCCGAGGAGGAAGACGGCGAGCGCGATGTAGGGGTAGATGCCGAAGCACAGGGTATTCGCGAACGCGTTCATCGCGCAGCTCCCGGAATGGCGCGCCCCGCGCGGGGCACGAATTGGACGACGGCCGGCTTCGCGGCGGCGGCGCATGCGCCGGGCGCGCCGGCCGGACCGAACACCACCGGCTCCTCGGCCCAGTCGAGATCGAGGGGCTTGTCCTCGGGCGGCCGCGGATCGGCGGCCAGGCCCTTCTCGCCCGCTAGCGCGAGGATCGCCGCGAAGACCGCGGCATAGCCGCTGCCGCGCGCGGCGAGCGCCTCGCCGATGGCGCGCACGATGTGCGCCGTCTCCCGGATCCATTCGCGTGCGAGCGCGGCCGGCTGCAGGCTCGCGAATTCGAGCAGCGCGGGCAGGTAGTCGGGAAGCTCGCGCGCGGCGAGCGCGAGCCCCGCCTGCGCGTACGTCGCTTTCAGGTCGACCATCGCCTGGCCGCGATCGCGCGAATCGCCGTGCACGTGCTCGAACAGGTTGAGCGAGGTGGCGCGCGAGCGATCGAAGAGCGCGACGTAGCGCTCCTCGGCCGCGATCCCTTCGGCGGCCGCGAGCTCGTCGCACAACGCCACGAGCGAGCGGCGCTGCGCGCGTGGCAGGCGCCGGTCGGACTCGAGCACGCCGCGGATCTCGGGCAGCGCTTCGACGAGCTCGCGCCCCGGGTAGCCGAGCAGCACCGCGAGCGCCTTGCAGGTCAGGTCCATGGCCGCCTCACGCGATCTGCTTGATGGGAATGGTCCGGCGGCCGCGCTTGCCGCCGAAGAGCCCGCCCTGCGCGCCGTCCGAGCAACCGTTGCCGAACGAGAAACCGCAATCGCCGCGCAGCTCGTACGCGTTCTCGGCGTACTCGCGATGCGTGCCGGGGATCACGAAACGGTCCTCGTAGTTGGCGATCGCGAGGTAGCGGTACATCTCCTCGACCTGCGCGACGCCCAGCCCCGCCTGCCGCAGCACCGACGCGTTGTCGCGGCCCTCGACGTGGCGCTCGCGCATGAACGCGCGCATCGCGAGCAGGCGCTCGAGCGCGGCCGCGACCGGCTCCTCGTCGCCCGCGGTGAGCAGGTTCGCGAGATAGCGCAGCGGGATGCGCAGGCTGCGCACGTCGGGCAGCTCGCCGAACGTGCCGACGTTGCCCGCGTTCGCCGCCGACTGGATCGGCGACAGGGGCGGGACGTACCACACCATCGGCAACGTGCGGTATTCGGGATGGAGCGGCAACGCGACCTTCCAGTCGACCGCCATCTTGTAGACCGGCGATTCCTTCGCCGCCTTGAGCCACGCATCGGGAATTCCGTCCGCGCGCGCCTGCGCGACGACCGCCGCGTCGTTCGGGTCGAGGAAGACCGAGAGCTGCGCCGGATACAGCCGCCTGGGATCGTCCATGCTCGCCGCGGCCTCGATGCGGTCGGCATCGTAGAGCAGCACGCCGAGATAGCGGATGCGCCCGACGCACGTCTCCGCGCACACCGTCGGCTGGCCCGACTCGAGCCGCGGGTAGCAGAGGATGCACTTCTCCGCCTTGCCGCTCGACCAGTTGTAGTAGATCTTCTTGTACGGGCAGCCGGACACGCACATGCGCCACCCGCGGCACTTGTCCTGGTCGACGAGAACGATGCCGTCCTCCTCGCGCTTGTAGATCGAGCCCGAAGGGCAGCTCGCCACGCACGCGGGGTTCAGGCAGTGCTCGCACAGCCGCGGCAGGTACATCATGAAGGTGTTCTCGAACTCGCCGTACATCTGCTTCTGCACGCTCTCGAAGTTCGCGTCCTTCGACCGCTTCTCGAACTCGCCGCCGAGGATCTCCTCCCAGTTCGGTCCCCACTCGATCTTCTCCATGCGCTCGCCGGTGATGAGCGAGCGCGGGCGCGCCGTCGGCGGCGCCTTCATCTCGGGCGCGTCGTGCAGGTGCTCGTAGTCGAAGGTGTACGGCTCGTAGTAGTCGTCGATCTCGGGCAGGTTCGGGTTCGCGAAGATCTTCGCGAGGAGCGCGAGCTTGCCGCCCTGGCGCGGCTCGATGCCGCCGTTCCTGCGCACCCAGCCGCCCTTCCAGCGCTCCTGGTTCTCCCAGTCCTTCGGATAGCCGATGCCGGGCTTGGTCTCGACGTTGTTGAACCACGCGTACTCGAGCCCCTCGCGGTTCGTCCAGACGTTCTTGCACGTGACCGAGCACGTGTGGCACCCGATGCATTTGTCGAGGTTGAGGACCATCCCGATCTGGGCACGGATCTTCATGGCTTCTCCCGATGCGCGTGCGCGACAGCGTCGTTCCCATGCGGCGAGAGCGTCTCGGCCGCATCGTGCAGGCGCTCGACGTAATGCACGTACTCGACGTAGGCGCTCGCCGCCGCGCGCCCGGCCGCGACGTCGTCCGCGTCCTTCGCCGCCTCGCGGCGCTCCATCACTTCCTGGAAGCTGCGTTCGAGGCCGGCATGCATGCGGCCGGCGATCAGCGCGTCGACGGGTTGCAGGTCGCGCCTGGCGAGCGCCTCATCGGCCGCCCGTACGATCGGCTCGATGGCGCCGCCCGGCTTGAGGCCCGTATAGGGGGCGCCCTCGCCCGCGCGGTGCACGCGCACCAGGGTCTCGAAGAAGTAACGGTCGGCCAGCTCCCCGGCCGCGCCGCCCCCCTTGCGCACGGCGCGCGCCTTGGCGAACGCCTCGCGGATCACGCCCTCGTCGTCGGCCTTCACCCAGACCAGCGCATGGTTCACGTTGCCGCTCGCGAGCGCCCGCCGCGCGGAAGCCACGACCGGCCCGTCGAGGGTGTCGCAGTGCGCGGCCGCCGCGCCCGCCCACGCGAACGCGAGCGTGCCGAGCAGCACCCGAAGCGGTGTCTGCAAGCGTTTCATCAGAGCCCTCCTTGTCGCGAGCCCGCGGGCTCGTCCATCCAGTCGACGTTCGCCATCTTGCGCACCACCACGAGCTCGTCGCGGTTGGTGCCGATCGTGCCGTAGTAGTTGAAGCCGTAGGCGAGCTGCGCGTAGCCGCCGATCATGTGCGTGGGCTTCAGGATGATGCGGGTGACCGAGTTGTGGATGCCGCCGCGCGTTCCCGTGGTCTCCGCGCCCGGCGTGTTGATGAGCTTCTCCTGCGCGTGGTACATGAGGACCATGCCGGGATTCACCCGCTGCGAGACCACCGCGCGCGCGGCGATCGCGCCGTTCACGTTGAAGAGCTCGACCCAGTCGTTGTCCACGATGCCGGCGGCCTTCGCATCGGTCTCCGAGAGCCACACGTGGGGACCGCCGCGCGAGAGCGTGAGCATGATCTGGTTGTCGCTGTGGGTCGAGTGGATGCCCCACTTCTGGTGCGGCGTGATGAAGTTGAGGACGATCTCGCGCTCGCCGTTCGGCTTGCGTCCCTGGATCGGCGCCACCGCCTTGAGGTCCACCGGCGGGCGGTAGACGGCGAGCCCTTCGCCGAAGCCGAGCATCCACTTGTGGTCCTGGTAGAACTGCTGCCGGCCGGAGAGCGTCCGCCACGGGATCAGCTCGTGCACGTTGGTCCAGCCCGCGGTGTAGCTCACGTGCTCGCTCTCGATGCCCGACCACGTCGGCGAGCTTATGATCTTGCGCGGCTGCGCCTGGATGTCGCGGAAGCGGATCTTCTCGTCCTCCTTCGAGTGCGCGAGGTGCGTGTGGTCGCGGCCCGTCGCCTTCGAGAGCGCGCGCCACGCCTTCACCGCGACCTGGCCGTTGGTCTCCGGGGCGAGCATGAGGATCACCTCGGCGGCATCGATGTCGCTCTCGATCCGCGGCAGGCCCTTCGTCGGCCCGTCGGGCACCGTGTAGTTGAGCGCCGCGAGCTCCTGCACCTCGTGCTCCGTGTTCCACGCGATGCCCTTGCCGCCGTTGCCGACCTTCGCCATGAGCGGCCCGAGCGCCGTGAAGCGGGCATAGGTGTTCGGATAGTCGCGCTCGACCACGGTCATCACGGGCGCGGTCTTGCCGGGGACGAGCTGCGCCTGCCCCTTCTTCCAGTCGAGCACGTCGAGCGGTTGAGCGAGCTCGGCCGGCGTGTCGTGCATGAGCGGCGTGAGCACGAGCTCCTTCTCGACGCCGAGGTGTCCCACGCACACTTCCGAGAACTTCTTCGCGATGCCCTTGTAGATGTCCCAGTCGCTGCGCGACTCCCACACCGGGTCGATCGCCGCGGACAACGGGTGGATGAAGGGATGCATGTCCGACGTGTTCAGGTCGTTCTTCTCGTACCAGGTCGCGGTCGGCAGCACGATGTCCGAGTAGAGGCACGTGGTGGACATGCGGAAGTCGAGCGTGACGAGCAGGTCGAGCTTGCCTTCCGGCGCTTCCTCGTGCCACACGACCTCCTCGGGCTTGTCGCCGCCCTCGGCGCCGAGGTCGCGCCCCTGCACGCCGTTCCTCGTGCCGAGCAGGTGCTTGAGGAAATACTCGTGGCCCTTGCCCGAGCTGCCGAGCAGGTTCGAGCGCCACACGAACAGGTTGCGCGGGAAGTTGGCGGGGTTGTCCGGGTCCTCGCACGCGAGCTTGAGCGACCCGTCCTTGAGCGACTTCACCGCGTAATCCTTCGCGTCCATGCCGCGCGCGGCTGCGTCCTTCACCACCTGGATGGGGTTCGTCTGCAGCGCGGGCGCCGATGGCAGCCAGCCCATGCGCTCGGCGCGCACGTTGAAGTCGATGAGGCTGCCGGTGTAGTCGTTCGGGTCGGCGAGCGGCGAGAGGATCTCGCGCACGTCGAGCTTCTCGTAGCGCCACTGGTCGGTGTGCGCATAGAAGAACGATGTCGAGTTCTGCTGGCGCGGCGGACGCGCCCAGTCGAGCGCGAAGGCGAGCGCGGTCCAGCCGGTCTGCGGGCGCAGCTTCTCCTGGCCGACGTAGTGGGCCCAGCCGCCGCCCGACTTGCCGATGCAGCCGCACATCATCAGCAGGTTGATGATCCCGCGGTAGTTCATGTCGCTGTGGAACCAGTGGTTCATCGCCGCGCCGATGATGACCATGGACTTGCCTTCCGTGCGGTGGGCGTTCTCCGCGAACTGGCGCGCGACGGTGACGACGTCGCCCGCGCGCACGCCGGTGATGCTCTCCTGCCACTTCGGCGTGTACGGCACGTCGTCGTCATAGGAAGCGGCGACGTTCGCGCCACCCAGCCCGCGGTCGATGCCGTAGTTCCCCGCCGTGAGATCGAACACGGTGGCCACCAGGCATTCGCCGTCGGCGAGCTGCACGCGCTTCGCCGGCACGTTGCGCAGCAGCACGTCGCCCGCCTGCGCGTTCGCCTTGAAGTGCGAGGGAGCGACGCCGGCGAAATACGGGAACGCGACGGGCACGACGGCGTCGCGGCGCTCGATCAGCGAGAGCGCGGGCACGATCGGCTCGCCGCTGGCGCCGTCGCGCGGGTCGAGGTTCCACTTGCCGAGGTCGACCCCTTCCTGCTGTCCCCAGCGGTAGCCGATCGAGCCCTGCGGCGCGACCGTGCGCCCGCTCTTCTCGTCGACCACCACGACCTTCCATTCCGGGTTGTTCTTCTGGCCGAGGCGGTCGGCGAAATCCGCGGCGCGCAGGTAGCGGTCGGGCACGTAACGGTCGCCGCGCTTCACGAGCTTCACGAGCACGGGCATGTCGGTATAGCGGCGCACGTAGTCGGTGAAATACGCCGAGGGCCGCTCGAAGTGGAACTCCTTCATGACGACGTGGCCCATCGCCATCGCCACCGCCGCGTCGGTGCCCTGCTGCGGATGCAGCCACAGGTCCGCGAGCTTGCACACCTCCGCGTAGTCGGGAGTGACCGCGACGATCTTCGCGCCCTTGTAGCGCACCTCGGTGAAGAAGTGCGCGTCGGGCGTGCGCGTCTGCGGCACGTTGCTGCCCCACGCCATGATGAAGGTCGAGTGGTACCAGTCGGCCGACTCCGGCACGTCGGTCTGCTCGCCCCAGGTCTGCGGGCTGGACGGCGGCAGGTCGCAGTACCAGTCGTAGAAGCTCATGCACACGCCGCCGATGAGCGAGAGGTAGCGGCTGCCGGCGGCGTAGCTCACCATCGACATCGCGGGGATCGGCGAGAAGCCGATCACGCGGTCGGGGCCGTACTTCCCGATCGTGTAGACGTTCGCCGCGGCGATCATCTCCTGCGCCTCGTCCCAGCTCGAGCGCACGAACCCGCCCAGGCCGCGCGCCGACTTGTACGCCTTGGCCTTCGCCGGGTCCTCGACGATCGATGCCCAGGCAGCGACCGGGGCGAGCGTGCGCCGCGCCTCGCGCCACATCGCGACCAGCCGGCCGCGCACCATCGGGTACTTCACGCGGTTCGCGCTGTAGAGGTACCACGAGTACGAGGCGCCGCGCGCGCATCCGCGCGGCTCGTGGTTCGGCATGTCGGGGCGCGTGCGCGGGTAGTCGGTCTGCTGCGTCTCCCACGTCACCACGCCGCCTTTCACGTAGATCTTCCAGCTGCACGAGCCGGTGCAGTTGGTGCCGTGCGTCGAGCGCACGATCTTGTCGTGCTGCCAGCGCTTGCGGTAGCCGTCCTCCCAGCGGCGATCCTCGTGGGTGACGACGCCGTGCCCGTCGGCGAACGGCTCGCGACTGCGCGTGAAGTACGTGAGGCGATCGAGAAAGTGGCTCATGGACGCTTCCTTTCGGCAGGCCGCGGCAGGTAGAACCGCACGGTGGCCGCGATGCACGACACATAGAAGACGAGAAAGATGAAGAGCGCCGCGCGCACGCCGCCGGTCAACGCGACGGCCGTGCCGTAGGCCTTGGGAATGAAGAAGCCGCCGAAGGCGGCGATGCCGGAGGCGAGCCCGAGGGCCGCGGCCCCGTGGACCGAGCCCGCGCGCGACGCCGCCGCCTGCGCCACCGGATCGTTCTCGGCGCGCCGCCGCGCCTCGCGCGCGAAGATCGCGGGAATCATCTGGAACACCGCGCCGTTGCCCGCGCCGCTCGCGACGAAGAGGATGGCGAAGACCACGAGGTATCCCTCGAGGGCCGGGCGCGTGAGCGCGAGCGCGGCCACGGCGGCGGCCATCGCGACGAAGCTCGCGAGCGCCACGCGCGCGCCGCCGATGCGATCGGCGAGCCAGCCGCCGGCAGGGCGCGCGAGCGCCGCGCCGAGCGGGCCGGCGAAGGCGAAGCTCACCGCGTCCACGCCCGCGAATTGCGTCTCCGTGACGAGCGGGAAGCACGCCGCGAAGCCGATGAGCGAGCCGAACGTGCCGAGGTAGAGCCATGCGAGGAGCCACGTGTCGCGGCGCACGAACACCACCGCCTGCTCGGCCGCGGCGTCGTCCATTCCCGGCAGGTCGTCCATCAGCAGCCACGCGAGCACCGCCACCACCACGATCGCGGGCACCCAGATCCAGCCCGCATGCTGGAGCATGACGTCGCGCACGCTCGCCCCGTCGTTCCACGCCTGGGCCGTGCCGCCGAACCCCGCGAGCAGCGCGCCGGTGACCGCGAGCGGCGCCACGAATTGCGCGAGCGTGATGCCGAGATTGCCCAGGCCGGCGTTCAATCCCAGCGCGGCGCCCTGGCGCTCGCTCGGGAAGAAGAAGCTCACGTTCGCCATGTTGGAGGCGAAGTTGCCGCCGCCCAGCCCCGCCGAGAGCGCGAGCAGGAGGAACGTCGGGTACGTGGTCGAAGGATCCTGCACGGCGAGCGCGAGGCCCACCACCGGCACGAGCAGCAGCAGCGTCGACAACGCGGTCCAGCGCCGCCCGCCGAATACCGGCACGACGAACGAGAAGGCGAGGCGCAGTGTCCCGCCCGCGAGCCCGGGCGCCGCGGCGAGCCAGAACAGCTGCTCGGTGGTGAAGCGGAAACCGATCGGCGGCAGCATCACCACCACGACGCTCCACAGCATCCACACCGCGAACGACAGGATCAGCGCGGGGATGGAGACGAGCAGGTTCCTGCGCGCGATGCGCGCCCCGGCCTGCGACCAGAACGCGCGGTCGTCGGGTTCCCAGTAGAGGATCGGGGCGTGCATCGGCGGGTACGCGCTAGCAGGGCATCGACGCGTTCCGCCGCGCGTAGTACCACCACGTGAGCGCGATGCAAGTGAGGTAGAAGACGATGAACATGTAGAGCGCGAGCTCGGGGCCGCCGGTGAGCGTGATCGACGTGCCGTAGCTCTTCGGGATGAAGAACCCGCCGTAGGCGCCGATCGCCGCCGAGAAGCCGAGCACCGCGGCGCCTTCCTTGTTGCCGTCGCGCAGCGCCTTTTCCTGCTCGAGCCTGGACGCGCCGGCCGCGCGCTGGCGCTCGGTCACGAAGATCACCGGGATCATGCGGAAGGTCGAGCCGTTGCCGATGCCGGTGGTGAGGAAGAGCACCATGAACATCGCGAAGAAGCCGGCGAAGCTGCCACCCGCACCGTGCGACGGCAGGAAGTACAGGACACCGGCCACCGCGAGCGCCATCACGATGAAGTTCCAGAACGTCACGCGCGCCCCGCCCACGCGGTCGGAGAGCCAGCCGCCGAACGGCCGCACGATGGCGCCGATGAACGGGCCCATCCACGCGTAGTAGAGCGGGTTCACGCCGGGGAAGACCTTGCTGATGAGCAGCGGGAACCCGGCCGAGTAGCCGATGAACGAGCCGAAGGTCCCGAGGTAGAGCCAGCACATGATCCAGTTGTGCTTGCGCTTGAAGATCACGGCCTGGTCGCGGAACGACGCCTTCGCCGAGGCGATGTCGTTCATGAACAGCCACGCGAGCACCGCGCACAGCGCGATGAACGGCACCCAGACGAGCGCGGCGTTCTGCGCCCAGATCGTGCTCGCCTCGCCCGCCTTGTTCACGATGTGCTGCGGCGCGCCCGACAGCGGCCCCCAGATCGGCATGGTCACCACGAGCGGCGCGAGGAACTGCACGCTCGACACGCCGAGGTTGCCCAGGCCCGCGTTCACGCCGAGCGCCGAGCCCTTGCGCTCCTTCGGGAAGAAGAAGCTGATGTTGGCCATCGACGAGCTGAAGTTGGCGCCGCCGAAGCCGCAGAGCAGCGCCAGGGTGCACATGGTCGCGAAGCTCGTGTCCGGGTGCTGCACCGCCCAGCCGATGCCCAGCGCGGGAAGCAGCAGCGACGCCGTCGAGATCGCGGTCCAGCGCCGGCCGCCCACGATCGGCACCATGAACGAGTAGAAGATGCGCAGCGTCGCGCCGGAGAGCGCGGGCGCGGCCGCGAGCCAGAACAGCTGGTCGGTCGTGTAGTGGAAGCCGAGCGCGTTCAGGTTCACCGCCACGACGCTCCACAGCTGCCAGACCGCGAACGCGAAGAACAGCGACGGGACCGAGATCCACAGGTTCAGCCGCGCGATCGCCTCGCCCTGCTGCGCCCAGAACGCCTGGTCCTCGGGATTCCAGATGTCGAGCACGCGCCCCCGCGTCTTCGGGCGCGGGATGGCCACCGGGCGCGGTGCGACGTCGACGTCGTCGTGGTGGTCGGTGTGGATCGTCATGGCCTGCTCCTTCGCGGGAGAGACGCGCTATGTCAGCCGTTCAGGCTGAATGCCTTCGCGCGCGGGCCCATCACCTCGGCGCCGCGCACTTCGGTCCAGTACATCCAGATGAGCGACACCCACACGAGCGCGTAGAGCAGCATGAAGCAGCTCGTGCGGATGCCGGTGAGATCGACGAGCAGCCCGAAGAGGATGGGCAGCAGGAAGCCGCCGAGGCCGCCGGCCAGGCCCACGATCCCGGAGATCACGCCGATGTTGTGCGGGTATTCGTCGGAGATGTACTTGAACACCGACGCCTTGCCGAACGCCCACGCCATGCCCATCACGAACATGAGCGCCGTGAAGGCCCAGGCGTTCAGGCCGATGTGGAACGTCTTCGGGCCGGTCACGGTGGCGATCGTGAGGTCGGTCTGGGGATACGAGAGCAGGAAGAGGCAGATCCACGACACCCACAGCACCCACCACGTCACCTTGTGCGCGCCCCACTTGTCGGACATCCACCCGCCGACCGCGCGCAACACGCCGCCGGGCAGCGAGAAGCACGCGGCGAGCAGCGCCGCGAGCTGGATGCCGAAGCCGTACTCGGCGACGTAGAACTGCGTCATCCAGAGCGCGAGCGCCACGTAGCCGCCGAAGACGATCGAGTAGTACTGGCAGTACTTCCAGACGTTCGGGTCGCGCAGCGCCTTCATCTGGTCGCGCCACGTGACCCTGGAATCGACGCGGTGGGCGGGATCGTCGGCGCTCGTGAGCCAGAAGAGCAGCGGCGCGCCGAGCATCACGGCCGCGTATGCCTTCGGCACCGAGGTCCAGCCGAGCGCGAGGATGAGGGCCGGGGCGACGAACTTGTTCACCGCGGCGCCGGAGTTGCCCGCGCCGAACACGCCCATCGCGAAGCCCTGGCGCCGGCGCTCGAACCAGCGCGCGACGTACGGCGTGCCGACCGAGAACGACCCGCCGGCCAGGCCCACGAAGAGGCCCAGCGCCAGGTACTGCCAGAACTGGGTCGCGTACGCGATGAGCCAGATCGGCACGACGCATGCGAGCATCAGCCAGAAGAGCACGACGCGCCCGCCGAGCTTGTCGGTCCACATGCCGAGCGGCACGCGGATCAGCGAGCCGGTGAGCACCGGCATCGCGGTGAGGATGCCGAACTCGGTGGCGTTGAGGTTGAGCGCCTTCTTGATCGGGATGCCGATCACGCCGAACATCATCCACACCATGAAGCACACCGTGAACGAGAGCGTGCTCGCCGCGAGCACCCGGACCGCCGTCGCCTTGCGCGGCGCGGCGGCCGCGCGCGGCTCTCCGATTGCGAGACTGGCCATGTCGATTCCCTCCGTTGGGAGGAATCTACGGATGCGGCGCTCGGGTCACCATTCGTCGCTCGCGCACCTCGCGCACGGCAAACGGCGGATACCGCATAGTTCGGAAGGATTAGGGGCGCGAGGCGACGCCGTGCTCGATCGCCCAGACCGCGGCCTGGACGCGCGAGGAGAGGTTGAGCTTCCTCAGGATGTGCTGCACGTGGATCTTCACGGTGCTTTCTGCCACCGCGAGCGTGCGCGCGATCTCCTTGTTGCTCGAGCCCTTCGCCAGGTGCTGCAGGATCTCGCGCTCGCGCGGCGAGAGACCATCGGTGGGGGCCGCGGCGGCGCCGGCGCGCACGCCCTGCATGAGCTTGCCCGTCATCTCGGGCGAGATCACCGACTCGCCCTCGGCCGCGCGCTCCAGCGAGGTGAGCAGGAAATCGCTGTCGATGTTCTTGAGCAGGTAGCCGACCGCGCCCGAGCGCAACGCGGCGAGCAGGTCGGCCGCGTCCTCGGAGACGGTGAGCATCACCACGTGGGCGTCGGGCGCCTCGCGGTGGATCGCCTGCAGCGCCTCGACGCCGGAGATGCCCGGCATGTTGAGATCGAGCAGCACGACGTCGGGCTTGGCGGCGGCGACCGCGCGGATGCCGTCGAGGCCATCGGCGGCCTCGCCCACGACCCGGAAAGCCGGCTCGCGCGCGAGCAGCGCGGTGATGCCCCGGCGGAACAGCGTGTGGTCGTCGATCACCACGACACGGATCGGCTCGCTCATCGCGCCGATCTCCTCATGCCGCCTCCCGCTGGGAGCTCGGCAGCGCGAGCCGGACCTCCGTGCCGCGCCCCAGCGCTGAGCGCACGTCGAGCTGCCCGCCGATGCGCCGCGCGCGCTCGCCCATGATGCGCAGCCCGACGTGGTCCGGCTCCTCTCCCGCGCCGCGCGCGAGGTCGAAGCCGCGCCCGTTGTCGCGGACGACGAAGCGATAGCCGCCGCCCTCGCGATGCAGCTCGACCTCGACCGCGCTCGCGGCCGCGTGCTTGCGCACGTTCGAGAGCGCTTCCTGCACGATGTGCATGACCTGCAGCAGGTCGTCGGGCGCGAGCGGCAATGCGGAGCCGGTCGCCTTCAGCGTCGCGGGCACGCCGGTCTGGCGCTCGAAGCGCGCGAGCAGCGTGCGCAGGCCGTGCTCCGCGTTGCCCTCGGGCGTGGCGGTGCGGAAATGCACCAGCAGCTCGCGCACGTCGGCGTAGGACTCCTGCACGCCGGCCTGGATCTCGTCGACGATCGATTCGACCTCGGGGTCGCGCGCGTCGGACCTGGCGAGCGAGCGGCGCAGCATCTGCACCTGCAGGTTCAGGAACGCGAGCGACTGCGCGATCGAGTCGTGCAGCTCGCGGGCGAGCAGCGAACGCTCCTCGGCTGCGGCGAGCTCGCGCTCGCGCGACACCAGGCGCAGGCTCTCGATCGCCACGCCCAGGTGCTGGCCGAGGATCTCGAGCATGTGCCGCTCCTCCGCGGGCACCTCGCGCGCCTCGCGGAAGAACAGGTTGTAGATGCCGATCACCTGGTGCTGCGCGTTCACGGGGAACGCGGTCACGGTGCGGAAACCGGCCTCGATGCACTCGGCGCGCGTGACCGTGATCGGCAGGCGTGCGCCGTCGAGGCGGTGGACCACCGAGCGGTTCTTCACCGCGGCATCCCCGCACGCGCACTCCCCGCGCACGAGGCAAACCTCGTGCTCGCGCAACGAGCCGGGAAGCGCGTCCTCGACGAAGAGATGCAACGCTTCGTCCTCGCGCGAGGTGAGCCGCACCGCGCCCGCCGAAGCGCCGGTGACCGCGATGAGCCGGCGCACGAATCCCCGGCACAGGTCCTCGACGGAGCTCGGCGCGTTCAGGAACGCCGTCATGTCGTAGAGCGTGGCGAGCCGCGCGTTCTGCTCGGCGAGCGAGCGCGTCTTGCGCTCCACGCGCGTCTCGAGCGTGCGGTACGACTCCTCGATCTGCGCGGCCATGTCGTTGAAGCCGCGGGCGAGTGCGCCGAACTCGTCGCTCGTCTCGACCGGCACGCGCACCCCCAGGTTGCCGCGCGCCATGCGGTTCAGGCCGCCCTCGAGCTGGTGGACCGGGCGGATGATGAAATGGAACGAGAGGTAGATGAGCGCGGTGGTGCCGGCGATGGCGAGCGCGACCAGCGTGAGCTGGATCGTGCGCAGCAGCTCGGTGGCGCGCGCGATGTCGTGCTCGATCGTGCCGACGAGTGCGTTGACCACGGCCACGAACTGCTCGATGGCGGGGCGCGCGAGCGGCATCTCGCCGCCGGCGGCGACGCTCTGCAGGGCGAGCCGCACGCGGGTCCATTCGCGATCGAGCGCATCGAAGCGGCCGCGCACCGCGTCGGTGTCCGGCACGAAGAGCGGGCGGCGCGGATCGCCCGTGCGCAGGGTCGCGAACACCTTCTCGAAGTCGTCGATCTCGCGCCGGATCAGGTCGCGCGCCACATCGCCCGCGGGCCCGCCGCGCTGCGCCTCCTCGGCGAGGTAGACGAGGCGGTACGTGCGCATGCGCAGGCTGCCCGCGTCGTTGATCGCCGCGGCGCTGCCCTCGAGCCGCCAGGAGACGAGCAGCGTGAGCCCGATGGAGACGAGCGCGATCGCGAGGAAGAGGATCTGGATCCCGACGAGCTTCGCCGAGAGCTTGCGGGGCCGGGCCATGGGGACAGCGTCGGCCCTTTTCCCGGTGAACCCTTGAGCGGTATCAAAAGAGAAAGGGCGGGGACGATGCCCCGCCCTCTCGCACCGGGCGAAAGCCTAGATGCGCAGCCCCAGCCTCGCGTCGAGCGAGTAGCGGCCCGCGCCGTTCAGCGCGATGGCGACCGCGACGAGGCCCCACAGGAGCGGGTACTCGAAGCCACCCGCGGTCCAGAAATAGCCCTTCGGCCAATGCACGCCGAGCACGGCGACCGCCATGAGCACGGCCACGCCGAAGGCGGCGGTGCGCGTGAGCAGCCCGAAGACGAGCGCGAGGCCGCCGAAGAACTCGACGAAGCCGGCGAGCGCGGCGAACACGATGCCCGGGTGCATGCCGAGCGAAGCGTCGAAGAAGTGGCCGGTCGCGGTCAGACCGTAGCCGCCGAACCAGCCGAACAGCTTCTGCGCGCCGTGCGGGATCAGCATCGCCCCGATCGTCACGCGCACGAGCGTGAAGGCGAGATCGGCGAGGCGCGCGGGCTCGCTGGTGCGCGGGCCGGCAAGGGATGTGGTGATGGCGTTCATTCGAGTTTCCTTTTCGATTGGAGGGTCGTTGTCAGCGCAGCTTCGCGGCGATGCGCGCGACGTGCTGGCCCTGGAAGCGCGCGCCGGCGAGGTCGAGCGCCGAGGGCTGGCGGCTGCCGTCGCCGGCCGCGATGGTGGAGGCGCCGTAGGGCGAGTTGCCCATCACCTCGGCCACGCCCATCTGTTCCTGGAACGCGTACGGCAACCCGACGATCACGAAGCCGAGGTGGAGCAGCACGGGGTGGAACGTGAGGATCGTCGACTCCTGCCCGCCGTGCTGCGTGGCGCTCGAGGTGAAGACGGAAGCGACCTTGCCGACCAGGGCGCCGCGCATCCACAGTCCGCCGGCCTGGTCGAGGAAATTCTTCATCTGCCCGGCCATGTTGCCGAAGCGCGTCGGCGTGCCGAACACGATCGCGTCGTAGTCGGCGAGCTCGTCCACCTTCGCGACCGGCGCCTTCTGGTCGAGCTTGAAACCGGATTTGCGCGCGAGCTCCTCGGGCACCGTCTCGGGCACGCGCTTCACGACCGCCTCGCCGCCCGCGTCGCGCACGCCGGCGGCGACCTCCTCGGCCATGCGCTCGACGTGGCCGTACGACGAGTAATAGAGAACGAGCACTTTCGCCACGGGTCTTCCTCCTGCGTTGTCGACCTGGCCAGCTTGATCGTTTTGTCCTGCGCGATAAACTGGCCTCCGGCGAATTCTTTGTTCGCGATTCCCGGACAATATGGACAAGCTCGCGGCGATGCAGGCGTTCGTGAAGGTGGTGGAGACCGGCAGCTTCACGCGCGCGGCCGAGGCCCTCGGCATCTCGCGCACCATGGCCACGGTGCACGTCGCGCGCCTCGAGGACGAGCTCGGCGTGCGGCTGCTGCACCGGACGACACGGCGCCTGTCGCTCACCGAAGCGGGCAGCGCGTACTACGAACGCTCGGGCGCGCTGCTCGGCGAGCTCGCGAGCCTCGAGGGGTCGCTGGCCGCGATGGCCGAGAAACCGGCCGGCGTCGTGAAGATGAGCGCGCCGGTCTCCTTCGGCGTGCTGCATCTCGGACCCGCCCTCGCGGAATTCGTCGAGCGCCATCCCGCGGTCAAGCTCGACGTGAACCTGAACGATCGCACCGTCGACCTGGTCGAGGAAGGCTACGACCTCGCGATCCGCATCGCGCGCCTCGTCGACTCGAGCCTGGTCGCGCGCCGCATCGCCTCGACGTCGCTGCGGGTGTGCGCCTCACCCGGTTACGTGAAGCGCCACGGCGCGCCGAAGGTGCCGCACGATCTCGCGCGCCATGCATGCCTCGGCTACGCGTACGCGGGCAGCGGCGACAAGTGGACGTTCGAGGGGCCGCAGGGGCCGGTCGAGGTGCGCGTGCGCAGCGACTCGCGCGCGAACAACGGCGAATTGCTGCGCCAGCTCGCGATCCACGACCAGGGCATCACGCTGCTGCCGTCGTTCATGGTCGAGGAAGACCTGAAGGCGCGGCGCCTCGTCGCGTTGCTGGCGAAATTCCCGCCTCCCGTGCTCGGCATCTTCGCCGTGTATCCGAGCCGCAAGTACCTCTCCGCGAAGGTGCGCACGCTCGTCGATTTCCTCGCCACACGCTACGCGCGACGCCATTGGTAGATCGCGCCGCGGGCGCGCGGATTGCGGCCCGCAACCACGCGACATGCGGCCGTTGGTTGCGGAAGATCAAACCCCCGGGGGGTTGCGGCCTTTAGTGTGGCTCCGAGAGGAGATTTGCCATGGATGCGAGCGTCGGCAAGCCGTTCGAGATCGTCCGCAGGGACGATTTTTCCGATGTGACTTTTCTCCTCGAGGTGCGACAGCCGGCGCTCGCACGCGCCGCGCGTCCGGGACAGTTCGTCATCGTGATGACGAACCCGCAAGGCGAGCGCATTCCCCTCACGCTCGCGGACTTCGATGCCGCGGCGGGCACCATCACGCTCGTCGTGCAGGCGGTCGGCAAGACCACGCGCGAGATGCAGGCGAACTGCAAGGCCGGCACGACGCTGCATGCGCTCGTCGGACCGATGGGCATTCCGAGCGCCATCGGCCAGAAGAAGAAGGTCGTGTGCGTCGGCGGAGGGCTCGGCGTGGCGCCGGTCTTTCCCCAGGCGCGCGCGTACAAGCTCGCGGGCGCGTACGTGATCGGCGTGATCGGCTTCCGCACCAAGGACCTCATCTTCTGGGACGACAAGTTCCGCGACTGGTGCGACGAGGTGATCGTGTGCACCAACGACGGCTCGGCCGGCATCCGCGGCATCGTCACCGAGGGCATCAACGCGGCGCTCGCCAAGCATTCCGACATCGACGAGTTCGTCATCATCGGGCCGCCGGTGATGATGAAGGCGTGCGCCGAGCTCACGCGCGCGCGCGCCATTCCGACCGTCGTGAGCGTGAACCCGATCATGGTCGACGGCACCGGCATGTGCGGCGGCTGCCGCGTGAAGGTCGGCGGCAAGGTGCGGTTCGCCTGCGTCGACGGCCCGGACTTCGACGGCCACGCGGTCGACTTCGACGACCTCATGGCGCGGCTGCGCCGCCATGCGACCGACGAGCGCGCGGCCCTCGAGCGCTGGACCGGCACCTGCCGCATGGAGGAGCGCGCGGCGGCGGCCGGCGAGGGCGAGCAATTCGATCCCTTCGAGGAAACGCTGGGGGGCTGATGGCCAAGACTGCGCGCAAGAAGACGATTCGCACGATCCCGCAGCAACGGGCGCCGATGCCCGAGCAGGAGCCGCTCGCGCGGGCGCGCAACTTCGACGAGGTCGCGTGCGGGTTCCGCGAGGAGGACGCGCTGCTCGAGTCGCAGCGCTGCCTGCTTTGCCCCGATCCCGGTTGCGTGCGCGGTTGCCCGGTGAGCGTCGACATTCCGGGCTTCATCGTGCGCCTGGCCGAGAAGGACTATCGCGGCGCCTATGAAGTCATCACGCGTTCGAACCTGCTGCCCGCGATCTGCGGTCGCGTGTGCCCGCAGGAGACGCAATGCGAGGGCGAGTGCCCGGTCGGAGAGACGCTGGAGCCCGTGGCGATCGGGCGCCTCGAGCGCTTCGTCGGCGACCAGGCGATCGCCAACGGCTGGTCGAGCACGCCGCACATCGAGCCGAACGGCTTCCGCGTCGGCATCGTGGGCTCCGGTCCCGCCGGCATGGCGTGCGCGGCCGACATGGCGAAGGCCGGCTGCGACGTGACGATCTACGAAGCGTTCCAGGAGCCGGGCGGCGTCCTCAAGTACGGCATCCCCGATTTCCGCCTGCCCAACACGGTGGTCGACGCGGAGATCGAGAACCTGCGCAAGCTCGGCGTGCGCTTCGAGTGCAACACTCTGGTCGGGCGCCTGTTCACCATCGAGCAGATGATCGACGAGATGGAGATGGACGCGGTGTTCATCGGCACCGGCGCGGGTTATCCGTCGATGCTCGGCGTGCCGGGCGAATCGCTGAACGGCGTGCTCTCCGCCAACGAGCTGCTCACGCGCTGCAACCTCATGCACGGCCGCGATTTCCCCGACTACGACACGCCGCAGCCCCACGGCAAGCGCGTGGTGGTCGTGGGCGCGGGCAACACCGCGATGGACGCGCTGCGCGTGTGCAAGCGCCTCGGGGCCGAGCACGTGACGTGCGTGTACCGGCGCAGCCGCGCCGAGTGCCCCGCGCGCGCGGAGGAATTGCACCACGCCGAGCAGGAAGGCATCGAGTTCCTGTGGCTCGCGAATCCCGTCGAGATCCTCGACGACGGCCAGGGCAACGTGCGCGGCATGCGCTGCATCCGCATGGAGCTCGGCGAGCCGGACGATTCCGGCCGCCGCCGCCCCGTCCCGATGAAGGGCAGCGAGTTCGAGCTCGAAACGGACCTCGTCGTCTTCGCCATCGGCACGAACGCGAACCCGATCATCGGGCAGACGTCGCGCATCAAGCTGAACAAGTGGGGCTACATCGCGGCCGACGAGAACCTCGCCACCTCGATGGCGGGCGTGTTCGCCGGCGGCGACATCGTCACCGGCGCCGCGACCGTGATCGAGGCGATGGGCGCGGGCCGCCGGGCCGCGGCCGCGATGAAGGCGTACCTGGGACTCGCCGAGCCGCTCGGCACGGCGCCCGGCGCGAGCCTCTTCGGCATTCCCCTCGGCCAGCGCAACTTCGCGCGCATCCGGACCGCGTAGGAGATCATGGACAGTCCCGTCGCCGTTTCCCCCAGAGCCGTCGCCGCGAAACCGAAGAAGACCCTCACCGACCTCGACGAGCACATCGTCGAGATCATCAGCGATTCGGGCGAAGGCGCCCAGCGCTGCGGCCAGTCGTTCGGCGCGATCGCCGCGCGCGCGGGCCTCGGCGTGTGGACCGTGGAGATCATCCCCGCCGAGATCCGTCCGCCGGCGCGCAGCGTCGCGGGCGCGAGCGGCAACCGCATCCGCATCGGGCGCGGCCGCGTCACCAACGGCGGCGACCACACCGACGTCGTGATCGCGTTCAACGAGCAGGTGCTCCTCGGGCGACTGCGCGCCGGCGAGATCAAGCCCGGCGGCATCGTGTTCCTCGAGAACGCATGGCGCCAGCATTCCGATCCCGCGATCGTCGCCTCGTACGAGCAGGTGCACAAGGAGCTCGTCGCCTCCGGCTACCGCGTCTTCGAGATTCCCATGGGCGCCGAGTGCGAAGCGGTCGTGGGACACGCCGAGCGCGGCAAGAACATGTTCGCGCTCGGCATCCTGTGCCACCTGTACAGCCTCGACCTCGCGCTCGCGCGCGAGCAGGTGGAGCGCACTTTCCGCAAGAAGGGGCGCGAGGTGATCGAGCCCAACCTGCGCCTGCTCGAGGCGGGCCGGCGCTGGGCCGACGAGCACCTCGATTTCCGCTATCGCATCCCCGCGGTGAAGACCACCGAGCCGCAGGTGGTGATGAACGGCAATACCGCGCTCGCGCTCGGCGTGCTCGCCTCGGGCATGGAGCTGTGCGCGATGTACCCGATCACCCCCGCGACCTCGGCCTCGCACTACCTGTGCGAAGCGTTCGAGAAGGTGGGCGGCATCGTGCACCAGGCGGAAGACGAGATCGCCGCGTGCACGTTCGCCATCGGCGCCTCCTACGCCGGCAAGTGCGCGGTGACGATCACGTCGGGGCCGGGCTACTCGCTCAAGCAGGAGGCGATCGGCCTCGCGGTGATGGGCGAGATCCCGCTCGTCGTCGTGAACGTGCAGCGCGGCGGGCCGAGCACGGGCCTGCCGACGAAAGTCGAGCAGGGCGACCTCATGTCCGCCATCTTCGGCAGCCATGGCGACGCGCCGAAGGTCGTGATGGCGGCGAGCACCATCGAGGACTGCTTCTACTCGGTCATCACCGCGCGCAAGATCGCCGAGACGTTCAACGTGGTCGTCGTGCTGCTCACGGATGCCAGCCTCGCCAACTCGCAGCAGCCCTTCCCGCGCCCGAAGTTCGATCCCGCGTGGCTGGCCCCGCCCGCCGACCAGAGCGCGGTGCCCGAGGGATTGCGCGCCTACGAATGGGACGCCGCCACGGGCCTGTCGCGGCGCTTCCCGCCCGGCCGCCCCGGCGGCATGCACACGCTCACCGGGCTCGCGCACGATCGCGCGAGCCGCGTGGCCTACGACGCGAACAGCAACGAGGACGGCATGCGCTCGCGCAGCCTCAAGCTCGCGGCGCTGCAGAAGACGCTCAAGACGCCGCCGGTGTTCGGCGATGCGCGCGGCGACCTGCTCGTGATCGGCTGGGGCAGCACGCAGGGCGCGATCGAGGAAGCGGTCACGGGACTGCGCGCCGAGGGCCACAAGGTCTCGTCGCTCCACCTGCGCTTCCTGAACCCGCTCCCCGGCGGACTGGGCGAGATCCTGCGCCGCTTCCGCGCGGTGATCGCCATCGAGGGCAACTGGAGCGATCGTCCCGCCGAGGAGCTGATCGACGCGGACAACCGCCGCTATTCCGCGCTCGCGATGCTGCTGCGCGCGCGCACGCTGGTCGACGTCGATTGCTGGAGCGAGGTGCGTGGCGAGCCGATCAAGCCCGGCACGATCCGCCGCGTGCTGCGCGAGAAGCTCGCGACCCTGGGCATGAAGGAGAAGGCATGAGCACGCTCTCGGGCGCAAGCCTGCTGCGCATGTACGACGAGCGCTACGAGCTCGAGGACTACCAGGGCGGCGTGCCGCGCTGGTGCGCCGGCTGCGGCGACAACGCGATCCTCGCGGCGGTCCAGCGCCTGTGCCGCGACGAGGGGCTGCGTCCCGAGAAGACGGTCTTCGTCTCGGGCATCGGCTGCTCGAGCCGCTTCCCGCACTACATGAAGGCGTACGGATTCCACGGCGTGCACGGACGCGCCTTCCCGGTGGCCGAGGGCATCCGCATGGCGCGCCCCGACCTCGACGTGTTCGTGAACACGGGCGACGGCGACTGCTGCAGCATCGGCACCGCCCACTGGATCCATGCCGTGCGCTACAACATGCGCATGGTCGCGACGCTGCACGACAACCGCATCTACGGCCTCACCAAGATGCAGGCCTCGCCCACCTCGCCGCGCGGGCTGCACAGCAACACGACCCCGAGCGGCGCCTTCCTCGATGCGCTCAATCCGCTCACGGTCACGCTCGGCGTGCAGAACGTGTCGTTCGTCGCGCAGGCCGTCGACTGGATCCCCGAGCTGCTCTACGAGATCATGAAGGCGGCCTATCACCATCCGGGCTTCGCGTTCGTGCGCGTGCTGCAGCGCTGCCCCGAGTGGATGCCCGGCATGTGGGATCCGTTCGTGCAGGACCCGAAACGCACGCGCATCCTCACGCACGAGCGCGGGCTCACGCCGAGCGCGGCCCTCGCGCGCACGTACTCCGAGCAGGCGGTGCACGATCCGCTCGACCTCGACGCCGCGCGCCGCATCGCCTGCACGATGGAGCCGATCCCCGTCGGGATCCTCTACCGCAATCCCGAAGTGCCGCGCTACGAGGAGCTGCGGCGTGGCAACCAGGTGCGCACGCCCGAGTACATCGCGGCCGGGCTCGAGCGCGAGTTCGACAAGTTCACCGTATGGCCGGAAGGCCGCGCGCCCGCGCGGGCCCCCGCCGGGAGCTGAGCGATGCACGCGGAACTGAATGCGGAGGCGGCATTCCGCCTCACCGGCCTGCACGGCCCCGACGAGCCGAACCTGCCCGCGGGCCGGCTGCGCCCCGCGCTCGCCGCGCGCTATCGCGACCTCGCCCGGCTGCGTTACGACTTCCCGCTGGTGCTCGTGCACGACGCGCCCGAGGAAGGCTTCGTGCGTTCGCTCGCGGACGTGATGGACGAAGTCGCGAAGTCCGCAGGCGACGACGCGATTCTCGGCAAGCGTTTGCTGCGGCTCGAGCACGAGATCCGCACGCTGGCCGCCAACGGCACGCGCGGCACCCTCGCGCAGCTTTGGGACGTCGCCTCGACGCGCCTCGCGCTGGCGAGCGGGTCGGAAGCGCACGACGCCCTCGCGAAGGCGCGCGCCGCATTGAAGCTCGACGGTGACGTCGTCGACTGCGATGCCCGCCTGCCCGAGCGCTTCTTCCTGCACGCCTGGAAGCGCGTGCGCGCGGCCAAGGCGCGGCGCTTCCGCTCCGAGGTGCAGCGCCGCATCGCCGGCCTCGCCGACGTGCTCGCGGCCGACGACTTGCGCTCGGCATCCGGCCACGACGCGGACCGCTTGCGCCACGCCATGGGCAGCAACGATCGCGCGGCCTTCGATTTCGAGGTGATGGGCCGCCTGCTCGATCGGGGGCTGGCCGCGCCCGCCTTGCCGCCGGCCCGGCGCGAGCGCATCGTCGGGTTCATCGCCGCGCTCGAGAATGCGCGGGTGTTCGACGAGGAGCCGGGCGTGCGCGTGTTCCGCAGCGCCTCCGAGGCCCTCCACGCGTTCCGCGTGGCCGCCCCGCGCCTGAGCGAGCTGTCCGCCACGCTCGCCATGGCCGACCTGGAGATCGCCGGACGCTACGATCCCGCGCAGCACGGCGTGCTCTTCGAACAGCTGCGCAGGACGCCTCTCGGCCGGCAGGACCTCGCGCAATATCCCGACTCCCTCGTCTGCGTGAATTGCGGCGATCTCGGCGCCCGGGGCGCCGACGACCTCTACGAGCTGCTCTGCGCGGGCGCCCCCGTGAAGGTCGTGCTGCAGAGCGACGACCTGATCGAGGAAGCGTCGGTCGCGACGCACGCGCCGTCGATCGGCGCGCGCGCACGGGCGATCGTGGGCATGGCGATCGGCACCGGCGAAGCGTATGTCGTGCAGTCCGCCGCTTCCAACCTGCTCAAGGTTTGCGGTCCCGTCCTCGCCGCGCTGCATCATCCCGGACCCGCGCTCATCAGCGTCTACACGGGCGCGGCTTCCGCGTGCGACGCGCTGCCGCCGTACCTGCTCGCCGCGGCCGCCATGGAATCGCGCACGTTCCCGGCATTCGCGTTCGATCCGGCCGCCCATGGCGACGAGCCCTCGCCCTTCACGCTGCTGGGCAACGCGCAGCCCGAGGCGGATTGGCCGGTGCATCGCCTCGAGTACGAGGACCACGAGCACCAGCGCGTGAGCGAAGCGATGGCGTTCACCGCGGCCGATTTCCTCGCCTGCGACGCTCGGTGCGCGGGCGCGCTGGCCGCGCCGCGCAAGTCGGCCGCCTCGCGCCACGTCCCGTTCGCCGAGTGGCTCGACAGCGAAGGCGACGACGTCCACGCGAGCCCCTGCATCCGCATGGTCGACGACAACGACGAGCTGCACGAGCTGCTCGTGGGCGAGCCGCTGCTCAGCCAGGCACGGCGCGTGCGCGATGCATGGCGTCTGCTGCGACGCCTGGCCGAAAGCGGTCGACGCATCGTCGAGGTCGAGGTTCCGGTCGCGGCCCCGGCGAGCGCGCCCGAAGCGCCGAAGCCGGCCGAAGCCGCGAAGCCCGCCGAGGCGCCGAAGCCTTCCGCGGAGCCCGCACCCGCCGCCGCACCGGCTTCCGACGATCCCTACATCGAGACGCCGCGCTGCACGACGTGCGAGGAGTGCATGCACGTCAACAACCGGCTCTTCGCCTACGACGCGAACAAGCAGGCGTACATCGCGGATCTTTCCGCCGGGACCTACAAGGATCTGGTCGAGGCGGCGGAGAGCTGCCAGGTCTCGATCATCCACCCGGGCAAGCCGCGCAACCCGAACGAAGCGGGCCTCGCCGAGCTGCTCGAGCGCGCGGCGCCGTTCCTCTAGCCCGGGTGCGGGCCGCGGCACGCGAGCCCGTATCCCTGCACGCCTCCGGGGGTATCGTTGCCTCGCTGCGTTTCAACCGCCATCCCCATTGCGTCGAACCCGTCGCCGCGGATAGCATCGAGGCCCGGTCGGCGCACGGCCGGCAGACAGAACAAGTCCACCAATTCATCGAAGGGAGACCACTTCATGAAGCGCCTCCGTCCGCTGCTCGCATGCCTCTGTACGTTCGGCGCGCTGTTCTCCACCAACGTCCGCGCGGAAGCCGCCGCGTTGTCCCACGTTCCCGACCCCGGGCAGCGCTTCCAGGACGCCCTGAAGGCCGCGGATCTCGAGCGCGAGATGGCGCTCAACGTGAGGTCCGACTCGGCGCCCGGCGCGAAGAAGGCGGGCGCGCAGGCGAAGGGCACGCCGGGAACGACCACGACGATCTTCGGCAACATCATCAACAACCAGGGCTCGCCGCTGTGCGGCCTCGTGCTCGCGAACGGCCAGTTCATGTTCTCGTGCTCGCCGAACGGCACCTTCTCGCTGAGCAACGTCCCCTTCGACAGCAACGGCGTCATCACGCTGTTCGGCTTCGTCGACGGCCACTTCCCGTTCAAGGCGCAGTACGTGACGGGCGGCCGCGCGGACATGATGCTGTACATCGCCAGCGGCTCCGGCGGGCCGCCCCCGAGCGAGACGGTGATCACGTTCAACATCACGGATTCGTGCAACAACGGCATCCCGATCAGCTACAAGTTCTACGACGAGACCAACGGCCTGGTGTGGCCGTCGTCGACCACGCACTACGAGACGTCGCAATACGGCGCCACCTACACGAACAACCTGCAGTGCATCGTCGGCGCGAAGGTCTGCTACGGCGCGCGCAGCGCCAGCTTCTTCTGGGGCGTGGACGTCGACAACTCGCAGGGCTGCAGCGACTGCTGCATGTTCTGCCAGACGGGCAACACGCTGAGCCGCGCCCTGAGCTGCTAGTCTTCACGTTTGGCGCCGACGCAAGGGCCGGTCGCATGACCGGCCCTTTCGCTTGGTGCCGCAGATCGGGAGCCGACGCATGATCGAACTGGAGCGCGTGTACGAGGCCACCCGCAAGCGCGGGCAGCGCTTCCTCGTCGAGCGCCTCTGGCCGCGCGGCGTGCGCAAGGCGGACCTGCGGCTGCACGCGTGGCTCAAGGACGTCGCGCCGAGCGACGCGCTGCGCCGCTGGTTCGCGCACGACGCCGCGAAGTGGGACGAATTCCGCAAGCGCTACCGCGGCGAGCTCGACGCGCATCCCGAGGCGTGGGCGCCGCTCGTCGAGGCCGCGCGCGACGGCGACGTGATCCTGCTCTTCAGCTCCCGCGACGTCGCGCACAACAACGCGGTCGCGCTCAGGGAATACCTGGAGCAGAAGCTCGCGCGTGGCGCGCGCTAGGGGCCGAGGAGCGCGTCCATGCGCGCCTCGTTGAACCCGCGCATCGCCTTCGCGCCCACGACGATCAGCGGCACCCCGCCCCCGCCCAGCTCGGCGAACGCCTTGCGGTTCGCGGGCGAGGCCTCGACGTCGATGTCCTCGTAGGCGAGGCCCTTGCGCTTGAAGTAGGCGCGCGCGAGCTTGCAGTAGCCGCACCACGAGGTCGAGTACATCACGATGCCCTTCGGCGCAGCCGTGCTCGCGCCGGGCGATCGCGCGCGGATGATGGCGGCCCAGTCCATCACCTTCACCGGGCCGTCGTAGGACTGCACCGGCAGCTTCAGCGACTCGCTCTTCTCACCGTCGGGCGCGCGATCGCCGTAGTGGACGCGTCCCGCGGCGTCGGTCCATTTGTACACCTCGGCATTCGCCGCGAAGGCGAAGCCGAGCAGCAGAAGGGCGATCACGAAGGCACGCATGGCGAACTCCGTCGACGACGGCCCCAGTGTAGGGCCTCGCCGCCGCGGGCGATGTGAACCAGCGCACGCCCGCGACCGTCAATCGTCCAGGTTGATGCCGCGCTCCTTCACGATCTTCTTCATGTGATCGATCTCGCGGCGGATCTGGGCAGTGAACTCGGCGGGCGTGCTGCCCACGGGGCGCGCGCCGATCTTGTCCAGCTGCGCCCGCAGCTCGGGATTCTTCATCGCCTTCTGCGCCGCCTGGTCGAGGCGCGCGAGCACCTCGGGCGGGGCCTTCGCGGGCGCGAGCAGGCCGTACCAGGCCTCGTCGGTGAAGCCCTTCATGCCCGCGTCCTCCATCGTCATGATGTTCGGGTAGCCCGGCACGCGCTGCGGCGTGATCACGCCGATCGGCTTCAACCGGCCGCTGTCGATGTACTGCTTGGACGAAGGGAACTGGTCGAAGATCATGTCGACCTGGCCGCCGATCACGTCCTGGAACGCCGGGCCGGATCCCTTGTAGGGCACGTGCACGAGCTTCACGCCCGCCTGCGACTGGAACGATTCGCCGAGCATGTGGTTGATGCTGCCCACGCCGGAGGTGGCGAACGAGTACTTGCCGGGATGGCGCTTGAGCTCGGCGATGAATTCGGTGAGGTTGCTCGCGGGGAACTTGGGATTCACGCTGATCACGTTCGGCATCGAGGCGATGTTGGTGATCGGCGCGAAGCTCTCGAGCGTGTACTCGGGCTTCGAGCGCGTGGCGAGGTACACGATCATCGTGCTCACGGTCGCCACGGCGAGCGTGTATCCGTCGGGTGCCGCGCGCGCCACTTCCATCGTGCCGAGAGCGCCGCCCGCCCCGCCGCGGTTCTCGACCACCACGGCCTGGCCGAGCTCCTTGCGCATCTGCTCGGCGAAAAGGCGCGCGATGATGTCGGTGCTGCCGCCCGGCGCGAACGGGACGACGAGCTTGATCGGCCGGGTCGGATAGGACTGCGCGCCGGCCGATCCGGCGAAGAGACAGGCCGCCGCGAATGCGGCGACGACGGCTTTCCAGCCTTTCATGGTGTTTCCTCCGAGGTTGTGGCCGGCATTCTACGCAGTCTCGCGGCGGCCTGCGTCCGTCGGGCGCAAGAAACAGCGAACATGGCATCCAGATGAATCCGCCGTCCGCCGAACGGCGCCTTGCGCCGCCGGCCGGGGACCTGAACGGGAACGCAGGTCGCAAGTCTCAGACGGCATGAACAATGCCGCCCGCACCGCCCTTCGCGTCGCGCTCTGGAGCGCGGGCATCGTCGCGGTCTACGGCGCGATCGGGGCGCTGGCCGTCCCGCCGATCGCGCAGAAGGTCATCGCCCAGCGCCTCGGCGAGCGCCTCGGGCGCCGGGTCATGATCGACGCGTTGACGGTGAACCCCTACACCCTGCACGCGCGGTTGAAGGGGCTGCGCGTGCTCGAGCGCGACGGCACGAGCCCCTTCGCCTCGGTCGGGGAGATCGACGTGGTGGCGAGCCCGAGCTCGCTCTATCGCGGCGCGCCCGTCGTGGACTCGCTCACGCTCAGCGCGCCGGCGCTGCATCTCGTGCGGGAGACGCCGTCGCGATTGAACGTGGACGACATCCTCGAGCGGCTCTCGACCGCCGGCCCCCGCGAGCGCCAGCCGCACGCCACTCCGCGCTTCTCGCTCGCGAACCTGCGCGTCGACGACGGCCGCATCGACATCGACGACCGCGTCGAACATGCGACCCACCACCTGAGCGGCATCGGGCTGTCGATCCCGCTCGTTTCGAGCTTTCCGGCCGATGCCGCGCGCACGGTGCGTTCGCGGCTCGTGGCCGACGTGAACGGCAGCGGCGTGGTGGTGAGCGCCGAGGCGCGGCCCTTCGATGCGCGGACGCCGGCCTCGGTCGACGTGCGCATCGGCGCGGTGGATCTCGCCCGCTACGCGGTCTACCTGCACGGCGCGCCCTTGTCCATCGCGTCCGGGCGCATGCAGGCGCAGCTGCGGCTCGCCTTCGCGCGGCCGCCCCATGCGGATGCGCGGCTCGATCTCGCGGGCAACGTTCGCCTCGAAGACGCGACGCTCGCCGGCGCCGACGGCAGCGTCGCGAAGCTCGGCCGCGTCGAGGCGGACATCGCGTCATGCGATCCGCTGCGTCTTTCGGCCAGCGTCGCCACGTTGCGCATCGGCGCGCTTTCCGCCCTTCACGAAAGATGGCAGGCGGGCTCGCTCGAGGCGCGCGACATCTCGCTGGATCTCCCGCGCCACGCGCTTCGCATCGGGGCCCTGTCCTCCGCCGACGGCCGGCTGGAGCTCGCGCGACGCGCGGACGGCACGCTCGACTGGCCCGTCGCAGCGGCGCAGCCCGCGCCCGCGGCACGTTGGGACGTGACACTGAAGCAGGCGGCGATCGGCGCCTACGCGATCGTCGTGCACGACGCGGCGGTGAAGCCGGCGGCGGTCCATCGCTTCGCGATCGAACGGTTCGCGGCCGAGGACGTGTCGAACAGCCAGGGAATGACGGGGCGTGCCCGGGCGCGCGTGCGCTTCGACAAAGGCGGCGTCGTGAGCGCCGAGTCGCGATTCGCGCTCGATCCGCTGTCGGTCGAGGCGAAGATCGACGCGCGCGACGTCGATCTCGTGCCGTTGCGCGCGTACGTGGACGAATTTCCCGCGGTCATGGTGAAGAGCGCGTCGGGATCGGCGAAGGGCCGCCTGGTCGTGCGCCGCGAAGGCCGGGTGACACGCGTCGACTATGCGGGCGACGTCGGCATCTCCCAGCTCGCCACGCGCGACACCGTGAACGACGAGGAGCTGCTCGATTGGCGATCGATGCGCGCGCGCTCGGTGCACCTGGCCTTCGCGAGCGATCGGCCGCTCGCGCTCTCCGCGGCGGCGGTCGACGTGAACGGCGCGTATTCGCGCATCTTCGTGAGCCCCGCAGGCAAGCTGAACCTGCAGGAGCTGCACGCGCCCGCCGGCACGCACACGCCGGCCGCCACGCGAGCGGCCGCCCCGCAACGCGATATCCGGATCGGCCGCGTCACTTTCGCGGACAGCCGCCTGAACTTCACCGACCACTACATCAAGCCGAACTACACCGCCGACATCGGCGCGCTTCACGGCTCCGTGACCGACCTCTCGTCCGACCCGGCCGTGCACGCGAACGTCGCGCTGCTCGGCACGTGGGACGGCGCCTCGCCGGTCGCGATCGCGGGCACGATGAACCCGCTCGCCGGCGATCTCTATCTCGATATCGCGGCCAAGGGCGAGGACATCGACCTCACGCGGCTCACCGCCTACGCACAGCGCTACGCGGGCTACGCGATCCGCGACGGCCGCCTGTCGCTCGACGTGAAGTACCACGTGGAGGGTGGAAAGATGGAGGGCCGCAACCGGCTTCTCGTCGACCGCCTCACCCTCGGCGAGCGCGTCGCGAGCCCCGAGGCGACCTCGCTGCCGGTCGCGCTCGCGATCAACCTGCTCAAGGATGCGAACGGACGCATCGACCTCGAGCTGCCGATCAGCGGCTCGCTCGACGACCCGAAGTTCGACTTCGGTGCCGTCATCGGTCAGATCTTCTCGAGGCCGCTGCGCAAGGCCGCGACCTCGCCGTTCTCGCTGCTCACCGGCACCGGCGCCGATGGGGACGACCTCGCTTTCGTCGCCTTCGAGCCGGGTCGATCGGACATCACGGCCGCCGCGGCCACGAAGCTCGCAAGGCTCGCGCGAGCGCTGCGCGACCGGCCCGGCCTCACGCTCGTGATCGCGGCCCATGTGGACACCGCGCGCGATGCCGCGGCCCTGCAGTCCGCCGAACGCGAGCGCAGGATCGCCCTCGCCGGGAAGGAGCTTTCACGCGAGGAGCGCGAGAAGCTCGCTCGCCAACCTGTTCCGATCCCGCCGCACGCGCTTCAGGCGCTCGCCGCGCGCCGGGCGCAGAGCGTGAAGGACTTTCTCGTGAGCAACGGCACGCTCCCGGCGGAGCGCATCGCGATCGCCGACGATTCCGTGTCCGAGCCGCGGGAGTCCGCCGCGCCGGCGAGCCGCGTCGACCTCGCTTTGCGGTAGGCGCGTTCCGCCCCGCGGGTCGCTTCGCGCCGCGGTGGCACCGCGGGGCGGCTTGCAGTTAAGATCGCGCGGGGCACCAGCAGGCGCCTCGTCGATCACTGCAATCCACGCGCCGCACGCGCGATGGGAGAAAGGACCCGGATCCGATGCAAGACCTCCGCGCGCTTCGCGACGACGTCGCGACCGCCAACGTCATCCTGGAACGCATGGGGCTCTCGCGCGCCTTCGGGCACGCGAGCGCACGGGTGCCCGGGACGAACACGTTCCTGCTTCCGACGCGGCGCAGCCCCGGCCTCGCGCAGGCCGACAACCTGCTCGTGATCGACACCGACGGCCGCGTCGTGGAGGGCGACGGCGAGCCCAACAGCGAGTTCTGGATCCACGCGCGCATCTATGCCGCGCGTGCGGACGTGGGCGGCGTGGTGCACGCGCACCCCGACGCGTGCGTGTGCCTCACCCAGGTCGGCCAGCCGCACCGCGTCGTGCACAACCAGGGCGGCATATTCGTCGAGGGCGTGCCCGAGTATTCGGCGATCGGCCTCATCCGCTCGCGCGAGCTCGGCGAGCAGCTCGCGCGCGTGCTGGGCCGCGGCAACGCCGTCATGATGCGCGCGCACGGCATCACGACCGCCTTCGCCGACGTGCGCGCGGCCACGGTGGCCGCGTGCTATCTCGAGGAAAGCGCCTCGATGCAGCTGCGCATGCTCGCGGCAGCCGGTGGCGACGCTTCGCGCATCCGTGCGCTCACGCGCGAGGAAGCGCTGCCGCTCGCCGACCAGATCACCGGCAGCGTCGCGCGCCGGGCGTGGGAATACTTCGCCGCGGTGGCGGGCAAGCTCTCCCTCGGGGAAGGCTCGGGCTTCAAATAACGCTCACCCCGACCTCTCCCAAGGGACAGGGAGAATCGCTGAAAGGTCGGCGTTCATCTGCGTTCGGTCTTTTGTGCGTTCATCTGCGTTCCACCGCCTTCCCTGCGCATCGCTCGCTACAGATCCAGGACGAGCCGGGGCGAGAGCGCGCGCGAGACGCAGATCATGATCTCGCGCTGCTGCTCGTCCTCGTCGAGGACGAAGTCGCGGTGGTCGGCGCTTCCTTCGAGCAGGCGCGTGCGGCAGGTGCCGCAGGTGCCGCTCTCGCACGAGCTGGGCACCTCGACCCCGCTGCGGCGGATCGCCTCCAGGATGCTCACGTCGCTGCGCACCGGGACCTCGCGGCCGGAACGCGCGAGGCGGACCACGAATTCGCCGGCGACCGCGCCGTCGGCCGGCGCGAATTCGCCCGTGCCGAAATCCTCGAAATGCAACGCCGTGGCGGGCCAGTGCGATGCGGCCTTGCGCACCGCCATCACCAGCCCGCGCGGCCCGCAGCAATACAGGTGCGTCTCGGCCTCGCGCCGCGCGAGGAGCGAGGCGAACGGCAGCTCGGGCGGCGGCTCGCCATGGTCGTGATGCACGCGCACGCGTCCGCGCCATTCGGGCGCTCGCAGCTCCTGCAGGAACGCCGTGCACTCGGGCGATCGCGTGCAGTACTCGAGACGGAAGTCGGCGCGGCGCGCGGCGAGCTCGCGCCCCATCGCGAGGATCGGCGTGATCCCGATGCCGCCCGCGATCAGCAGGTGCGACGACGCCTCGTCGCAGAGCGGGAAGTAGTTGAACGGATACGAGAGCTCGAGGCGCATGCCGACCTGCACCGCGTCGACCATGCTCGCCGAGCCGCCTTCCCCGTCCGGCTCGCGCTTCACCGCGATCGCGTAGCGCTCGCGCTCCGACGGCGCGTTGCAGAGCGAGTAGCGGCGCGACAGGCCGCTCGGGGTGACGACGAGCACGTGCGAGCCGGCCGTGAACGGCGGCAACGGCGCGCCCTCCGGATGCGCAAGCACGAACAGCACGATGTCGCGCGCGAGGACCGTCTTCTCCCGCACCACGAGCGATTGCAGCTCGTCGCGTTCCTTGTCCGGAGTGCCGAGGTACGTCGTCATGGCGCGGGCGGCCCCATCGGCCGCGCGGGCGCGCACTGGTGCTGCAGCGTCACCTCGCGGCCCGTGCGCGACGACTCGAGCGCGGCGAGCGTGAGCTCGAGCGTGGCGAGCGCCCAGCGGCCGTCGTGGACCGCAACGCGCACTCCGGCGATCGCGTCGTGGAATTCGTCGAACAGCACCTCGCGCGGCGAGCGCGCCACGGACACGGGAATGGAGGTGATGCCCTCGCGCGTGTAGACCGCGAGCCCTGCGGGCGTCTGGCGCACGTCGCCCCGCTCGCAGCAGAGCACGGTCATCCCGAAGAACGGCGGATGCGGCGCCTGCGCGGGAATCGCGGTGCGCGCGCGCTCGGCCTTCGCACGGCGCTCTTCCTCGGGGGACGTCGGCGTGCTCACGGCGGCCCGCGGCTTCGAGGGCGGTTGCGGGAATCCCCATTCGCCGATGCCGAACGTGAGCTCGGCGCCCGGCAGGTGGCCATAGCCGTTGTACACGGCGGTGGCGGCCGCCCCATCGGCGAAATCGACGAAGGCCGCGTGCGCGCCCACGGTCGAGCGCGACGGATCGAGATCGAACGTCTTCGCACGCACGCTGCGCGCCCGCCCGCCGCAGAGCAGCCGCAGGATGTCGAACTGGTGCGCGCCCTGGCGGAAGGTGACGCCGCCGCCCTTCGTGACGTCGAGCTCCTCCGGGCGGCGCGGGCGATAGACCCAGTCGGTGAAGCACCACGTGTTGGCCAGGCGCGGCGCGCCGAGCGTGCCGGATTCCACGAGCGCGCGCATGCGTGCGATCGGCGGATCGTAGCTGTGCGAATGCCCGACCAGCAGGACCTTGCCCCCGCGCTCGGCCGCCTCGACGATGGACCGCGCCTCGGCGAGCGAGGTGGCCATCGGCTTTTCGAGCAGCACGTGCTTGCCCGCGGAGAACGCGGCGCGCGCGTGGGCGGCATGCATCTCGGTCGGTGTGGCGATGCACACCGCATCGAGCGACGCGTCGCCGAGCATCGCCTCGAGATCCCGATGGACGCGGATGTCGTTGGCCGCCTGGAACTCCGCCTGGATCTCGGGCGACGGATCCGCGATCGCATGCAGCGCGAACGCGGAATGCGAACGGACGGCGGGAACGAACGCGCGTCCGGCGGCGCCGAGGCCCGCGATGCCGATGCGGATCATCGCGCTCGCCGCTTCAATCGCCCGCGGCCTCGCGCGCGAGGTTCTCGGCGATGGCGACGAGCACGCGCCTCGCCGCCGCAACGTCCTCCCTGGCGAGTCCGCCGAGCGCGACCCGGTTCACCTCTTCGGCGGCGCCCACCGCGACGGCGCGCAGGGCCGAGCCCTTCGTCGTGAGGAACACGCGCACCTGCCGCTGGTTGCCCGGCACCTTCCGGCGCGACACGTAGCCGAGCTGCTGCATCTGGCGCAGCGCCGTGAAAGCCGACGGCTCGGCCACGCGTGCCTGCTCCGCGAGCTGCCTCTGGGTGAGGCCGTCGGTCTGCCACAGCACGCGCAGCAGCGTCCAGTGCCCGTACTGCACGCCGTGGCGCGCGAGCCGATCCTGCAGCGCGCGCGAGGTCTCGCGGAACGCGAGCTTCACGAGGTGGGCGATGCGCTCGTCGGAGAGGGCGGCGCGCCAGTGCAGCGCCGGCATCTCGCGGGCGGGCGCTTGCTTGCGCGCGGCGGTGGTGGCGGCCATGGGACTTGAGCTTAGTTACCTAAGTTCGTATAGTCAAGGCAAGCGCCCGGCCGCTTCCGTCCCCTCTGTAGGACGAGCCGCCTGGCGCGGATAGCCACCTAAGCAAAACTCGACTCCCCGGACCCGCGCCATGGAAACCGCCGAGCAGAACGAACTCCTCACCCGCATCGGACCCGGCACCCCGATGGGCGGCCTGATGCGCCGCTACTGGCACCCCGTCGCCGCGCTCGTCGAGCTCGAGAAGCGCTGGACGAAGAAGGTGCGGCTGCTGGGCGAGAGCCTCATCCTCTTCCGCGACCGGCAGGGACGCCTCGGCCTCATCGAGGAGCAGTGCCCGCATCGCCGCGCCTCCTTCCTGCACGGCATCCCGACCCAGGACGGCATCCGCTGCCCGTACCACGGCTGGGAATTCGACGCGCGCGGCAAGTGCCTGTCGCAACCGAACGAGCCCGACAACTGCACGTTCCGCGAGAAGGTCGCGACCACCGCCTATCCCGTCGAGGTGATGGGCGGCCTCGTCTGGGCGTACCTCGGCCCCGAGCCGCGCCCGCTGCTGCCGCGCTTCGACGGCTTCGTCGCCGAGGGCGCGATCCGCATGATGGGCCGCGCGCTGCTGCCGGTGAACTGGCTGCAGATCATGGAGAACTCGATGGATCCGATCCACACCGAGTGGCTCCACGGCCATCACTACGAGTTCCAGAAGGAGCAGGAAGGAGTCAAGGTCGCCATCAGCACGCACCACGAGAAGATCGACTTCCGCGAGTTCGAGTTCGGGCTCACCAAGCACCGCCTGCTCGCGGGCCATTCCGAGGACGGCGACGATTGGCGCATCGGCCACCCGATCGTCTTCCCCAACATCCTCGCGGTCGGCAACGGCGACGAGTCGCAGCGCTACTACTCGTTCCAGATCCGCGTGCCGGTGGACGACGAGCACACGCTGCACCTCTGGTACAACGCATACATGCCGCCGAAGGGCGCCGCCGTGCCGGCGCACCTCCTCGAGCGCGTCTGGCTCTACGACGTGCCCTACCTCGACGAGAACGGCGAGTTCATCGTCGACAACATCGACGGGCAGGACATGATGGCGTGGGTGACCCAGGGGACGATCGCCGATCGCACGCGCGAGAACCTCGGCTCCTCGGACAAGGGCGTGGCGATCTACCGGCGCGTGCTCAAGCGCGAGCTGAAGAAGATCGCGCAGGGCCAGGACCCGATCGGCGTCGTGCGCGATCCCGCGCGCAACGCGTGCATCGTCCTGCCGAACGAGCGCAAGAAGCACCACAACAGCGACGGCTTCGCCGCGTTCATGATGCGCACCCACGCGAAGTACTCCCCCATCGCCGCGGAGGTGGCGGCCGTGTTCGAGGGCTCGCGGGGACAGGGCGCCGCCGCGCCCCGCGAGCCGCAGACCGTGCGTTAAGCTGTCACGGCAAACAACAAGGAGGAGGACCATGCAGATCGCTTCGTTCGCCCGCGCGGCCGCCGCGCTGCTCGCCGCCGCGTGGCTGGCGCCGTCGTACGCCGCCCCGTTGCCGAAGGGCACGCCCTCGGTCGAGGAGATGGCGACCTACCAGGGGCCGGACCGGACGGAAAGGCTCCTCGCCGCGGCGAAGGCCGAAGGCGGCGAGCTCGCGATCTACCACGTCTATCCGCCGCTCACGAAGGTGATCGAGGCGTTCGACAAGAAGTACGGCATCCACACGAAGCCGTGGCGCTCGAGCTCCGAAGGCGTGCTGCAGCGGCTGGTGAACGAGGCGCGCGGCAACCGCTTCGAGGCCGACGTGGTGCAGAACAACGCGCAGGAGGCCGAAGCCGCTTGCCATGAGAACCTGTACATGCCGGTGCAGTCGCCGGCCCAGTCGAAGCTGATTCCCCAGGCGGTGCCCGCGAGCCATTGCTGGGTCGGCTTCGCGGTCGATGTCTTCATCGCCGCGTACAACACGAGCAAGGTGCGCAAGGAAGACCTGCCCAAGACCTACGAGGACCTGCTCGACCCGCGCTGGAAGGGCGCGCTCGCGGTGGAGGCCGACGATTCCAACTGGTTCGGAGCGCTCTCCACCGCCATCGGCGAGGAGAAGGCGCACAAGCTGTTCGAGAAGCTGGTCGCGACCAACGGCATCACCGCGCGCAAGGGCCACTCGCTGCTCGCCAACCTCGTCGCTTCCGGCGAGGTGCCGCTCGCGCTCGACACCTACGCATGGGGCCCCGACCGCCTGAAGGCCAAGGGCGCGCCGATCGAGGTCCACCCGATCCCGCCGGTGCTCGCGCAGTTCAGCACGATCGCGGTCCTCAAGCACGCGAAGCATCCGTACACCGCGATGCTCTTCTACGACTTCGCGCTGGGCGATGGACAGAAAGTGCTGCACGAGCTGCGCTTCGTGCCGACGAACCGCGCCTTCGATTCGCCGATCCTCAAGCTGCCGATCCACTTCATCGACCCGGCCATGGCGCTGCGCAACGAGGAGAAGTGGCTGAAGGACTACCAGAACATCGTCACCAACCACGCCCGCTGAATTCGGGGACAGCGCCCAATCAGTCACCAATTGGTCAGAGGCGCTGGTCGCGGAAGATGCCGAGCTTCTCCTGCGCCACGCGGTCGGAGAAGGAAAAGAGCGCGAGATCGCGATCGGCGCGCAGCGTGTAGGCGATCCAGCCCGGCACCACGAACACGTCGCGCTCGGCGAGATCGACACGCTCGCCGGCGACCTCGATCGATCCCGAGCCCTCGACGACCACGAACACCATGCCGTCGCTCGAGCGGTACGGCTTCGTCTCGAAGCCGGCGGGCAGCAACCGCACCATCGTCGCGATGGTCGGCATCGCCCAGCCGCCGTCCACCGGGTTCGCGTAGCGCATGAGGTGTCCCACGTGCGCGTCGGGCCCGGCGCCCTTGGCAAGCGTCGCAAGCGCCTCACGCGTGCGCGCCCAGGGATAGTTGAACACCGGCGAGTTGAGCGACGCCTGCCGATGCCCGACCGGCATGAGCCCAGTGCCGTAACGCGCCAAAGCATCACCCGCGGGGCGCGTGACCGGCGCCTCGTCCGCGCGATGGTCCTCGCGGAACGTGCTGTTGAAGTGCGCGACCATCGGGATGTCGAGCCCGTCGAGCCACACCATCGGCTCGCGGCTCTCGTTGCCGTGGTGGTGCCACGTCCACGAGGGCGTGATCACGAAGTCGCCCGGCTCCATGAAGGTCTTCTCGCCCTCGACCGCCGTATACGCGCCATGGCCCTCGACGATGAAGCGCAGGGCCGACTGCGTGTGGCGGTGGGCCGGCGCGACCTCGCCGGGCATGATGAGCTGCAGCCCCGCGTAGAGCGTGCTCGTGATCTGCGAGGTGCCGCGCAGGCCCGGGTTCTCGAGGATCAGCACGCGCCGCTCCGCTTCCTTCGCGCTGATGTGCTGCGCGGATTCGAGCACGTACGGCCGCACTTCGGAATAGCGCCAGCGGTGAGCGACGCCGATGGGCGTGGGCTCCTTCGGCACGAGCGACTTCAACCGCGTCCAGAGCGGCGCCATGTTGTGCGGATCGATGCGCTCGTAGAACGCCTCGCGTTGCGACTGCAGGTCCCGTGTGTTCATGGCATGTTCCTCGTGGCCGGAGCGCGCGCTCAATCGGCCAGACAGTTTCCCACTTTCCAGCCGTAGAGCCACTCGAGCGCGTCGTAATGGCGCTCGGGCGTGCGGCCTTTCCAGAGGTCGTTGCGCACCAGGCGCTCGACCCCCTTCGCATGATAGATGCGTCCCATCTCGCGCGTCATGAGCACCACGCGGGCGGTGCGCGTCACGCGCGAGCGCTCGTAGCGCGCGAACCCGCGCTCGAAGTCGCCGCCTTCCGCCGCGAGCGCCTCGCCCAGCGTGACCGCGTCCTCGAGGGCCATGCAGGCGCCCTGCGCGAGGTACTGCATCATCGGATGCGCCGCGTCGCCGAGCAGCGTCACGCGCCCGAAGCTCCAGCTCGCGATCGGCTCGCGGTCGGCCGTGGCCCATCGCCGCCAGCTCTTCTGCAACGCGAGCAGCCGTCGCGGCCCGGGCGCGATTCCCGTGAAGTAGCTGTTCAACTCCTCGGGGTTGCCGTCGGTGACGCCCCACTCCTCGGGCTTGCGGCTGTGGAAGGTCATCACGACGTTGTACTGCTCGCCGCCGCGCAGCGGATAGTGCACGAGGTGGCAGTCGGGTCCGGCCCAGAGACATGGCGCGTTGAGCTTCAGGTCCTCGGGAAACTCGCGCGTGTCGGCCACCGCGCGGTAGACCACGTGACCGGTCACGCGCTCGGGGTCGCCGACGAATTGCTGGCGCACCGCCGATTTCACCCCGTCGCAGCCGACCAGCGCCGCCCCGCGATGCGAGCGGCCCTTCGCGTCGATCACGGTCACGCCCCGCGCGTCCTGCTCGACGTGCACGACCTTGGTGGAGGTCGCGATCTCGATCCGCTCGGTCTGTTGCGCGCCCTCGAAGAGCGACATGTGCAGGTCCGCGCGATGGCTCACCGCGTAGGGATTGCCGAAGCGCGCGCGGAACGCTTCGCCCACCGGCACGGAGGCGACCTCGCTCTCGTCCACGGCGTCCATCATCACGAGGCGGTCGGTGTAAACGGCGCGCGCCCTTTCGCGCTCGCCCACGCCCAGGGCATCGAGCGCCGAGAACGCGTTGGGCCCGAGCTGGATGCCGGCGCCGATCTCGCCGATCTCCGCCGACTGCTCGAGCACCTTCACCGCGAAGCCACGACGCGCGAGGGCCAGCGCTGCGGCCAATCCGCCGATGCCGCCTCCGGCGATCAGGATCAGTCCCTCGGATGCGGCGCTCATGCGTGGAATCGACCCAGGGACGGATGGAAAATGAAGAGTGGGCGCCGCTCGCGCGCGGATGCGACAAGGCGGGCGACCTTCGAATTATAGGGCGCGGGAGAACGGTTGCGGAAAGCCGTTCCGCGGAGAAGAAAGGTCGCGGCGCGATGGATCCGGCCGCGACGAGGTCAGAAGACCAGTACCTTGTCGGCCCACGCCGCCCAGGCCGCCTGCTCGGCGAGGTTGCTGCGCCTGCATCCCGGGACGAGCCGCTCCTCGGCGATGCCGCGCGCGTCCATGCACGTGCCGCAGATGCCGACGGGCGAGCCGCGCGAGGCGATGGCGGCGAGCATCGCCTCGACGTTGTAGTAACCCTCGGGAACCTTCTGGCCGGCCTGTCCGCAGGCGGCAGCGTCGCCCACGAGGAACATGCGCACCTCGTTGGCCGCGGCGGGATCCTTCAGCAGTTGCCGCGCCAGTCGCAGCCCGTTGTAGCTGCGCTCCGAGCCGTAGGGCGCATCGTTGAGGATGAAGAGGTACTTCATGGTCACCTCTCGCGGGACTCGAGTGCCACATGGACACTAGCCCGCCGGCGAAAGGCGACTCTGATCTACCGCATGGATGCTACTTCGCCGGGCAGGAAGCCGTGTCGCTCTCGACCTTCCCGACGAGGAGCAGGAAGCTCTCGAACGGCTGCATGTTGCCCATCGCCTCCATCATCGGTCCGTCGAACCCGAGGCGCCCGAACATCATCGCCTTCATCGGGCCGTATTCGCCCTTGCCCATCTCCACCCAGCGCGGCGTCTCCGCCTTCATCACGTAGTCGGCGCCCGTATTGACGGCACCGGCCATCGGCGCGCCGCCGTAAATGCACATCGCCTTGCCCTCCTTCAGCGAGACGCGCATCTCCGTGGTGGCCGCCTGGCCGCAGTCGGAGCGGTAGATCTGCATGATCTTGTAGCCGCGGCCGTTGTCGTTCTTCACCCAGCCGCTTTCGACCAGCTTGCCGGTGAGCACCGCGTCCTGGTTCCACGCCTCGCACGCGGCCTTCGCCCACTCGGCCGACATCAGGATCGGCGCCGCGGCGACCGGGCCGGCGACACAAAGCAAAGCCAAACTCACTCCGAATGCCGGGAAGCGCATGGAAGTACTCTCCTCAGTATGTGAAACCGCTATGGAGCGACGGCAGAAATGGCCATACCGTGGGGGAGTATCACCGCGCCGTCAAGCGCTGTTACGCGGATTTCGGCGGGCGTGCCGCCGCGGTGGCTACTCGGTGTAGCGCGGGTCGACGAGCACGCGCGCCGCAGCGGAAGCGAGAACGCGCACGGCATCGCGCTCCTGCGGCGTGGGCTCGCGGTGCTCGCGGAAGTAGGTGCCGAACGTGCCGAGCACCTGCCCCGCGTCCGACTTGATGGGCATGCTCCATGCGCCAACGAAGCCGAGCGCCATCGGAAGGTGGCGCAGCTCGGCCCACTTGCGGTCGGCGCGAAAATCCGGCGTCACCACGACCTGGCCGGTCGCGGCCGCCGAAGCGCAGGTGCCGAGGTTCGGATCCGGCTTCAGGCGATCGATCGCATCGAGGTAATCGGGCGGCAGGTTCGGCGATGCGCCGTTGCGCAGCACCCCGTGCTTGTCGAGCACGAGGATCGAGGACACGGTGCCGGGGCCGGCCACGTTCTCGCCGGCCGCGGCGAGCCGCGTGAGAATCTCCAGGCGCGGCGCGCCCTCGCTCAGCATGCGCAGCGCGCGCTCGTACGCCTCGGCCGCGATCGTCGCTCCGGCTGGACTGGGATGGTGCGAAGGCTGCATGCGGGTGCGTGCGCGATGGTGGCCGGTCGGGGATGGTCCAGTTTGCGCGTCCGAAAAGTCTCGGTATGTAAGACAACTCCTACGGAGCGGCCGAGGCCGCGGCCCCTCAATCAAACAGCGCTCACGAGCGAGCGCGCGCCCGTTGCGGATGGTCCGATTGCGGATCAGCATTGCGTTCCGACCAACCACAGCCGAGCGCGGCAGGGAGAGCTGTGATGCCCATCATCCAAGGTTTTTGCGCGCCCTTCGTCTGCATCACCGGGAGCGTTCCGGACCCGACAATCAAGGTCACGCACTCGGTCACCGTCGGCGGCGCCAAGCAGCCGGACGTGGACGTGACCAACGATCCCAATTACGCGCAGGTCGTCGCGAAAGGCCGCAAGATGCTGCACGACCAGGACAGCATCCAGTGCGATGGTTGCCACTGCATGAAGCTCCTCAAGTACGCGCCCCCGCCGACCGCGCCCGTCTCCGTCGTCGTGGAGACCAGCACGGACACCGCCGCCGACGGTACCGTGACCGTTCACACGTACACCGCCAGCGGTACGTGGCGGATGTTGAGCTTCGGCATGTGCGTGCCGCCGGGGACCAAGGTGAAGGTCGGCGAGAAGTGGGTCCCGGTCCAGGACGCGCCCGACATGTCGAAGACCTACGTGCCGCAAAGCGGCGGCGGCTCGGGCAGCAAGTCCGGCGGCGGCGGTGGAAAAAAGAAGAAGGCAGCGCCGCCTGTCGTGAAGAAAGGCAAGGCGACGAAGCGGCCGGTGGCGAAGAAGAGCAAGAGCGCGAAGGTGAAGCGCTCGCGTCGCTCGGCAAGCTCGTCGAGAGCGCGCCGCTGAAAGTTTGGGCACGCGGCGCTGGCGCTGTCAGACCAGACTCGAGGTGAAAAGGGCCTGTCGCTCGACAGGCCCCTAGTGTATGGATGGCCTTGAGGTTAGCTGCTAAGGGTAGGGCAACCGCGCGGGTTCCGGGATGAAGTCATCCCAATTCGAAAGGTGCGCGCCGCCAAATGAAAAAGCCCCTGTCTCTCAACAGAGGCTTGAATTGTCTGGCGCGCCCTGAATCAATAGAACGTCGCTCTCACGTAATGGTTGTCGCGCGTGGGCCATGTCCTCACGACGACGCGCTGATCGCCGGTTTCGACAACCAGACTACGGGTCGCTTCCTCGTTGAGTCGCAATGTCGAAACGGATGTCGTGCGCACACCCGGAGAAACTCCCGGCGGGCTCTTCCCATCGATACTTATCCGCTCGTGCTCCACGTCCAGATACCTGGTGGGGCGCAACATCTCGATGACGCTGCTCGCCTTCTTGTCGTCGTCGGTAAGGCGCTGAGGCACCATGTCGACATACCGCGACGAACGGGCAAACGGCGGGCGATAGATGTGCGTGATCGCATAGCCTTCGGCGCGGAGCACGAACTCGTAATAAGCTCCCGGCTTGGCGACGAAGGGACCCCAGATGCCGTCGGCGGACGTCGTCTTCGAATAGACCGCGCGAGCGATCCGGTCTCCGGTTTCCGGTGATACTTCGAAGGCTTCTACGATTGCGCCGGCGATCGGCAAGTTGGTACGTTGACTGCCGCGAAGACCGCAGACCTTGCCGTTGAGCACGATCGTGCGTTCGGCGGCAATATCCATGGTCGCCGGAAGCCTGCCCGTGAGGAAGCGATACATCTGAGCGAAAGCTTCGGGCCCCAACGCCGTCTGAGTATGATCCGCGCCCGGCAGCACGACATTCTCCGCACCCTTGAGAGCCGGCGCATCATAAGAAACATTCGTCCGAAGCTTGGGCTGACCCCAGTAGCGCCCGTCGGGCTGCGCATACTTGTCCTGATTGTCCGAGCGAATCGTCATGAACGCCACGCCGGGCGTGACTTCCTCGGCGTTTGGCCCCTGCGGAGCGTTCAGCGCAGCAAGGAAGGGTCCCGCTCCGTTGTATTCTCTCCCCGGAAAAAATTCGGTAGTGGCCCAGACTCCATGATTCGGAGTTCCACCCAGGATCGCCTGCGAGACCGTGTTCTTTCCGGCGCCGTTCCGGATGTAGTCGCGAATCGCGTATCCTCCGCGCGAGAATCCGATCAGCACGACCTTGTCAGCCCCGGTGATCTTTCGCACCCGCTCCACCTCTGCCGCGAGCTGGACGGTATGCTGCGCGGGATTGGTACGCCCCTCTTGGGGCTTCACGTCGTCGCTCGCGTACGGGGACGCGATACTGAGGGCAAACAAGCGATCGCGCGGCCAACCGTTGGATTCGAAGCGCCAGATCGTATTCGTCCACATCTCGGCGAAACCCGCCTCGCCATGGATGAACACGACCGGCGAGTAAGTCGGCTCGCTCGGAGTGACGCTCGCACAAGCGCCGAGGACGAGCCCGCTGACGACCACCAGCAGATGGCTGCGAATCATCTCGAGTCCTCCGATCTATCCGGGGCAGGATTTGAACCCACGACCCCCTTGGTTCGTAGGGCAACCGGTGCCCTTAGTTTCAATCACTTGCAGCGCTTGCCTCCAATTTCAACCGAGCTACCCCCGGCTACAACAATCTAGGCCGCCCTTCTGAGGCGTCTCTCCTTCGTCGCCGGCAGGGAAGACTCGAACGCTTCTCGAACGGCACGGGGTTGTTTGGCCGCCACGAGAAGCAGAGAACGAGCTGGCCCGCGCGGTTCGCGACGGTTCTGCTCCCAGTTACGAAGCGTCGCGACGCTTACCCCCATGAAGCTCGCGAACTGGTCCTGGGACAGTCCGAGTTGCCTTCGAATCGTTGCCACGTCCGACGCGCGCGGCAAGTCGACGGCCGTGACACGCAGCCTCTTCTCCCCCCGCTTCCAGGCCTTGATTTCCTCGAGTCCTGCAATGATTTCCTTGCCGATGTTCCGTTTAGTCATCAGTGAGCTCCGTCAATAGCGCCGCGACCCGCTTGAGGTCTGCGGCGCTCAAGTCATCCTTCTCGGGCCTTGTCGTACAGAGTCAGGAAAAAGATCCGGTCATCCGAAACGGCCAGCGCCGGCGTCCGGATGGGCGATCAAATGGTTTGGAGCCGCCGATACTCGTCATCGGCGAGATAGTCACCGAGCAGCCTCGTGAACAGAGTAGTTTCCACGAAGACCACGACTCACTATACGTCATTGGCTTACCTGCGTCAATGGCGTACCTACGGCGATCGGTTCTCCACGCTCCGAGCAAATGAAAAAGCCCTGTCTCTCGACAAGGCTTTGAATATCTGGCGCGCCCGGCAGGATTTGAACCCACGACCCCCTGGTTCGTAGCCAGGTACTCTATCCAACTGAGCTACGGGCGCGAAGAGATGGAATTATACCAAGGGAGAGGGAGAACCGCGATGACCCCCTCCCCGCCCCTCGCCCCAAGGGGGAGGGAGATGACGAAGAGGAATCACCCGAGCGACAGCGAGTCCTTGGTGCGTCGCTCGGTCCATTCGAACGCCGCCATGCCGATGATCATGGCGACGACGAAGACCATCGCCTTGGTATAGCCGGCGCCCGCGGCCACCAACGCGGGACCGGGACAGAAGCCGACGAGGCCCCAGCCGGCGCCGAAGACGACGCTGCCGATCACCAATCGGCGATCGATCGCGCCGCCGCTCGGCAGTTGCATCGGCAGGCCGATCAACGTGCGCTCGTGGCGCAACGCGAACGCGAAGCCGATCGTGCCGATCGCGACCGCGCCGCCCATGACGAACGCGAGCGACGGATCCCACGCGCCGGCGAGATCGAGGAAGCCGAGCACCTTGCCGGGATCGGCCATGCCCGCGATGAGCAGGCCGACGCCGAAGACGAGCCCGATGATGAACGCGAGCGCGGTGGCGAAGGGCTTCATCGCACGAACACGTGACGCACGAGGAACACGACGAGGAAGCCCGCGACCATGAACGCACCCGTGGCCACGATGGAGCGCGCCGAGCGACGGGAGATGCCGCACACGCCATGGCCGCTCGTGCAGCCGGAGCCATAGCTCGCCCCGAGGCCGACGAGGAGCCCGCCGAGGATCACGACGCCGTAAGGCGCGGCGATGCGCACCTCGGGCAGCGGCGCGAAGAGCGCGTACACGAGCGGCGAGGCGAGCATGCCCGCGACGAACGCGAGGCGCCACGAGATCTCGCCGCGCTCGGGTCGCAATAGCGCACCGACGATGCCGCTCACGCCGGCGATGCGTCCGAGCAACAACGCGCACGCGCATGCCGCGATGCCGATCAGCAGTCCGCCCGCGAACGAGGCGCCAGGCGTGAAGTGGGTCCAGTCGATGTGCATGGAGGTTCGATGGTTCGCGTTCCCGCCGGTTCTCACGCGGAGCCGCGGCGGACGCCGGATGATACGGCATCGTGCGTCCGAGTGGCGCATGCCGCGCGCTCATTCTCATGGGTTATGTCGATGTAACCCGAAGTTCTTTCTCTTCGGCGGTGTCCGAACGCTATGCTGGAAGATTCGAGGAGATCACGCGCATGTCGAAGCCGAAGATCTACGTCATCCACGAGAACGACGCCTGGGTCGAACCGCTGCGCGCCGCGTTCGCCGAGCAGGGCCTGCCCTACGAGGAGTGGTTCCTGAGCGAAGGCGTGCTCGACCTCGCGGAAGCGCCGCCCGAGGGCGTCTTCTACAACCGCATGAGCGCCTCGTCGCACACGCGCGATCACCGGTATGCCGCCGAGCTCACCGGCGGCGTGCTCGCGTGGCTCGAGAGCCACGGGCGACGCGTCGTGAACGACAGCCGCGCGCTGCGCCTGGAGATCAGCAAGGTCGCGCAGTACGAGGCGCTGCGCACGTACGGCATCCGCACGCCACGCACCATCGCCGCGGTCGGCAAGCGCCACATCGTCGAGGCGGCGCGGCGCATGCCGGGCGCGTTCATCACCAAGCACAACCGCGCGGGCAAGGGCCTCGGCGTGAAGCTCTTCCAGAGCGTGCAGGCGCTCGAGGAACACCTGAACGGCCCCGCGTTCGAGGAATCGGTCGACGGCATCACGCTGATCCAGGAATACATCCGCGCGCCCGAGCCTTACATCACGCGCGTCGAGTTCGTGGGGGGCGAGTTCCTCTACGCCGTGCGCGTCGACACGTCGCTCGGATTCGAGCTCTGCCCCGCCGACGTCTGCCAGGTGGGCGATGCATTCTGCCCGGTGGGCGAGCAGGTCGCGCCGGTGTCGGCCGCGCCGCGCTTCCGCATCGTGAAGGACTTCCGCAGCCCGCTCATCGAGACCTACCGGCTCTTCATCGCCGAGCACGGCATCGGCGTGTGCGGCATCGAGTTCATCCAGGACGAGCGCGGCGAGATCTACACGTACGACGTGAACACCAACACCAACTACAACCCGCAGGCGGAGGCGGAGGCCGGCCTCTACGGCATGCGCAGCGTCGCCGCGTATCTCGGCCGCGAGCTGCGCCGCCTCGGCGAGCGTCCCGCGCTGTCGCAGGCCGCGTGAGCGGCGCGCCGCATCCGGCGCGCTTACCCCTCAGGCCCCGAGCAGCTTGAGCCGCTGCACCTTGCCCGACGGCCCTTTCGGCAGCGAGTCCACGAACCGGATGAGCTTCGGCATCTTGTAGCGGCCGAGTTGCACGCGGCAATGGTCGAGCAGCTCCTGCTCCGTGCTCTCGCACCCCGGCTTCAGCACGACGCACGCCATGATCTCCTGGCCATAGTGCGCGTCGGGGATGCCGACCGCGGCCGCCTCGAGCACCGAGGGAAAGGCGAGCAGCGCCTCGTCGATCTCGCGCGGCGCGATGTTCTCGCCGCCCTTGATGATGAGCTCCTTCAGGCGCCCGGTGACGAAGACGAATCCGTCCGCGTCGAGGTAGCCCAGGTCGCCGGTGTGCAGCCAGCCGTCGGGGTCGATCGTCTTGGCGGTGATCGACGCGGCCTTGTAGTACCCCTTCATCACGTTGTCGCCGCGGATCATGATCTCGCCGCGCTCGCCGGACGCGAGCGTGCGGCCGGTGGCGGGATCGACGACCTTCGCTTCATTGCCGAACGCGATGCCGGGGCTGCCGTACTTGCGCCGCGCGCGCTCGAGCGGATTGCTGAACGCGGGGGCGGCGGTCTCGGTGAGGCCCATCGTCTCGATCACGCTGATGCCGAACTTCTCCTCGAACGCCTTGTGCAGGGCCGGCGGCAGCGGCGCGGAAGCCGAGCGGCCGAAGCGCACCTGCTCCAGGCACGCGCCGGCGTCCGCGCGCGGATCCGGCCCGTTCAGCAGGTAGGAGATGATCGTCGGCACGACGTTGAGCCACGTGCAGCGATACTTGGACACCAGCTGCCAGTAGGTTGACGCGCTGAAGCGATGCGGCATCACGACGCTGCCGCCATGCACGAGCGGCGCGACTGTGGTCACGATCTGGCCGTTGATGTGATACAGCGGCAAGACGCAAAGCACGCGGTCCGCTCCTGTGAGCTCGTGCGCCCGCGTGGTGAACTCGCCGCCCGCCACGACGTTGCGATGGGTGAGGACCACACCCTTGGGCACACCCGTGGTGCCCGACGTGTACATGAGCAACGCATCGTCGTCGTCGTGGACCGCGGGGAGCGCGATGTCGGGGAGCGCGCCGAAGTCGATCGATTCGGCGTCCGGATCGATCACGACGATGGTGACCTCGCGCTCGACGTTGGCGAGCGCCGCGCGCAACGCGGGCTCATGCTCGGCGTCGACGAACACGAGCTGCGTGTCGGAATGCCCGAGCACGTACGCGAGCTGCGAGGGCTGGGCGAGCAGGTTGATCGGCGAGACGACGAACCCGCCGTACATGATGCCGAGCAGCAGGCTGGCGGTCTGGCGCCCGTTGTGAAGCATCAGCGTGACCTTGTCTCCCTTGCGCAGGCCCTTGGCGCATAGGAAGGCGGCGAGCCGGCGCGCGTCGTCCCGAAGCGCCCCGTAGGTGAGCTCGCGGCCGGTCTCGGGCGCGATGAGGAATACGCGCTGCGCATGCTCGGCGGCGCGGCGGTCGATGTGGTCGCGAATCGTGCTCATGGCGCCTCGAATGCGTGGCCTCTACAGCGCGTAGCGCGCGCGATACTCGCCGAAGAGATCGTCCTCCGTCGGCTCGTTCGGCGCGATGACGCGCACCACCCGCGTGATGTTGAGGAAGTGGCGGAAGTTGAGGTTGTCGGAGATGCCGTTGCCGCCCCACGTGCCGCAGCCCATCGAGAGCGAAAACGGCAGGCCGTTGTCGAAGTTGCCGCCGTTCGCGAAGCAGTGCGCCTGGTTCACGATGATGCGGCAAGCCGGCGACTCGAGCCCGAGGCGCAGCGGCTGGCTTTCGTCGCGCGTGTGGATCCCGAGCGAGTGCCCGGCGCCCTGGAACGCGTAGATCGTCTCCGCGATCGACTTCGCGTGCTCGAAGTCGCGCGCCCGGTACACGGTGAGCACCGGCGAGAGCTTCTCGCCGGAGAACGGAAACTCCGGGCCGATGCCGCTCTCCTCCACCATGAGGAAGGTCGCGTGCCCGGCGCGATCGATGCCGGCCAGGCGCGCGATGCGCAGCGCGCTGCGCGCGGTCACCGCGGGGCTCAGCTTGCCGTGCGGCCACATCACCGCCTGCAGCCGCGCCTTCTCCGCCGCGTCGAGCATGACGCCGCCCGCGCTCGCGAGCGCGGCGACCATCCGGTCGTAGACCGGCTCGAGGATCACGACGGCGTTCTCCGACGAGCAGCTGGTCGCGTTGTCGAACGTCTTGGAGCGCGCGATCTTCCCCGCGGCGTCCTCGAGATCGGCGCTCGCGTCGACGATCGTCACCACGTTGCCCGCGCCCACGCCGATCGCCGGCGTGCCGCTCGAATACGCGGCGCGCACATTGTTCTGCGAGCCGGTGACGATCACGAGGTCGACCTGGCGCATGAGCTCGGCGGTCGCTTCCTTGCTCACCTCGGGAAGCTGCTGCACCAGCTCGCGCGGCGCGCCCACGCGGTCGAGCTCGGCGTGAACGAATTCGAGCAGCTTCGCGCACGTGGCCGCACCCTTCGGCGAGGGCGACAGGATGATGGCGTTGCGGCCCTTGAGCGCGTTGACGATGTTGTTCGCGGGTGTGGCCGCCGGGTTGGTCGAGGGCACGACGGCGCCCACGACCCCCACCGGGCGCGCGATCTCGACGATGCCGCGCGCGCGATCTTCCGCGATAACGCCGACGGAGCGGGCGCCACGCAGGTCGCGCAACAGCCCGAGGGTCTTGCGCCGGTTCTTGAGCATCTTGTCGGCGACGTTGCCCAGGCCGGTGGTCGCGACCGCGAGCTCGGCGAGCACGCGGTTGTGCTCCGGATGCACGATCGCCCATGCGGCCGCCGTCACGACCTCGTCGACCTGCTCCTGCGTGTAGCGCTCGTAGCGGCGCTGTGCCGCGCGCGCGCGCTCGAGCAGCGCGCCCACTTGTTCGGCAGCCGACGCCGCAATCCGGGACGAAAGGACCGCGCTCACGCTTCGTTCCCCCGCATCCGCAAGCCGGCCGCAGTACCGGGCTTCTCGCCACGCTGCGGCGCATCGATGTGCTTGTTCGGGTCGATGAACGTCGCGGCCACGGCGCCGCCGAGCAGCAATGCGGCGGTGATCAGGAACGGCACCTGGTAGTTGCCCGTCTTGTCGATGAGGAAGCCGAATACGGCCGGAGACACGACGCCCGCGATGCCGAACCCCGTGTTCATCATGCCGCCCGCGGTCCCCGCGTACTTGCCCGCGATGTCGATGGGAAGGCTCCAGAGCACCGCGTTGGTGAGCTCGAGGAAGAAGAACGATCCGGCGAGCAAGGCCACGGCGACCATCGCGGAGTGCGCGAAGATCGCCGGCACGATGAACGCGAGCGCGCCCAGCAGGCCGACCAGCAGCAGCGAACGCCGCGCGAGCTTGAGCTTGCCCGTGCGCTTGAAGATCAGGTCCGAGAGCACGCCGCCCAGCGTGTCGCCGACCACGCCCGCGAGCAGCGGCAGGGTCGCGAAGAGCGCCATGTGCTTGAGGTCGAAGCCGCGCGCGTCCTTGAGGTACGAAGGCAGCCACGTGAGGAAGACCCACAGCGACCAGCCGTAGCAGAAATCGACGAAGGTCACGAGCCACATGCACTTGATCATCCTCGCCCACGGCGTCCTGCCCTTCGCCGCCCGATGCATCTCCGCGGATTTCACGCCGATCTCGTCGAGCTCGCCGGGCTTGACCCACTTGTGCTCGACCGGCGTGTTGCGGAAGAACGCGATCCACGCGATGCTCCACGCGACGCTGATCGCGCCGAGCGCGTAGAACGCCTCGCGCCAGCTGTACGACATCGCGATCCAGAGCACGATGGGCGGCGTGACCGCGCCACCGAGGCGCGCGAAGCTGTGCGTGATGCCCTGGGCGAAGCCGCGCTCCGTCGCCGGCATCCAGTACGTGAACGAGCGCGTCGCGGTCGGGAACGCCCCGCCCTCGCCGATTCCGAGCAGGAAGCGGAACACGATGAGCGAGGCCATGCCCCACGCGAGGCCGGTCATGATCGTGGCCGCGCCCCACAGCAGGCTGAGCAGCGCGAGCACGAGCCGCGGGCCGAGCTTGTCGGCGAGCCATCCGCCCGCGATCTGCATGAAGGTGTACGGCACGGCGAACGCCGAGAAGATGAGGCCGAGCTCGCTCGCGGACAGGCCCCATTCCTTGCGGATCAGCGGCGCGGCGACCGAGATGTTCACGCGGTCGATGTACGCGATGAAGTACATCAGGCAGAGAATGCCCAGAATCAGGTACCTGCACTTAAGAAAGCGTTTCACCCTCTCCTCCTCCGGATTGAGATGCCGCCGCTCGATCTGCCGGCCGGTGATCGACGCGCCGCGGCGCGCGTCGCCGTGCCGTCGTTCAGGAATGGTGCGTGGCGTGCAGGACCGCGAGGGCGCACGAAGCGACCCGGCTTTCGGCCGAGTCCGCGCGGCTCGTGAGCACGATCGGCACGCGGGTGCCCAGCACGATGCCGGCGCATTCGGCGTGGGCGAAGTACACGAGCTGCTTGTACAGCATGTTTCCGGCCTCGAGGTTGGGCATGATGAGGATGTCGGGGTGGCCGGCGTTGCGCAGCTCGACTCCCTTGATGCGCGCGGCCTCGAGCGAGACCGCGACGTCGAAGCTGAGCGGCCCTTCGACGGTCGCGCCGGTGATCTGGCCACGCTCGGCCATCTTGCTGAGAGCCGCGGCGTCGATCGTCCCGGGGATCGCGGGATTGACCGTCTCCACCGCGGACAGGACCGCCGCATAGGGATGCGCGATGCCGAGCGTGTGCGCGAGGTCGATCGCGTTCTGGGTGATGTCGCGCTTGTCCGCGAGGCCGGGATCGATGTTCACGACGCAATCGGCCATGAGCAGCGGCTGGTCGCGCTCGGGCAGGTCGAACACGAACGTGTGGCTCATCCGCCGCTCGCCGCGCAGGCCGCTGTCGCGCGCGACGACCGCGCCGAGCAGCTCGTCCGTGTGCAGGCTGCCCTTCATGAGGAGGTCGGCCCTGCCGTCGCGGCAGAATGCGACCGCGGCATCTGCGGCCGCGATGGGATCGTCGCCGGTCTCGGCGAACCGGGCCCCGGCCAGGTCGAACCCGCCGCGGGCCGCGATCGCCTCGATGCGCTTGCGCGGGCCGACCAGCACCGGATCGATGAGGCCCATGTCGCGCGCGGCGAGCGCCGCGTCGATCGCGTTCTCGCTGCACGGGAACGCGATGGCCGCCCGTCGCGCTCCGGCGGTCGAGGCGTTCGCGATGATGCGCGCGAGCTGCGGGCGCGGCGTCGCGGCACTGCGCGGGGCCGGCGCCTCGAAGCGCGCGCTCCCCGCGATACTCAACTCCTGGGCAAGCATCTCCTCCTCCTCCAGCCCGTCGCCGGGCGGCGCGTCACTGCGCGCTCACACGTACTCCTTGTACCGATCGAGGAAGCGCACCGGCTTCGACAGCGCGTCGCGGCGGAACGGATCGCCGAGCTCGCGCGTGACCATCATCTCGAGGATGGTGGTCTTGCCTTCCTTCTGCGCCTGGGTCGCCGCGCGCAGCGCGGGGCCCACGTCGGAGAGCTTGTCGATGGTGAGCCCCTCGGCGCCGAGCGACCTGGCCACCGCGGCGAAGCTCGGGTTCTCGAGGTTCGTGCCGACGAAGCGGGTGCTGTAGAAGTCCACCTGGTTCTTCTTCTCCGCGCCCCACTGCTGGTTGTTGAACACCACCGCCGTCACGGGGATGTTCTCCCGCAGGCACGTGAGGATCTCGCCGAAGCTCATCGTCCACGCGCCGTCGCCCACGTACGCGACCGCGGGCCGGTCGGGCGCGGCGAGCTTCGCGCCGATGATGGTCGGGAACGCGTAGCCGCAGTTGCCGAAGCTCATCGCCGCGAACATGCTGTTGGGCCGCGTGAAGCGCAGGTAGCTGTTCGAGACCGAGCAGATGTTGCCGATGTCGGTGGAGACCATCGCCTCGCGCGGCATCGCGCGCTCGAGCTCGCGCAGCATCTGCCGCGGATGCATGTACCTGCTGTCCTTCGCGACGCCGAGGCTCCACTCGTCGCGCTCGTGGTCCCAGCCGGCGAGCTCCTGCTCCCATTGCGCCTTGGCGTCGGCGATGTCCTTGCGCCGGGAGGCGGCGGTGGCGCGTCCCGCGATGTCGCGCTGCTGCAGCCGCTCGACCAGCGCCTCGGCCGCGGCCTTCGCGTCGCCGCAGATGCCGACCGAGATCTTCTTCACCAGCCCGAGCATCTTCGGATCGGCGTCGACCTGGATGATCTTCGCGTCCTTCGGCCAGTAGTCGAGGCCGTGCTGGGGCAGCGTGCCGAAGGGGCCGAGGCGCGTGCCGAGCGCGAGCACCACGTCGGCGCGCGAGATGAGCTGCATCGCCGCCTTCGATCCCTGGTAGCCGAGCGGGCCGCACCACAGCGGGTTGTTCGCCGGGAACGAATCGTTGTGCAGGTAGCTGCTGACGACCGGCGCGCCGAGCATCTCGGCGAGCGCCACGCACGCATCGACGCCTCCGGCCATGACGACCCCGCCGCCCGAGACGATCACCGGGAAGCGCGCGCCGGCCAGCAACGCCGCGGCCTCGTCGAGGCTCTGCGCGCCGCCCGCCCCGCGCTCGATGCGGATCGGGTGCGGGATCTCGAACTCGAAATCGCCGTAGAAATAGTCGCGCGGGATGTTGATCTGCGCCGGCCCCATCTCGAGCATCGCGCGGTCGAACGCGCGCCCGGTGAGCTCGGCCATGCGCCGCGGATTGTTGACGTGGACCTGGTACTTGGTGATCTTCGAGAAGATCGGCATCTGGTCCGTCTCCTGGAAGCCGCCGAGCCCGGCCGTCATCGTGCCGCTCTCGGGCGTGATCATCACGACCGGCGAATGCGCCCAGTAGGCCGCCGCGATCGCCGTGACGAAGTTCGTGATGCCGGGCCCGTTCTGCGCCATGCACACGCCGTGGCGCCCCGAGACGCGGGCATACCCGTCGGCCATGTGCGCGGCGCCCTGCTCGTGGACCGTGGGGATGTAGCGGATGCCCGCGGCGGGAAAGAGGTCGAGCGCATCCATCAGCGCGGATCCCACGATGCCGAACACGTCGGTGACGCCGTTCGCGCGCAGGGTTTCGACGAAAGCCTCGCTCGGGGTCATGCGGGCCTTCACGTACGGGGACGGTTCCAGGCGCGGGCGCACGCTCATCTCTGCTCCTCCGGGGTTGATCTGAAATCGCTGAAAACGGAACTTGCAGTTCCGTTATGACCAGCATAGGCGCCCGGTTTGAGCGATGTCAAGCAGAACCGGAAGTTTTCGACACGCCCGGTTCCGAAATTTGATGTTTTCGCTCGACGCGGGGTAGAATCCGCCGGATGAAGAGAGCGCCCGATCCGTCCTCCGCCGCGCTGCGCGCGTTCGCGATCCTCGAGACCGTGGTGGGCGCGGATCGTCCCATCGCGATGAGCGAGATCGTGGACGCGCACGCCCTGCCGAAGCCGACCGTGTTCCGACTGCTCGCGACCCTCGAGGAAGCGGGGCTGGTCGCGCGCGAGCCGGTGGACAAGGGCTACTCGACGGGGCCGCGGCTCGCGCAGCTCGGTCTCGCGGTCATGACCAACCAGACGGTGCGCCGCCAGCGCCGCGCCATCCTGCAGCGCGTCTCCGACGAGACGGGCGAGACGTGCAACCTCACGATGGTCGACGGGATCGACGTGGTGTACCTCGATCGCGTCGACTCGCAATGGCCGCTGCGCATCGACCTGAAGCCCGGATCACGCGTGCCGCTGCATTGCAGCGCGAGCGGCAAGCTCTTCCTCAGCCATCTCCCGCGAGCCAAGCGGAGCGCGCTGATCGACTCGCTCTCGCTCGTGCGCTGCACCGAGCACACGATCACGCGGCGCGAGGCGCTCGAGGCCGAGGTCGAGCGCATCCGCAAGACCGGCGTCGGCATCGACAACGAGGAATTCCTCACCGGGCTCATCTGCGTGGCGGTCCCGGTGGCGGACGCTTCGGGCCGGCACCTGGCGACCGTGGCGCTGCAGGCGCCCTCGGCGCGCCTCACTCTCGATCGCGCCATGGAGTGCGTGCCGATCATGCGCCGCGCGGCCGAAGCGATGGCGGGCACCTTCGCGACGCCCGCCGCCGCCAAGCGGGAAAGGTCGCCGCGCAAGCCGGCGATGCGCACGCGCCATGCGGCCGAAGGGCGCGCGGCACGCGCGGCCAAGCACGGCTAGCCGGCCGCCGCGCGCAGCGCAATCCTTGCCGCTTCACCAGCCGTTGAACCGCTCCCACACGTCGACGGGACGACCCTCGCGCAGCACCTGGTATTCGCCGTGTTGCGCGGCGGTCGCGCACGCGTGGTTGGGAAGCACGCGCAGCCGCGTGCCCACCGGGTAGCGCGCGAAATCGATCGCGCCGCCGCCGCGCCGGGCGACGATGCCGTGCTCCTGGTTCACGTCGACGACGATGAGCTCGTCGCTGGGCCGGCCGGCCGCGTCGCACACCAGGCCATAGCCCTGGTCCACCTTCTGCCGCGCGGTGCCACGGTCGCGCGAGAGCGCCATCCATCCCGCGTCGGTGATGAGCCAGTTCTTCTCGCGCTGGTGGCCGATCACGGTCGTCAGCACCGAAAGCGCGATGTCGTCGACCGTGCAGACGCCGAGCCCGGCCATGACGAGGTCCTGGAAGACGTAGACGCCCACGCGGACTTCCGTCACGCCGGCGAACGAGGGCGCGAAGGTCGCGGTCGGTGTCGAGCCCACGCTCACCTCGGTGCACGGATGGCCGCGCCCACGCAGCGATTGGACCGCGCGCACCACGGCGTGGCGCTCGCGTTCGGCCATGGCGCGGATCGCCTCGACCGAGTCGCAGTTGTACGACTCGCCGGCGTGGGTCATCACGCCGCGCAGCGATTCGCCGAGCACGTCGGCCACCGCGAGCAGCCGCGGATCGTCCGGACGGATGCCGGCGCGATGGCCGTCGCTGTCGATCTCGATCAGCACCGGCAGGCGCACGCCCGCCTGCGCGCTCGCCTCGGTGACGCCGCGCGCGGCCTCGACGCTGTCGACGATCGTGGTGAGGCGCGCGCCCCGCTCCACGAGCGCGGCGACGCGCTTCACCTTCTGCGGCACCATGCCGACCGCGTACACGATGTCGCGGAAGCCGTGATCGAAGAAATACTCCGCCTCGCGCAGCGTGGAGACGGTGATCGGGCCGGCGGGCGCATCGAGGGCGCGCTGCGCGATGTCCACGTTCTTGCCGGTCTTCACGTGCGGGCGCAGCACCACGCCGTGGGAATGGATGCGGCGGCGCATCGCGTTGCAATTGCGCTCGAGCCGGGCGAGGTCGAGCAGGAGGCACGGCGTATCGAGCCGGGCGAGGTCGCCCCGCACGGTCGGCGTGTCGAGAGCTTCGAGCGAATGGTCCATGACGGCCAACTACTATAAACGACTCGCGATCCCTTGCCGGAAGTGCTCCCGGAAGCGCGCCTCGCCGCCCTGGGCCGGATGGCGCATGTAGCCGGCGCACGCGAACTCGGGCCAGCGGGCGAGCGCGTCCTCCGCGACCTTGCCCACCGCGAAGATCTCGAGCGGGTGCGAGAAGCAGCGCAGCAGCGCCTTCAACGCCGCGCGGCCGTCGGCGACCTCGGTGAGGCGCGGGCGCCGGTTGCTCGTGACTCCGCAGGGGCCGCGCGCGACTTCACCGGGCTGCACGGGCGGCTGGTACGGATGCCACGGAAACGCGTTCCACAGCACCACGTCGAATGCGGCGCCCGCGTGGTCGATCTCGCCCCAGATCACCGCGGCGCTGCGCTCGCGCATGGGCTTCGAGCGGCTGTCGCGGCTCGTGAGGACGAGCGGGCGGTGCGCGACGAGCGCGCCCTTCTGCACCAGCTCGACCTCGGAGCAGAACGCGATGCCGGTGAAGCGGCAGCCGCGATGGCTCGGCGCCTCGCCCAGCAGCAGGAAGCGCGCGGTGCGCGCGCGCGCCTCGAGATAGGCGCGCATGTTGTCGCGTCGATGCGCGGGCATCTCCCGGCGCGGCGACAGGTCGCGCTCGTCGGAATCGCGCCACGGGTTGAAGACGCACGCGCGGTCGCGCGGGCCGGCCTCGAGCACGCGCAGGAAGTCGTCGATGTCGCTCATGCGGGAGTTGCGTAGAATTTCCGGTTCGAACAAGGGGAGGGAACCATGTCGCGCTTCGCAGTGGCAGGAGGCGGTCGCTTCGTCGCTCGCCTTTTCCTGGCGCTGGTCGCCCTGGCCGCGGCCACGGCGATCGCCGCCGAATCGTACCCGACAAAGCCGGTGAAGATTGTGGTCGCGTTCACCGCGGGCGGCACCACGGACATTCTCGCCCGCACGCTCGCGCAGCGGCTCGGCGAGCGCCTCGGTCAGACGTTCTACATCGAGAACAAGCCCGGCGCCAACGGCAACCTCGGCACGGAGCTCGCGGTGCGCTCGGCTCCCGACGGCTACACCATCATCATCGATTCGGTCGGACCGATCGCGGTGAACCCGTCGCTCTTCCACCTCACCTACGACCCGCTCGTCGACCTCGTGCCCGTCGTGCAGGTGGCCGACGTGCCGAACGTGCTCGTCGTGCCGAGCTCGCTCGGCGTGAAGACGCTGCCTGACTTGATCAGGTATGCGAAGTCGCATCCGGGCGAGGTGAACTACAGCTCGACGGGCGTGGGCACGACCTCGCACCTCGCGAGCTTCCTGCTCGCCTCGCGCGCGGGCTTCGAGGCGACGCACGTCCCGTACAAGGGCGCCGAGGCGCTGAAGGACCTGCTCACGGGGCGCGTGCAATTCATGTTCGCCACGATCCCGTCGGTGATCTCGCAGATCCACGCGGGAAAGCTCGTGCCGCTCGCGGTCTCCAGCGTGCGCCGCTCGCGCTCGATGCCCGACGTGCCGACGGTCGCCGAGTCCGGCTTCCCCGGCTTCGAGGCGACGTCGTGGTTCGGCATGTTCGCGCCGAAGGGCACGCCGCTGGAGATCGTGAGCGTGCTCAACAAGCAGGTGAACGAGATCGTCGTCGAGCCGGCGATCGACAAGCGCATGGTGAGCGAGGGCGCGGACCCGGTGCCCGGGCCGCCCCAGCAGTTCGGCGACTTCGTGCGCCGCGAGACCGAGAAGTGGCGCGTCGTGGTGAAGCAGACCGGCGCGCAGGCGGATTGAATCAGGGACGTACTGATCGACCCGTACCCTGTCCTCTCCCAAGGCAGAGGGTGACGTTCTCCCTCGCCCTTGGCGCAGGGCTGGGGAGGGGGTGCGCTACTTCGCGCAGCGCATGCGGCAGAACTCCTCGTTCGTCTGTTCGCCCAGGCACTCGTGCATGCAGCCCTGGTCGACTCGGGCGTTCGGCGGCGGCGGGTTGGTCTCGCTGGTAGGGATCGGAATGTCTTCGCACCCGGCGAGGAACAGGGCGAGAAGGAAGACAAGCGCTCGGATTTTCATCGGCGATTCCTGAAGGAAGAGGGACGGCGGCGCCATTGTCCGCCGTTCATGAAAAAAAAGGGCGGAGATGACTCTCCGCCCAAGGCTTCTGACACGGCCCCCTTCAGAAATCGTATGTCGCGCCGATCGAGAACGCCTGGATCTTGCCGCCGAAGTAGCAGTTGCCCGCCGCGTCGTGGCAGTCGTAGGTCAGCCCGTGCCCGCTCGCACCGAGATCGAAGTGCGCGTCGCGGTGGTTGCGCTGCGTCGCATAGACCGCATACACCGTCGTCTGCTTGTCGAAATGGTGCTTGAACCCGATCGAGTACATGTTCGACTCGTTGTCGGGGTGCGGGCCCAGCGTCGGGTCGCCCTGCGTCTTGCCCGCGTGCGCCCAGCCGAGGTTGAAGTCATTCCCCAGGCCGAACTGCTGGGTGAGCGCGAGCCAGTAGCCCTTGCGGTCGCGCTCGTTCCAGCCCGGATCCGGGGAGTTGCGGCGCAGGCGTTCGTAGATGGCGTTCAGCGTCGTCTTCGTCGGCAGCTTGTACTGGATCCCGACCTTGTACGCCGATTCGTCCTTGATGCCGACCGCGCCGAGCGGAGCGGTGCCGCCGCCGGCCGCCTCGTCACCCAGGCGGTTCACGTCCTTGTGCAGCTCGTACGCGCCGACCAGGTACAGCGGGCCGGCCGTATAGGTGAGCGCCGTGCTATAGGCAGTTCCGTGCGAGCCGTCCTCGCAGCCGAAGGTCGGGTCGGGTGCGTTGCCGCCCGTGCAGTTCGGCTCACCCAACGCGATGTTGCTGTTGTCGGTCGAGATGTGCTGCGATGGCGACCAGAAGACGGCGAAGCGGACGCCTCCGAAGTTCGGCGACTCGTACCATGCGGCATGCGAAAAGCGCGTGTCGAACTCCGCGCGGTTGTCGCCACCGGTGTTGCCGATGATCGAGTTGTAGTCGCCGACCGTCGCGGAGAACGGGTCCATGCGGCCGGTCGAGAGCTTGTACGGCGCGTCGGACTTGCCGACCTTCACCGCGCCGAACGGTCCGTCGAAGCCGAGGAAGCTGTTGCGCGAGGCCCAGGCGCCCTTCACCGAGTTGCCGCTCGAGTCACCCGGCGTGGCGGTCACGTCGACCTGGGTCTCGAGCTGGAAGATCGCGCGGTAGGGGCTCGTGCCGAGCCTGCGCGCGCCACGCACGCCGATGCGCGACAGGTTGCTGGCGATCGCAGGCTGCCAGCCGAGCTTGCCGACGGCCGGCGTGCCGACCGGGTTGGTGGCGCTGTTGTCGAGGCCCTTGGTGAACTCGTCGACGGACACGTCGACGTGCCCATACAGCTCGACGTAGCTGCCGTTCGCAGTCAGCGCGGACCGGACCGCCTGCGGGACCGATGCCGGCGCCGGCGCGGGCGCCGCCTTGATCGAGGCCTTCAGCTCGTCGATCTGCCGTTGAAGTTGATCGATCTGGCGCTGCAGAGCGGCTGGATCCTGCGCCGCGGCGCTTCCTGCGAATAGGGCCATGGCAACCGCCGCGACCAGCGCCTTCGGGCGCACATTCATCGTCATGCGACATTCCTCCTGTTTTACGTTGGGGTGGGCCCGCCCGTACTTATTTGGGTGGAGAACTAAGGCGCACCCTACCGGAGGAACCTTGCGCGAAGCTTTCGTCCGGCTTGCGCGACGCTGAATCTGTCGTAGTACGATAGTTTTTTACCGATCGTGTCAACCCGCGCGCACGCGGCGCGTTGACAGGCCCCTTCCCGCTCAGCGCGCGGGCTGCGCGAGGTCCGCCGCGCGGAACCGCGCGGGCGCGAAGCCGCGGTGCCGCGTGCCGACAGACGCGCGCTCGGCCGTGACCCGCATGCGATACATGCGGCTTTCCACCTTCTGCCTCGCCATCGCGGCGACGAAGCGCATGCGGCGCGCGAAGAGCGGTGCGCGGCGCGCGAGGAACGCGGGGACGACCTCGTCGTCGAGCAGCGCGAGCCAGCGGGCGCGCACCGCGTCGACGTCGAACTCGCGCCCGCGCTCGCGGCCATGGCGCACCATCGCGCGGTAGATGTCCGGGCGCGAACGCAGGTAGTCGACCGCGGCGACGACGTCACCCGCGCCGCGCACGTCGAGGAAGTCGAGCGGCGAGCGGCGGATCGCGCGGTACGCCGGCTCGGGCGAAGCGAGCACGGGCGCGCCCGCGAGCCAGCCGTTGTAGACCTTCGTCGCCGGCTTGTGCGCGAGGATCGCGGGCACCTCGTCGCGCGCCGCGAGCGCGAGGTCCACGCGCGTGTAATCGTTCCAGCGCTTTTCGCGCACCTCGAAGCGCACGCCGCGCCACGCGAGCGCCTCGCGCAACGCGCTGCTCGCGAACCATGCCGGAGCCGAGCCGGTTCGCCCCTGGTAGACGACGCTCTCGATGTGTTCGCCGCGCGATGCATCGCGCGGCACGAGGCCGGGTTGCGGCCACAGCGGCACGAAGCGCTCGTGCGCGGCCGTGTCGAGATCGTTCTGCACGATCGCGAAGTCGCAAGCCGCGACCGGGCCGCGATCGGCGCGCACCACCAGGAGGAACGGCGCCTCGCGCACGATGCGGAACTCGTTCACGTCATCGCGGTGCGCGATATTGATCGCGTCGCGATGGAAACCCGGCCCCGCCGAGGAGCTCCAGCCGCGCGCGGCGAGCGCGGGGCGCAGCCGCACGAACGATTGCGCGATCCACGAGTTGCGGCCGCCGACGAAGCGGCGCGGCGCGCGCCGGACGTCCTCCTCGGTGAGCCGCGCGATGTCCGGCCAGCGCGTGGATCGCGGATCGAGGACGAAGTGCAGGTGGGGCGCGGACGGCATGGCGCGGGGAACCGTGACGCGGACCCCGCCAATCTAGGTCCCCATGCCGCGCGCGTGGCCGCGATTTTGCAACCGAATACAGCGGATCGCGCCGCTGTTAACGAATGCTTACAACTCAGCCGAGAAAAGCGCCGTCGGCGGCGAGCGCCTCGCGCAACGCGCCGCGATCGACCGCGTGCGCATCGCCGCTGGCGAGGGCGAAGGCAGCCGCCGTGCCCGCGGCCTGCCCCATCACGAAGCACGCGCCGCTCACGCGCGCACCCGACTGGCCCTCGTGCGTCATCGAGGCGCAGCGCCCCGCGACGAGCAGATTCCTCGCGCATCCCGGCGCGGCGCGTGGCAGGAGCATCCGGTACGGCAGCTCGTTGTAGCCGCGCGATTCCGGGATCGGCGGCCAGCGCCACTCGACGTCGCCCGCCACGTGGATCTCGAGCGGCCAGCCGTTCACGCCGATCGCGTCGTCGAAGCTCGCGCACGCGAGCACGTCCTCGCCCGACAGCATGTATTCGCCGACCAGGCGGCGCGTCTCGCGGATGCCGACCTGCGGCGCGATCTCGAGCACGTACGCGGCCTCGAAGCCCGGCACCTTCGCGCGCAGGAAGCGCAGGTAGTCGACGACCTGCCGGCGTCCCTCGAGCTCCGCGGCGCTGAGCGATCGGGCGTCGGTGCCGTCGGCCGCGGCTCCGCCGGCGTCGCGCAGCTGCGTCACGTTCACGCGCCACTCGTACGCGCGCTTCTGCGGCCGCACGATCGCCCCGCGGCGCGGGAAGCGGAACTCGCCCGCGGCCTGCGCCTCGTCCATCAGCTGCGGGATCGTGCGCCACGCCTCGCCGGCGCGAGCCGCATCGACGTTGCCCACGCGGAACATGAGCGTCGGATAGAGCATGTGGCCCTGCGCGTCGCCCTTCTCCATCGCGGCTGCCGCGGCATGCGCGAGATCGCCGTCGCCCGAGGCGTCGACGAACACGCGCGCGCGCACCGCCTGGCGTCCCGATTTGGTCTCGACCAGCAGCGCCTCGATGCGCCCGTCGTCCGCGCGCACGACGCCGGCGGCGAATGCGTGGAAGAGGATCGCCACGCCGCGCGCCGCGAGCATCGCATCGGCCGCGCACTTGAACGCGGCCATGTCGTACGCCTGCGCGTGGATCCTGCCGAGCACGAGGTGCGGCGCGTTCAGGCCGTCGAGCGCCGCGATGCGCTCGAGCAGCTCGTCGGCCACACCGTGCACCACCTGGCGGATCTCGCCGAAGACGTTCGCATGCAGGCCGCAGAAATTCGTCACGCCCGCGGCCGTGCCCATGCCGCCGAGAAAACCATAGCGCTCGACCAGCAGCACGCGCGCACCGTGCGATGCCGCGCTCGCCGCGGCAGCCATGCCCGCGGGACCGCCGCCCAGCACGACCACGTCGTACTCGCCGAAGACCGGCGTGCGCCGCGCCGGCTCGAGGACGGCGTCCATCGCTAATCGAGCTTGATGTGGTTCTTCTCGATGATCGGCTTCCAGCGCGCGAGGTCGCCGTCGAGCGTCGTGCGCAGCTCCGCGGGCGAGCCGGCCACCGTATCCATGTACTGGCCGCGCAGCTTCTCGCGCACGTCCGGCTCGTTCAGCACCGCGACGATCTCGTCGTGGATCTTCTTCTCGACCGCGGCCGGCGTCTTCGCCGGCACGACGAACCCCATCCAGGCGTCGGCATGCACGTCCTTCAGGCCCGCCTCCTCGAGCGTCGGCAGCTGCGGCATGAGCGACGAGCGCTTCGCGGTGGCCACGGCGAGCGCCTTCAACTTGCCCGCCTTCACCTGCGGCATCACCGCGCCGGCCGGCAGGCACGCCATCTGCGCATCGCCCGAGAGCAGCGCGAGCACCGCGGGACCGGAGCCGGCATACGGCAGGTGCACGATCTGCGTGCCGCTCCTCGCCGCGAGCGCTTCCATCGCGAGGTGCGAGATGGTGCCCGCGCCCATCGACGCGTAGTTGTACTTGCCCGGGTTCTTCTTCAGCAGCTCGAGCAGCTCCCCGGTGTCGTTCACGCCGAGCGTGGGCGGCACCACCAGGATGCTCGGCTGGGTGGCCGCGATCGTGATCGGCGCGAGATCGCGCTGCGGGTCGTAGGGCAGCTTCCTGAACAGCAGCGAGTTCACGCCCAGCGGCCCGGCGATCGACAGCCCGATCGTCTGCCCGTCGGGCGCGGCCTTCGCGACCGCGTCGGTGCCGATGTTGCCGGCCGCGCCGGTCTTGTTCTCGACGATCACCGGCTTGCCGATGCGCGTGCCGAGCCTGTCGGCGACGATGCGCGCGACGACGTCGGGCGTCGAGCCCGGACCGTAGGGAACGACGAGCTTGACGGGACCGCTCGGCCACGATTGCCCGAAGGCGGCGAGCGCGGCGAGCGCGAGGAAGAGTCCCGCGAGGGTGCGGGTCACGAGCGAGATTTTCATGGCGGGGGCCGGGATTCGGAACGGGTCCCGTGATTTTAGAGGATGCGATGACGCCGATCATCCACGCGCCTCCCCGCGCGTGCGGGGCCATGCGAGCCTTCCGGTTCGTTCGCGCCTGTGCCGATCGCCATGACGTCGCCCGTCACCTTCCATCCGCGACGCGCGGAACGCACGCCGCTCGTCGGACCGCGGGTCGAGCTGCAGCTGTTCACGACGCTCGCGTGCAACCTGCGATGCACGTATTGCTCGGAGGCCGTGGGCGAGGTGCGGGGCTCGGCGCGCGACGTCACCTATCCGCTCGAGGCGCTCGACCGCTTCATCCGCACGCACCTCGCCGGACGCGAGGTGTACGTCACCTTCTACGGCGGCGAGCCGACGCTCAACCTGCCCTTCATGCAGCAGGTGATGCGCGCCTATCCGGGCTTTCGCTACCAGATGCAGACCAACGGCACGCTGCTCCACCGGCTGCCCGACGACGTGTGCGCGAAGCTCGCGAACGTGCTGGTCTCGATCGACGGCGGGCGCGAGACCACGGACGGGTTCCGCGGGCGCGGCGTGTACAACCGCGTGATGCGCAACGTCGCGAAGGCGCGGCTGCGGCTCGGGGGCACGATCACGGCGCGCGTGACGTGGGGCAGCCCCGCCACGACGCTCGACGAGCTCGAGGCGCTGCTCGAGCGCTTCGACTACGTCTACTTCCAGTTCGCGCACCACGAGGGCATCTACGCGCCCGCCGACATGGCGAGGAAGAAGGCGGTGCTCGCGCAGATGACGGCGCGGTTCTTCGCGTCACCGACGCTCTATCCGATGATCCCGTTGATGGGCATCGTGCGCAACAAGGTGGCGCCGCCTCGCCTCGACGACGACGGCGCGCACCTCGCGCAATGCCGGGTCAGCACGCACCTCGTGAACGTGCTGCCGGACGGAAGCGTCTTCCCGTGCCCCGACATGGTCTGGGCGCCGGAGATGCGCCAGGGCTCGATCGGGGCCAACACGCTCGCGCCCAGCCCGCTGCAACCGGATCCGCGCATGCCGTGCGGCGCGTGCGAGGCGCTCGCGTGGTGCCGGCACAACTGCATGAAGAACCTGCACATCGCCTACGTCGCGGGCGACCGCGCGTATCGCGAGGGCGTCGTCGAGCCGATCTGCGAGCTCGTGCGCTTCCTCGGTCGCGAGATCGATCGCCACGACCCGGCCGCGTGGTTCGCGCGGGCGAGCCCCGCCGTCCGGAGCGAGATCGCCGACTGCGCGATCTACTCGTACGTCGAGGTGATGCCCTAGCTAGCCGGCGGGCGGATTCGGCGGCGGCACGTGCTCGTGGCGCCGTGCCGTCTTCGCGCGGTGCCGCGCCTGCTTCTCGTGCTCGCGCCTCGCCGCCTCGCGCTCCTTGAGCGCGCGGTCGCGGGCCACGTAGTTGCCCACCGCGCATCCGGCGAGCGCGCCGATGACCGGGTGGTCGCCCAGCAGCTTGCCGCCGACGCCGCCCGCGGCACCGCCGACCAGGCAGCCCTTCTCGTTGCGGCCGAGCGCATGCGAGTCGAGCGGCAGGAGCGCCGCGGCGAGGCCCAGCGCCAGCATTCCGAGTGCGTGTCTCATGGTGTCGAGTCCCCTGTGGATTCTCCTAGCGTTTCAGGCCCGCGCGGATGCCGCTAGCAGCCGGGCGCGCGTCGGCGCGTGGGACAAGCCGGACGAACGATGCGGCGGCGCGATGTAGGAAAAGTCCGGCTACCCGTAGCTACCCCCGCCCTTTCCCGAGGGAGAGCGAGCTTTGGGTCATCGAAACCTTGACAGCCCGCCGCTCATATTAGACATTGCTAATCTTTCGGCGGACGGAGGACAGCATGGCGGTGACCACACACGACAAGGAGCTGGACGCGCGCGGCATGAACTGCCCGCTGCCGATCCTGCGCACGCGCAAGGCGCTGAACGAGATGGTCGCGGGGCAGGTCCTGCGCATCGTCGCGACCGATCCCGGCTCGGTGAAGGACATGGAGGCGTTCTCGAAGCAGACCGGCAACGAGCTGCTCTCGCAGGCGACGGGCGAGAAGGAATACGTGTTCTACATCCGGAAGAAGTAGCCGGCCATGGCCGCGCGCCGCGCGGTTTTCGTCGGGCACGAGATCTACCGCCGGCCGGCCTACGGACGCCTGCACCCGCTCGCGATCCCGCGGGTGGAATCGGTCGTGGACCTCTGCCGCACGCTCGACTGGTTCGGCCCGGACGAGTACGAGGCGAGCCCTTGCGCGAGCGCGGACGAGCTCGCGCGCTTCCACGATCGCCGCTACATCGAGGCGTTGCGGCGCGCCTCGTGCGAGGGGCGCGTCGAGGCGGACGTGCGCGAGCGCCACCACCTCGGCACGATGGAGAACCCGATCTTTCCCGGGGTGTTCGAGCGCGCGGCCACCAGCGTCGGCGGCTCGATGCGCGCCGCGCGGCTCGCGCTCGACGGTCGCATCGCCTACCACCCCGCGGGCGGCACGCACCATGGGCGGCCCGATCGCGCGAGCGGCTTCTGCTTCTTCAACGACCCCGTATTCGCGCTGTTGACGATTCTCAACGAAGGCGCCGAACGCGTTGCCTACGTCGACCTCGACGCGCACCATGGCGATGGCGTGCAGGACGCGTTCGCCGGTGACGGGCGCGTGCGCCTCGTCTCGATCCACGAGGCGGGCCGCTGGCCGCACACCGGCGCGTTCGCCGACGATGCGGGCGGCCGCGCGCTGAACCTGCCGGTGCCGCAGGGCCTGAACGATGCGGAGCTCGCGATGCTGATGGACGACGTCGTGCTTCCCTTCGTCGCGGACTTCCGCCCGCAGGCGCTCGTCGTCACCTGCGGCGCCGACGCGCTCGACGGCGATCCGCTCGCGCGCATGGCGCTCGGCAACGGCGCGCTGTGGCGAGCGGTCGACGACGTGGTCGGCCTCGCGCCGGCGGCGGTCGTGCTCGGCGGCGGTGGCTACAACCCGTGGACGCTCGCGCGCTACTGGACGGGGCTTTGGGCGCACCTGTCGGGACGTGCGATTCCCGCGGTCCTTCCCCATTGCGCGCGCGACGTGCTCGCGGGCCTGTCGTGCGACCTCGTCGACGACGAGGACCGGCGTCCCGAGTGGCTCACGACGCTCGCCGACGCCCCGCGCGCGGCCACGGTGCGAGCGCAGGTCCGCGCGTTGCGCGACACGGCCGCCGACCGCTTCGCCTCGCGGGCGCGCGCATGAGCGACTGGCTCGCGCGGCTCGCCGCCATCGAGGCGCTCGAAGACGCGTCGCTCGATGCCGCGTTCGTGCGCGAGCTCGAGCGCGCGGGCGATGGCGCCCTCGCCCGCCCGATCCGCTTCTCCACGCCCACCTTCAAGTCGTACTCGAGCTGCGACCTCGAGGGCTGCGGCAGGAATTCGTTTCCCGCGTTCTCGATCACCGCGGGCGGCTGCGCGCTCGATTGCGAGCATTGCCAGGCGAAGATCCTCGAGCCGATGATCCCGGCCACCAGGCCCGCGGTGCTCGATCGCCGCGTGCGCGAGATGGTCGAGCGCGAGAGCCTCGGCGGGTTCCTGCTCTCCGGCGGCTCGAACAAGTCGAACGAGATCCGCTACGAGCCGTACCTGCCCGTGATCGAGGGGCTCAAGCGCGACTACCCGCACCTCAAGATCGCGATCCATTCCGCGCTCCTCGACGCGCGGCGCGCGAAGGCCATGGAGGCTGCCGGCGTCGACACCGCGATGATGGACGTGATCGGCGCGCCGGAAACGATCGGCGAGGTCTATCACCTCGATCGCCCGGTCGCCGATTTCGAGTCGACGCTCGCGGCGCTCTGCGCGACGAAGATGCAAGTGGTGCCGCACATCGTGATCGGCCTGCACTTCGGCCGCCTGCTCGGCGAGGTGAATGCGCTCGACATCGTCGCGCGCCACGCGATCCACTCGCTCGTGCTGGTCGTGGTGATGCCGTTCTACGCGCGTCCCGGCACGTTCGCCACGCCGCGCACCGAAGACGTCGGGCGCATCTTCCTCGAGGCGCGGCGCCGCCTGCCCGACCGCGAGGTGCTGCTCGGCTGCGCGCGCCCGCCGGGCATGCACCGGCGAGTGACCGACGCGTATGCGGTTGCGGCCGGCCTCGACGGCATCGCGTTCCCCGCCGATGGCGCGCTCGCCGTCGCCCACGCGCTGGGCCGCCCCGCCGTGCAGGAGCACGCGTGCTGCTCGATGAAGACGGGGCGCACGATCGAGATCAAGCCGCTCGTGCAACGGGCGGCGCGATGAGCCGCGGATCCCGGACCGAAGGAGCGCTTCCATGAGCTGCACGCGTCCCGAAAATAGCGCCGCCGCCGCGCCCGCGACCGAGACGCTCGACCACAACCCGTTCCCGCTGATGCAGCCGCGCGCGCCGGCCACCGTGCCGAAGGAAGCGCGCAACGGGGCCCGCGTGAAAACGCAGAACGTCGCGCCCCAGGGCGTCTACCTGCCCAACTACAACGTGCTCACGCCGTCGATGCGCTCGCCCGAGTACGTGCAGATGTCGACCGCCGCGGCGATCACGTTGGGCATCATGAGCGGGCGCATGCACCGCTGCGAATGCACGCGCTGCCTGAACCTGCTGCTCACGTATCCCGAGGGCTGCCGCGCGAACTGCGCCTATTGCGGGCTCGCGCGCCATCGCGAGGCCGAGCGCGACTACGCCGACCGCAACTTCATCCGCGTGGACTGGCCCGCGGTGCCGATGGAGCAGGTCGTGGACATCGTCGCGCGCGATGCCGCCGCGAGCCCGTTCCACCGCATGTGCATCTCGATGATCACGCACCCGAGGAGCGATGCGGACACCGTCTCGGTGCTGCGGCAGTGGACGGCGCGCATCGAGCCGGCCGCGATACCGGTCTCGATCCTGTCGAATCCCACGACGATGCAGCGCGAGGACGTCGTGCGGCTGCGCGAGCTGGGCGCGGACATCTTCACCGTCGCGCTCGATGCGGCCACGCCCGCGATCTTCGAGCGCACGCGCGGCAAGGGCGTGCAGTCGCCGCACTCCTGGTCGAAGTACTGGGAGATCCTCATGCACGCGCGCGACGTGTTCGGGCCGCAGAAGTTCGGCGCGCACATCATCGTCGGCATGGGCGAGACCGAATACGACGTGCTCGCGCTGGTGCAGCGCCTCGTCGACCTGGGCGGCCACAGCCACATGTTCTGCTTCTTCCCCGAGCGCGGCTCGCTCATGGACCACCTGCCCGCCACGCCGCGCGACCAGTGGCGGCGGGTGCAGCTCGGCCGCTATCTCATCGACTATCGAGGCGCGCGTGTCGAGCAGATGAAGTTCGACGCCGAGGGCCGCGTGGCCGATTTCGGGCTGCCGCAGGCCGAGCTCGACGCGATCATCGACGCGGGCACCGCGTTCCGCACGTCGGGCTGCCCCGGGAAGTTCGCCGAGGACGTCTCCGCCTGCGACCGCCCGTACGGCGACTCGCCGCCCTCGGACATCGCGAGCTACCCGTTCGCGCCGAACAGCAGCGACGTGCGCAAGATCCGCCGCCAGCTGCGGATCGTCGCCCGGCGATAGGTCGCAAGCCCATGGAAGACGCGCCCTCGCCCCTCAAGCCCTTCCGCGTGATCGATACCGGCATCCGCGACGGCCGGCGGCAGATCGCGTTCGACCAGGCGCTCATCGACGCGCACAAGACGGGCGCGATCCCCGACACGATCCGCTTCCTGCGCTTCCGGCCGACCGTGCTCATCGGGCGCCATCAGGCGCTCGCGCGCGAGGTGCACGTCGATTACTGCCGCGCGCACGGCATCAGGCTCGTGCGGCGCATCACCGGGGGCGGCGCGATCTACTTCGACGAGGGGCAGCTCGGCTGGTCGATCGTGTTCCGCCGGTCCACTCTCGGCATCGCCTCGCTCGCCGAGCTCGCGCGCGAGATCTGCGAGGCGGTGGCCGAGGGGCTTTCGACGCTCGGCGTCGCGGCGCGCTACCGCCCGCGCAACGACATCGAGGTCGAGGGCCGCAAGGTGAGCGGCACCGGCGGCTTCTTCGACGGCGACACGCTCTTCTACCAGGGCACGGTGCTCGTCGATCTCGATCCCGCGCGCATGGTGGCCGCGTTGAACGTGCCCCAGGCGAAGCTCGTGCGCCGCGGTCTCGACTCGGCCACGCAGCGCGTCGTCACGCTGAAGGAGCTTCTCGGCCGTGCGCCCGACATCGCGACGGTGCAGGACGCGCTCCTCGCGGGCTTCGCTCGGCGCCTCGGCGTCGCAGCCGCGCGCGGGACCATCACCGCGCACGAAGAGTCGCTCGCCGATCGTTTCCACGATGCGGAGATCGGCACGGACGCCTTCGTCGCGGAGATCGACGACCCGCGCGCCGGCCCCTCGCTCCTCGTCGGCTCCCACACCGGCGCGGGCGGAACCATCACCGCGTACCTGCGCGTCGAAGGCGCGGCGAGCGACCGCATCCGCGAGGCGCTGGTCACCGGCGACTTCTTCGTGACCCCGCCGCGGGTCGTCTTCGACCTCGAGTGCGCGTTGCGCGGCGTGCGGCTCGCCGCGGCCCCGGCCGCGATCGAGGCGTTCTTCGCGCAGGCGAACGTGGGCTTGCTCACCTGCGCGCCCGCCGACTTCGCGCGCGCGATCGAGAACGCGACGCGCTCGAGCGTGGCCGCCGGCGCGCCGACTTGAAGACGCTGCAGGTCGTCCAGCACACGTCGGCCGAGTATCTCGGCCTCATCGAGGACCACCTCGAGGGCCGGGGCGTGCGCTTCCGCTACAGCCGGCCGTTCACCGCGGATGCGACGCTGCCCCTGCCCGGGACGATGAGCGACGGCCTCGTGCTGCTCGGCGGCGGTCCCTGGGGCAGCGCGGGCGCGCGCGACCTGCCGACCCTCGCCGGCGAGATCGCGCTCGCGCGCGCTTGCCTCGCGCGCGACTGGCCGGTCGTCGGCATCGGCCTCGGCGCGCAGATCCTCGCCCATGCGGCAGGCGGCGGCTCGCAGCCCGCGCCCCTCGAGTTCCGCGTGACGCGCGCGCGGCGCACGCGAGCCGACGGGCTCGGCGGCTACGTTCCCGAGGCCTATCCGCTCGCCCTCTATGGACGCGACCAGCCGATCCTTCCCGCGCACGCGATCGTGCTCGCCGAGGACGATCGCGGCCGGCCCGCGCTCTGGCAGGTGGGCGAGCGCGCGTTCGGGTTCTCGGCCCACCCGGGGCTCAAGGTCGCGATGGTCGAGGACCTGGTCATGGAGTTCGACGAGTCGCCGCCGGACATCGAGACCGGCATCGCCGAGCTTCGCCGGGCGCAGCGCTCGCTCGAGGACGCCCTCGTCCCGCTCATGACCGGTCTCGTGCGCGCGGCCGGCTGGATGGACCCCCCGAGGGGGCTCGCCGCCATCCCGGTAAGGGTTTCCTGAAACAACGCCGGAATTTATTTGCGGCGCCGGGCATTCCGGGCCTTGCGGCTTCCATCGGCGCGTGCTTATATTAGCAAAACTTGATTCACGTCAAATTCCGCGCCCGTCGCCTGGAGGAGGAGATGAGCAAGAAGCTGGTCATCGTGATGGCCAATACCGACCCCCGCAACGGCGAGGAGCTCGGCGCGCCGATCTTCCAGGCGTCCGTGGCCGCGGCCATGGAATACGACGTCGAGGTGATCTGCACCGCCACGGCCGGGCGCCTGATGAAGAAGGGGGTGGCCGAGGCGCTGCACGTGAAGGACGGCTCGCCGAAGACGGTCTACGACTTCATCAAGGACGCGCACGAGGCGGGGGCGAAGTTCTACTGCTGCTCCCCGAACCTCGACCTCTTCGACATGACCAAGGACGACCTCATCCCCGAATGCTCGGGGATCATCGGGGGCGCGTACCTGATCGAATCGGTCATGGAAGAGGACGCGAAGGTCCTCACCTACTGAAGCCGGAGGCCCGTTGAGCCATTCCAGTGCCAGCCGCGTGCAGGCGATCGCGGGCGATCCGGTTTCGGAAGCGCCGGCCGTCCCGCGCGCCGAGCTCGAGGAGATCTTCAAGGACCTGCAGTCCGACCTGCGCTTCGACCACGAGCTGAACGGCTGCCTGAACTGCGGCATCTGCACCGCGACCTGCCCGGCCGCGCACTACTACGACTTCAGCCCGCGCGAGATCGTGCAGCTGCTGTGGACCGAGAACCTCGAGGGCATCTACGACGCGATGCAGGAGAAGATCTGGGCCTGCGCGCAGTGCTACACGTGCGCGGCGCGCTGCCCGTTCGGCAACTCGCCCGGCGGCCTCGTGATGCTCATGCGCGAGACCGCGATCAAGCACAACATGGAAAGCGCGCGCAACGTGCTGCGGCCGTTCTCGCGCGTGATGCTGAAGCTCATCTCCACGGGCAACCAGCTCGCCCCCGACATGATCAACAAGGATCATTTCGCCGACTGGGGGCCCAACATCTCGAAGGTCGACGCGCCGCTCAAGATCCTGCGCAAGGCGATCCCGATGCCCACGCTCAACACGACGGCCACCGCGTGGGAGGTCAACCTCAAGACGTCGATCGAGCTCTACACGATCTGGGAGATGACCGGCGTGCTCAAGCAGCTCGAGACGATCGACGAGAACCTGTTCGACGTCATCACCGACATCATGGACGAGAAGCGCGAGGACTGGCAGGACTTCCTCGACGAGCAGGAAGACGCGAAGGACGAGTGACCGCAGGAGGAGAGAGCGATGACGGACGAGAGCTCGGGCGAGCGCTTCACCGGCCACGGCCCGGAATGGCAGGACGCGAAGCTCACGCCGCAGGAGGCGCGCGTCGCGACCGCGTGGGTCGAGCAGAAGATCGACCGGCGCTCGCTGCTCACGCAGAAGGACCGCGTCGAGGACGTGCGCGACGTGATGCGCGACCTCGAGCGCGACGGCGAGATCGTGGTGCATCGCGTGGCCGACGAGAACGACCCGGTGGTGGCCAAGACGCTCTACGGCTGGGACAAGAAGATCCCGACCAAGCGCCTGTGGCACCACAAGTCGTGCGGCCAGTGCGGCAACATCCCCGGCTATCCGACCTCGCTCCTCTGGCTCATGAACAAGCTCGGGGTCGAGTACCTCGACGAGACCGACCAGACCTCGTGCACCGCGTGGAACTACCACGGCTCGGGCATCGGCAACCTCGAGAGCCTCGCGGCCGTGTTCCTGCGCAACTTCCACCAGGCGTACGTCGCGGCGAAGGCGCAGGGGCTGCCCGACGGCTACTACTACCCGCTCGTGCACTGCGGCACCTCGTTCGGCAACTACAAGGAGGTGCGCGCCTACCTGCTGCAGTCGGCCACGCTGCGCGAGAAGGTGAAGAAGATCCTCGCCAGGCTCGGGCGGCTGGTGGGCGGCAAGCTGCTCATCCCCGAGGAGGTCGTGCACTACTCCGAATGGCTGCACGTGATGCGCCAGAGCATCCGGTCGATCCAGGAGGTCGACGTGAGCCACATCCGCGCCACCGTCCACCCCGCCTGCCACGTCTACAAGATGGTCCCGGAGGACGTGATCTACGACGACACGGTGATGGACGGCAACCGCGTGGCCGTCTCCACCGGGCTCATGGAGACGCTCGGCGCGAAGGTGATCGACTATTCGACGTGGTACGACTGCTGCGGCTTCGGCTTCCGCCACATCATCTCCGAGCGCGAGTTCACGCGCTCGTTCGCCATCGACCGCAAGATCCGCGTGGCCGTCGAGGAGGCGCAGGCCGACGTCATGATCGGCCACGACACCGGCTGCATCACCACGCTCGACAAGAACCAGTGGATCGGCAAGGCCGCGGGCAAGCCGGTCGAGCTGCCGGTGCTCGCCGACTGCCAGTTCGCCGCGCTCGCGTGCGGCGCGCACCCGTACAAGATCGTGCAGTCGCACTGGCACGCCTCCGCGACCGAGACGCTCATGGACAAGCTCGGCATCGACTGGCAGGCGAAGAAGGCGGAGTTCGTGGCCTACCTCGACGAGGTCAAGGCCGGCCGCCAGGAGAACCTCTACGACCCGCGCCGCATGATCACCTCCGGCCCGGGCTACATCCCCATCGCGAGGAAGACATGACCTCTCCCATCCTCATCGTGGGCGGCGGGCCCGCGGGACTGTCGGCCGCGCAATCGCTCGCGTCGCTCGGCCAGCGCGTCATCCTCGTCGAGAAGGAGCCGCGGCTCGGCGGCGCGCCGATCCTCTCCGGCTACGCGCGCCTCGTGCCCTCGGGCGAGTGGGCCAAGGACGCGATCGGCGGCATGGTGAGCCGCGTCGAGCGTGAGCGCCTCGTCGAGCGCCACACGGGCTGCACGGTCGCTTCGTTCAGCGGCGATGCCGGCCGCTTCACGGCGCGCCTTTCGAACGGCCGCACGGTGGAAGCGGCCGCGGCGATCCTGTGCACCGGCTTCACGCACTTCGATTCCGTGAACAAGCCCGAATGGGGATTCGGTACCTATCCCGACGTGGTCACCACGACGCAGGTCGAGCAGATGATCTCCTCGGGCAACGGCGTGCGCTGTCCCTCCGACGGCCGCAAGCCCGAGCGGGTGGCGATCCTGCTCTGCGTGGGCTCGCGCGACCGGCAGATCGGCCGCGAGTGGTGCTCCAAGATCTGCTGCACGGTGTCGGCGAACCTCGCCATGGAGATCCGCGAGGAGCTGCCGCAATGCCACGTCTACGTCTACTACATGGACATCCGCACCTTCGGCCTGTACGAGACCAAGTACTACTGGGCCAGCCAGGAGGTGCACAAGGTGAAGTACATCAAGGCGCGCGTGGCCGAGGTCACGTCGAACGGCGAGCGCCTCGTGATCAAGGCCGAGGACACCCTGGTCAAGCGTCCGATCACGATCCCGTTCGACATGGTCGTGCACGCGATCGGCATGGACCCGAACGTCGACAACAAGACGATCGCCAGCGTGTTCGGCATCCTGCTCGAGGAGCACGGCTACATCGGCAAGCGCGATGCGTACGCCACGTTCGCCGAGACCTCGCGCCCCGGCGTGTTCGTCGCGGGAGCGGCGACCGGTCCGGAGACGATCGACGACTCCATCGGCCAGGGCAAGGCCGCGGCGCTGGCGGCTCTCGCGCTCGCGAACGCCGCGACTCCCGCCCTCGCGGCCGACTGAGCGATCGCCCGATGCATCCCGCCCCTTCCGGCGTCGATCGCCCGCGCCTCGAGCTTTCCGGACCGAAGCTCGCCGCGGCGTTCGAACAGCTCGCGAGCGCCGCCGAGGACTCCGGCGGGCTCGAGCGCTACGTGGATGCGCTCAAGCTGAAGAGCCGCCTCTTCGCCGACACGCTCGCGAACGGGCGCGCGCGCGAGGCCGCCTTCGGCGACCTGCGCATGCTCTGCGCCTGGATGTCGACCGTGCGCCGGCGGATCGGCGCCTGGCTCGAGCCCGCGCGCTTCGAGTCCACGCGCGAGGCGGTCGCGCAGCTGCTCAACGATGTCGAGACGACGCGCACGACCGACGCGCGCCTCGCCGCCTTCTGCGCGCGCTTCCCCGACGACCGCGACCACCGCTGGGTGCGCGATCTCGCCGCCGAGGTGCTGCACGGCGTGGATCCCGAGCGCTATCCGCTCATGACGCGCTGGATGTGGGACGAGCGCGCCAACACCGGCGTCGTGCGCGAGATCTGGCACGGCGAGGACGTCGACCTCGCGCGCCTGGCCGTGCCGTCGTGCTACGAGACGTTCGTGGTGCTGCGCGAGGAGCTGGCGCAGTTCCTCGCGTCGCAGGGCGTCTATCGCGACGTGCTCTTCTTCGTCGACCTGCTGGCCGCCCAGGTCTATGCGCGCTACATCGAGGAGCAGGGCGGCAGCTACCTGCGCGCCGATTTCGCCCACGCCGAGGAGCCGATGCTGCACGTGCGGCGCCTGCTCGGCCTCGACGCCATCGCCGAGGACGGCCGCACGCGCCTCAAGGCCGCGGACGGCACCGCGGTGGCGATCGACGAGCCGCGCCCGAGCTGAGGATCCCATGCCCATCCACGAGCAATCGCTGATCCGCCCCGAGAACCTCAAGACGCACGAGAAGCTCGTGCTCGACGGCGTCGACGTCTCCGGCCACTGGAGCACGTTCATCGAGCCGCGCGTCGTCACCGACTACAACGAGCGGCTGCAGGACGACATCGCGGCGCTGCCCGGCGGCGAGAACATCCACCGTTGCTGGCAGTGCGGCTCGTGCACGAACGCGTGCACCGTGAACGCGGTGAATCCGGACTTCAACCCGCGCTACTGGATCTACCTCATCCGCCTCGGCATGGAGAGCGAGCTGCTGCGCGACAAGGACATCATCTGGCAGTGCGTGTCGTGCAACAAATGCACCTACGCATGTCCGCGCGATGTGTTCCCCGAAGGCGTGATGAAGGCGACCGCGCACTGGCTCGAGCTGCAGGGCCATACGCCGAAGTCGCGGTCCACCGTGTTCGACGAGGAATTCACGTCCCAGGTGGTCGCCACCGGCAAGATCGAGGACGGCCGCGTGATCCGCAATTACTTCGCGAAGACCGGGCAGCCGCTGCTCCAGGATTGGCTCGTCGCGATGGCCGGACGCATCGCGCGGCGCATCCCCGTGAAGTGGGGCATCAAGATGGGCCTCGCGGCGCTGATCCGCCCGCGCACGCGCGGCTGGGCGCGCAACCGCGCGGCGATCGAGGAATACGTGCACGACCAGGAAGCCAGACATCGCCAGGCCCTCGGCCTTGGTGTTCCCTCCCCCTTGGGGGAGGGTCAGGGAGGGGGTCATCGATGAACGATTCCGCCAGCAAGAAGGTGAAGTACCAGCGCGTCGCGTACTACCCGGGCTGCGCGCTCGAGGGCACGGGCCACGCGTACAACGTCTCCACGGTCGCCGTGGGCAGGAAGCTCGGCCTCGCGCTGGACGAGGTGCCGAACTGGAACTGCTGCGGCGCGATGGAAGTGAAGAACGTCGACCCGAAGGTGCAGACGTACCTGTCGTCGCGCGTGATGGCGATCGCGGCGCAGCAGATGAAGGCGGCGACCGTGATGGCACCGTGCAACGGCTGCTACCACAACCTCAAGAAGGCCGAGCACGACCTCGCGCACGACGCGGCCTCCCGCGAAGTGGTGGAGCAGATCGCGCGCAAGTCCGGCGAGACGCCGTACGAGGCGGGCCAGGTCGAGACCATCCATGCGCTCGAGTGGATCAAGCACGGCATCGGCGAGGAGGAGCTGCGCCGCCGCGTGAAGCGCTCGCTCGGCGGGCTGCGCATCGCCAACTACTACGGCTGCATGTACACGCGGCCACGCCACATCTTCCCCGAGAAGGATCGCGGCCCGGGGAGCGAGTCCACCTCGAAGCCGCACTTCATGGACGACCTGCTCGCCGCGGCCGGCGCGGTGAACGTCGATTTCCCGTTGAAGACCGCCTGCTGCGGCGGCGCGCACACGCTCTCCGACAGCGACACCTCGACCAAGCTCGTGCTCAACATCCTGCGCGCGGCCGAGGCGGCGGGCGCGGACATCATCGCGACGGAATGCCCCACCTGCCATTCGGGCCTCGAGATGCACCAGGCGCGCGCGGAGAAGGTGCTCGGCCAGAAGACGGGGGTCGTCATGCTCTACTTCACGCAACTGCTCGGCATCGCGTTGGGGCTTTCGCCGCGCGCGCTGGGCGTGCACGAGAACGCCTCCGAGGCGCTGGAGCGGCTGCGGGAGAAGGCGCTCGCATGAGCCGCGGCCGCGAGACGATCGAGCAGGCGATCGACGCGTTCGCCGCGACCGGGCACGCGGGCGCCGATGCACGCGCCCTGCTCGCGCTCGCCGAGCAGGCGCTCGAGGCATGGGTCGAGGCGCGCGGCGAGGTGCCGACGTTCGCCGAGCGCGAGGGCTTCCGCCTGCTCGCGCTGCATCACCAGGCCGCGCGCGGCGTGCCGAGCTTCAACGCCTGCCGCGAGACGTGCCGCGAGATCGCGTACCACTACAACGTGATGCACGCGGACGCGGAGCGTGCGTCGCGCGACGATCTCGCGACGATGATGCGCTTCCTCGTGCGCCACCTCGCGCTGTTCGTCGCCGGCAAGATGCAGGTGGAGGGACTGGGGGAGTTTTGCTGCGCCTCAAGGCCGCTGCGGCAGGAAGAGTCCACGATGGGCCGCACCCCTTCCCGCGGAGACGGCCATGCCTGAAGTGCGCGGTTGCCACATGCCGGACGACCTGCTCTACGACGTGGACAACCACATCTGGTTCAGGGAGCTCGGCGACGGAACCGTGAAGATCGGCATGACCACGGTCGCCACCGCGATGGCCGGGCAGCTCGTCGCGTTCACCCCGAAGAAGGTCGGCCGCGAGGTGCAGGCGGGCAAGTCGTGCGCGACCGTCGAGTCGGGCAAGTGGGTCGGACCGGCGAAGAGCGCGGCCGGGGGCGAGATCGCCGCCGTGAACGAGGAGCTCGTCGCCAAGCCGTCGCTCGCGAACGAGGACCCGTACGGCGCGGGCTGGATGATCATCCTGAAGCCCGCGGATTGGGGTTCGGTGAAGGGCAACCTCGTCGCCGGCAGCCAGGTCGCGGGCCCTTACGAAGCGAAGATGGCCGCGGACGGTTTCGCGGGATGTTCCTGCAAGGCGTGAAGCATTAGAATGGAGTGATGAACTCCAAGTCCCTCTCCCGCAAGGCTCCCGTCCCGCCGCAGCTCGCGGCGCGCATGGCCGAGCTGCAGGACAACGCCCGGCGCGCCGCGACGCTGCTGAAGGCGATGTCGAATCCCTCGCGCCTCGTGATCCTCTGCCAGCTCGCCGAAGGCGAGCGCTCGGTGGGCGAGCTCGGCGACGCCGTGGGCATCACCCAATCCGGCATCTCGCAGCACCTCGCCGTGCTGCGCCGCGAGCGCATCGTCGTCACGCGCCGGGACAAGCAGACGATCTACTACTCGATCGCGAGCGCCGACGTGGTCGCGTTGATGGCGACGCTGCACAAGGTGTTCTGCAAGCAGGTCGCGAAGGCGCCGCGCGCACGGCCGCGGCTGAAGGCGGCTTAGCACCGCTGCGAGCGGGCAGCGCGGACGCGAGGGCCGTCGGCCGGCCCTCACCCCGTCGCTAGAACCTGCGCTCGTACTGCAGGCCCACGGACCACTCGTACATCTGGATCTTCTCCTGCGCGGCCATGCCGGGCGCGAAGGCGTTGAACAGGCTCGGGCCCCGCACGTCGTGGCTGAACGCGTACATCGCCGCGGCGGTGAGCGCGCTCGCGTTGTCTAGGGCCCACGTGCCGCCCGCCGTGATGTGATCGCGCACCACGCCGGGGGCGAGGATGTTGAACGTCACGTCGGCCGCGCGGATCGGGTTGTCGCTGTGGTTGTAGCCGGCCCTCAAAGTGAGCCGCGGATCGACGCGGTACTGCAGGCCCACCTTCCACACGTCCACGTCCTGCCAGCCGAAGCCCGCGCCACCGGAGCCTCCCAGGCACGCGCTCGCGACGCCGCCCATGCACATGAGCGCGAGATTGCTCGGATCGTTCACCGACTTCGCGTCGCTGTACTGGATGCGCTCGTAGTCGAGCGCGAGCTGCCATTGCGGCGTGGGCTCGAACGCGACGCCGGCCGTCCAGTGCGACGGGATGTCGAAGCCGCCCGACTCCGCGAAAAGCCCGCGGTACTTGTCGAACTTGCCCATCCTCATCCTCGACGCGTACGCGGCGCCGACGGCGACCTGCGGCGTGAGCCGCCCGTAGTAGCCGACGCGCACGCCCCAGCCGGTCGAGTTGTCGTAGCCGCGGTTCGTGACGTTGCCCGGGTTCGACGAGAAGCCGGGGTTGTCGAACGCCTGCAGCCCTTCGGCCTTGAAGCGCTGGTACGCGAAGAGCGGCGCGATGCCGAGCGCGTGGCCCGGGGCGACCTGGAAAGCGGCCGTGGGCGCGACGATGAGCTGCGAGAGGTCCACGCCGAGATCGCCCGAGCCGCACAGCAGGTTGTACGACTGGCCTTGCGAGGCGGGACCGGGATTGAAGCTCGCGCACGCGCTGCGCGCGGGGATCTGGCCGCCCGGATAGTTGGTGTTCATGCCGCCGTTGCCGTAGACCACGATGCCGTAGGCGAGATTGGGGCTCGCCATGCGGTTGTAGGCGATCTCGGGAATCGGGAAGTAGTTGCTGCCGCTGTCCGCGGACGCGTTGATTCCCGCCTGCGGCGGCGCATCCGTGCGCTCGGCCTTGCGCCATGGGCTGAACAGGTCGAGGCCGATGTCGAAGCGGTTGCCCGCGAACACCGCGGTCGCGGGATTCAGCGCGCCGCCGAACGCGGAGTCGGTGACCGCCGCGGCCGCGCCGCCCATGCCCTTCGAGACCATGCCGTAGCCGTGCGAGAAATAGCCGTCCGTGCCATGCGCAAGGAACGGCGTCGCGGCGGCGAGCGCCGCAAGCACCTTCGCCTTCATGCTTCCTCCCCTGGAGGCTTTTCCGATGGAAAAGCTGTTTTCAGATGAACAAGCTCACGTCCGCATCCCGCGCCATGGGCAGGAAGGTCGCGGCACCCACGTACTCCTGGACCTCCGGCACGAAGTCCCCGTGCGAATAACCGAAGAGGTCCACCGTCATCTGGCAGCCGATCAGCTTGACGCCCGCCTCGATGCACGCGCTGCGCAGCTCGGCGACCTGCGCGACGCCCTTGTTGCGGATCGTCTTCTTCATCATCGCCGTGGCGAACGCCTCGAAGCCGGGAACGATGCCCTGCAGCGCGTTGGGCATGGTCCAGCGGATCGACTTGAACCACTCGGGGCCGAACGGCATCTTCATCGGCATCGCCGGGTTGCCGAGCGGGCTCACGCGCAGGTCCGACAGGTCCTTCTTCAGCAGCTCGAGGCCGTAGAACGTGAAGAACACGGCGACGTCCCATCCGAGCGCGGCGGCCGTCGAGGCGAGGATGAACGGGGGATAGGCCCAGTCGAGCGTGCCCTTCGTGGCGATGATGGTCATCGACGGCGTCTTCGACTCGCGCAGCTTCTGCAGCTGCGCGGCGAGCCGCTCCTCGAGGATCGCGTCCACGCGCTCGCGCACGAGGCGGTCGAGCAAGGCGTGGTCGATCAGTGCGGATACGCTGTTGTCACCCATGGCATTTCCTCCTCCGGTGCTCGCGCCCTGAGGAACGCGATGGCTTTCCGGGTCAATCGATGCGATGCATCGTATACCCCTCCCCGGTACCTGCAAAGCAGTTTTTTCGCATTGGTTGTCAGGCGAAACGCTCGATGAATCGTGCGGCGCGCAGCCCGCTTCAGCAGTGATCGGGAGCCCGCATACCCGGCTCCGTATCCGGTCCGGTCGTGCGTTCCGCGGTTCGTATAATGGGTGCCCCGAACCGAGGAGCGGCCATGGCCACACCGTCCCTGCACGACCCCGAAGCGAAGAAGGCGATCGAGGCGCGTCTCGCGCGCGTCGAGGGCCAGGTCCGCGGCATCCGTCGCATGGTGTCCGAGGACCGCACGTGCGAGGAGATCGGCCTGCAGCTCGCGGCCGCCCGCAAGGCGTTGGACCGCGTCTTCTACGAGATGGTCTCGTGCATGATCCGCATGGAGGCGCCGGGCAGCGCCGCGGGCCGCACGCAGAAGGCGAGGAAGGTCGCCGAGCTGCTCGCGCGCTTCGGTTGAGGCGGGAGGCGCGCGCTCAGCGGGCGGAGTGGCCCGCGAGCTTCACCTCGACGCGCTCGCCCTCCTCCAGTCCCGCGTAGTACTCGCGCAGGATCTCGAGCACCTCGGGGCGGCTGAACTCCGCGGGCACGGGGCTGCCCTCGGAGAGCCACTTGCGCAGCTTCGTGCCGGAGACGAGCAGGCGGTCGCTGTCCTCGTGCGGGCAGGTGCGGGCGGAGGCCATGCCGCCGCAGCGGTAGCACCAGAACGTCCAGTCGATCTTCAGCGGGCGGATCTCGAGCGCGTCCGCGGGGATCTCGTCGAAGATGCGGTGCGCGTCGAACGGGCCGTAGTAGCTGCCCACGCCCGCGTGGTCGCGCCCGACGATGAGAAACGAGCAGCCGTAGTTCTGCCGGAAGAGCGCGTGCAGCAGCGCCTCGCGTGGGCCCGCGTAGCGCATGTCGAGCGGATAGCCCGCCTGCACCACGGTGCCGGGACGGAAATAGCGCTCGAGCAGGGTAGCGATCGCGCGCGTGCGCACGGGCGCCGGAATGTCGCCCGGCTTGAGGTTGCCGAGCAGCGAATGGACGAGCACGCCGTCGCACGTCTCGACCGCGATCTTGGCGAGGTACTCGTGGGAGCGGTGCATGGGGTTGCGCGTCTGGAACGCGGCGATGCGCCGCCAGCCGAGCCGCTCGAACTCCGCGCGTGTCTCCGCGGGCGTCATGAAGAGCGCGCCGTATTTCGCCTTGAAGCCACCGTCCGAGAGGACCTTCACCGGGCCCGCGAGGTTCACGTCACCCTGGGCCATCACCATCTTCACGCCGGGATGCTCGGCGTCGGTGGTGCGGAACACGCTCGCGCATTCGTGCGCCTTGTCGATGCGGTACTTCTCGGTCACTTTCATGATCGCGAGCGGCGAGTCGTCGTCGGGATCGATGAGCGCGATTTCCGCGCCCACCGCGATCGCGTCCGCCTTCGCCGGGTCGGCCGAGAGCGTGATGGGAATCGGCCAGAACACGCCCGAGGCGGTGCGCATGTGGTCGCACACGCCCTTCCAGTCGGCATGGGTCATGAAGCCGTCGAGCGGCGTGAATCCGCCGAGGCCCAGCATGATGAGATCGCCCTTCTCGCGCGAGCTGACCGTGAGCCGCGGCAGGGTGCGCGCGCGCCGGGTTTCCTCCGCCGCGGCCTGGCCGTGCAACGCAAGGGGCCGCAGGGCGCCGCCGCCGTGCGGAGCAATGAGATTCGACATGACGCCTCTCCTCGTGGACTCGTCCTACGCTATCACGCGGGTCGGCGCTCACCGCTCGAAAACTCTGATGGGCCAATAAGCGCACTCGATTGTCCCTCGCGCCGCCGGCCCTCGATAATGGCGTCATGGCCCACGACCGATCCCGCGACCTCCCCTCCGAATGAAGATCTGCATCGTCTCCGACAGCCACGACCGCGCCGACGCCCTCGCGCGCGCGGTGAACGAGGGCAAGGCACTGGGTGCGCAGCTCGTCATCCACTGCGGCGACCTCATCGGCGCCCAGACGATCAAGCCGGCGCTCGCCGCCGGGCTGCCCGTGCACGCCATCCACGGGAACAACCTCGGCGACCCGCAGGCGATGCACATGCAGTCGCGCAAGAGCGGCGGCCAGCTGCAATACCACGGCGCCGAGGCCCAGCTCGAGCTCGGCGGGCGGCGCATCTTCATCGTCCACTACGACCATCACGGTTATGCGATGGCCTGTACCGGCGACTGGGACCTCGTGTGCTGCGGCCACTCGCACAAGCTCGAGGCGCGCCAGGTGCCGAACGTGAAGGGCGGGACCACCTGGCTGGTCAACCCCGGGACCGTCGCCGGCCTCGCCGCGCCCGCCACCTGGGTGCTCGGGGACCTCGCCGCCATGCGCTTCGAGGCCCATTCGCTTCCTCTATAGCGGCATAGGTTCATTTTCCGGCAAGCCGCACCGGCGATCCGTAGAATCCTTTGAAGAAAACAGGAGGATTCGATGCTCAGCCAAAACCCCTTCGCGACGGCCGCACCGCTGGTCCCCGGCGGGTTCCTGCAATGGTTCCTCGTCGTGATGTTTCTCGCGGTCGTGCTCGGGACCGTGTTCGACATGGTGCACAAGGGCAGCGCGAGGTACTTCTTCGCGAACATGGGCAAGGCCAAGGCCCGGCGCAAGCGCGAGCTCGGCGGCGGCGAGCTCGCCTCGATCGCCATCCAGACCGCGGTCGTGGACGTGATGACCTCGGGCGAGTTCTGCAACCCGCGCCGGCGCATCGCTCACCTGCTCACGATGTACGGGTTCATCGCCTACATCGTCACCACGATCCTCATGGTCTTCACCTATCCCGGGACCGCGACGCCGGAGATCGTCCCGACGCTCTGGTGGATCGGCGCGCTCATGGTGCTGCTCGGCGGCTACTGGTTCTGGTTCTTCATCCGCGTGGACGTCGCGGCCGAGGGCAAGACGCCGTGGCGCTTCGAGAAGGCCGATCTCTTCATCGTGTCGATGGTGGTCAGCGTGACGCTGGCCCTCGTCTGGGCGGGCACGGGCGGCGGAGCCGGGTGGCTCTTCTGGCTGTACCTGCTCGCGACCGCGGTGCTCTTCGTGGGCGTGCCGTGGTCGAAGTTCGCGCACATGTTCTTCAAGCCGGCGGCCGCCTTCGAGAAGCGCGTCACCAGGGCCGACGGCACCGCCGAGAACCTGCCGACGCAGACGCGCGACGATCCCGAGCAACAAAGACGACACTCGATGGAACTGCTGCGAGACGCTCCGATGGACATGGGGCTTGGCATCAAGCGCGAAGCACCGCGCCACTACTAGACGACAGCCCGCAAGCCCAATCGGAACAGCTCAAGGAGCCCACTTATGCCTACCTTCGTGTACATGACGAGGTGCGACGGATGCGGACACTGCGTCGACATCTGTCCCTCGGACATCATGCACATCGACCCCACCTACCGGCGCGCCTACAACATCGAGCCGAACATGTGCTGGGAGTGCTACTCGTGCGTGAAGGCCTGCCCGCAGCACGCGATCGACGTGCGCGGCTATGCCGACTTCGCCCCGCTCGGCCACAGCGTCCGCGTCGACCGCGACGAGCGCAAGGGCACGATCGCGTGGCGGATCAAGTTCCGCGACGGCACGGAGAAGAACTTCCTCTCGCCCATCACCACGAAGCCGTGGGGAACGGCGATCCCCAAGCTCGCCGACGTTCCCGCACCCACCCAGGAAATGCGCGCGAGCCAGCTCCTGTACAACGAGCCGAAGTACATCCGCCTCGATGACGGCGGCCTGCGCACGCTCAAGGACGCCGGCCTCAAGCTCAAGAAAGGCGTGTACTACTAATGGCCTACAAGACCATCATCGAAGACGGCATCGACATCCTGGTCGTCGGTGCGGGCCTGGGCGGCACGGGTGCCGCATGGGAAGCGCGCTTCTGGGGGCAGGACAAGAAGATCGTGATCGCCGAGAAGGCGAACATCGATCGCTCGGGCGCGGTCGCCCAGGGCCTGTACGCCATCAACTGCTACATGGGCACGCGCTGGGGCGAGAACAACCCCGAGGACCATGTCCGCTACGCGCGCATCGACCTCATGGGGCTGGTGCGCGAGGACCTGCTGTTCGACATGGCGCGCCACGTCGACTCCACGGTGCACCAGTTCGAGGAGTGGGGCCTGCCCATCATGAGGAACCCGAAGACCGGGCGCTACATGCGGGAAGGCCGCTGGCAGATCATGATCCACGGCGAGTCGTACAAGCCGATCGTGGCCGAGGCCGCCAAGAAATCCGCGGACGCGGTCTTCAACCGCATCTGCGTCACGCACCTGCTGATGGACGAGGCGAAGCCCAACCGCGTCGCCGGTGCGGTGGGCTTCAACGTGCGCACGGGCAACTACCACGTCTTCAAGTCGAAGACGGTGATCTGCGGCGCGGGCGGCGCATCCAACATCTTCAAGCCGCGCTCGACCGGCGAAGGCGCCGGCCGCACCTGGTATGCGCCGTGGTCGTCGGCGTCCGCTTACGGCCTCATGATCAACGCCGGCGCCAAGATGACTCAGATGGAGAACCGCATCGTGCTGGCGCGCTTCAAGGACGGCTACGGTCCGGTCGGCGCGTACTTCCTGCACCTCAAGACGTACACGCAGAATGCCCTCGGCGAGGAGTACGAATCCAAGTGGTTCCCCGCGCTGCAGAAGATGGTCGGCAAGGAGTATCTCGATCCGGAGGCCTCGCACCTCACGCATCGGCCGATCCCGACCTGCCTGCGCAACCATTGCATCATCAGCGAGGTGAACGCCGGCCGCGGTCCCATCCACATGGTGACCATGCACGCCTTCCAGGATCCGCACCTGGAAGAGGTGGGCTGGGAGAACTTCCTCGGCATGACGGTGGGCCAGGCGGTGCTGTGGGCGGCCACCGACGTGGATCCGAAGAACGAGAACCCCGAGCTCACCACCTCGGAGCCCTACGTGATGGGCTCGCACGCGACGTGCTCGGGCGCCTGGTGCTCGGGTCCGGAGGACGTGTCCCCGCCGGAGTATTTCTGGGGCTACAACCGCATGACCACGATCGAGGGCCTGTTCGGCGCGGGTGACGCGGTCGGCGGCACGCCGCACGCGTTCTCGTCCGGCTCGTTCACCGAGGGGCGCCTGGCCGCGAAGGCCGCTTGCCAGTACATCGACGACGGCAAGGCCGAGGGCATCGTCGTGTCCGACGCGCAGATCGAGGGTCGCCGCAAGGAGATCTACAAGCCCCTCGAGCATTACCGCATCTACCGCAACGCGGTCGTGGCGGGGACGGTGAACCCGCACTACATCAATCCGCAGCAGGGACTCGACCGCCTGCAGAAGCTGATGGACGAGTATTGCGGCGGCTATACCGTCGGGTACATGACCAACGAGAAGCTCCTCAACATCTGCCTCAAGAAGCTCAAGATCATGGAGGAGGATCTCGAGAGCCTCGCGGCGAAGGACCTGCACGAGCTGCTGCGCGCGTGGGAGCTCAAGCACCGCCACCGCGCGGCGGAATGCGTCACGCACCACACGCTCTTCCGCAAGGAGACGCGTTGGCCGGGCTACTACTACCGGGGCGACGTCATGAGGGTCGACGACGAGAACTGGCACGTGCTCACGGTCTCGCGGCGGGATCCGCAAACCGGCGAATACACGATGGAGAAGGCGCCGTGCTACCACCTCGTTGCGGAAGAGGAGGCGCCGAAGGCGACCGACGCTCCGGCGCAGAAGCTCTCCGCATGAATGCCGTCGCACGAGCGCACGAAGCCGACGGCGTGAACATCGTCGACAAGACCGATGAGGAGATTCGCGCCATCGCCGATCCGCTGTGGCGCGACCTGCTCAGGTACTCGAACGAAGCCAAGTACGGCGAGTTCGTCAAGAAGTTCGCGCGGTCCTTCGCGCTCGCGATGAACCAGGTCACGGTGAATCACCAGTTCGCGAACAGCGAGCTGGCGCGCAACCTCGCCGAGGACGCGGACTATCTCGGCATCATCCGCCGCGGCGAGCACGTGACGGTCCTCTATCGGCAACGCAGCACGAAGAAGCCGGGCGAATGGCTCGGCCGGCTGGTCCTCGGCTACGAGGACGGCGAGGTCCGGATCTTCGCGGCGTCCATCTTCTGAATGGCGGCAACGATGGTTGAGACGACCGAAGGCATCCAGGACGGCAAGTTCGTCGAGCTGACCTACAAGGTCACCGACAGGAAATCGGGGCACGTGCTCACCTGCGTCGACTTCCCGTTGGGCTACGTTCACGGGTACAACGAGATCCTCGCCCCTTCCGTCCACAAGGAGCTGGAGGGCCGCTGCGCCGGCGACGTGATCGAGGTCCCGATCGACGGCAATCGCATCTTCGGCCCGCGGGACGAGTCGCTGGTGTTCACCGATCACCTCGAGAACGTGCCCGAGGAGTACCGCAAGGTCGGGACCTCGATCCTGATGGAAAACGACCGCGGCCAGACCCGCAGCTTCATCGTGACGCGGATCGACGACGAGACGCTCACCGTCGACGGCAACAACCCGCTGTGCGGCCGGGAGGTCGTGTTCAGGCTCGAGATCGTGTCCGTGCGCGATGCGACCGACGAAGAGATGAAGGCCGGCGGAGCGATCGGCGCCCGCCCGGACATCGACCCCTCGCTGTTGCGACCGGTTTGAGCAATTCCACGACAAGAGGCGACTCATGAGCGATCAGAAACCCGTCACCAAGGTCCCCGACGGCCACACCCGCTTCTACACGACGCGCCAGAAGGCGCCGACCGAAAAGGGCTTCGTCGGCTACGAGACCGTCTGGAAGCCGCTCCAGAAGGAAGCCGAATACAAGACGCCGAAGAAGCCGTAGGCGTAACCGTAGGCGTCCCGCACCGGCGCGGTCCCGGCGCTCTCGCGCTTGTGATTCAATAGGGGTTTTCTCGACCCCGGGCGCCGCCATGGCCGACCGCCGGCTCCGCGTCTTCCACGCCGTCGCGAAGCACCTCTCCTTCACGAAGGCGGCCGACGCGTTGTTCATGACGCAACCGTCGGTCACGTTCCAGATCAAGCAGCTCGAGGAGCACTTCAACACGCGGCTCTTCGACCGCACGCAGGGGCGCATCACGCTCACCCCCGCCGGCGCGACCGCGCTCGAATACGCCGAGCGCATCCTCGCGCTCGAGGCCGAGCTCGACGCCCGCATCGGCGAGATCAGCGGCCAGGAAGCGGGCCCGTTGCTGATCGGCGCGAGCACCACGATCGCCGAGTTCCTCCTGCCGCAGGTGGTCGGCGAGTTCAAGACGAAACACCCGGGCGTGGTGCCGCGCCTGCACGTCGCCAACTCCGAGGCCGTGCAGGAACGCGTGGCCGGGCGCAACCTCGACGTGGGCTTCATCGAGGGCGACTCGCATCTCGCCACGCTCGTGACCGAGGTCTGCTGCGAGGACGAGCTGTTCGTCGTCTGCGCGCCGGGACACCCCCTCGCCCGCCACAAGAGCATCCCGCCGCCCATCCTCGCGCAGCACCCGTACATCGGCCGCGAGACGGGCTCGGGCACGCGCGAGGTGGTCAACAACTACCTGCGCAAGGCGGGCCTCGCGTTCGAGTCGCTGCAGCTGGTGATGGAAGCGAGCAGCCCGGTCGCGTTGAAGGGGCTCGTGGCCACGGGCGTCGGCTTCGCCATCATGTCCGGCGCCACGGTCGAGAAGGACGTGCGGCTCGGGCTGCTCGTGCGCATCCCGCTCGCCCCGCGGCTCATCCGCCAACTCTCCGTGGTGTACGCGAAGGAACGCATCCATTCGCGCATCGTGAGCGACTTCGTGAAATTCGCGAAGGAGCACCTGAGCGCGAGCGAGGAGCAGCGCCGCAGCGCGGCCGCCTGATCGGGCCTTTGCTACCGGCGCATGGCCGGAGCGGGGTGCGGCCTCACGCCTTGCGGAAGTAGAAGACGAACTCGCGCGCGGTCGCGGTCTGGCCGAGCAGCTCGTGGCCCGTCTTCTCGGCGAAGGTGCGGAAATCGCGCCCGGCGTTGCGGTCAGTGCTCACGATGCGCAGCACCTGGCCGCGCTTCATGCGGCTCAACGCGGCGCGCGCGCGCAACGCGGGGATCGGGCAGTGGTAGCCGCGGACGTCGATCTCGCGATCGAATTCGAAGAGCTGGCGGACAGCTTGGCTCATGGCACCTCCGGCTCCGCCATTCTATGCCGTCCCGGCGCGCGTGCAATGCGTTGGAACCACGGATGAGCACACGTGACTTTCGCTGCTCATCTGCGCTCATCTGCGTTCACCCGTGGTTGCACTGCCTTCGAGTCAAATCCGGAACGACGCGCGCTCGAGCGCGTCGAGCTGGGCGAGGAGCTGCGTCTCCCACGCGAGGTAGCGGCGCGCGGACTCCCTGTTGCCGTCGTGCCGGTCGTGCACGAAGAACAGGTGATCGATGCACGCGGCGTCGGGCGGCTCGTTCGGAGTCGACTCCAGCGGCAGCCCGCGCGCGCGCCAACCGTCGAGCCCATCCTCGAGCAGCGTCACGCGGGCGATGCCGGCACGCGCCAGCGCGAGCGCGGCGATCCGCGCCACGCCCGGATCATCGGCCACGAGCACGAGCGGGCTGCCGCTGCGCCGCGCGAGCTCGCGCAGCCGCGGCCGGATCGACCACACGCTGCCCGGAACATGGGCCGCGCGATAGGCCATGCTCGAGCGCACGTCCACGACGGCGACATCGCGCGCGGCGAGCCGCGCCGCGAGCCGCTCGGCACTGATCGTGGCGAGCTCCGGCAGCGCCGCCGTGTCGCCATGCGGCCGCACGCGCGAAGCGATGCCGCGCTCGAGCACGTGCGCCTCGTGGCCCATGCGCGCGAGCCAGCTCGCGACCACGGGCGCGCGCACGCCGTCCGAATCGAGGAGCACGATGCGCGCGCCGCGCACCGCGACCCACTGGTCGGTCGCCTGGACGAGCTGGCCGCCGGGCGCGTTCGCCACCCCGGGCAGTGTGCCGGCCGCATGTTCCTCGGGCGTGCGCACGTCGAGCACGTAGGTCGTGCGCGACTCGTCGGCGAGCCAGCGCTCGACCTCGTCGTCGCCGACGAAGCGCACGCCGTGGCGCGCCGCGAGCTGCGCGGCGCGCGAGCGCCGGTCCGCACCGACGGCAGGCATCTCGGGATAGCGGCGTGTGGCCCCGTGATCGAGCGGCAGGTCGGCGAGATACCACCCTTGCGTGCCGTTCTCGAGCGCGTACACGGGATTCGGCACGCCGAGGTCGATCAGCGTCTGCGCCCCGATGATGCTGCGCGTGCGGCCCGCGCAATTCACCACGATCGGCACGCGGGAGTCGCGCACGATCGCGTCGATGCGATACGCGAGCTCGCCGTTCGGGCAGCAGGTGGCGCCGGGAATGCTCATCTTGCGGAATTCGGCGAGCGGCCGGCCGTCCACGACGACCACGTCCTCGCCGCGTTCGCGCATGACGGCGAGCTCGCGCGCGCTCACGCGGGGCGTGTGACACGCATGCTCCACGAGCTCGCCGAACGCCTTGCTCGGCACGTTCACGCCGGCGAAGAGCCCGAACCCCGCGGCCTTCCACGCGCGCGTGCCACCGGCGAGCAGGTGCACGTTCGCGTAGCCGAGCTCGCGTAGCCGCGTGCCCGCGCGGGAGGCGACCCCGAGCTCGCCGTCGTCGTACACGACGATGCGCGTCGCGCGACGCGGCACGAGCCGGCCGATGTCGATCTCGAGGCGGCTGTACGGCAGTGGCACGCCGAAGAACAAGTGCGACTCGCCGTACTGCCCGTGCTCGCGCACGTCGAGCAGCGCGATCTCGGCCGCGTCGTGCAGCCACGACTTGAGGGTGCGCGGCTCGACGCGAGCGAGGACCGTTTCGGGAGCGCTCGACATGGCGGTCATGGCGAGGCGCGATCGGGCGGTCGCTTCACGGGTCGGGAGGCTCGTCCGCGGACTTGCCCGCTTCCGCCTCGCGCGTCTGCGTGCCCGAGAAGCGCCGCTCGATCGCGTGCTCGACGCGGCCGCCGAAAAGCAGCACGAGCAGCACCGCGGCGAGCGCGAGCATCACGAGCCTCGCGTGTCCCGCTCCGCACGCCGCGCCGAAGCCCGCGGCGGCCCACATCGTCGCGGCCGTCGTGAGGCCCTGGACGCGATGCTCGGTGTGGTGATGGATGATCACGCCGGCGCAGAGGAAACCCACGCCCGCGACCAGGCCCTGCAGCACGCGCGCGAGCCCATCGGCGTTCGCGCCGGACTCCAATGCCGTGAGCACGACGAGCGCGCTGCCGATCGAGACCATCGCGTGCGTGCGCACGCCCGCCGGCTTGCGGCGCAGGTCGCGATTGAGCCCGAGGATGCCGCCGACGGCCAGCGCCGCCGCGATGCGCCCGACGAGGGTCCAGACGTCCATGGGCGCATCTTACTGCGGCCGGCGCGGCCGGAAATTTGCCGGAGAAATCCGCGACAATGGGCAGCGTTTTCTCTTTGGCGGACAATAGGTTCATGGCCAGGGACTTCACGGACTTTCTCGACGCTCGGCTCGCCGAGCTCGAAGGCGCCGGACTCTACAAGCATGAGCGCGTCATCGACTCACCGCAGTCGGCGCAGATCCACGTAGCCGGCGGCGGGACCGTCCTCAATTTCTGCGCGAACAATTACCTCGGCCTGGCGAACCACCCGGACATCGTTGCCGCCGCCCGCGAGGGGCTCGAGCGGCATGGCTACGGCATGGCCTCGGTGCGCTTCATCTGCGGCACCCAGGATGTGCATCGCGAGCTCGAGCGGCGCATCGCCGACTTCCTCGGGACCGACGACGCGATCCTCTACGGCTCGTGCTTCGACGCGAACGGCGGACTCTTCGAGACGTTGCTGGGCGAGGAGGATGCGGTCGTCTCGGACGCGCTCAATCACGCTTCGATCATCGACGGAGTGCGGCTCTCGAAGGCGAAGCGCTACCGGTACGCGAACAACGACATGGCCGATCTCGAGGCGCAACTCGTCCAGGCGAAGAAGGACGGCGTGCGCTACAAGATGATCGCCACCGACGGCGTCTTCTCCATGGACGGCATCGTCGCGGACCTGCGCGCGATCTGCGACCTCGCCGACCGGCACGGCGCGCTCGTGATGGTCGACGATTCGCACGCGGTGGGTGTGGTCGGTAAGCATGGCCGTGGAACGCCGGAGCATTGCGGCGTGATGGGCCGGGTCGACCTCGTCACGGGCACGCTCGGCAAGGCGCTGGGCGGCGCATCCGGGGGCTACACCGCGGGCCCGAAGCCGGTGGTGGAGTGGCTGCGCAACCGCTCGCGGCCGTACCTCTTCTCGAATACCCTCATGCCGGCGATCGCGCACGCTTCGATCAAGGTGCTCGACCTGCTGCAGGCGAGCGACGCGCTGCGCGAGAAGCTCGCGGCGAACGCCCGGCACTTCAGGCAGGAGATGGCGCGCCTCGGTTTCAAGCTCGGCGGCGCGGGCCACCCGATCATCCCGGTGATGCTGGGGGATGCGGCGCTCGCGCAGAAGATGGCCGACCTGCTCCTCGAGGAAGGCATCTACGTGATCGGCTTCTCCTTCCCGGTCGTCCCCAAGGGACAGGCACGGATCCGCACGCAGATGTCGGCCGCGCACGAGCCGGCGCACATCGAGCGCGCCGTGGCGGCCTTCGCCAAGGTCGGCCGTCGACTCGGCGTGATCAACTGAGGCGCACGACATGAGAACGCTTGCGAAGCTGAAGCGCGAGCCCGGCATCTGGATGACCGAGGACGCGAAGCCCGAAGTCGGCCACAACGACGTGCTGATCCGCATCCGCAAGACCGCGATCTGCGGCACGGACATGCACATCTACAACTGGGACGCCTGGTCGCAGCGCACGATTCCCGTGCCGATGACCGTCGGCCACGAGTACGTCGGCACGATCGAGGCGATGGGCAGCGAGGTGCGGGGCCTGCGCATCGGGCAGCGCGTGTCGGGCGAGGGCCATATCGTGTGCGGGCATTGCCGCAATTGCCGCGCGGGTCGCCGCCACTTGTGCCGCAACACCGTCGGCGTGGGCGTGAACCGGCCGGGCGCCTTCGCCGATTACCTCGTGATCCCGGCGGTGAACGCGTTCCCGATACCCGACGACATTCCCGACGAGATCGCCTCCATCCTCGATCCGTTCGGCAACGCGACGCACACGGCACTTTCCTTCGACCTCGTGGGCGAGGACGTGCTCATCACGGGCGCCGGGCCGATCGGCATCATGGCCGCGGCGATCTGCCGCCATGTCGGCGCCCGCCACGTGGTCATCACCGACGTGAACGACTATCGGCTCGCGCTCGCGAAGAAGATGGGTGCGCATCGCACGGTGAACGTCGCGAAGGAGACGCTCAAGGGCGTGATGCCCGAGCTCAACATGGTCGAGGGCTTCGACGTCGGGCTCGAGATGTCGGGCGTGCCGGCCGCCTTCCGCGACATGCTCGAGGTGATGAACCACGGCGGCCGCATCGCGCTCCTCGGCATCCCGCCTCCGGATACGGCGATCGACTGGACGAAGGTGATCTTCAAGGGCCTCACGATCAAGGGCATCTACGGCCGCGAGATGTACGAGACCTGGTACAAGATGATCGCGCTGATCCAGGGCGGGCTCGACCTCACGCCGATGATCACGCACCGTTTCGACGTGGCCGACTACCTGAAGGGCTTCGAGACCATGAACTCGGGGAAATCGGGAAAGGTCGTGCTGGACTGGAACTGACCGCGATGGTGACTGGACGCACACACCGGGGCTCGATCGTGTATGTCTCCAATGCCGAGGATGGAGACATCGGCGTCCATGATCTCGGCAGCGACGGAAGCTTGCGGATGACCGCACGCGTTCCTGCGGGAAAGGGCGTGATGCCGCTTGCCGTGAGCCCGGACCACCGCCGCCTCTATGCGGCAATCCGCTCCGAGCCGTTCGCGGTGCTGGCCTATGCGATCGACCGGCGCTCCGGCGCACTGGAAAGGATCGCCGCCGGCCGCGCGGCGGCGAGCTTTCCCTACATCTCCACCGATCGGAGCGGGCGCTTCCTGTTCGGCGCGTCGTATGGGAGCAACCTGGTCGCCGTCCACCCCATCGAAGCCGAGGGCCGCGTCGGCGAGGCGGCGCAGGTCATCCCCGTCGGGCGCAACGCCCATTGCATCCTCGTCGACCACACGAACCGATACGCCTTCGTGCCGACGCTCGGCACCGACCAGGTGTTCCAGTTCGTCTTCGATGCCGACAACGGGCGGCTCACCGCGAACACGCCACCGGTGTTGCAGCTGCAAGCGGGATCCGGTCCACGCCACGCGGTCTTCTCGAACGACAATCGGTTCCTGTACGCATTGAACGAATTGACCGGCACCGTGACCGTGCTCGCGCTGGACGCGGCGACGGGAGTCTTGACGCAGCAGGGATTCGAATCCATCCTCCCCGCTGATTCGACATTGCGACCGGGCATGCCGCGCGGTGCGGCAGGCACGACATCGGCAGGCCAGGCGCCGAGGAACACGGAAAACGACATCTGGGCTTCCGATCTGCGCCTGCGACCCGACGGCCGTTTCCTGTACGCGGCCGAACGCACCGGCAGCACGCTCTCGGTCCTGCGGGTCGACGAGGCGAGCGGGAGGCTCGAGTACGTGGCCAGCGTGCCGACCGAGAAGCAGCCGCGCGGCTTCGCGATCGATCCCGCCGGCGAGCTGCTCGTCGTCGCGGGGGAAAGGTCGGATACCCTCTCCGCCTACGCGATCGGCACCGACGGCCTGCCCCGGCCGGCAGGGCGCTGCGAGACGGGGAAGGGATCGAACTGGATCGAGATCGTGGAGTGCGAGTAGGCCTGCGGTTTTCAGAACAACGGAGGAGGCACACATGAAACGTTCCAAGAACGCGGCAGCTGCCGTACGCCACAACCGCAGGCGCTTTCTCGCGCGGGCCGGCGCCGGCGCCGCGGCTGCAGCGTTCGGGCCCTGGGTCCTGCGCGGCTGGGCGGCCGCACCCGTCAACATCGGCGCGCTCTATCCTTCGACCGGCAGCATGGCGCAGATCGGGCAGGGCTGCGTGGCGGCGGCGAAGCTCGCGGTCGACATGGTCAACCAGGCCGGCGGCATCAAGTCGCTCGGCGGCGCGAAGCTGAATCTCATCATCTCCGACGTGCAGAGCGACACGACCGTCACGCGCACGGAGACCGACCGCCTCATCTCGGACAACAAGCTCTCCGCCATCCATGGCGCCTACGCGTCCGCGCTCACGCTGATCGCGAGCGAAGTTTGCGAGCGGGCCAAGGTGCCGATCATCACCGGCTCGAGCACCGACCAGCTGAACAAGGGCCGGCGCTTCACGTTCACGCCGTTCGCACGCGCCTCCCAGTTCGCCAAGGCGCAGCTCCAGATGTCGAAGCTCGTGAGCGATCGGCCGAAGGCGGCCGTGATCTTCGAGAACACCGCGTTCGGCACCGCGACCTCCAACGGCCTGAGGGAGCAGGCCGCCGGGGAAGGCGTCGAGATCGTGCTCTTCGAGCCGTATTCGGCGGGATTCACCGATGCCGGCCCGCTCATCAACAAGGTGAAGGCCTCGGGCGCGAACGCCCTTTTCTCGGTGTCGTACCTGAACGACCTGATCCTCATCGTGCGCACGGTGAAGCAGGTCGGCCTCAACATCGCGATCAACGGCGGCTCCGGCGGGTTCGTGATCCCGGATTTCTACAAGAACGTCGGCAAGCTCGCCGAGGGGCTGCTCGGCGTGGCGCACTGGAACCACGACGTGAGCCCGGACGCGCAGAAGGTGAACGCCGAGTACAAGAAGCGCACGGGCGAGTTCATCTTCGAGTACGCGGGAGGCCTGGTCGCGCAGACGTTCATGCTCGCCGATGCGCTCGAGCGCGCCGCATCCGCGGATCCGGAAAAGGTCCGCGACGCGCTCGCGACGCTCGACGTCTCGAAGGGCTACGCCGCGATGGCCCCGGGCGGGCGGGTGAAGTTCGGCCCGGACGGCAAGAACGTCTACGGCCATCCCGTCGGGGTGCAGTGGCAGAACGGCGACCTCGCCAGCGTGTTCCCGAAGGAAGACGCCCGCGCGCCTTTGCTGAAGACCTAGACCGCCGCCGCATGCTGGAAATCGTCGCGCAGGCCGTCATCAACGGCCTGCTCATCGGGGGCATCTACGCGCTCGTGAGCATCGGCGTGACGCTCATCTTCGGCGTGGTGAAGATCGTCAACTTCGCCCAGGGCGAGTTCGTCATGCTGGGCATGTACATCAGCTACTTCCTCGGCACGCGCTTCGGTGTCGATCCCGTCGTCTCGCTCGCGTTTTCCATGCCGGCGCTGTTCGTCGCGGGATTGCTCGTGCAGCACTTCCTCATCCGCCGCGTGCTGGGGGAGAACGACCTGCCGCAGATCTTCCTCACGTTCGCGCTTTCGCTGCTCATCCTGAACGTGGCCCTCATCGCGTTCACGGCCAATTACCGGACGCTGCACACCCCGTATTCGGACGAAGCCTTCCACTTCGCGGGGCTCTACGTTCCGGTCGCCAAGCTGATCGCGTTCGCCGTCGCCATGGCGTTGAGCGCGGTCCTGTGGGCCTTCCTGCATGCCACCGACCTCGGCAAGGCGATGCGCGCCGCGTCCCAGAACCGCGAGGTCGCGCAGCTCATGGGCATCAACCCGCACCGGGTCTTCGCGGTCGCCCTCGGCATCGCCCTCGCGCTCGCGGGCGCAGCCGGCTCGCTTCTCATGCCGTTCTATCCCGCTTATCCGATGGTCGGCCAGGTCTTCGTGCTCATGGCCTTCGTCGCCGTGGTGCTCGGCACGCTCGGCAACGTGATGGGCGCCCTGGTCGCGAGCCTCCTCATGGGCGTGGCGGAGTCGCTCGGAATCCAGTTCATCGGCGCGGATTCGGGCCTGATCGTGGTCTTTCTCCTGCTCCTCACGACGCTGGCGCTGCGCCCTCGCGGGCTCGCGGCCGGCCTGCAGCGCTGATGGGCATCGCGGCCCGGCGCGCCCTGCTGTGCGCGGGCGTCATCGTGGCCGCCGCCCTGCCGCTCGTGGTGAAGAGCGCATTCGCGCTCGACGTGCTGATCCGCATCTTCCTCTTCGCGTTCATCGGCACGGCATGGAACCTCCTGGGCGGCTACGCGAAGCAGTTCTCGCTCGGCCACGCGGCGTTCTTCGGGCTGGGCGCGTACACATCCACGCTGCTGCAGATCGACCTCGGCGTGTCGCCCTGGATCGGCATGCTCGCCGGCGGGGCCGTGGCGGCGCTCGCGAGCCTGCCGATCGGCTGGCTGTGCTTCCGCCTGCGCGGTCCCTACTTCACCATCGCCACCATCGCGACCGCGCAAGTGCTGATGCTCCTCTTCCTGAAGCTGCGCGACTTCGCGTGGGGCGCGGAAGGCACCACGATCCCGAACCTCGGCCGCGCGCCGCTCATGATGCAGTTCGACGGCAAGGCCGCCTATTACTACGTGACGCTCGGGCTGCTGCTCCTGGCGCTGGGCGTCACGGCGTGGATCGAGCGCTCGCGGATCGGCTATTACCTCGTCGCACTGGGCGAGGAGCAGGACGCGGCCGAGGCGGTCGGCATCAACGTCCCGCAGGTCAAGCGCCGGATCTTCATGATCTCGGCGTTCCTCACCGCGATGGGAGGAACGTTCTACGTCCAGTACATCTACTTCATCGACCCGCAGACCGCGTTCAACTTCAGCGTCTCGATCGAGGCGGCGCTCGTCTCGATCGTCGGCGGCGTGGGCACCCTCTTCGGCCCGCTCGTGGGCTCGGCGCTGCTCGAGACGACGGCCGCGGTCCTGCAAAGCCGCCTCGGCGCGATCGCGGGGGTGCAGCTCACCGTGTACAGCGTGATCCTGATGGCGGTCATCCTGTGGCGGCCGACCGGAATCCTGGGCTACTTCGCGGAGCTCGCGGCGCTCAGGCGCGCGCGGCGCGGCGCGCGCCTGTCATGACCGACGCCCTGGTCGTGAGCGGGCTGGCCAAGCGCTTCGGCGGCTTGCGCGCCGTGCAGGACGTGAGCTTCACGGTGCGCGAAGGCGAGACGCTCGCGCTCATCGGTCCCAACGGTGCCGGAAAGACCACGGCGTTCAACCTCATCACCGGCTTCTACCGGCCCGACGCCGGATCGGTCCGCGCGTTCGGGCGCGAGCTCGTCGGATTGAGGCCTTACCAGGTCTGCGCCCGCGGGCTGGCCCGCACGTTCCAGGTCGCGAAGCCTTTCGGCGCCATGACGGTGCTCGAGAACGTGATGACCGGGGCGTTCCTGCGCGACCGCCACGTCGAGGCCGCGCGCGCCAAGGCACGCGAGGCGATCGCGTTCGTCGGACTCTCGGCGCGCGAGCGCACGCCCGCGCGCGACCTCACGACGATCGACCAGCGCCGCCTCGAGATGGCGCGCGCCCTGGCGACGCAGCCGCGCCTGCTGCTCCTCGACGAGGTGATGGCGGGATTGAATCCCGCGGAGATCGACCAGGCCGTGGCACTGGTGAACCGCCTGGCCGCGCGCGGGCTCACCATCGTGATCGTCGAGCACCTGATGCGTGCGGTGCTCGCGGTCGCCAAGCACATCATCGTCCTCGACCACGGACAGAAGATCGCCGAGGGCGCGCCGGCCGACGTGATGAGCGATCCGGAAGTCGTGCGGGCCTACCTCGGATCGGGATACGCGCGATGATCAAGCTCGCGCGAGTGAGCGCGTCCTACCGAAGCGTCCCCGCGATCCGGGACGTCGACATCGAGGTCGCCGAAGGCGAAGCCGTCGGTCTCCTCGGCGCCAACGGCGCCGGCAAGAGCACGACGCTGCGCGCGATCTCGCGCCTGGTGAGGCTCACCGCCGGCACGATCACCTTCGAAGGCCGGGATCTCGCCGCGCTCGCACCCTACAGGATCGCCGAGCTCGGCATCGCGCACGTGCCCGAAGGCCGCCAGGTGTTTCCCGAGATGACGGTCCACGAGAACCTGGAGATGGGCTCGTACACGCCGCGCGCCAAGCGCGAGCGCACGCGCTCGCTCGAGCTCGTTTACGCGATCTTCCCGCGCCTGGCGGAGCGGCGAACGCAACTCGCGGGGACCATGAGCGGTGGCGAGCAGCAGATGCTCGCCATCGGCAGGGGCCTCATGCTCCGGCCGCGCCTGCTCATGCTCGACGAGCCCTCGCTCGGCCTGGCTCCGGTCATGTGCGACGTGACGTTCGACAAGATCCGCGAGATCCACCGGATGGGAACGGCGGTGCTCCTGGTGGAGCAGAACGTGAGCCGCGCACTCGGTCTCGTACAGCGCGCGTATGTGCTCGAAGGCGGCACGGTGCGGCTGCACGGGGCGAGCGCCGATCTCATGAGCAACGCCCAGGTGCAGGCGGCATATCTCGGCGTCTAGCCCCGCGCTACCGGCGCTTGCGCAAATGGGGCGGAATGGGCGCGGGATTCTCGATCAGCTCTTCGTGCACGAAAGCCCCGCCCTGGAATGCCTCGCCGCGCGGATCGGTGCGCTCGTTCCTCGCGAGAATCGCCTCGGCGAAGGCCTCGCTATCGTCCCTGGGCCGATAACCGAGCCGCTCGGCGTTCGAGTTGTCGTACCAGGAACGACGGTTGCCCGATACCCCATACACCACCTCGAAGCGGACATCGGGATGCTCGATCCCGATCATCACGAGCTGCGCCAGGTCGCGCGGGCTCACCCAGATCGACAGGCGGCGCTTGTCGATCGGGGCCTCGTTCACGTTGCCGATGCGGATGCACATCACCTCGAGCCCGTACTTGTCGGCGTACAGGCTGCCGAGCGCCTCCCCGAAAACCTTCGATACGCCATATCGGCTGTCCGGCCTCGGATAGACGCGGTGATCGATCGTCTCGTCGCGACGGTAGAAGCCGACGGCATGGTTGCTGCTCGCGAAGATCAAGCGCTTCACGCCGTTCAGCCGCGCCGCCTCGAAGGCGTTGTAGCACCCGACGATGTTCGGCCCGAGCACGTCCTCCCAGCGTCCCTCCACCGAGAGGCCACCGAGGTGCACGATCGCATCCGCACCGCGCGCGGCCCGGACGACGTCCTCGAGGCAAGTGATGTCCGCCTCGGCGAAGCTCTCCCCCGGCGCGAGCGAGCCGATCGGGCGCAAGTCCGAGAGGCGCAGCTCATACTTGCCCCCGAGCTCGCGACGCAAGTGGGTGCCGATGCCGCCGGCCGCACCCGTGAGCAGAACCGTCTTCATGACCTCTTCTCCAATGCCGTCGGTGGTGGGGAGATCCGTGTCCGCAGGTCGCCGATCATATACGCTCATCCGGCGTGCGGACGATCGCCTGCATCCGGCCGACCGCCGTGCCGCAGGGGTCCCACAGCGAGTGCAGCCGCCGCGATCCGTTTCACAGGAAATCCGCCGAAAGCGCCTCGATCTCGGCGCGGCACGCCTCTCCAAATGGCTTCAACGGATCCGCATCGTCGGATCGCGCCAGCTCGCGCAATTGCTCGAAAGTCAGGTTGCTCTCGAAATATTGGTCGGTGATGCGGGCGAGGAGCCCTTCGGCCTTGGCGAGTACCGGTGGCGATGCGATGAGCCGCACGCGGTTGATCGCCGCGTACAAAGGCAGCAATGTTTCCGGTCGCTCGAGCGTGCGGGTGAACGCGCCCATGAGCTGCTTCGCACATTCGCTGATGAACTCGCCGTACAGCGCCTCGCGTTTGCGGATCTCTTCCCGGATCAGCTCCCTCTTATGGAGCGTTCTCTGGCTGATCCAAGCGGTCGCCACCGCCGCCGAGCTGCCCACGAGCGATCCGAGCACGCCGGACATGGCGCTGAGGAACATGCTATCCATGGTCACGCCATTCGTTTAGCCGGGAACCTCTTGCGCGCGAGACCGGCCCTGCGCGTGCCCGCCGGTCTGCGGCACGCCGCGTATGCGGAGGCAGTCGCGGTCTTCTCGCGAGATGCGAGCACGCGACCGGGCAAACCTCCGAGAACCGCGCGAATGCGCCCGAGCATCTGGTTCTGCTCGGGTGACGTCTCGATGCGTTGAACCCGCTCGTCGGCGAGCACGCGGCGCACAAGCTCGAGCAGGCGCTCCCGGTCCCGCGGCTTCGCAAGGAGCGCCGGCAGCGTCACGAGCGCTTTCTCGGGCTCATACCGGACGATGATCTGCTGCTGTCCCGCGATCCGCCGCACCTCGGCGGGTGCAATCGGAGGCAGCAGACCGCGATACTCCTCGAGCATGTCGTGGGCGAGCTGCAGGTTGGAAAGCGGGAGCGGTTCGCCGCGGTATGCCAACAGGCATGCGACGCGCGCGAGCGCTTCGGGGTAGCCACCCTTGTCGATGCCGGCGAGCGCTTCCTTTACCCACGGAAGGTCCCGGGGATCGGTGCCGGGTGTCTCTTCCTCATCGATGGCGCGTTCGCCACGGAAGTAGAACGTGTGGAGGTTTCCGTAGATCGCGAAGAACGACGCTTCGGACAAGGCGTCGCGGATTGCTCGGTACAGATCGAGCGTGGCGCTGGTGATATCCGACTGCCTCGCTTCGAGGATTCGCCCGGGATGTTCGGGACGGAGGGCGCGGCGCTGCGACTTCACGCTCTCCGCCATCGGGCGCAGCCACCACAACGCCGGATTCAGGTCGGAGAACGCCCAGCGCTGAAAGCGCAGCGGGTGGAACTGGCGCGAGAGCTGCGCGCCGTACTCGTTCGCGAACGACTCCACGACCGGGCGGCCGAAGATCTCGTACACGCGCTGGTTCAGCTCGGCCACGCTCTTCACTGACTCGAATGGCCGCTCGTCGGCGCGTTTGAAGCGATTGAGGCGCGCCACCACCTCCTCGAGCCGATGCTCGACGAAGTTCACGTCGTACACGGCCTTGCCGCTGCTGTCGTTGCTCTCGACGATCTCCATCCCGTACAGGCCCGGTGCGAGCGCCTCGATCGATTTCAAGACGGAGACGATCTGCGTGTACTCCTTCTTCGCGACCTTCCCGGACACGAAGATGCCGAGGTGGCCGACGTCTTCCTGGAGAAGGCCCACGATCACCTGCCCGCGCGCCTTGATCTCCTCGGTCGAGTGGTATACATCGGCGACCCAGTTGAAGGCTTGCTGCGGCGGCGTGATGTTGTCGCCGAGCGAGGCGAAGAGCACGATCGGCACCTTGATGTCGCGCAGGTCTAGCGGACGATCTCCCGCCTTCACCGTCCCCGACCAGAGGCGGTTTCCGACGAAGAGGTTCTGCGTGATCCACTCGATCTCCTCGCGGTTGAGCAGGTAGTAGCCGCCCCACCAGCGCTCGAACTCGAGGAAGCGCGCGGCCTCGGTGTCGACGTTCGCGAACAACTGGTAGTACTTGTCCCAGAAGGTGTTCGCCGGATTGAGGTTCTCGAAGTTCTGCACCAGATGCGCGCCGTCGAACTTGCCGGCGCCGAGGTCCGAAGCCAGAGAGGCAAGCCAGGTGCCGCCGAGAAGGCCGCCCGCGTAGCGCATCGGGTTATCCCCCTCCCCCTCGCGCCACGCGCCGCCCCAGTACGACATCGGCGCGCCTACGATCACGACCGGTCCAATGTCGTCGGGGCTTGCGGAAGCGAGCATCATCGCCGCCCAGCCGGCTTGGCAATTGCCGATCAGCGCAGGCTTCGGCGCATCGGGATGCAGCTCGCGCACACGGCGAACGAACTGCCGCTCCGCATCGCACACGTCGACCAGCGTCTGCCCTGGCTCGGGATTCGGATAGAAAACGACGAAGTACACCGGGTGCCCGTCGTGCAGCGCCACGCCGACTTGCGAGTCGTCCTTGAAGCCGCCGATGCCCGGACCATGGCCGCCGCGCGGGTCCATGACGACGTACGGGCGGCGCTTCGGATCAACGGTCACGCCTTCGGGCGGCACGATGCGAAGCAGCGCGTAATTGACGGGGCGCTCGAGCTTGCGCCCGTCCATCAGCATCTCGTACTTGAAGCGAAGCACCGGCGGCAAGCCCTGGCGCTCGTGCTCGAGGAAGTTGTTGCCGCGCTGCCGGAGCGTGTCGTAGAAGAGGATCGAGCGCTGCACGAAGTCGACGGCATGAGCCGCGCCGCTCGTCCACGGCCACATGGGGTTCGCTTTCCAGATGTCGGCCTGCTCGGTCAAAGCTCGCTGCAAGCGCTCGCGGTAGCGCTCCAGCGCGACACGCATCCGCGATTGCAGGACCTGCGCCACCTTGCCGGCGATGTCATGGCTCTGGGCAAGCCGTTTAGCGTGATTGTTCACGATTTGCTTCCTTTCTCGACGCCTTTTGCAGAAGCGCCACAGCGTGGCTCGCGGCGATCCATTCCTCGTTGGTCGGCTCGACGACGACCCGCACACCGCTCGCCGCAGCGGAGATCGCCGGCGCATTGCGGCGGTTCGCCTCTTCATCCAGTTCGAGTCCCAGCCACGCGAGCGCCGAGCAGATCCGTGCTCGAAGCTCGAAGCTGTGTTCGCCGATCCCGGCCGTGAAGGCGAGCATGTCCAGGCCGCCCAGCACCGCGGTCAACGCGCCGATCTCCCGAACGATGCGCCGCACCCACAGGGCGAGAGCGGCCTTTGCTCGCTCGTGGCCGGCTTCGATTGCCAGCAATTCCTGCGGATTGCCCGATACGCCGGAGACGCCGAGCAGGCCCGAGTCGTGGTAGAGCACGCGTGCGACTTCGTCGATGCAAAGCTTCTCGATCTGCATGACGTACAGCAGGACGCCGGGGTCGAGCGAACCGCAGCGCGTGTTCATCATCAGCCCGTCGAGCGCCGAAAACCCCATCGTCGTCGCAACGCTCTTCAGGTCCTGCATCGCGCAGAGACTCGCGCCGCTGCCGAGATGCGCGACGATCGTTCGGCCGCGCGACGCGTTCCCGTACCGCTCGGAGAGCGCTACGGCCATGTACTCGTAGGAGAGTCCATGGAAGCCGTAGCGGCGCACGCCCTGCTCCCAGGCCCTGTACGGCACCGGCAGCAGTCGCTCGACAGCGGGCAGCGTATGGTGAAAGGCGGTATCGAAGCAGGCCACTTGCGGCAGCCCCGGCGCCTCGGCGAGCAAAATCTCGATGGCTTCGAGGGCGAACGGCTGGTGCAGCGGCGCCAGCGGAATGTAGCTCTTGAGATCCTGCAGGACCGCGGCATCGACGAGCACGGGCGCGGAGTACCGCATGCCGCCATGCACCACGCGATGCGCGACGCCGGCGAGAGGCCGACCGCCCAGATGGGCGTCGACGCGATCCCGGAGATCCGCGAAGGACTCGCGCCCCGGCGGGCGATCGATCTTTCCGCCCCATGCGGCGCGCCGGGGCAGCTCCTTGCCGTTCATCTCGAAGAGCGCGAACTTGATGCTCGAGGAGCCGCAGTTCAGCACGAGCAGCGGCGCGCGCGAATTGGAGAGATCGCTCATGCGCCGCCCCGCAAGACGTTGAGATGCACATCGGGTGCGCTCGGAGTGGTTGCCTGGTAATTCGTCACCGCGGCTCTCCTGCCGTCTCGTTCTCCAAGGCGCGTTTCGTGATGCCGGCATAGAGCGCGATCACGGCCTCAGCCAGGTCCTGATGCTCGGGATGGCGCTCGAAGAGCGGCCGGAGCATGCGCACTTCCTCGAGAACCTCGCTGACGTGCGTGATCTCGCGATCGCTCAGCCGCCCACCCGCCGCGAGCTTCGTCTCCATCTCGCGTGCTCGGGGGTAGAGCTGTCGCGCGAAGTGCTCGATGAGGACGTACATCAGCCCTTGCTCGGTGTTCATGCGATGGTCCTCGAAGTCGCCTGGGTCCTGGCATGGTTGATCAGCGCGGCGACCGCACAAGAGGCGAGCCTCGCTTCGACGGAGTCTGCTCGGCTCGTGAGCATGATCGGCACGCGGGCGCCGAGGACGATCCCGGCGGCGTCTGCCTGGGCCAGGAACGAAAGGCTCTTGGCGAGCATGTTGCCGGCCTCGAGATCCGGCACGACCAGCACGTTCGCGTGCCCGGCAACCGGCGAGCGAATGCCCTTGATCTTCACCGCCTCGACGCTGATCGCGTTGTCGAGCGCGAGCGGCCCGTCGAGCACGCCGCCCGTGATCTGGCCGCGATCGGCCATCTTGCACAACGCCGCGGCCTCGAGCGTCGACGGTACCTTCGGGTTCACCGTCTCCATCGCGGAGAGAATCGCCACGAGCGGCTCGGGGAAGCCGAGCGCGCGGGCGAGGTCGATCGCGTTCTGCACGATGTCGACCTTCTCCTCGAGCGTGGGCGCGATATTCACCGCCGCGTCGGTGATGATGAGCGGATCTTCGTAGGCCGGCACGTCCATCACGAAGCAGTGGCTGATGCGCCGCGAGGTGCGCAGTCCCTTCTCGCGATCGACGACGGCCGCCATCAGTTCGTCGGTGTGCAGCGAGCCCTTCATCAGCGCTGCTGCGCGCCCTTCGCGCACGAGCTGCACGGCCCGCGCGGCCGCCGCGTGCGCGTGCTCGGCATCGAAGATCTCGCAACCCGAGATGTCCAGGCCTGCGGTCTGCGCGGCCGCATGGATCTGATCCGCCGGCCCGACGAGAACCGGGACGAGAATCCCGAGCCTGGCCGCGTCGAGCGCTCCGCTCAGCGAAGATGCGTCGCACGGGTAGGCCACGGCCGTCGTCAACGGTGAAGCCATCATCGCCATGTCGAGGAGCCGCCGGTACTTCTCGTGCCGGCGGGAGGGCAAGCGCTGCGTGGCTACGTTGTCCATGTCAGCCCCGAGCCATCACCAGGAGCAGAAGCAGTTTCTCTAGCAACGTCATCCGATTGCTCGGAGGTGCTTCCTCTCGATCGCATTCCATGTTCCACCTCAGAAGCGGTAGTTGAAGAACAGCATCCCGTAGGTCAGGCCGTCGTTCGGGCGCTTGATGCCGCCATTGGAGACGTGCTGAAGGCGCGCGCCCACCTGGTACTCCCCGCGTTCGCCATAACGCGTAGACAGGCCGACGAACTCGCCGAACTGGTAGGCGGTGCTGAACTGTCTCTGGTAGTCGATGCGCGTGGCGGAAAGCAGATGGGCGCCGATGCCGATCTCGCCGTAGACGGGTTTCTCCAGCGGGCGCCCCAGCTCGTAGCGCGCGAAAGGGGTCACGCTCGCGTCGAGTATGTTGCGGCCGTCCTGTCGATGCCCGTGCCATTCGTCGAGGCGGAAGAGCAAGCCTGCGCGCAGGCGATCGGAATTGATGCAGTCGTCGGCCAGGGGCCTTTCGAAGCCCACGCCGACCACGTCCACTTCATTGCCGCTGCCGGCCTGCACGGTGAGCGAGTCGGCCCGCGGCGCGAGGCAGGAGGCGGTGACGAGTCCAGCTGCGAGTAAGGCGAGCATGTCTGCTTGCGCGGAATTGATTTGCAGCCAGCGTAGGCATTCGGCTTCGGGAAGTCGTCACGGAAATGTCGGCGTTTCGTCCGAAAGACGTGCGCATGTCCTGCGGGTTCGCCAGGAGGGGTTGCATCGCGGTGATGCGCCGGCAGCAACGGGCCTGGGAAGAAAGACACGGGCTCGATGGAGCGATCCATCGAGCCCGTATGAGGCTTGCCGATATCGGTTCAGCGGCGCACGTTCGACATGCCATGCCTCAATCGGCAGGACCTGCGACGGGCGCCATGGCAAGGGCGACATGACCCTGGGCATCGGCACTCGTTCGCGCCACCTTGAACCATGCCGCGTACAGCGCCGGCACGAAGAAGATCGTGAGCACCGTGGCGACCGTGAGACCGCCCATGATCGCAATGGCCATCGGGCCCCAGAACACGCTTCGTGTGAGCGGAATCATCGCGAGCACGGTTGCCGCCGCCGTGAGCGCCACGGGTCGCGCGCGATGGACCGCGGCATCCACGACCGCGTCCCAGGGACCGAGCCCGTTGTCCATCTCCGTCTGCACCTGGTCGATGAGGATCACGGAGTTGCGCATGATCATCCCGCCGAGGGCCACGATGCCGAGGATCGCCACGAAACCCAGCGGTGCGCGGAAGGCGAGCAACGCCGCCACGACGCCGACGAGGCCGAGGGGCGCCGTCGCGAACACCATGAACATCTTGGAGAAGCTCTGCAGCTGCAGCATGAGGATCAGCAGGACCGTCAGGAGCATCACCGGGGCGACCGCCATGAGCGCGGCGTTCGCCTTGTCGCTTTCCTCGACTGCGCCGCCGACGTCGATGCGATAGCCCGAGGGCAGCTTCGCCTGGATCTCCTCGAGGTGCGGCTGGATCTCCTTGGTCGCGGAAACGGCCTGCTCGCCATCCTTCACGTCTGCGCGCACGGTGATCGCCATGTCGCGGTTGCGTCGCCAGAGCACCGGCTCCTCCAGCGTGTAGCTCACCCGCGCGACCTGCGAGAGCGGCACGACGGTGCCATGCCGTGTGAAGACGTTCACGTTCTTGAGCGTATCCAGGTCGAGCCGTTCACCGGGCACCGCGCGTGCCACGATGTCGATGAGATCCTCGTGCTCGCGCAACTGTGAGAGCGGAGCCCCGTTCATCACCGTCCGCGTCACGAGCTGGATGTCGGCCGGGGTGAGGCCCAGGGCGCGCGCCTTGTCCTGGTCGAGGTCCACGCGAAGCGTACGCACAGGGTCGTACCAATTGAGCTGGACGTCGCGCACCTTGTCGTTCGAGGCGACGACCTTCTCCACCTGGCGGGCGATTTCGCGCACCCTCTGGGTATCCGGACCGACGACGCGGAACTGGACCGGGAAACCGACCGGCGGGCCGAGCTCCAAGCGCGTTACGCGCACCCAGGCGGCGGGAAACCGAGCGGGGGCCTCTGCCATCAGCTTCGACCGCACCCGCTCGCGTGCCTCCAGGTCCTTCGTCATCACGATGAACTGCGCATAGCCGGGGTTCGGAAGCTCGGGGTCGAGAGAGAGGTAGAAGCGGGGCGCACCCGCGCCGGTATACGCCGTGAAGAAGCGAACATCCTTGTCCTGCTTGAAAAGCGCTTCCATCCTCTTCACTTGTTCGGTCGTTGCGGCGAACGACGCGCCTTCCTTGAGCCGCAAGTCGACGATGAGCTCCGGACGTGTGCTGTTGGGAAAGAACTGCTGGGGAACGAACCGCATGCCGAAGATGGCGGCCGCCAGGGCCGCGACGGTCACGCCGATCACGAGCCAGCGGCGCTCGAGCGCGAGGTCGATCAGGTTGCGAAGCTTGCGGTAGAACCGGGTGTCGTAGGGATCTCCACCGTGCGCATGCCCCTTGAAGCTGGCGGGCAGCATCTTCACCGCAAGGTATGGCGTGAAAAGGCCCGAGACGACCCAGGAGAAGACCACCGCCGTACCGACGATCCAGAAGATGCCGCCCGCGTACTCTCCCGTCGTCGACTTCGAGAAGCCGATCGGCATGAAGCCCGCGACCGTGACGAGTGCGCCGGTGAGACGCGGCATGGCGGTCGCTTGATACGAGAAAGCCGCCGCCTTGGCGCGGTCCCAGCCCTGCTCGAGCTTCACGACCATCATCTCGAGCGAGATGATCGCGTCGTCCACCAGCAGGCCGAGCGCGATGATCAGCGAGCCGAGAGAGACGCGCTCCAGGTTCCAGTGCATCGCGAGCATCATCACGGCAACCGCACCCAGCACGAGCGGCACGGAGGCCGCGACAACGAGGCCTGTGCGGAAACCGAGGCTCGCGAGACTCACGGCGAGCACGATGACGAGCGCCTCGAGCAGGGAACGCTCGAATTCCCAGACCGCTTCCTTCACGACCGTCGGCTGGTCAGCGACGCGCTCGAGCTCCACTCCATAGGGCAGCTCGTTCTGGATCTTCGTCATCGCCGCATCGACCACCTTGCCCAGCTGGACGACGTTGCCGTCGTTGGTCATGACGATGCCGATCATCAGCACCTGTTGGCCGTCGTGGCGAATGGTGTAGGTCGGCGGGTCCTCGTAACCGCGGTAGATCCTGGTGAAGTCCCCGAGCTTGATGAGCCGCCCGCCCGCCTCGATCGGCACATTGCGAATGTCGTCGAGATTCGTGAACTGCCCGCTCACGCGGATGAACACGCGGTCGCTCTTCGTGTCGATCGAGGGACCGGCGAGCATCGCGTTCTGGGCGCGCAGGCTGTCGGCGATCATGAGCGGCGTGATGCCCAGCGAGGCCAGCTTCTCGTTCGAAAATTCGACGTAGACCTTCTTGTCCTGCTTCCCGAGCACGTCCACCTTCTTGACCATCGGCACCCTGAGCAGGCGGCGCTTCACATCCTCGGAAATGTCGGTCAACTCCGCCTGATCGATGCCGTCGCCCTTGACGGCGTAGAGCATCGAGTACACGTCGCCGTACTCGTCGTTGAAGATCGGGCCGATCACGCCTTCCGGAAGCTCGTTCTTGATGTCGGCGAACTTCTTGCGGGCCTGATACCACGCCTCGCGCTGGTCCGCATGCGACGTGCCGCCCTTCACGGTGATCGTCATGCCGCCCATTTCCTGGCGGGCGAACGTGACCACCTTCTCGAAGTGGTCGAGCTGCTCGAACTTCTTTTCCATCCGGTTGAGCACCTCGTCCTGCATCTGCTGCGCGGTCGCACCTGGCCAGATCACGATCGCCGTCATCGATGGCACCGAGAAGTTCGGGTCCTCGAGCTGGCCGAGCCGCGTGAAGCCGAGTCCGCCCGCAATCGCGATTGCGAGGATGAGGAAGAGGACGACGGCGCGGTGGTTCAGCGCCCACTCCGAGAGGTTGAAGGATTTCATCGGGCCGCCTGCTTCGTGGGCGCGTCCTGGGCTGGCGCGCCGAGCGCCACCTCGAGGCCGGGCGCCATCTTCTGCACACCGGCGATCACCACCAGGTCGCCGGCCGGCGGCCCGGAGACGAGCACTTCGTCATTCCGATAGCCGCGCACCTTGACCGGAAGGAGACTCACCTTGCCCGCGGCTTTGTCAGCCACCTTGTGGACGACCCACAGTGCGGGCTTCCCGCCGGACTGGGTAATGGCCGACGCCGGAACTGCCGCCACGTCGGTCTGCGCGCCCTTGTAGTCGACGAACAACGTAGCCGTCGCGCCGAGCGGCAGCACGCGCTCCGCGGTCGGCTTGAGGCGCGCGCGATACGTGCGGGTCTGCGCTGCCGCTTGCGGAGACAGCTCACGCAGCGTTACGTCGAAGAGATCGTCAGGGGCAGCCGCGAACGACGCCTTGAACTGCGCGGTCTTGAAGCTCGCGAGCTGGTCTTCGGGCACGTCGACGACGACCTCGGGCTCGACCTGGTTGGCGATCGAGACGACCGGCTGGCCCTCGGCAACCACCTGGCCGACCTCGAACTTGACGGCGGTCACCACCCCACTTTGCGACGCGCGCAGGACGGTGTACGCGAGGCGGTTGCGCGCGAGGTCGAGCTCCTTCGCCTTGGCCTCGGCCGCGGCCTTGGTCGTGCGGGCATTGCTGTCCGCGCGCTCCTCGTCCGAGACGCTCACCGAGCCGTCGAGCTTCAAAGCGCCCAGGCGCTTCCGATCCGATTCGGCCTGGGCTGCCTGGGCGGTCGCGGCCACGAACTGCTGGCGCGCCGCTTCCTCCGCGAGGCGGTAGTCGTTGTCGTCGAGAACGGCGATCACGTCGCCTTGGTGGACGGCTTGGCCCACCTCGATGGCGCGCTTCACGACTTTGCCGGCGACGCGGAAGGCCTGGTCGACCTCATGGCGTGCGTGAATGGTGCCGACGTAGCGGCTCTTCTCGTCCGCGTTGTCGTAGCGGACTTCCGCGGTGCGCACGGCGCGAAGCGGTTCCGTCGGCGGCGTGTGGTTGCATGCGGCGAGCAGCGCGGCGAGCGGAAGCGCGATGCAGCCGGTGGCGAGTGGCTTCTTCAAGGGGGTCCTCACGTCGTGGATTTGGAATCGGTTTCGAACACTTGCCAGCCGCCGCCGAGCGCCTTGTAGAGCTGGACGCTGTCGAGCAGCAGCTGCGTGTCGCTGTCGTTCGCACCGAGCCGGGCCGCGAGCTCGGCACGCTGCGCATCGAGCAGCGGAAGCAGGTCGATCTGGCCGCGTTGGTACAGGGAGCGCGCGTGGCCCAGCGCTGCGACGGCGGCACTGGCCGAGGTGTGGAGAGACTTCGCACGTTCGCGCTCCGAGCCGAGCGTGACGAGCGCGTTCTCGACGTCCTCGAGCGCGCTCACCATTGCGGACTCGTAGTGGAGGACCGCCTCCTTCTGGCCGCTTTCGGCCATTTCGTTGATGGCTTGCGTGCGCCCGGCATTGAATATGGGCATCGCGAGAAGCGCCGCCGCATTGGTGAAACGCGCGGGGCCGAGGGCATGACCATTGAGGTCGATGCTCTCGCGCCCGAATGCAGCGCCGAGGAAGAGCCGGGGAAACCATTCGGCGGCCGCCTGTTGGCGCCGTGCATTGGCGGCGTCGAGTTGTGCTTGCGCGGCGAGCACGTCGGGGCGTCGCTGCAGCAGCGTGGCCGGCTGTCCCGCACGAGTCGGGGGAACCGTCGTCTTGCCGCTCCAAGGCGTGATCGCAGCCCCGTTCGAGGCCTGATCGCCGACGAGGACCGCGATCCGATGACGCGAGACCGCGGCGAGCGTCTCGAGCGGCGGGATGGCGGCATGGGCCCGGGCGGCATCGGTCTGCGCACGCTCGACGTCGAACGGCGTGGCAAGTCCCACGCGCTCGCGCGCGCCGACCAGACGCAGCGTCTCGTCCTGGGCGGCTGCGATCGCACGCACCGTCTCGAGCTGGCGCTGCGCGCCGACGAGCGTGAAATAGTTGGTGGCAACATCCGTGAGCACGAGCAGTCTCACCCCGCGCGCGGCGTCTTCCGTCGCGACGGCCTCGGCCGAAGCGGCGGCCGCACCCGCGCGCAGTCGCCCGGACAGGTCGACTTCCCACGAGACGTCCACCGCGCCTCCGCCCGCTTTCGCCTCCGGGACGAATTGCTGCGTGAAGGAGTCGTAGCCATTCTTCACATCGATGCCTGTGCCGCTCACCCCGACGTTCGGATACAGCCAGGAGCGGCTGATCTTCACGCCTGCTCGCGCGGCCCTCACCCGTTCGGCGGCGATCTTCACGTCGCGGTTCTCATGAGCCGCCTTGCGAATCAGGCTCGACAGCACCGGGTCACCGAAGCTTTCCCACCAGGCGGCATCGGGTTCCTTCTGGCCGGCGGACTGCGCGAAGCCTTGCGGAACTTCGAGCGACGGCCTCAGCACCGGCGTGGCACAACCGCCAGCCATGAGCGCGAACGACGTCGCGACGGCGAGCGTGGAAAGGCGAACATGAAATTTAAGCAGGCGCATCGTCGGCGGCGCGTTCATCGCGGGGATCGGTTGGAAAGCAGCGTAGCGAGAGCAACCCGGCGAGTCGTCATCGAAGCGTGTGAGTTTCGTCTCGACTCGATGCGCAAGCCCGGCGCCGGCAGGTTCTCGGTTGAGCGCCTGCGGCTGGCCCATATCCGGGTCAAAGGCAATCGGGACGTTGATAGGAGCAGTCGACACATGGCCGTCACTTTCGAAGAGGCGCTTCAGGGCACCGATCACCGGCCGCCTCGCGCAGATCGGTGGTGAGCGTTTCGACCAGCTCGTGCTCGGACGCGAATTCACGCTGGCGACCGGTCACCACGTTCTCGAGCCGGCCGGCGAGCGATCCCGGTGTGGCGTCGCTGCGCACCTTCAGAACGTAGGTTCGACGGGTCGGATATTTCGTTTCGGGGTTGAGCGGCATCGTGCAATCTCGCTAGGGGACGGAAGCCAGCGTAGGGCGCGGCCGGCCCCAAGTCGCCAGCGAAACGTCTCGTTTCGGTCTCCAAACGGACTGCCCCTCCAAGTGCCGAAAAGCGCGGCGTATCATCGTCCTCAACGATTCGGACGACCGGGGATCCGCATGCCCCAAGCCGCTACTCCGCCCGCCCAAGACGCTCCGGCCAAGGCGCTGCGCGTGCGCTTCGACCGCTTCGAGCTCGACGAGAAGAACGCGTCGCTCACCTGCGAAGGCAAGCCGATCGCGCTCGGCCCGACACCCTTTGCCGTTCTCTGCGCACTCGTGCGCCAGCAGGGGTTGCTCGTCACGAAGAACGGGTTGCTGGACGAGGTATGGGGACACCGGTTCGTCACCGAGTCGGTGCTGAAGACCGTCATCGGCAAGGTGCGCACCGCCCTGCAGGACGATGCCCGGAAGCCACGGTTCATCGAGACGGTGTCGCGTCGCGGCTACCGGTTCATCGCGCCTACCGTGGCGGCGGCCGGCGAGGGGTGGACGCAGGAATCGCAGGCGACCGCGGCGGATGGTGATGCCTTCGTCGGACGCGCGGAAGCGCTCGGTCAACTCGGTGCGGCGTGGAATCGCGCAATCCAGGGCAAACGCGCCATCGTCTGGCTCGCCGGTGACCCGGGCATCGGCAAGACCACGCTGATCGAACGCTTCGTGTCGACGCTTGCCGGTGTGGCGTGCGTGCGAGGCCAATGCGTCGAGCAGTACGGCTCCGGAGAACCGTACCTTCCCGTTCTCGAGGCGCTGGGCGAGCTGTGTCGGCGCGACTCGGCCGCGGTGCCGATATTGCGCACCGTCGCGCCCACATGGTTGGTGCAACTGCCATGGCTCACCACCGCGGAGGAGCGCGACGTGCTGCGCCGGGAACTGGCAGGGCTCGGAGCCGACCGGATGCTGCGCGAGATGGCCGAATTCATCGAACGCTACACCGAGCGCACGCCACTGCTGCTCGTGACGGAGGACCTCCACTGGAGCGACCGCTCCACGATGCAGCTGCTCGATTGCATCGCACGCCGCCGCGCGAGCGCTCGCTTCATGTGGCTCGCGAGCTTCCGGTTGTCGGAGGTGATCGCGCTGGATCATCCGCTCAACCCGTTGCGGCGCGAGCTGCGACTCCACGGCTTGTGCGAGGAGATCGTCCTCGACCCGTTCTCCGAGAGCGAGGTGGCACAGTACGTCGCGCTGCGCTCGCCTTCCCTCGCCGCCGACGAGGCGTTCGTGCGCGCCCTGCACGAGCGCACCGACGGCCTGCCACTGTTCGTCGGTCATATCCTCGATGACAGCTCCGCGCACGCGCAGGGCGCCTCAGGCCAGGAGGCCGCACAGGTAGCGGCGCTTGCAGTGCCGGAGAATCTCGCTGCGATCGTGGAGCATTACGTCGTCAAGCTGCCGGAGGACGAGCGCACGCTGTTGGCGGCGGCCTCGGTATGCGGCACCGACTTCAGGGTGGATACGCTCGCCGATGTGCTTGAGATCGAACCATCGACTGTCGGCCAGGCGTGCGAGGAGCTCACGCGCAAGCGCTTGCTGGTCGCCGAGACCGCCGCACAAAAGACCGCGGCGCCACCGCGGCGAATTTATTCGTTCCGTCACTCGCTGTTCCGACAGGTCCTGTACGAGCGCACTCCGGCCGTTTTGCTCGCGAGGCTTCACCATAGAGCCGCTCTTGCCCTCGAAAAGGAGCGGGCTGCTGGCATAACGATTGCTGCCACGGAGCTCGCGATGCATTTCGAGCGCGGTGGCGAAGCAATCAGCGCCATGCGCTACTACGCCGAGGCGGCGGAAGCGGCGTTGCTGCACTTCAGCCCGGGCGAAAGCCTGAGGCTGGCCGAGCACGGCTTGAGCCTGCGCTCGTCTGCGTCCGCAACGCCCGAGCGTGACGCCGCCGAACTGGCCTTGGCCACACTCGCAGGCGTCTCCAGTGGGCACCTGCTTGGCCTGAGCTCCGTCCAGGCGAAAGGCTGGCTCGAACGCGCCTACCAGCTGCTGGCGCATGCACCGGGCCATCGCATGCGGGCGCTGCTCTTGCACATGCTCGGGATGGGACTTTCCGTGCGGGGCGAATATGCCGCCGCGCTTTCGGTTGCCGAAAGAACCGAGAAGCTCGCGACCGAAACGAGCGATCCGATCCTGATGCGCGCCGCCTGCCTGATCCAGGGCGACGTGCGCATGCTTCAGGGACGGCCGCGCATCGGCTGCGAGTGGCTCGAGCGGGGCGCGGCGATCGAATCCGCCCCGTCGCCCGCGGCCGCGCCGGAAGATGGCCTGGTTGCGGACCCGCACATTTCCATCCTCGCCCTGCTCGGACTCCAACTGCTGCATCTAGGGCGTGTCGCGACTGCGCGCGAGCGCTTGCAGGAGGCGCGCGATCGCGCACGCGAATCGGCGCAGCCCATCGCCGAGATGATCGCCATCTGGCTCGAAACCCTGGCCGAGGTCCGTCTCGCCGATGTCGATCGCGTGGATGCGCTCGCCTCCCAGATGGAGGCGCTCGTCGAGAAATTCGCGCTCGCACAAGGGCGCAACGCCTGCGGATGGTTCCGGGGATGGGTGCTGGCGAAGACCGGACGGCCACGCGAAGGCTTCGCCCTCATTCGCGATGCGTACGAGGAGAACGTGGGGCTCGGAATGCGCTCGGGGGGCGCCGAAGTCGTGGGCTACGCCGCGGAGGCGCTTCTGCTCGCAGGCGATCTCGACGGCGCCCAGGCACAGCTCGACGAAGCGCTCGAGATCGCGCAAACGCTCGGGGAGCGCATTTACCTTCCGCAGCTCTTGACGATCGACGCATCCATTGCACGCGCTCGTGGAGATTCGGCCCAGGCCGACGCGTCCCTGCGCAAAGCGATCGCGGAGGCGCGCGAGCAGCAAGCACGATGGCTCGAGCTCGAACCGTTGGCCCAGCTCTGTGCATCGAGCACCGCAAAGCGCGGCGACCGCGAGGCGCTCGCGGCATTGATCGCCGCGATGCCGGAAGCGAGCGCCACTCGCGCAGTTTCGACCGCCCGGGCGCTCCTCGCGAGATCCACCTCGCGTGTCGAATGACGGGCTCTCAATGCGCCTCTTCAGCCAGCGCGTTGCCGGCTTCGACTTGCTGTTCCCGATCCTCCTCCTGGGGAGGCGGATTGCCGTCGTAGACCTGGTTGCGCCGGTGCTGCAGCCACGCATCGCGAATGAAGGTGTACTTGTCGACGGCCGCCTCGTCGAGAACCTTCTCCGCAGGCAGCAGGTTCGTGCGGGTTCGCACGGCGTCGACCGCCACTGCACCCGCGTAGACGGACTGCGACTCGACCGCGCCCGGGTAGTACCACCACGCGGGATCGGCGAGGCGTGACGGGCCGTCGCGAATCGTGCTCGGGCCGAAGAAGGGCAAGACCAGATAGGGGCCGGAAGGCACACCCCACACGGCGAGCGTCTGGCCGAAGTCTTCCTCGTGTTTCTCGATCCCCATGGAGCTCGCGACATCCCGCAAGCCGAGCACGCCGAAGGTGCTGTTCACGATCACGCGCCCGGCGTCGGAAATGGCTTCGCCAGGCTTGCCCTGGAGAAACTGGTTCACGCTCGTCCACGCATCGGCGATGTTGCCGAAGAAGTTGTTCACTCCGACGCGCACGACGGACGGAGTCACCTTTTCGTACCCTTGCGCGACCGGCTTCATCACATGCCGGTCGAGCGACTCGTTGAAGGCGAAGACATCCCGGTTGAAGCCCTCCCAGGGATCGGCCTGGCTCGCCGTGGTCGCACAGGCCTGGGCCAGGGTCGCGAGAACGATCAAGCAGATCGCGCGAAGCGACGTGGTACGCCGGTTGTTCGACATGATCACCTCTTCGATGGAAAGCGTGTTCGATGAGGCGAACGTAAGGCATCCGTAAGGGTGAGTCGTCATGAATTGGTCGGAATTCGGTCCCGATGATCGCTGCGCGCGGAAGCGCCGCCCCGCTCCTTCGAACCCGCGCTCGATTCGGAAGCAAACGTGACCGCCTCCGAGAAGGAATTCAGCACGAGGTCGACGTGGCTACTGATGTCGGCTTCAGGGGGGATCGCAGCATGTACGCCGTCCGGCGCTCGGACTGCCGCGATCGGCGCGTGTGGCAGGCGCGCCCTCAGCGTCTTGCAGGCCTCGCACCAATCCGGGAAATCGTGCTGGTCCGGATATGCAACCAACACATTCGAGACCAGCTCTGGATTTTCGAACCGGGGGCCGGCAGCACGCGATCCGACGATCTCACTGCGCGCATCGAGGTGCCTATCCCGCAGGGCGCGCACGAGCAGCTCGGTGAGCACTTCGTCGCTTTCCGTGTCCAGCCCGGCGCATAAGACGATGGAACGCGCAGGAACATCGAGCGCCCCCTGGGCCGGACCGACGCACGCTTCACGCATCGAGCGCAGCTGCCGGCCCATGTTCGCCTCGGTGAGGGACGGCAGCCGGCGGCCGCGGGCGCGTCGCGCAAGCGGCTCTACCAGGTCCACGAGCAGTCGACGCATGTTCTCGTCCTGGCGGCGACCGATGCGTCCGGCGCGCATGTCGGCGGCGCCGAGGGCGAGGGCGGGCAGCAGCACGTCGTCGCAGTACCGCGCAAGGCCCTTCCGTCGCACGTACGAGCGCGCGTCGTCGAGCACGTCCTGCGCATCGCCCGCCAATGCTCGCTGGTAGACGCGCAGTGCATGCGTCGAGCCGGCCGATTCGCCGAACAGGATGGCAACGGGCGCCAGCGCCTTCACGTGACGACCGGCGACCACGAGGCAGAGTGTGAGAGGCGTGGATACGATCAATCCCACCGGCCCCCACAGCGCGCTCCAGAAGAGCGCGGATACGATGATCCCGAAGGGAGCCACGCCCATCGTATGGCCGTAGAAGTTGGGCTCGATCACGTTCGCCACGACGACCTCGAGTGCGGCGAGAACGGCCGCCGTCCACAAGGCGAGCGACCAGCCAGGCTCCACCGCCGCCGCGAACACGACGACGATTGCGACGGCGAAGGGCACGCCCACGTAGGGCACGAATCTCAGGACGCCCGCAAGCGCACCCCACAGCAGCGCGTGCGGCACGCCGAGCAGCGCCAATGCGAGCGACGACACAGCTGCAAATGCGCCGTTTACGAGGAGGAGCGAAGTGAAGAAGCGGGACACGCCCTCGTCGGTATCGACGAGCGCTTGCATCGTGCGCGCCACCTCCCTTTCGCCGGCGAGCCGGATCAACCGCTCTCGGATCGAGTCACGACCGAGGAGCATGAACAACAGCAGCACGAACACGACCGCCGCCTCTCCGACCGGTCCCCACGCGCTCGTGAAGAGCTTCGACAACGAGTCATTGGCACCGGGGCGTGGTTGCCGCACCTCTACCGGGATGGGTCGGTTCGCCTCTGGGAGTTCATGCCCTCCGCGCCCGGGGCCGCGGGCGTCGCCCGAGTCGGTCCACAGCGTCGCCAGCTCCGTCTCCCAGCGGTCGAGGGGTCTCAGGATGACCGCGCTTACCTGCTCGAGCTTGGAACCGAGGGCTGTCCGATAATGCGGGAGCTCGCGCGCAATGTCGGCGAGTTGCGAAGCAAGAACGATCGCGAGAGCGACTACACAAGCGGCGACGAACGCGACGGAGACGAATGTCGCGGCCAGATTGGGAAGGCCGAACGCCCGAATGCGGCGAACGACCGGGGCCAACGTGAGCGTGAGGATGCCGGCAACGGCAATCGGTTCGAGCACGGGACGGCCGAAGTGCAGCAATGCGATGGCGCACGCCGCGCTGACGATCCATGCCGCGCCGCTGCCTGGCGCATGTCCTGTTTCTTCCATGCCGCAATGGTGTGCACGTCCAAGGCGTAAGTCGTCATCGAAACGTCGCCATTCGGTCGAAGTCGAGCGGCCGATTGCAGACCGACAAGAGACGCTTTGCTGACGATTCCCCCAAATCGGTCCATTACGATCTCGCTCGCAAGTTGATCACTCCCAGCCTCCGAACGCTCCCCTCCTCCCGCGTTCGGGGCCTTCACCGGCGCGCCCTCACGAGCACGCCGGTTCTTTCTTTGGGTCGAGAGTGGAGGACGCGATCGCCACTGAACTTGGACCTTTCGCTGACGACTCGGTGGATTACAACCCCTACGCTGCCTAGACCTGCAAACACATGCAAGGGCAACCATTCATGTTCAAGGAGTCGTCGATGGCACAACCGCCACGTAATCGCAGCATGATCATCCACTTCAACGACGGCTCGACAAAGCTGATCGAGTTCGCGGCACCGGTATCCGACAACGACGCCAACCTGGTCGCGCGCATTCAGGAGGCGCTCGAGGCGCGCCACCTGGTTCTCGAAGCCGAGGGGGCCCTCGTGGTGATCCCCGTCGAGAGCGTCAAGTACTTACAGTCCTTCCCGGCACCGAAGAAGCTTCCTCCCTATGCCATCACGGGCGTGCGGTTCAGGGACTGATGGCTCATTCGCTGCCAAAGGAGAATCAGATGAGACTGCATGTGGGCGCCCTCGCCATAACCTTGGCCCTGCTCGCCGGCTGTGCGACGACCGTGGAGCAAGTCGCAGAAAGGCCGAGCGGCCGAGAGCAAACGACGCTGATAGAGCGGCGTGCGGTCGTCGCAGCACTGGATCAAGATCGCCGCCTCGTCGCGCTGAAGAGCGATGACGGAACGATCACCGTGATCCCGGTGGCAGAGGAGTTCCGCGACTTCGAAAAGCTGCATGTCGGCGACGTCGTGATGGTTTCGTACTCCGAGGCGATTGCATGGCAGGTGAAGGCTTCGGATAGCGGCGCGCCCGGCACCAGCTCGCGCGAGGCACTGACCAATCCGAAGCCGGGGGAAGCGCCGGGCGGAGCGTTGGAGCGCTCGATCACGATCACCGCAACCATCACGGGGTTCGATCCGACCCATGGAACCGTGACGCTCACCGGGCCGCGGGGGACATCCCAGACCATCAAAGTACGCACGCCCACCGATCTCGAGCGCGTCCGCATCGGCGATCTCGTTGAGATCACGTACAGCGAAGTGCGCGCGCTCGCCGTACGGCCGGTCGGACGCCCGCGACCTTGACGGTTCCCGTTTCGCTTGCCTGCACGCAGTGCAAGCCGCTGCGCTCATCGACATTGACGGCTGTACGAGACACCAGGCTAGCTCGAACTAAGCGCCCCAGCGGTGCAGCCGTTCTCTCGGCAAGGGCGCCCTGATTGTCCGCTATGGGCGAGCTGACTGTCTCTTATCGGCCAGAAAGGGGACATCTCGGCGGCCTTGACCAGCCGCCCGGCGAATCCATTGCGGCACGTGCCATGTAGGCGTTACGCTCCGCAGCTCCATGGAGGGGCGCGATGGTGCAACTACGTCCGATGAGCGGTGCCGAGTTCGACGCATACATGGCGCAGGCGGTGCCGTCCTACGCGCAAGCGCACCTCGAAGCGGGAGACGTGGACCCTGGCGAGGCGCTCGCCCGCGCGAAGGCGGACTACGACTCACTCCTGCCTGAGGGACTGCGAACGCGCGGACACTACTTATGGACGATCGCCGACGATGCGCTGCAAGCAGTCGGCATGATTTGGTTCGAGGTCCGCGAGCGGGAGCGAGGGCGTTCCGCATACATCTTCGACCTAGGCATCCACGAGGATTTCCGCCGACGCGGTTACGCGCGAAGCGCGATGTCGCTTCTCGAGGAACGCCTGCGCGCGATGGAGGTCGGGCGCGTTAGCTTGAACGTCTTTGGGAATAACCATGCGGCGCGCGCCCTGTACGAAGAGATGGGCTATCGAATCACTGGGATCGGGATGACGAAAGTCCTCGCGAAGTCGACGTAGTAATGTTCCCCGGCCGTTTGGAGAGCCGGACACTTGTTCCGACGCAACTATCCCCTATGCAGGTGGGGCGCTAAAGGCGTGACCGCGGCAGAATCCCAGCTCTCTACCCGGTGGAGGGCCTATGAACTGGAACGGCATCAAGATCGCTGTGGCAGCCACCATTGCCGCCGCCTCCGTCTGTATGCCAGTCGCGGCACAAGATAGGAAGAGCGCCGGCGACACCGATCACTGGCAGATGCCGTATCAGTCCGAATTTTGGCGTTACGCATCCCTGAGTTTCGGCCGCAGCGCGTACGATTTCGATTGTCGGCATGATACGGACCTGCCCTGTGACGAGATGGACAAATCCGCGTTCAAGATCGCCGCGAGCGGAAAGTTCAACAGGACGCTCGGAATCGAGATCGCTTACGTCAATCTCGGCGATGTATCCCTCCCGACATTGCGAGGTCACACAAGGGCACAGGGCGTCAATTTCAGCATCGTTGCTGCTGCCACCGTATTCGAGCGCATAGGAGCCCACACAAGAATCGGCGGCGTTTATGGGTGGACGCGCAGCCGACTCAGAGCCGCGAACATGAGCTGCCTATTGCCCGGGCCGCCGGAGACGGATTACCTCTGCAACCTTTCACAAAGCGATCGGGGATTCGGCATGAGCTACGGGGTGGGCCTATCAGCGCGCATTGCGCCACGCGTTGAACTCCGAATGGATTGGGACCGATATCGTTTTCCGTTTGCCCAGCAGGGCGGTTTCGATAGAGTCGGCGGCAAACGCGATGTCGACCTATCGAGCGTGGGTCTTAACCTCCTGTTCTAGCGGCCGCTCGCCGCCTTTTCACGACGGCGCCGATCTGGGTCCAGCCAATGAGAAAACGCTTCTCTTTACTCGTGAGGGCGGGCCATGACCGGGTATGGTGGCCATGCATAGGAAAGAGCCGAGAATCATGGCCTGCACGCCTCGGCGTTCGCGGCGAGCACGTCCGCGAATTGGCCGAGCGCCTCTGAAGTCGCGGTCGCGACGGCGTTCGGCGTGGCTGATTGGAGCGGGACGCGGAGCTCACTGCGGCCGGCACGAGGCTGCGAGGCGCGGGAGGAACAAACAAACGTCCACCGCGCGTCGAGCTGCAATGCATGGTCCGATGGATCGAGTTTCATGAACTCGACGAGCAGCTCGGCGTCGGGGAAACGGCGGTCGCCGCGCACCAGAACGCGGGAGGGCCCGAGCCGATTCGAAAGCGCGTCGCGCAGTACGCGGCTGACCGCGACGGACGGCCGCTCCGCCCACTCCGCGTCGGGCGAAACGGTAAGGCGACTTGCGCTTCGATCGAGAACGACGGCGAACGCGTCGATGTACCCTGGCAACATCACCGGTCGCACAAGCACGGTAGGGCCCGTCGCCTGCGTCGTGGCGCTTCCGGCCAATCCCGAGGCAGGCGCAGGCAACGCGATGAGGATCGGTGGCTGCGACGCGCAGGCGCCGAGGAGAAACGCGACTATCGCAGCCGCAACATAGCGATCGAAAATCACCGTCCCCTCCCTCTCACGAGGATCGTCGGATCGCGATCCACCCGCTCCGAAAAGTCGCGAAGGCGTTCCGCACTCGCGCTGAAGTCCTCGACCGCCTGGTTGATGCGCGAGACGGTGCCACCATCGGGATCGAGCAGGACGTTCGCGCCGTCGATCGCGACATTCGCCTTCTGGATCGTCGCGCGTAGCTGCGGCCCAGTCAGCTTCGCTTCCCGGTCGAGATCGTCGGCGAGGCCTTGGACGGATGCGAGCGTCGTTTGCACCGATTCGCTGCTGCGATCGACCGCACGGCGCGCCGCTTTGACGGTCGTACGCGTCTCGTCGACGAGTCCGGGCAGTCGGGCAATCGTCTGCTTGAGCGCCGGGTCCGAGAGGATCGAATTGAGCGACTCGAGCGTGCGTTGGGCCGCTGCCATCGTGGCTGCCAAGTCGACGTTCTCGATCTGGTCGGTCAGCGCCTGGAACGCGCCCGGGACCGTGGGAATCTCCGGCACATCGCCGGACTCCCCGAGCCGCGATGCCTCCACGCCGTGCCGGAAGTCGAGATCGACCTGCAACTGTCCCGTGACCAGGCTCTGCAGGACGAGGCGGGCGGAAAGGCCCTGCTCCACGAGTGGTGCGATCGCGTTGTCGCGCGGCACCCCCGCCGGCCCGTACAGATTGACCGCCTCGGGCAGCAGGACCATGTTGACCTGTGCGATGGATTGGCGGGCGTCTGGATCCATCCGGATGCCGATGGATTTCACTTCGCCGATCCGCACGCCGCGGTAGGTCACGGCCGCTCCCGGCTGCAGCCCGGCTACCGAGCCATGGAAGTACGAGACCACGTCGATGTGGCGCCGGAACAAGGCCCCGCTGCCGAAGAAGACAATCGCGGCCGCAACAAGCGCCAGGCCACCGAGCACGAAAGCGCCGATGAGGGTCGTGTTGGGCGCCTTCATGCCCGTGCCTCGCCCTCTCGAACGCCTGTGCTGCGCCGCCCGAGGAAATCACGCACTTTGCGGCTCTCCGCGCCTTCGGCGAGTTGGGTGGGCCGACCCACAGCGATCGGCACATGCGTTTCGCCATCGAGGAAGATCATGCGATCGGCGATCGAATACAGGCTTTCCAGCTCGTGGGTGACCATCACGACCGTGATACCCAATCCCTCCCTCAATGCGAGCACCAGTTCGTCGAGACGACGTGAGGCAAGCGGATCCAACCCGGCCGATGGCTCGTCGAGGAAGAGAACTGCCGGATCCAGGGCGAGGGCCCGAGCGAGCGCCGCGCGCTTGCGCATTCCGCCACTCAGGCTCGAGGGATAACGATGCTCCTGTCCCTCGAGGCCGACCAGGCTGAGCTTGAACCGTGCGAGCTCCTCTCGAGCCTGCGGCGACAGGCGCCGCAGCTCCATGGGCAACATGACATTCTCGAGCACGGTCATCGAGGTCCACAGCGCCCCGCCCTGGAAGAGGATTCCGAACGGTGGCGCTCCCTCGCGCATGCGCTCGGCGAGCGTTCGTCCCTCGAAGAGAACGGTTCCTGCCCGCGGCTCCAGCAGCCCGGCCATCGTCTTGAGCAGCGTGCTCTTTCCCGAGCCGCTGTCGCCGACGATCGCGAAGATCTCACCCTTGCCGATGCGAGCGTTGATGCCGCTCTGCACCGCCTGATGGCCGTAGCCCACTGTGAGGTCATCGATCACGATGGCGGGCGCGTCCATGATCATCCTCATATGTTCAAGGCGTTCGCGCAGAGCGCAAACACCGCGTCCACTGCGATGATCGCGACGATCGACGCCACTACCGAACCGGTCGTGGCCGAACCGACGCCCGTGGCGCTGCGCTCTGCGCGCAGGCCGCAGTAGCACCCGATGAGCGACACCATCGCCCCGAACACCGCGGACTTGAGCGCCCCGATGGCGAAGTTGGCGCCCGCGATGGCGGCGTGCATTTCGCCCCAGTACGCGGCGGGCGATAGATCGAGAATCGGCCCGCAGACCCAGAGACCGCCGAGCATCGCCGAGATCCATCCGTACACGTACAGCACCGGCATGAGCAATGTGAGCGCCACGACGCGCGGCACTACGAGAAACTCGACCGGGGATACGCCGAGGGTGATCAAGGCGTCGACTTCCTCGTTGCCCTGCATCGTGGCGATGCGGGCGGCGAATCCGGCGCCTGTACGTCCGGCGAGGACGATGCCCGTGATGATCGGCGTGAGCTCGCGCACGGATGCGATGCCGACCAGGTCGGCGATGTAGATGCCGGCACCGAACCTGCGCAGCTGCACGGCGCCCACGAAAGCGAGGATCGAGCCCATGAGCACATTGACGATGAGCACGATCGCAAGCGCGCGACTGCCGCAATCGGCGAAAACCTCAGCAAGCTCGGAGCGCGGTACGCGAGCACGGCCCGACACGAACCGTGGCACGCGCAGGACGATGTCGCCGACCACGGCTAGCAGAGATGAGAACTCGCGCAGCACCTGCAATGCGCGCGACCCGATGCGTTGAACCAACCGCGACTCTCGCGCTTCGTCAGGATCTCGTACCGGAGAGCCGGTTGCGACGAGCGAAAGCAGCCTCTTCATGTCCGGCGGCACGCCCAGCGCCGACGTGTCGGGAAATATCGGTCCAAGCCGACGTAGCAGCCGTGCGAGGAACGCGGCATCCAGGCTGCTCCAGCGCCATTCGCGCGGATGCTCGAGCCGCAACCGCCTGACCCCCTCGCACGATGTCAGGCCCAATTCCTCGAACGGCATGGATAGCCATGATGGTGCAACACCCTTCGCAGGCATGCGCACCACGAGCACGTCGGCTTGGATGTGAATAACCTCTTCCATGGCGTCGGCTCAGGTCGTCGATCGAGGACCGCTACGCCGCCTCGCGCATCGTCGCGTCGGCGCTCACGAGACTTTCCGCAGCACGGCTACCGCCGCTTCGCGGGCCTGGCGACGCGTCTTTGCCCGTTCGTCCCGGCGCAGGCGCGCGAACGTCCGTCGCAGATCGGTCGCATAGCTCGGCCGATACCGGAACGACGAATCGAGGATATTTTTCATGAATCCGCCCTACTCGCGATAAATGCGGTCGTCCACCACGCTGACGCGATCGCCCACGCGCAAATTGGCATCGGTCGCTTGCTTCATATCGAGGATCGCGCCGTTGTCCAGCCGGACCGTGATGCGATAGCGCGGCGCCTCGTGCGCCTTCTGGATCTCGTGGCCTGCATATGCGCCGCCCAAGGCACCTGCGATGGTCGCCGCCGTATTGCCGCCCCCGTGGCCGATCTGGTGGCCAAGCACGCCCCCGGCGATGCCGCCAATGACCGTCCCGACCTCGCTCGGCGCGCCCCCCTGCTCCACCACGATGCGCTCGACCACCCCGTGCTCGGCCCGCGCCTCGACAGAAGCGACCTGTGCACGCGCTTGCGGCAAATCGCTGCAGGCGGGCAGCAAGGCGATGGCGATCAGCGCCGTGGCGAACAGCGCATGGATTCTGGTGTGCGACGTCATGCTGCCTCCTTGAATCAAAACGTTGGAGGCAGCCTAGCGCCCAAGTGTCAGCGAGTCGTCAACAAAAGGTTTTTGTTCCGTCTCGGTTGCCGGCCTTCGACTGCACTAACGCCAAGAGCTTTGCCGTCGGAGATGACTCCCTCATCGTGGCCGCCGCCCGCCTCGTTGTCGGCCCGGGACTACGCCTTGTGTATGACTGCGGCATTGGCGGCGACTGGAACAGCAAAGCTGTCCCCCACGGGGTTTTCCCCGGTTGCACGCAACGGCACGGCACGGCGAAATGATTGCGACGAAGTCCAGGGCGACAAGCGTCAACAAGAAGTGCCCTCCAGGGAGGAGGAGGCGGCAATGGGTCCGGCGCATGAGATGCGGCCGCGCGTCCTGGTCGCGGATGCAGACGCAGACGTCACCGAGACGTTGTCGTTGCTTCTGGAGCTCAACGGCTACGACGTTCGCGCCGCGAACGATGGCGAAACGGCTCTGGCCATCGCAACGCAATGGCACCCGCACGCGGTGGTAATGGATCTCGTCCTGCCCAGGCGTTCCGGGCTGGATGTCGCGAAGAGCCTGCGCTCGAGTCGTTCGCCCACGCCGCCCGTGCTGTTAGCGGTCACGGGAGTGTGCGCGCCAGCCATCAGGCGGCAGGCAACGCAGGTGTTCGACCGATTGCTCGTCAAACCGGCGGACATCGATGCCGTACTTGCGGTGCTGGGCAGGGCCGCTCCGCCAGGCCTGCCCTGGACCTCGACATCGTTCCAGCTTCCGCACGGGTCGCGCGATGCGGCGGCACTGAGCCGCACCACACACTTCGGCGGATCGACATAGCCGCCCATCCGACCAACTGAACTCGATGCGTGCAGGCGGCGGACGCCAGGTCGGCGGCCTGCCATCAGTTCGGCACCAGCCGGTTGGAACTGGAGCCAAGTGCTTGAGAAGTGACCGTTATCGAGTGGCGGTGGGCACAGTCCAGAGCGAACCGGTCTCAGTGGCCAAATTCCCGGTAATAGGGAAAAGAACTGGGAAGGTTGAGGTAGCACGCCATCCCGGAAACACGGCCAACATGGTGTCTTCCGCTCTCAGAAACGAGCGTTGCAGGGGCATTCGAGGTCGAAATTTCGGACGGCTTGCAGGGAGCATAACTCATTGAAACAGCGAACCCGAAGATAGGGAGGCAATTCGCAAATTTGACGACTTGAACGGAGGCAACCGAACCAGGCCAATACAGCCAAGGCGCTGAGTGCCATCCCGAGCGCGTCGACCACTATTCGAGCCCATCGGTTCACCGCCGCCTTCGTCGCCGCGGGTGAACCCACTCACCATACCGTCGGCGTTGAATGGATCATGGGAGCCTGGTGCCGCCTGAGCAGGACCGCGGGTCGCAAGGCGCGACGAGACGTGCCTTAATGGCTTTCCTTCGCGAAGCGGTCAAAAGGCGGCGACACCACCGTCCGAGCGCGGGTCCGAGCCGCCCTCGAGCAGCCCTTCGCGGCTGCGGACGATCGCGCCGGCGTGGCCCACGACCTCATCGTACTCTCCGACCAGCTCGACCTCGTGGCCCCGGCGCGCGAGGGCCTCGACGACTTCCGGCGGGAAGCGTCGCTCGAGCTTGAGCGTGTCGCTCGCCTGGCCCCACGTGCGGCCGAGCAGCCAGCGCGGCGCCGCGATCGCCGCCTGCGGATCCATCCCGAACACGAGCGTGCGCGTGAAGACCGCGCTCTGCGTCTGCGGCTGGCCGTCGCCGCCCATCGTCCCGTAGACCATCGTGCGGCCGTCGTCGAGCACGGCGAGCGCGGGATTCAACGTGTGGAAGGGCTTGCGTCCGGGCGCGAGCGCGTTGCGCGCTTTCGCGTCGAGCGCGAAGCTGCAGCCACGGTTCTGCCAGGTCACGCCCGATTGCGCGAGCACGACGCCGCTGCCGTACTCGTGATAGAGGCTCTGGATGAAGCTCACCGCGCGACCCTCGCCGTCGACGACGCCCATCCAGATCGTGTCGGCCGGCCCGCGCCCCGCGCCCCAGGGGGCGGCCCGCGCGCGATCCACGCGTTCGGCGAGGCCGCGAATGCGCTCGGGGGCCAGCAGCGCTCGCGGATCGACGTCCATGTACGCCGGATCGGTCACGTGGCGATCGCGCACCACGAAAGCCTGCTTCACCGCCTCGACGCAAAGGTGCACGTACTCGGCCCCGTTCGGATCGACGCGCCCGAGGTCGAGCGCATCGAGGATGCCGAGGATGAGGAGCGCAGCCACGCCCTGCGTGGGCGGCGGCAGGTTGTAGACGGTGCCGAGGCGATGGGCGAGGGCGAGGGGCTCGCGCCAATGCGCGCGGTGCGCGGCGAGATCGGCGCGGCGCACCGGGCTCGCCACGGACTCGAGGTCACGGGCGAGGCTCGCCGCGAGATCGCCCCGGTAGAAATCGTCGAGGCCGGCGCGCGCGAGCTGCTCGAGAGTGCCCGCCAGGCGCGCATTGCGGAAGCGGGTGCCGGTTGCAGGTGGTGCACCGTCGACGAGGAAGGTCGCGTCGAAACCCGGCTGGCCTTGCAGCTCGGCGAGCTTCGCGGTCGTGATTGCAGTCTGGCTGCGGGTGACGACGATGCCGTCGCGCGCATAGGCGATCGCATCGGCGAGCAGGCGCGCGAGCGGCAGCGCACCGCCGAGGCGCTCGCGCGCGAAGTCGAGCGCGAGCTGCCAGCCGGAGATGGTCCCAGCGACGGTGTTCGCCGCGAGCCCGCCGCGGAACGGGATGGAGGTGAGATCCTGCTCGCGGTACAGCGCGATGTTCGCGGCCGCCGCGGCCGCGCCGCAGGCGTCGATCGCGCGCGGCGGCTCGCCCGGCACGTGCACGAGCCAGAACGCGTCCCCGCCGATCGAGTTCATGTGGGGATAGACGACCGCGATCGTGGCCGCCGCGGCCACCATGGCTTCGATCGCATTGCCGCCTTCACGCAGTACGGCAAGCGCCGACTGCGCGGCGAGCGCGTGGGGCGCGACCGCCATGCCGCGGGTGGAGCGAAGGGGTTGACTCAAAACTTCTGCCTAACGCGATGAGCGCGTTCGTTATAGTGCGGGCCGTGTCGCCTTCGAAAGATTGTGCTGAGCTCAACGGCTAGCGGCGACTGCGCCACCGCCGTGGCGTCCACGAGGATTTGTTTGAATGCGCCGCGCTTCTCTCCGACGAGATCCATCTTGTTCGCTGTAATCACGCGACGTATGGGATCGCCAGGGGCGTGAGGGTGTCACGGGTCATCAGCGGCCTGTCGAGCAACCAAAACAACGAGCGGCCGCGCTCAGCAGCAGAGCAATGCTTCGCAGACAAAAACCGGCAGATGGCGGGACGATCCAAGCAACATTTCGTCCGTATTCAGCAATCTCACCCCGTGCGATGCGTGCGCTACCTCTAAGCCTACGGACGGCATTGTGACGCGCAGGTGAGCGTCGATCGATCGCCATGCTTTCCTGGAAAATCGCCATTGCACCCTCCTCCACCGATTCATGCCCAATGAACTTCATTGGCTTTTGGGGGCGGAATAGCTTCGGGTTCGCGCCTAATTCTGTTGCTCGCGTCGACGTAAATCAGCCTCGGGATGTGGGAGTCGAGTTCGAGGTCAGAGTATCGCGCATAGGCGGCGATGATGAGCAGATCTCCCGGCTTGGCGCGGTGGGCCGCGGCACCGTTTACCGAGACGATTCCGGAACCGGCCACAGCTCCGATGGCATATGTCGTGAATCGGTGGCCATTGGTGATGTTATAGACATCGATTTGCTGGTACGGAAGGATGTCCCCGGCGTTGAGCAAGTCGTTATCGATGGCGCACGAGCCCTCGTAATCAGGCTCCGAATGGGTGCAAAGCACGCGGTGAAGCTTTGCATGCAGCATGGTCCGTTCCATTTTCGCTGTCCACAAGGTGCGAATCAACGCTTATCCCGGTATCTCAAAAGAAGTTGATCGATCCGCCAGATTGGTGTTAGCATAACGCTGGCATGTCAGTGATATGGCTAGGCACATGTTACTGGACAAACCCGTCAAATGCAAGAGATCACGAACCGTTTTGCCTGCCGCTCCAAGTACTTCTCTCGCCTCTCCTCCTCCTTGGGCCGGGAATGCTGGGGGCGGCAGGCAACCTTTCTAAGAGCTATGTGTTGTCTTGGCTTTGGCGAAACGACCTCGGCTCCGCACATCCGCGAATACCAGTACATCACGACCTGCAACGTGACGAAGGGCGGCCCTTCGATCTGTGCACTTCGCGCCTAACGTGGCGATGGCTTCATCCCGATTAACTGTAGTGACGCGCACAAGGTGCACGTTCGCGACATTCTGTCGGCGCTCGTCCGTAGCGCCTCGATTCTCTAAGCGGCGTCGTGGTCTGCGGCACCGACGTTTACATAGCCAACTTAACCGGGTTCTTATATGTGCGCGTTGCTGCCAATTCTAATCAATCATAGGAAATACATTGGCGCCGACTATCACCCGCTCTGCGCGCTCCGAATTGAACATTGCGGCGCGTTCGTCTTTGCCCCTCGCCCAATTGGCGGCACTATCGGCCTGGCCGATCCCTCTCAATGCTTAGCGGCAGCCTGATTCAGGATTCGCTTGCGGGAGGCTGGTTGCAGTTTTCCGACCCACGCGCGGTGGTCGTTGCAGCCAATCTCGAGGAGGTGCTGCCGAAACTACGCGAGATAGAAGAGCGAGTGAACCGCGACGGCGTCTGGGCCGCCGGCTATATCGGATACGAGGCGACTCCTGCCTTCGACCGCGCCCTCAGGGCGCGCCCAGCGGGCTCCTTTCCGTTGCTCTGTTTTGGTCTCTATCGCGATCCGCAGCTCATACAGCTTCCCTCGAGACCTTCACGTGCACTAATGCCGCAGTACTGTTGGAAGCCGTCGATTGACCGCGATCGGTACGATGAGTCAATCGCTCGCATCCGCGAACTTATATATGACGGCGACACGTATCAGGTGAACTACACCCTGAGACTGACAGCGCCGATGGAAGAAAAGCCGGAGGCCCTGTTTCTTCGTATGGTGCATGCAAACGAGCCCCAATACGGCGCTTATCTCGAATCCGGGCGGTACATCATCTGCTGCGCTTCTCCCGAGCTGTTCTTTCGGCTCGATGGCCAATTCCTTGAAAGCCGCCCCATGAAGGGCACCACCTCGCGCGGTCTGTGGCTTGCTCAGGACAAGCTCAAGTCGCAGGTACTTCAGCAGTCGTGCAAGAACCGCGCGGAGAATCTCATGATCGTCGACATGGTGCGCAACGATATGGGGCGCATCTGCGAGCCGGGAAGTGTGCGGGTGCCGGGGCTTCTGCGTCTTGAGCGCTATCCGACGGTGTGGCAGATGACCTCTACTGTTAGTGCCCGAACCGATGCGTCGGTTTGCGAGATTTTGCGCGCCCTCTTCCCACCGGCATCGATCACAGGCGCCCCCAAAGCCCGCACCACAGAGATTATTGCGGAATTGGAAACGGCGCCACGCAATATCTACACGGGATGCATTGGTTACATAGCGCCGGGACGGCACGCGCAGTTCAATGTCGCGATTCGTACTGCTCTATTCGATCTGCAAAGCCGCACCATTGAATACGGCGCAGGCGGTGGCATCGTATGGGACTCGACCAGTCAAGCGGAATACGAGGAGTGCCTGTTGAAAGCACGTATCGTGACCGACATGCCGGCCGAGTTTGAGATGCTCGAGACTCTGCTTTGGGAACCAGGCGGCGGTTACTTCCTGCTCGAAGAGCACCTAAGACGCCTCGCGGATTCTTCTTACCATCTCGGTGTTCGACTTGATCTTTCAGCTGTTAGGGCTCGGCTTACTGAACTGGAAAAAGACTTTCATGCCCAGGCACAACGGATTCGTCTGATTGTCGGGCGACAGGGGACGATATCGTGCGAATCAATGCCCATAGACGATTCCAATACGACGAAGCCAGTGCGCCTCGCGATAGCCGCGATGCCTATCAACTCGTCGAATCCATTTCTTTACAATAAAACCACCTACCGCAGTATGTACGACGAGGCAAGAGCGGGCAGAACGGACTGCGACGACATCGTGCTCTGGAACGAGCGGAATGAGGTCACAGAGACGACAGTGGGGAACATCGTAGTTGAAAGGAAGGGCACACTACTGACGCCTCCCGTCGAATGCGGTCTGCTTCCCGGTGTGTTCCGCGGTTGGCTGCTGGCGCAGGGCAAGGTGCGCGAAGAAATCATCAACCTCCGTGATCTGCCCAGCGCCGACCGCATATATGTGGTCAACTCGGTGCGCAAATGGCGGAACGCTGCACTCCAGAGTAATTGACGCCAAGACGCGCAAATGATCGTTTAGCTTGAGTAGACAACCACCGAGCGAATCGACTCGCCAGCGTGCATAAGATCGAACGCTCGGTTGATGTCTGTGAGGGGCATGGTGTGCGTTATAAGGTCGTCGATGTTGATCTTGCGCTCCATGTACCAGTCGACAATCTTCGGGACGTCTGAGCGGCCGCGCGCACCGCCGAACGCGGTTCCTTTCCACACTCGGCCCGTAACCAGCTGGAACGGTCGCGTCCGGATCTCCTGGCCAGCGCCAGCGACGCCGACAATCGTCGAAACACCCCAGCCGCGGTGGCAGCACTCGAGCGCCTGGCGCATAAGGTTGACGTTCCCCACGCACTCGAAACTGTAGTCGGCCCCGCCACCCGTTATCTCAACCAGGTGTGCCACTAAGTCTCCCTTGACATGCTTCGGATTGACGAAGTGCGTCAGACCGAATTTGCGAGCGAGAGATTCCCGTTTCGAATTCAGATCGACCCCGACAATCATGTTGGCACCGACCATCTTCGCGGCCTGCACTACATTTAGCCCGATGCCACCCAGGCCGAATACCACCACGTTGGCACCGGCTTCCACTTTCGCGGTGTTGATGACCGCGCCGATACCGGTGGTCACACCACAGCCGATGTAGCAAACTTTGTCGAATGGAGCATCATCACGGATCTTCGCCACTGCGATCTCGGGTAGGACGGTGTAGTTGGCGAAAGTCGAGCAGCCCATGTAGTGATATAACGTTTTCCCGTTTAGAGAGAAGCGGCTGGTCCCGTCTGGCATCACGCCTTTACCCTGCGTGGCGCGGATTGCGGTGCAGAGATTCGTCTTGCGCGATAAGCACGACTTACACTGCCGGCATTCGGGCGTATAGAGCGGAATGACATGGTCACCCTTCTTCACGCTGGTCACTCCGGGCCCGACCTCAACCACGATGCCCGCGCCTTCGTGGCCGAGAATCGCCGGGAAAAGCCCCTCTGGATCGGCGCCTGAGCGCGTGAATTCGTCCGTATGGCAAATGCCGGTCGCCTTGATCTCGACCATCACCTCTCCCGCCTTCGGGCCGGCCAGATCCACCATGGCGATCTCTAGCGGCTTACCCGCCTCGAACGCAACTGCAGCCTGTGTCTTCATCAGTCGCTATCCTTGAGAACTCATGAGCTGCGAATAATGGAACCTGAGGTGATCCTCAATGAATGTTTGAACGAAGAAATAACCGTGGTCATATCCCTTATGCCGGCGCAGTATGAGCGCTTGACCAGATTTCTCACACGCCGCTTCTAGGAGATGCGGATTGAGCTGTTCAATGAGAAACGGATCAGCTAATCCCTGATCGATCAGGATCGGTCTTCCGATTGACCGGTGTGTTATGAGCGCGGTCGCGTCGTGCTCGGACCACAGACTAAGATCGGGGCCCAAATAGCGGCTGAAAGCCTTCTCGCCCCAAGGGCACCGACTAGGGGCCGAAATCGGAGAGAATGCCGAGAGCGACCGATATTGTCCTGAATGCCTGAGTGCAAGTATAAGGGCGCCGTGCCCACCCATTGAATGGCCAAAGATACCCTGGCGTTCCGGGTCGGCGGGAAAGTGCGCTGCGATTAGCGCTGGAAGTTCGCACGCGACATAGCTTTCCATACGATACGCACAGCGCCAAGGTGTTTGGGTCGCATCGATATAGAATCCGGCACCAAGGCCGAAGTCCCAACTATCGGCATCACCTGGATAGCGTGTGTCCCGGGGACTTGTATCTGGGGCGACAAGCATCAGGCCGAGCTCCGCCGCGACTCGCTGCGCTCCGGCCTTAACCATGAACGTCTCTTCGGTACAGGCAAGACCGGCCAGGTAATAGAGCACAGGCACTGGACGCTCACGGGCCTGCGGCGGCTCGAATACCGCAAAGCGCATAGTGCCGCCGCAGGCGACCGAAATATGGCGGTAATAGCCCTCAATTCCCTCGAAGCAGCGATGTTGGGAAAGCGTTTCGATAGCGCTGCAGGGAAGGATCACCTCCTCAGTACGCCCGACGCCTTGGCACTATGTGTCGCTATCGCGTCCATCAGCGCCGGAGACAAGCAGTCATACGGTTCGAGCTTGAGTTCTCTCAATCGCGAACGCACTGCGCCCATCCGGGCGGGATTAAATCCAGATTCGATAATGGAGGATACGAACGCGGCAAACTCGGGGCCTGCCCAACCGGATTCCTTCGAAAGTTCAGGATGAATGAAATCCAGTCCATAGAACGGGTGGTGCATGTTCTCAATACGTCCGAACATGTGGACGCCGCAGACCTGGCAGGCATAACGATGAATAGTTGCGCTCGGATCGATGACTTTCAGCTTTCCACCGTTCGCGGTGATACTAACTTTCGCGCGCGGTACTACCGCCACTTGCGAGAATAGTGCGCCGTTCGGTTTCCAACACTTCGTGCACCCGCACACGTGGTTATGTGTGCACTGCGCCTTAACCGCCACCACAATTTGGTCGCTCGAACAGCGACAGGTCAACGTTCCGCCGGCGAACTTTTCCGCTCCTGGTTTCACGCCCTGGTCGACAGCGGGATGGATTGAGATTGGTTTGCTCATATGCTCGTCTCCCAATAGGACCGATACACCTCAATTAGGGCTAATGCGCCACGCTCGCCGAGCATCTGCCGGCCCGAGTAAACAGAAGACCTAGTCACACTCCACTCGACGAGCGAGGCGGTTTCTACCCAGGCGGTCATCGACAAGTGCCACAATCTCGTCGACCGTCTCGGAGCCAAGGCCGAGCTGGGAGGCAATGCTGCTGACGAGGCGATCAACGCGCTCGACGTGCGGGGCGCCGCCGAAGAGAGCTCGCGCCGCCGAAGATGGCTTGGTGAGACCTTCGGCCACTTTTGCGTATTTCTCGAATGGAACTAGGTCGGCTGCTTCGGCGCCGAGCCGGCGACACAGCCGCACGACCCAATCGTAGACTTCTCGCGACTTCTCCACGTTGTTATGCACAGCATCATCGATGGATACCATTTCCTCTTGACGGATGCAGCGATAATTTCCAGCGATTAGCATCGGCCATTTCGCGAGTGGCACGAATACCGACTGGTGCACCTTGAGCTTCACCGGGATTTCGAGCTCGGTATCATCCACGCAAAGTCGTGCCGCCTCGATATCAGCGGCGAGCCGCCGTAGAAGCATAGTAGACGCTTCATGATCGAAGGCCGCCGCTTTGAAATTGGTTGGAAGACCAACGTGCAACACGTTCTTCGGCTCCTCCGACACTCGGAATGCTTGCGGATCTGGGCTCGCCAGAGTGATATAACGAGGATTGAAATCTCTCCACACAGCTGGGTCGGTATAGCAAGCCTCCAAGCTCTCGGTAGCAAGCCCAGGTATGCGCTTGAGATATGGGAGGGGCGGCATATTCATGATTGCCAGACAAGGCGTCTCTGCGCGCGCGATGCGACCCATAAGCTCGCGAACCCCGGGCGCCCCATACTGGGACTCTTGCATACCAAGCACAACGAGATCGTAAGATTCCAGATCCCGAATTTGCTCCGGGCTAGCAGCGATTAGCGTACCAGGCAGTCTGCACGAGGCCACTTCGACGAGGCCGCGTCCGGATACGGGGAACCGCACGACCGTGCCTCGCTCGTTGATGAGCGACGCGGTGGCACTCGTGCAAACGAGGGTCACTCGATGTTGGGCCATGACGAGCTTCGTACCCAAAAGAGAACCGTATGAAGCGCCAAGGACGAGCACGTTGTGAACGCGGTGCATGAACAACGACTGAGGGGCTGTATCTTCCGCGAATTTGACTGCAGACAAGTTCACACCTTTTCATGCTGCATGGCGCGGTATGAGCCAGCACACGCGCAGGCGATGCGCGTCTCTTAAGCCTTGTGGCCAAAGCTCGTGCCTTCTAAAGAGGGCCGGACATTGCGCTCAAGCTTTAGTAGATTTCGGCTCTTTCGCGTCTATTTGCAATGTGAACTTACCTTGCTTAAATTCCGTCTCACGTTGCTTTACCTTTTCTTTTACTTCGCTGGGCACCTTCCTCTCAAATGTACCGAAAGGCGCGAGTGAACATCCGCCATTCTTCAACGTCATCGCCTCGGAGTAATCGGTTGGCACAAATTGCCCACCCTTTATCTGCGCGAGAACTTTGTCAATGGTCGGCTCCATGTGCCAGAGAGAGCAGGTAACGACAGTCTCCGGAAATTGAGATTGGGTGTTCACCAGGTTTCCTATCGAAAGCTTGCCCCTTTCCTTAGCCGCATCCGAGACTCCGTCCCGCTCTGCATAGAACACGTCTGCCCCTTGATCCATCTGCGCGAACGCCGCCTCCTTCGCTTTAGGCGGATCGAACCAACTGCCGATGAAATTGACCAGTACTGAGGTCTTAGGATTGACGTAGAGCGCGCCTTGATGAAACGCGTTTAGCAAGCGATTCTTAGTCGGAATGGGGTACGCAGATATCATTCCGATGACGTTAGTCTTGCTCATACCACCTGCCACCATCCCGGCGAGATACGCGGCTTCGTCAATATGGTCATCGAAGACAGACAAATTGGGGGTTTGAGGGTGTTGTCCCGACCCGGACAGAAAGTCGGTTTTGGGGTATTGGGAAGCGACCTTGCGGATGCCTTTTTCGTACGAATAAACTTCGCCCGTAATCATCTGCACGCCTTTTTGTGCCCAATCGCGGGCGACCCTCTCCATGTCAGGAAAAGGAACGTTTTCAGACCACACATATTCCACATCCCCCCGTTTTTCCGCTGCCTTCAGGGCGATATGAATCCGGCTAACCCATTGTTGATCTACTGGGACTGAGTAAACGCCAGCGACCTTAATTCTTGATTGCGCGTACGCCCGAGGCACCAGCAGGCTTGTAGCCGCGACACCTCCTACGGCTTGCAGAAATTTGCGGCGGGACGAGCGGGAGACACTCATGGTTCCTCCAAGTTAGGGCTGTGCGTAATCTGATTGTATGACATGTCACGCCAATGTCAATAGTATTTCGAGGCAATTTTCATAGCTGGCGGTCCAGGACGTTACCCGCTGGTGCGCACTGCCGTCACCGACGCGGGGCTTCGGACGCCGCTAGCTTGCCGAGCGCTGACAGCTATTCAAGAAGACGTTCAAAGTCAACCTTTTGAACGCTTGCTAACGTGCGCCGGCGTAATACGGCACCATGAGAGCTCGGGGGCTTTCGGCTCGCCTAGAAAGAAGGACTAAGGCGACAATGCCGAGTACATACGGAAGCATCAGGAATACTTGGTAAGGCAGGCCGAAAATTATTTGCTGCAACCGCAGCTGCAGAGCATCTGCCGCTGCGAAAACAAGCACGGCCACTAGGGCCTTTCCGGGCTTCCACGAGGCTACGACTACAAGCGCGATGCAAATCCAGCCCCGGCCATTAATCATCCCAAAAAGAAATGCGTTAAAGGCAGATAGCGTCAAGAATGCTCCGCCAACTGCCATTAGCGCAGAACCCGCGATTACAGCGCCGAACCGCACTGATGCCACGCTTATCCCCTGTGCTGCAGCCGCATGCGGGTTCTCTCCAACCATGCGGACAGCCAAGCCAAGTGGCGTCTTATAGATAATGAACGAGGCCAATGGAACAAGCAAAAAGGCAAGATAAGTCAAAGACGTCTGCTGAGATAAAACAGAACCCACATACGGAATTGCCATGAAAGCAGATGAGTGCAGTTCGGGAAATGGCACGATCGTCTGCCTGGCCATCTGCGGAATCAACACGCGAAAGAGGTAGTAAGAAACACTAATCGCGAATAACGACATACCGATCCCGGTTACGTGCTGCGATAGTGGGAGTGAAACCGTAAGAGCCGCAAAGAGCAGTCCCAACAGCGCTCCAGTAAGTGCTGCGACAAGAACCCCCATCCATAGGCTGGCGCCGAAATGCACAGAGACCCAGCCGGCCATTGCCCCGGCCGTCATAATGCCTTCTATGCCAAGATTCAGAACGCCTGCTCGTTGGCACAGTAACTGGCCAAGCGTCCCGAAAATCAGCGGCGTCGCAATTCGCATAGTCGCCGCCCAGAAACTCGCCGTAGCAATGAGGCCTATGACGTCAGCCACGGCGCACCCGATACTTGGTAAACAGCACAGCCACAAGCATTGTCAGCAAACTCACTGCAACCATCACATCGGCAATGTAGTTCGGGACGGCCAGTGAACGGCTCATCGCATCTGCACCAATGAATATGCCCGCCATAAATATCGCGGAAATCACTACGCCCACTGGGTGAAGCGCAGCTAACGTTGCGACCACGATGCCTGTGTAGCCGTAGCCTGGCGAAAGATCGGTGGTGAGGTATCCGCTGAGGCCTGCCACCTGACTGACACCCGCAAGACCAGCAAGGCCGCCGGATAATAGGGCGACACGCAATAGCACTCGAGCAACCGGCACGCCTGCGAATTGTGCGGCCCGTGGGTTCACTCCAACTACTCTCATTTCGTATCCCCATGTGCTGCGACTGTTAATCAGCCAGACGATTGCAGAAGCGATGAGGGCAAAAACAAATCCCATATGAAGCTGGCTATTTGCAACTAGCAAGGGCAGCGTGCCTGAATCGATGATTGGAACCGACTGGGGCCACCCAAAGGCATTGGGATCCTTAAGGGGGCCGTCAAGCATGAGCGAGACGAAGAGCTGCACTATGAAATTGAGAAGCAGAGTGGTTACAACTTCGTCAACCTTGAACTTAGTTTTCAAGATAGTCGGAATGCAAAGTAAGAGCGCCCCACCACAAAACCCAGCGACAAAGAGGAGAGGAATCATTAGAACAGCCGGAAGGTGAATGGCCCCGCCGCCGACCAGCACTGCCACCAACGCCCCCATATACAATTGCCCTTCAGCACCAATATTCCAGAGGTTGGATCTGAAGGCCACGGCAACCGACAGGCCGGTAAATATTAGTGGGGTGGCTTTTGTTAACGTTGCCGCAATAGCTGGGATTGACCCAAAGCCCCCGTCGAGAGTGAGAACAAACGCTCGCAAGATTGGAGCGCCCGCGATGGCAACAAGGCCGCTGCATATCACGATGCTTGCGAGTATCGCAGTCATCGGCGCCAACAATCCTAATGTAACCGACGTGTGCTCTCGAGGCTCTATTCGCACGAGCAGTCCTGGAAGGTGAAGTACATTCGCGGCATTTAAACCCTCACTTCTTGGCCGTCCAATGGGACGACTCAGGTGTCGCCGCTGGCCCTATTCCAACCGGCGGCGGTGCTAAATCAACAATGCGCTGGAATAGCGACCTGAATCTCGAGCCCTCGCTCGCACCCAAGAGGGGATCGGTGTGGCCGAGAAAAGCGTTATCGACGAACTCCCAATCGTTGGCGGTCAGATACTTCACTGCCAATGGCAAGAGCTCCTGTTCCTCCATTCGCATATGCTCAATATGGAATGCCACATAGTCTTCTGCAACCGCGGCAAAAGCTGTAAATTCGGGAGCACCGCCTTGCTGGTATCGCGCGAGTGCTTGCTCCAGCTGCCTGATTTTCTCTGCGCCGATTAAGTGATCTTGCTTAAGGCGGTTGACGAGCGCCTCAGCTCTTGAGGAACGAAGCAACAGACGCGCGAAGAGGTATTCATCTTCCTTTCGGTGATGAAACCGCTCCGGAAATGCATCAAGGTAGTAGATCATTGCGCCCAATAGATCAAAATTCGGCGGCTCCTTATGGGCAGCGATCTCACGGATTAGGTAGCGCATGCCGTTAAGGACTGAAACTTGCAAGCGGTGCTCTTCCCTGATTATTCCGAGCCCTCGCATATCGGCCTCTCCTGAGGCTTGGGTGTAGTTAATCGGAATGCCAGGCGGCGCGGTGTTCGCCTACCGCAGCCCACACTCATCATGGGCACTCGGCCGCACTGGAACCTGTCCGGCCATCTGCATACTGAGCTGATTCATATCAATTTCCTCGCGTGAAATTGAGTCGGAAACCTGCCCTCTAAACATAACTACCACGCGATCGCACAACTCCAAAAGCTCGTCCAAATCATCGGAGATCATCAATACACCGGCCCCACGTGCGCGAGCCGATATCAGCCTCCGATGAACATCCGCCGCCGCGCCCACGTCTAGTCCCCGCGTTGGTTGATTCGCCAAGATGAGCCCGGGCGAACGGGGCAAAGTACGTCCTAGGATGAGTTTTTGCATGTTGCCTCCTGAAAGGAGGCGGGTTACGGCATTTGGGCCAGAGCATCGAACATTAAAATCCGAAATTATCTTCGCGGCATACGCCTTGGCTTTCTCGACTCTGAGGAAGCCGCCAGCTGCGAATTCGCGAGTGTAGTAACGCTCTGCAATGACGTTCTCCCAAATCGCTGCATCGGCATAGAGCCCGGTTGCGTGCCGATCCTCTGGTATCCGCGCAACGGCTCGCTCGATTACCGCACGAGGCGTTAGCCGGTTGATGCGTGCTCCAAGAACTTCCACCGTTCCAGCCCGTGGGCTAATTAGTCCGCACACAAGATCTGAAAGCGTCGACTGTCCGTTGCCAGAAACCCCGGCGATACCGACAATCTCGTTCCGCTGAACGGAGATATTGACATTAGCTAGCAGCGCGCGGCCATCACGCTCTAAAACCGTCACATCATGAAGCCGTAAGACTGGCTCACCAGGCACCAGACGTTCTCTAACATCACCAGGCATCAGTGAGTTAACCTGGCCAACCATCAATTCAGCCAGCTCGTTCGGGGAAGCGCCTGCTGTCGGGCGTTCAGCGACAACCTGTCCGTGACGCAGTACAACAATACGCTGTGCTATGGCGATCACTTCACGAAGCTTGTGGCTGATGAAGATAACTGCAACGCCATGTGCCGCCAGCTTTCGGATGATCGAAAACAATGCCTCGACTTCATGCGGCACAAGGACAGCAGTCGGCTCATCCAGAATGAGGACCTTGGCGTCCCGGTAAAGTACCTTGAGGATCTCGACGTGTTGCCTTTCGCCCACAGAGAGGTCCGCAACACAAGCCTCTGGATCTATGCGAAAGCCGAATTGAGTCGCAAGGCTCAACAGGCGTCGCCGTGCTGGTTCGCTCCGACTATAAATCCGCCAGAGCGGCTCCGTCCCGGCGACGATATTTTCAAGAACTGTAAGGTTATCGGCGAGCGCGAAGTGCTGGTGCACCATGCCAATGCCGGCTGCGATTGCTGCGTGCGGGGAACCCGCTGGCAAGCGGATTCCTCTGACGTAGACCTCTCCTTCGTCGGCTACGTAGTGCCCAAAAATAATGTTAATGAGCGTTGTTTTCCCAGCGCCGTTCTCACCGAGGAGCGCGACCACCTCACCACGCGATAGGGCTAGGCTAATCCCATTATTGGCTACCAGCGGGCCAAATCGCTTAGTTATCCCTTCCAACCGCAATACTTCCGACGCCCGCTGCCCCGCGGACGCTGGCACTCCAGACTCCTCTACGCTCAGTCGTGTCACGAGGTCCAAGGGTGCACTCGCGAATAGGTTTCCAAAATTTCGGCGCGCCGCCTGAAAAGCGCCGACAGCTCGCATGGCCGTGCCACTACTCTAGAAGTTCCATTTGATTAGCAGCCAAGGCGTCGTGCGCCTGTAATTCGTGCCACCTAGCTTGTACGTTTCCTCCGTGAGGCGGATACCGGCTTGAACCGTTCCTTTTTGGTCCACATCCACCGTTGCGTCCGGCTCGATGTACCAGCGCCGCCCATTCGTGTCGGTGCCGACCGTCCAAAAAAAGCCATCAAAATGGAGCTTTCGGGATCCAACGGGCCAGGCAGCGCCCCATGCCGTGTGTACAAATAAGTGCGTGCTGTTGTAGTTGTTCCTGTACTCCAACAGCCTTGTAGTAACGAAATTGAAAGACGGAATCTTCCAATCGATGCCAATGCCGATGCTCTCGGCGTGATAGCTACCGTAGCTCGCCAGTTCGAGCCGCGAGGCCAGTGAGATGTCCTCAATAGGACCATAGCCTATTTGCTTACCAAGTAGTTTCCCAAAACTGAAACGCGGCATCCAGACTCCGAATTGCTGGTTTCGGGTGTTGCCGCCGAAAGACCCCGATCCCGGGCCGCCGACATCTCGACCGCTGTAGTTGTCGAAAAAGAAATAGTTATCCCCGTAACTGAAGGTTCCGTAATGCTCCATCCGAACAGCAGTCAATTTTTCATCATCCGATCCCGTTCCATTGACAGGATCAGCTTTGCTGCGGGTCGTATAGAACACCTGAACATTCGTGTTCGAGAATCCTTCTGCAACGGCTGTCAGTGGAAGAAGGCCGCTCAATATCATTCCGACCGCGGTTAAGACGTTCAGTTGAATTGCACACATTCTCGCTTTCATTGCGCTCCCTCTCCGCGTTGTGAACATAGCCCTCGAAGGACGATCCGCCACGGCAGGTCGTCGTAACATGTCTCTGACATCCCAGTCGGATGCTACTGCGATGTTTCTGGCTTGTCAAAGGGTCATGCGGGCCGTCCCACTGGCTACGGCGACTTTGACGCGTACGAGTAGTCTTGGGGCTGGAGACGGGGAGACGCGTTGGGTTTGTCCCAGGTGCAGGACAACCGTCAGCGACTTAGCGTGGCGGTCGGCACCGAATTGGAGGTGCGACCATGATCCACATCGAGAATTGGGACTGGAGTCCGCCAAGCGGTGAAGTCCGGACGCGCCGCCTCGCTCGACTCCGAGCCTCCCAACGACCCTCTGGATCGCTTGGACAAGCGCGGTCGTTGTGCACGCAATTAGCGCGAATAGGAAGCTTTATGTGACGGTCCGTGCGTGCGGTCTTGCGGGCTAGATAGCGGCGTCTTCGAGCCAGTCGAAACCACCGCCGAGAGCACCGAGAGCTGACTGCGCCGGCATGACTTGCTCTGCAGCGCGCAGTTTCTTTCAGCACTACCAACCTAGCTCCAAGGAGCTGATCGAGGGGGCATACGGTGCGAACCGCCACCACGCAGTTGCCGCCTCGCTGCCCCAGCTGCTGCGAGCGGAGCCGTTCATGGGCCACTCCGGCGAAGCCGCCGAAAGGCGAGCGCATCAATCCTTGGCTTGACTACAAGACCAGATTGGCCGGAGGCACAACTCGCTGGCAAGCCTGCGTGACTTGGCCGCGGATACTTGGGCCCTCCAGAGTTCGCAGCCCACCGCCTCACAGTCCCCAAATGCTTCGAGCTTAGCTACTCGCACGTGTACGCTTACAGTCTGCGGAAACGATAGACACATGTTCACAATGCTCTCGCAAAGCATCTCCTGCAGCGGTATATGTCCCTGCCCAATAATCGCCTTAACTCCTTGTCTTAGAGCGGCGTAGTCAAGAACGTCATCAATTGACTTGGGCATGCCCCCGTAGCTCGCGGTCAACTCAATATCAACGCGAACGCGTTGCGGCTTTAGCTTCTCTCGTGCGTATACGCCAATTAGAGCGTCACAAACCAAGTTGCTCAGAAAAATCTTGATCTGGTCAGCTTGAGGTCTGAGAGTTCGCTTAGTCATCTTCCGATTCGGCTTAGAGGAGGCCTACCTTACCTTCGATGAGGTCGATTTTCTCAGCCGAAGGCGCTCTGGGAAGGCCAGGCATCGTCACTAATCCCCCCAGATCATAACGACGAATGCAGCGCCCGCCGAAAGCCGGACCTCGCGCATGTTCACCACATGATCAGACGGGGAGCCACGGAGCTGCGGCGTAGACGAGAAGACTCATATTCACGTTGCTCAGTGATTACCGAATCGATAGACACATCATGGTCACGCACCTGAATCGCCTTGACGACTTGGATCGAAAACGCTGGACTGACCAGCCATAAGCCTTCAGGCCGATTTTCGAAAAGCCGATCGTAAAAACCGCCGCCATATCCGAGGCGTGCACCCGCTGCTGTAAATGCGAGGCCAGGGACAACGGCCAAATCTATATCGCTGAGTTCTACGCGACGTCTTGGGTCCTTCTGCGGTTCAGAGGTGCCAAACGGTCCCGGTAATAGCTCGCCCTCTACGTTCTGCACTTCGTATAGTTCCAAGCTCATTTCTTCGCGATTGATCTTCGGCAAGACCAACGTCTTTCCCATCGACACGACCTCGTTGATGACAGGCCTAATGTCCACCTCACTGCCGATTGGCATATAGGCCAGCACTGCACTTGCCTCATTGAACATGGCGCTCGCCACTATCCTGCGGGAGATAAGCACGCTATAACTGGAGCGTTCGCTATTGTTCAGAGCGTCCCGCATCGCGCGTATGCACCTTCGCATTTCTGACTTAGTCGGTTCCACTGGACGGTCTGCCTCGCCTTACGCGACTACGTTTCTTGGTTGCCCATTAAAGAAGGCCTCAATATTCCCAATAAGCTGATCGGCCAGCTCCTGCATTGCTTCGACAGAGGCCCACGCAACGTGCGGAGTAACGATTAAGTTGGGCAGGTGCAGCTCTAAGAGTGGATTTCCACCCCTAGGTGGCTCAACAGTAAGGACGTCTATGCCCGCACCAGCTATAAGACCTTCATTGAGCGCCACACATAGAGCCGCCTCATCCACCAACCCACCTCGGGCGGTGTTAATGAGTAGCGCGGTGCGTTTCATCCTACGCAGCTCAGTCATCCCGATCATGTTTTTCGTACTGGGCCTGAGCGGCAAATGGAGGGTCACAATGTCCGCCATGCTCAGTACGGTATCTAGCGGCGCCATTTGGCCCGAGTGCCCGCGCGGTGTGCCATCGCCCCCAAAGAGAACCTTCATTCCAAAGCTGCGGGCGATTTCGGCCGTCGCTTGGCCAATCGACCCCGCGCCGATAACTCCGATGGTTGCTCCATGCAGGTTTCTTATTGGATGATCGACAAAGCAGAACTGATTATGGCGCCGCCAACGCCCCTCCAAGACGTCTGTTCGGTACGCGATCAGATTCCGCCGTAGTGCAAGAATGAGTGCAAATGTATGCTCAGCAACTGTTCGCGCCGCATAGTTGCGAACGTTCACGACGGAAATGCCGTGGCGCCTGCAATAGTCAATATCGATGACGTCGTAGCCGGTCGCTGCCATTGCAATCAGCTGCAGGTTAGGCAGCCTTTCGAGCGCTGAGGCGGTAAGAGGCACCTTGTTTGTTATCGCGACTGTCGCGCCTCCAAGGCGATCTACCACATCGTCGGAGCTGGTAGAAGCGTGCTCGACCCACTGATGTTCAAAGCTTGGCCGTTTGACGTCGGCCTTCAGCGTATCTCGATCCAAAAAAACGATCTTTTGCTCCACGGCCATTTAGACTTTCAACCGACGTGCGGCTTGGAATTGACGCGCCTCGCAGGCCCGTCGCAAGGATTTCACAGAAGAATGAGCCGCCATACGGCCTGTTTGTTGGCCGCTAAACGCTGAGCGTCCCACTGCAGCGAACGCAGGACCAGATGATAAGGGCGCGCGCTCCTAGCGCGCCAAAGCACGGGTGCACTTTCCGGCAGCAGAGCTCGGTCGTCATAGCGGTTTAGGACGAGTAGACCCATCATGCCGCTCGTTCATATACAGCCTTATGACATGTTGTTAACATGTCATCACCATGCTAGCATCGTTTCGCGGGCGTGGTCAACTATTGCACTCAGAAACAATCTCTTTGATGGGGAATCATTATGAGCGCCAAGGTTCTTGATGGCACCGGACTAGCGGCTGAAGTGGCTTACCGGGTCCTTAGTGCGGTGACGTCGCGGGTTGCGCAGGGCAAATCCCGCCCGGGCCTGGCTGTTGTACTAATAGGCGAAGATCCGGCCTCGCAGGTGTACGTACGAAACAAGCGGCGCACGAGCGAAAAAGCCGGCATTCGATCATTCATGTTCGACTTACCGTTGACGACTACGGAGCATGAATTGCTCACCTTAGTCGATGAACTAAATGCCAATCCGGAAATAAGCGGAATACTTGTCCAACTACCTCTTCCTCGTCACATCAATGCCGATCGCGTCGTCGAGCGAATATCACCCTTGAAGGACGTAGATGGTTTCCATCCGTATAACGTGGGCCGCCTTGCGCTAAAGATGCCGTTGTTTCGTCCTTGCACCCCGCAGGGATGTATGCAGTTGCTTAAGGAAACACAAGTAGATCTTGTTGGAAAGCATGCGGTGATCATCGGGCAGTCCAACATTGTAGGGCGGCCGATGGCGTTTGAACTCTTGATGTCGCGATGTACCGTCACTATCTGCCACTCCGCTACTCGAGACTTGCCTGCCCTAGTGCGCCAGGCCGACATAGTTGTCGCCGCTGTCGGCAAGCCCGAGTTTGTGCGGGGTGACTGGCTGAAGCAGGGCTCAATCGTCGTCGACGTCGGAATAAACAGAACCTCAACCGGCCAACTTTGTGGCGACGTTGAGTTTGCATCCGCGTGCGAACGCGCAGAGTGGGTTACTCCAGTGCCCGGTGGTGTAGGGCCAATGACAATCGCAATGTTGCTCGTAAATACTCTAGAGGCGTGCGAGCTACAAGACACGTCCGAGTTTGAGCTGGACGCTCTAGAGAAGGTCTGACAGCTCCCCACGGCACACGCCCGTTAGTGCCGTGGGGAGACTTCTTGTCACCGAACCGGCTAGGAGGACTTAGCGGCTCCGACGCCGGCTCGAACTGAAGGTCTTCAGCAGACCGGAAATCGAGCTCAAGCTACTTTGGTCGCTTCGCTGGCTGACTTCACGCGGAAGACATGTTCGGGGCCGGGAAAGCGCTTCGCGCGCACGTCGGCGGCGAACGCCTGGGCGGCTTTGGCGATCTCCGGACCCAGATTCACATAGCGCTTAACAAAGGGCGGAGTGAAGTCGCTAAACAGACCGCAAAGATCCTCGGTGACCAGTGTTTGTCCATCGCATGCCGGCGAAGCCCCAATGCCAATCGTTACTGCCGACACCTGTTTGGTGATATCGCGCGCAATCGGCTCTATCACCGATTCTATGACCATGGCAAACACCCCGGCCTCATCCACAGCTCTGGCATCCTCGAGCAATCGCTCGGCTTGGTCCTTCGATTTGCCGCGTGCGCCATAGCCGCCTGCAGTCTGGACCGACTGCGGCATCAGACCGATATGCCCCATAACCGGCACGCCTCTTTCCGTCAAATAGCGGATGGTATCCGCCAATTCGATTCCGCCTTCAATCTTTACCGCCGAACAGCCGGTCTCAACCATGACCCGTGCTGCGTTCCTAAACGCTGCTTCCCGCGACTCCTGGTACGTCCCGAATGGCATGTCGACAACGATGCAAGCATGCTCCGTCGCACGTACGACTGCTGAGCCATGCATAACCATCGTGTCCAATGTCACAGGCATTGTGCTGTCATATCCATACAGCACCATACCAACAGAATCGCCCACAACCATGAGTTCGACGTGCGGGTCCAAGGACCTCGCCATGGGAGCCGTGTATGCGCTTAGGCACACAATTGGCTCTCCGCCCTTCCTCGCTTTGATGGCCGGAGTTGAAATACGTTTGCGCTTAATCGTAGCCACGGATTTCTCCTATCCTATTCGCGGTGGTTGAACTCTAGTCAGGCGGTATCAACAGCATCCACCGCCACTTCCCAGGCAGCCTGCTTTTCGACCAGGAGCTTGGCTTTCATGAGGGCCTTTGGTGAATTGATCCCGAGAGCACCAATTACCCGATTGCCGCTCCTGTACAACGCAACAAACCTGTTCTCATCAGGTGAGCCGTAAACTATGGAGGCTTCACCTTTCGGAAGACCTACGAACTGAATTCGACTTCCGTATTGGTCAGACCAAAAGTAGCAGGAACCAAGATATGGTTTGGCGCTCTCGCGACCAGCCAACAGATTTCGAGCAGCCGCTCGTCCCTGTTCAGCGCCGTTCGTCCAATGTTCACAGCGCATCTCCTTACCGAGGAGTCGGTTGGGCCACCATACTAGGTCTCCGGCAGCAAAAACCGCCGGATGGCCTGCATTGAGCGTTTCATCACAGACCAGCCCATTGGCCAACTTCAAGCCGGAGTCCGAGAGCCAGCCAATGTTGGGGCTTGCACCGACGCCGACCACGACCAATTCGGCGTCAATATAGGTTCCGTCTGCAAGACGTACACGTTCGACGCGGCCTTCGCCTTCGATTCTTTGGACACTTGCACCGCAGCGCAGATCTGTTCCATTCTCGTGATGCAACTTAGCGCATGCCTTGCCCATGTTCTCGCCCAGCGCCCTAACGAGCGGAACTGGGAGCAGCTCAACAATAGTTACCTTGAGACCCAAGGACCTAGCGCTCGCCGCAATCTCTGAGCCAATGAACCCTGCTCCGATTATCACGACTCTCGGTTTCGCCTCGAACGCAGACCGGATCTGCTGCGCGTCGTCAATATTCCGCAATACATGAACACCTTCGCGGCCATGAAACTCGGGAATCGTCCGGGCCGAAGCCCCCGTCGCAATGATTAATCCATCGAAAGGTAAAGCGTCTTGGCCGACAATTAAGGTCTGACGCCGAAGGTCCAAATCGGTTGCCCGCTCTCCGCAACGGAGCTCAATTCCGAGCGTTCGATAATGGTCCTCGTCGCGATGAATCACCTCCTTAAGAGACGTCTTGCCGGTTAGAACCTCCTTTGACAGCGCTGGACGGTTATACGGAAGTGTTTTTTCTCCGTTTATTAGGGTGAGAGATCCATCAAAGCCTTCAGCGCGCAAGGTTTCGGCTGCTCGAATTCCAGCAACGTTGGCGCCGACAACTACGATGCGTTTCAAACCTGCTGACATGATGGAACTTGTTGCCTTTACTCGGTCAGGTTTCGAATTGAGATCGCATCAACTGGGCAGCACGCAGCGGCGTCTCTAACCGCGTTCGCTTCCTCTCCCGTCACCTCTGATCTGTTGATAACGAGCGCACCATTCTCGTCTAGAGCGAACACGCGCGGCGCAATGGTCGTGCACATTCCTGAACCTACACACTTCTTCATATCAACGACGACGATTGACTTCGCTTCAGTCTCAATAGTCATTTGTCGCCCTCGAGTTCTTTAGCCAACGCCATTAGCCGCTTCCTATACAGAACAGACAGCGTGTCGACCCCCTTCAGGTGAAGCTCCTCCGACAGGTCCTCGGACAGTTCATTAGGTCGCTGCGCTTCTACGACGGGCTTATCCTGGTGGCTGATGAATACTGAAAACTCGACGAGCTTGTCCATCTGTGCTTCGTCTGTAAGATAGTTGCGGGAAATGAACCAAAAGTCGCGCATCTTCTGAGGCGCGATTGGCGTCTGGTGAAAGAAAAGAAAAAAAGCGTGATCCGGTCCCGGCCCGCTCTCCTGCGCAATAACAGTAGTTGGCGGAAATATGCGCCACTGGCGGTGAATATTCAGTACGTCACCTTTGATGTTGAGGCCCGCATATCGAGGATTGTTTGGCATGAGGAAGGTCCGACCCACGAGCTCCATCCTCAATGTATCTCCGTCTTCCCAAATCCGGTGCTCGGGAACCTGCGGCTTATCGCGGAAGCCGAGAATTCCGTCGTGAAGAATGGGGAAATGTCCAAGATCCACGATATTTTCCAGCCTGCGAGGCGCGCTACAGTTCCAGTCTTCAGCAGGAATAAAACGCGTCACCAAACCCAACGAGTGGTCGTCGTACTGCGGGAAGTCCGGAATAGGCAGCCGTGGATTCTCAACAAGACAGACCCACACCATTCCGTACTTCTCAGTTGTCAGGTAGCTCTTAACGCAGGCATGCATCCTTTCTGACAGTTCCGGCTTTTGTGGGATGAATCTACATTGCCCGGATACGTCGTACTGCCACCCGTGGTATGCGCAACGAAGTTGTCCGTTTTCCACCGTACCGAGCGAAAGCGGCGTACCGCGGTGAGCACATCGATCGTAAAAGGCGCAAACCTTATCTCCAAGCCGCACTACGGCAAGAGGTTCGCCACAGAGAGTTACCGCTACGGGCTTTTCCTTGAGCTCGTGGGAATAGATAACTGGATGCCAAAAGTGCCTGAATGAGCGGTATAGGCGCGCCTCGCCCTCATGATCGAATTCATTCGTCCTCGAGGCGATCTCGGTAGCGGATGTGATTCCCATAAAGCCCCCTGCTCCTTGTGTCTCAAAAAATGAAAGTAGTAAATAAAGTAACGCTTGAGGGGCCAGTCGCCTAGTGGGCCCGAGTTGACTCGGTTACTTTGATGGCCTGAAGCGCCTTTTTGAAGCAAGCCAATGGTGCTCGCCCATAGCCAGCTCCAACCTGTCCGATGCCCGCGTCTCGGTGAGCGATGCCGGAATTGAAGATCGGAGCAGTACGCTTCTTTACAACCTTCTCTGCATCGATACCAAATGGCGTACCACGGTACTCAAGCGCCGGGATCCTGTATCGCGGATGCTCCGAGATCGTGATGTCGTACATTTCTAGTGCTAAGCGCGTCGCTTCTTGGTATGTTCCACCAACGTAAGGGGCCAGGGCCGGCGCACCCGCCATTGCAAACGCCCCCAAGCCGATTGTCTCCGCTATAACGCTATCGCCGATCATTGGGCCGGCCTGCTGCTCAGTGAAACCCTTAAAGTAGCGACCGTACAGATCGGGGACTTCGCCCGTAAACCACTGCCCAGGCTTGCCACTCACCTTGATGCCGAAGCGGGCGCCATTGGTGGCCATGCATGTCACCAAGGTCGATCCCTTAACCCCTTCTGCGGCGGAAAGCGCCAGCTTTGCAGCTGCTATGGTGATGGGGAGAAAAAAGAAATCGTTTGATGACATAAAGCGAACCGCAGCAGCTGCCGCTTTATTGTTAGACCGCGCATCAAGCAGCGGTCCTGCGAGGATGCTCAGGAAGAGCGCCGAGGCAGCTTTCTGGCGACTATGGCCATCATCTCCCATGTGGAGTGCTTGCTCTTGAATACTTGCTACATCTAGCCCGCCTGAATGTTCAATCGCGGTATCAAGTATTTCGCAGAATTCTGTCTCGAGCCATTTAAGCCGACAGAGGGTCTCCGGAGCTGTTGATCCGTAGCGCAAGGCCAGGCCTCGTCCTTCGTTAATCGCTGCCCCGGCTGTGCGGCCGGTTGCCTTGTCAGTTACGACAAAGAGAGGCGTATGACGAGTAATGACACCGGCGAAGGTTCCAAGAACGTTGTAGTCGTTTGCAGAGCGGAAGCGAAAGGCGCCGGCATCCGCCATCGATTCCGCCTCATCTAGGCTTTTAGCTAAGCCGGCATGAACGGCCGTTCCCAGAACGGACCCACGCAGAGCACCGCACGCCTCATGCCATCCTGCCAGTGGGGGCCCGGCGTGCAGAAATTCTCCATCACCAAGCGACGGAATAAGCTCTCCGGCTGGCCGCAAACCTATCAACACCGGGACCGTATTTTGGACAAGCTGTAAGGCTTGCGCATTGACGTCGCTAGTGTCCGCATTCATTTCATCGCACCCAACGCAGGTGTCCAGTAGTAGTCCACCCGTAGACCTACGCACGATCAAAAATCGCTTCTGGAAGAATTGCTGAGACGCAGTGGTTCGGTACGTTGACTAGACTACTGATCTTCAAGTCCACTGCTACGCTGCATATCACGTAGGCCTGCTCGCGCGTAAATCCTCGCTCCTGTAGCAGCTCAAGCATGTTCAGCACTGCGTTTCTGCAGGCGAGGGTTAGATTCTCTCCGTCGTTTTCCCCTTCCGGTGTAATGGGTAGGCCCATCACGCCGATGAAACGCTGAGGAACCGCGTGCTTCGGATCCATAAAATAGTTTTGATGCGAAAAGACCGGCGCGGTGAATTTGCGTGCCGCTGCCAGTCCCTTATGAACCTTGAACCTCACGACTAAGCTTGCCGACATTTCGACAGCCGTGACGCAGACTTCCCCATCGCCTTGGGCGAAGTGGGCGTCTCCCGTCGAGAACAGGGCGCCACGTTCAAAGACAGGAAGTATGAGCCGCGCGCCCTTGGTCAGTTGCTTGACATCGAAATTGCCACCATTCTCTCGGGGCGGATTGGTACGGACACCATGTTGTCCACAGATACCTCCGGGAACAGCGCTGTGGGGATCCGGCGGGAAAACTGCACCGCCTCTGTCCAGCAATCGCTGCTCTCGTTGTGTCCATTGCTCGAGCAGCTTTGCGGATGGGGCAACGCCTGATATGCCCATGAATGGGGCGCCGGGGATTCGCACGCCGGGTATTTGGTCCGAAGTCGCCCAGCCGTCGTTGATCTTCCAATGCACGAGGTAAGGTTCCGACAATATGTCCCTCAGGAACCCGACGCCTGGAATAATCCCGCTCCACCCCACTGGCTGGGGAATGATGTCAACAAATTCGATTTCGAGTGCATCGCCAGGCTCCGCATCCTTGACAAAGACAGGGCCGGTCAAAGGGTGGACCAGTCCCAAGTCCAAGCCCTTGACTTCCTCAGCGCGTGTCGCAGGGGTAATTTGGCCGTCGAGAGAATCGCGTGTCTCGATCAGCACCTCTTCTCCCTGACTGACTTCTAAAACCGCCTCGATGTTCGGGTGGAAGCGGTTATGGCCCAGATGGGGTTCTTTCCCAAGTGGTTTGCTGCGGTCAATGCGGATCTCGCGCATAACGCTACCTCTTGTCGGAATTCGATTCTCTATGCAGCGACCATGAGTTTTTTACGGCCCTGGTCGTACCGATCGCGATAGCGTTTGGTGAGCCACCTGGCAAGACATGCGCTGGACTCCTCCTGCCAAGAGAGCCTTCCGCGCACGGCATATCGGGATTGGAGCCCCTGCTGCTGCAATGTGTCGACGTACCTATCCTGATTATTGAAGTACTGGAATGTCGACTTGTACGCCTGCAGCTTGATATCAAATGCCGGATCGTTCAGCGCCTCTGGAGTAAACAATCCTCCTGCATCGATCCAAGTTTCATCGGCACCGTTTGGATGCATGATGAAGTAGTAGACCTGATCCGGCGTCAGGGCGAGCCACAGCGTTGGTGGCAGGTTGAGGAACATGATCTGTGTCCGCTCAGCTTCTGTGAGCTTTGGAAAGACCGGAAGCATTGCCTTTTGCGTCGGGGTCCAAGAACCATCAATGTGCGTCAGTTGATTCCGGCGCAGGTAGGCCGCGTCGTTCTCGCGCCACTCGCCCCAAGTGTTGAGTTCGCTCGGGCAAAAGTCGTGCAGTACGCTCTTATGCAGACGATTGGCGTGGTAGCCGTCATTCGAATTCTCAAACATGATCTTCCAGTTCCACGGAAGCTTGGCAAATCGATCAGGCTTCGGGCCTCGCGCGTTAACCAGATCGTAGTCAGCCAAATCCTTTTCGAAGCGCGCCAGGCGCGGCGCGAGAGGCTGAGCGTTGAGATCAAAGTTGACAAAAATGAAGCCTTGCCAAATTTCGACCTTCAACGGCGGCAAGGCCACTTCGGATCGGTCAAAGTCTTTCGTGCGATCCATTGCCGGTGCCCCGGCGAGCTTACCGTCCAGGGAGTAGACCCAATGGTGGTAGGGACACCGGAAGAGGCTGCACTTTCCAGCCCCATCCGCAACGAGCATCCCTCGGTGCTGGCACACGGCCGACATACAGCGAATCGTTTCCTTGTCTGACCGGACAACGATGAGATGTTCGCCAATGTACTCGGTCGTGAAGTAGTCGCCTTTATCAGGTACCGACTCTTGGCGCCCTACACAGAGCCACTCGTGGCCGTAGATCGCTTCTTTCTCAAATTCATAGAAGCTGGGGTTGGTGTAAATGAATGGCGGCATCATCCGCCCTTCCGTTGTAGGAACAATTGACGATTCGAAGGACTTCAGTTCCTCAATCGTGAGGGAAAAGTTGTTCATTCAATGCGCTCCATGGAAGGGGGGTTACAGATTTGTACCGTCACAGCGCTAGTATATGACATGTTAGTGCCATGTCAAGAACATATTGGAAAAAAACACGCCCAAGGGCGCTTTGACCGTTGACATGTTACGCCGGATGTGTGAGCCTTTCTAGCAGCTCATTTGCCTCGTCATTGGCGAACGGCTAGCCCGCCCTCAACTCTTTAAATTTTGGAGATGCCCAATGAAAACTATCTACGAAGAACTTGGCGGAGAAGACCTTCTCGATAAGGCCACAGCCAAATTTTTTGAGCGAGCCGTAGCGGATCCCCTCCTCGGCCTCTACCTGGGCGGCGTCGACCTTCCTAAAGTAGCGCAGGGATTTAAGCGCTATGTTGCGGCGCTACTTGGAGGAAATGAGCCGTACCAAGGCAGGCCGCTCCTGCAAGCTCACAAGGGCACTCAAATAAGCGATCTTGCTTTTGACCAATTCATCGCGCTGTTTCTCAGCACTCTCAAGGAGTTTGGCGTACGTGATGCCATCATCTCCAAAGTCGAGGCTAAGCTGGCTGCCCTCAAGAATGACGTCGTCGACAGTTTTGAGTGGACAGGCAGGCACTATTACGCGCCGGAGTCCCAACGGCGGTAGTGAATACAAGAAGCAGCCGGCGACAATCGATCATGGCGACCAAAACCTCCGCGAACAGAGGGAGGTTGTCAAGGCATACAACGGGCCTTCCGCAGCGACGTGCGGTTGAATCCCTCAGCAACCAGGCATATGAGCTAGTAAAAAAGGACATCGTTCAGTGCCGACTCCTCCCCGGAGCGGAAATGTCCGAAACCGCTCTTACTAAGCTGTACGGCTTTGGTAAGGCTCCTATTCGAGCCGCTCTTTTAAGGCTTTCGCAGGACCAACTGATTACATCGATGCCGAGGCGCGGATACGTTGTCACGCCTATAACAATCAGGAATGTTCAAGAGGTATACGCCCTGCGCCTGATTATTGAGCCAGCCGCCGCGAGATTGGCGACTTCACGCTGCAATATCCCTGAGCTTACGTCCCTATGTAAACGCCTTCGGCTCTCAAGGGCCTCTACGAATGCGCTCGAATTCTTGGAAGCGCATTTCGAGTTTCACGTTGCCATCGCACGTTCAGCAGGAAATGAACGACTAACAGATCTCATCTCATCGCTCTTGCACGATATGGCCCGAATTATTCATTTTGGCGAATTTCCACCCGGGCGTCATGCGAGGAAGGCAGATGCTGAGATGCAGGAAACGCACGACGCCATCGTCCAGGCCTTGGCATCTGGAGACGCAGATATTGCGGAGCGCGTGATGCGTGACCATGTGGAACGCGGACTAGCGATGATTAAAGAAGCCGTCTTCGCAAGCGGTTTACCGGTTCGTATCTAACCCAACCTCTGGAGGTTGGAGCCTAGCGAGGAATGTTGTGCCGAGTGTGATTTACGTCTTGCCTACCGGCGGCCAGCGTGAAGTAGATGTTCCGTCGGGCAAGAGCATTATGAGAGGTGCCGTTGAAAACCGAATCGGTGGAGTAGAGGCGATTTGTGGCGGCGAATGCGCGTGTGGCACATGCCATGTGTATGTAGATTCGGCCTATCTTGAAAAACTCCCCCCTCTCGCAGAGGCCGAAGAGGCATTGCTCGAGTGCGTAGCCGCTGAACGGAGACCCAATAGCCGCCTTAGCTGTCAGCTCATTATGTCCGACGAGCTAGGCGGTATCACTGTCCATTTGCCCGATACCCAGTCGTAACCGCAGGCTGGCGTTTACGCCGCTTTAGCTTCAGCTTCGCGCGTAATGCGAAGTGACTTGTTCGAAAAGGCAGCCTTCTTGAACATCGTCCAGCTGTGTTCAATGTGCTGCCGCATGAGGCGCTCAGCGAGGTCGCCGTCATTTTGGGCAAGCGCGGAAACTATAGCCTCATGCTGCTGTTGCTGGACCTTGTGATCTTCTTGTAGAGCCTCATTGCTCCGACTCGGCGCAAACTCACCTAGATGAATAATGCGCGCAGCATCGCTTAGCAATGTTGCCACCGCGCGAGTCGCGCGCTCATTTCCTGAGGCTCTAGCAATCGCTGTATGAAATTCGCTATGCGCCTCAAGGAAATCCAGCGGGTTGGTGGCACCATGTGAATAGTCAAGGCGCTTCAAAATGTCACGAAGCGAGGCAATGTCCGCACCCAAGACGGCCATCTTTGCTAACGGCGGCTCCAGCATTAAGCGCAGCTCATAAATCTCTTCTACATCTCCCAGCGTAACTGCTGCGATGGTATACCCTCTTCTTGGCGAAGAAGTCAGTAGTCTGTCTTGCGACAGCTTCAGCAGCGCGGCCCGGATCGGTGCTTTTCCAAAACCATACCTGCTTGTGAGATCAGTCTCCGAAACTTCGGCGCCAGGTGGTAAGAGGCACAGCGTTATATCCCTTTTAATCTGCTCATAGGCTTGGTTGCTTAGCGAAGCACCAGCACGCAACTGTTCGCGCTGGCGGGCGCCGCCCGGAGGCCGTTTCGTCTGCCGCCTATTCGGACTCTTACGCATGTATTGTTCCTGCTGAAAGGACTAGCATACTGATAGTATAAATGAAGACATGTCACGAGTCCGTTTCAGCTTCGGTCTTGAAGGCGCTCGGCTTCTGCCTTCATGTACATCAAGAGTCCCATGCCCGGCATCGTTGGGTACTGCTGGATCCACTCTAGCGCCTGCGTTGTCGAGTCAACCTGGTCATCGTGCAAGCCCGCGGGAAAGGTTGTGAGTTCCTGGACATACTCGGCGAGCCATGGTGCGGCGGGCGGCAGGAGCACGCGTCCGTTCTCGAAGAGGCTACTGACGCGCATTGCCCGCACGAACTTGTCACCGATGGGCTTGAACGCGGTGACGCCTTCTACGCGATGAAGTGGCAGGTCTTGGGCGAGTTGGGTCCCGCTGGATTTGTCTTCGACGAGAATGTAGTTGGGATGATATTGTCGCGCGAGCTCAATCGCCTTATCTCGAAGACGTGGGAAGTCGGCCTTGATACGCAAGACGTCTATGAGATAGCTGCGATCATCCTTCATCCACCACGTTGTGCACACCGAGTAGTCGGCCAGCTGCGATTCCTTTGAGGCGGTATCCCAGCTCTGCACGACGAGTTCAGGCTTTGCGGGCAGGTCGGAGCCTTGATAGTGGTGGAACCATTCGATCTTTAGGATCCCACCCCCGAGGGGAGCCGGTCGCTGCTGGTATTGGCCGCTAAAGTTGTATTGGCCGATTTGCATCTTGATCTTATGAAGGCTTTCGAGGGACTCTCGCTCCTCATGGAGCGCCGTGCCGCCTTTTCGGCGGTGCCTTCCTGGCCCTAATAGCGTCTCGTATTCGAAGACCTCGTCCTGCTCGGCAATCGCGGGAAGCGAGACGACCTCCCAGCCCTCCTGCTGCGAGACGTAGCCCGCAAGGTCGTTCTGATGCAGGCGCTGCATGATGATCAGAACGCCGCCGTTGGCCTTGTCGTTAAGGCGGGAGAACAAGGTGTTGCCGTACCACTCGTTGGTGCGGTTGCGCTCGGTTTCTGAAAATGCGTCTTCGGCCTTGATGGGGTCGTCGACGATGACAAAATCCCCTCCCTTGCCCGTCAGGGTGCCGCCTACGGAGGTGGCCAAGCGGAGCCCATTGGCAGTTGTGACGAACTCCTCGGCAGACGTCTTTTCGCGTAAGAGCCGGGCCCATGGAAAGATGCTTTGGTACTCCGCGGAGGTCATGAGCTTGCGGCAAGCGCGGGCGTGAAAATTGGCCAGGTCCTGGCTATAGCTCGCACAGACGATCTGCCGGGTCGGATCGCGGCCGAGGATGTATGCGGGCAGGCATACCGAGGCGCAGTGGGACTTGAGGCTTCGAGGCGGCAGCACGATAACGAGGCGCTTGATGCGTCCGTCTGCGAAGGCCACGAGCTTCGCCGCAATGAGATCGACGTGCCAGTTATGCAGATATCGGGTGCCGGGGTTGAGCAGCCCGAACGCCATGGCAATGAAGCTAGAGAAGTCGTTGCGCAGGAGGCAGGTGAGCTCTTGGGGCGTCCATTGCGAAAGAGGCCTGATCATTTGGGCTCGTCCTCCCGGTGGTCCTCGACCGCAGTCAGGCGCGCGAGAAGGGATTTGGCGAGCGCCTGGTCCATTTCGGGGGTGAGCATCAAGCCAACGGCTTGGTCATTGGACTCAACCTGCGAGAGCACAGAGAGCACCAGGCGTGCAGCGGCGAGGTCTCCGGCCGCCGACCGGTTCGCGAGCTGCTTGCAGGCGGCGTCCCACTTGGTGATCGTCTTTCGCCGGCCGTTTTCGGTGATGGACACCTTCTCGATGAGCGCACTGCTCAGGCGCGTAAAGAGGTTGCGACTCCCTTTTGGCCGGCCTTTCGGATTTCCGGATTGACCCTTGCGAAACTGGGTCTCCTTGGGAGGCTTGCCATAGCCCACCTCGTAGCCCCCGGCGCAGGAACCGGTGGAGCGCTTGCGTTTAGCCATGGCGCGCCCTCCTCGCGACCTTCCGGCCCGCCTCGGCGAAAAACCGGCCCGTCACCGCATGCCGAGCGCGCTCCCCCGTATAGGCCTGCCAGCGGCGCACGATGGCATCGCAGTACCGGGGGTCGAGCTCCATGAGCCGGGCCCGCCTCCCGGTGCGCTCGCAGGCAATGAGCGTGCTTCCGGAGCCCGCGAAGGGGTCGAGGACAATTGAACCGCGGTTGGAGACGTCCAGAATCGCGTCCTGGACGAGCGCTATGGGCTTCACGGTCGGGTGCAACTCGAGAAGGTTGCCCTCCTCGGTCTTGCGCCCGCCAAAGGACGACATCCCCGCGTAACGCCAGATGTTGGTCCGCGTGCGCCCAAACCGGCCCAGCTGAATGTTGTTGATGTGAGGAGCGGCGCCCACCTTAAAGACGAAGAAGAGCTCGTGCTGGCTTCGGTAGAGCGAGCCCATGCCGCCGTTCGTCTTCTCCCACACGCAGATCGCCTTGAGGTCGACGCCAACCGAGCGACTTGCCGTCAGCAGCTCGAACGCATGCGCCCAGTCCATTGCCACGGTAACGATGGCCCCGTCGGTGCAACCGCGCGTCATTGGCAAGAGCGCCTGGCTCAGGAATTCGATGCGCTGTCCCTCGGTCGAGCGGCTCGATCCCTGGACGAATTCGCGGTGGCGGATGCGGCCCTTGCCGGAGACGTGCCCGTTGATCGGAACGCCGTAGGGCGGATCCGTAAACACCATCACCGCCCGCTCATCGCCCATCAGGCGGTCGTAGCTCTCCTCTTTTTGGGCATCGCCGCACAGCAGTCGGTGATCCCCGCAAGTCCACAGGTCGCCTTGCTCGGTCACGGCCGGCCCGGAATCAGCCGGGAGATCGTCGACCGGGTCGGCCTTGTCCTCACCCGAAATCTCCAGGCCTTCGATCAGGAGATCGCACTCGCCCATGTCGAAGCCCGTGAGCTCGATGTCGAAATTGAGCTCCGATAGCTCCTTCAGGGCCTCACCCAATAGCTTCTTATCCCAAGTAGCGAGTTCCGCGAGGCGGTTATCAGCAACCCGAAAGGCCTTGATCTCCTCGTCACTAAGGTGGTCGATCAAGATCGCTGGGACTTCTTTCAAGCCAACGCGCTGCGCCGCGATGACGCGCCCATGTCCGGCTATAAGCTCGCCTGAAGCAGTGATCAGGACAGGAACGACGAATCCGAACCGCTCGATGCTGCGAGCGATCCTTTTCAGTTGGGTAACGGAGTGGGCCCTGCTGTTCTTGGGGTCGAGAAGAAGATCGGCGATGCGCCGATTGAGGATTTCGAGCTTGCGCTGCTTTCCTCGCGCCAGCGGGTCTTTGAGACTGCAATTGCGCCGACCGGAGTACGTCGATGTTGCTGCCATGATCAATCCTCCGAGGGCCCGACTGGGCCACGCCCTGTCGGGCAGCTCGTCTGTTGATCTACGGCGTGGCCGCGCTTGAGGGTGCTATCTCAGAAGGCGCTTGAGAATTTGATCCGGCCGTTCAAGTTCCCTTTTCTTTTGTGATGGCGCCAGCCAGCTGCTTTAGAATAGTCTGCCAAGTGTGGCCGTACAGTCTGCGTAAGAGCCATATGGAAGGCCAGCCCCTATAGGAGCCAGATGGATCGATCTCAGCGACCGACCGAGGAAGCGCAGAGCGCCGACTTCAGGGAAGCGCTAAAAGAGGTGTACTCCCGGGGACCGACTGAGCGTGTCAGCGAGGACAGCTGGCTACTGCGGAGATCGAGCATGATGGTCTTCAACCATGCGGGTGCCATCCCTCGTTTCTCAAGACACCAACGCGTATTCCAGGGTTGGTATCGAATGGGTCAGCGGAGCGGGCGGCCTAATCCACGCCATCCATTGCAGGTCAAATACGACGCGGAAGTCGAAAAGTATCAGCGCGAATATAGAGCGCTTGTAGGCCCCACGCTTGATGCAACTCGCCTTGGCCGATTGAGTGGCCAAGTCAGACGAGGGGCGAACTCCAAGACTATGAAGATTCTGCGCTGGTTCGACGAGCTAGCGGCACGGGGCGTTGAAAAGCGCAAACGTGCCGGGATCATCGCACGTCGAATCCCATGCGACATTAGGTATGCGCGACGCGTTATACGCGAGTCTCGGAGCGGCCGGTAATCGCGCAGCGCCCCAAACGTCCGATTGTTGTGGGCGAGCTGGTCACCGGCTGAAGAGCGGCTCTTGCCTTAGAGCTGTTCACCGGCCGACCGAAGGGCCCTGCGCACCAAGTCGGTGACGTCCTCTCCCCCGCTCTTTGTGCAGTACTTGTTCCATGCAGCGACGAAGCCGCTGTCGTCGCCTTCGTGGACGTACATTCGCCCAGAAGGGATCATCACGGCATTGCCCTTCAGCTTTGCGCCGAAGCTATTTATCGCACGGTAGTCGTAGCAAGCCGCGCCGCTATCCTTGACGATAAGCGACTTGAGCTCAAAAGCCTCGGGGGATTTCATCGCCTGGCGGAGTGCAACCAGTGCGTTCCCGGCGTTCGCGATCTGCTCACTGCGTTTGGACTTCACCTCGTCCTGCCGCTTTTTCTCGGCCACAGCCTTTTGCTGAGCTGCCCTGGTCGCCTTATCTTGTTCTTCTCGCTTCCTCGTCTCCGCGGCGCGCTGTTCAGGAGTGAGCGCCGCTATGCGCTGCCTCTCGGCGGCTGCCTTTTGCGCGACGTCGTTGGCGGCCTTCTGTGCCGCCTCGTCGGCCTGGAATGCACTTGCGATCATCATAACGAGCACAAAGACTGCGATACCAATAACGAGCCAAGTCCCGATACCGATTCCCTTCCGCTTCGGCTGTCCCGTCGCAGTCGACTCGCCCTTCGGCGCGACGTCTGATGTCGCGGCAGATAACGGTCGTGCGTTAGGGGCGCCACAATTGGGACACGCTGCTGCTTGATCGGAGAACTGCTTACCGCATTCTCTGCAGTAGATCAGCGCCATTGTCCTTCCTTTTCTAAGTCGTCACAGTCGCGGTTCGCGGCTCGGTGAGTGACGCTCTCCCTTGCTCAGCAGTCAAGTCGTTGGCACCCCTTGAATACCAGTTGCCTTCTTCCACGGAGGTACATGTACCGTGGATTGCCGCGCATCATAGCGAAACCATGCGGGGGTGCCAAATCTCTCCAGAAAGCGCCAGGATCGCGTGCTCGTTGCACTCGGCGACGCCATCCGAGAGTTGCGTCAGGCGAGGGGAATTTCTCAGGAGAAGCTCGCCCTTATCGCGGAAGTAGACCGCAGCTACGTGGGCCGCATTGAACGGGGCGACAACAACGCCGCGCTATTGACGCTTGTACGGTTAGCCGACGCGCTCGGGACGACTGTCGCAAGGCTCATGCTGCGAGCAGGTCTCTGACAGCGGCGAGATTCTCACCGTCCATGTTGCGCAGCAACGTGCGGCTTCAAGAAAGGACTTGAAGTCTTCGGCCCACAGAGCGTCACTGGTCGCACGCCGCAATCCCGCGGCCTCTAACCAGGAGACGATCTATGCCGCGCAAGAAACCCGCACGCACGCAGCGAACGAAGCCGGCCCCGCATGCCAAGCGGGCGGCAGCGAAACCCGCCGCAAAGGCGAAATCGCCCAAGAGCGTCCGCGCCGATAGCAAGCAGGCCAGCCTCATCACCCTTCTTCGCTCCCCGAAGGGTGCGACCATCAAACAGATGATGCAGGCGACCGGATGGCAGCCTCATTCGGTCCGCGGTGTCATCAGCGGCGTTCTCAAGAAGCGCCTCGGCCTCAAGGTCGAAAGCGTCAAGCCTGAGGGTGCCGAAGCCCGAGTCTACCGTATCGCGGCCGTCTGATGGTCTCTGTTGCTGAAGAGCTCGAGGTACTGGTAACGCTCGATCGGACAGCCCTAGCGAAGCGCTGGGCGGAGGTATTCGGCTGTCCTGCTCCACGCAACTGCCAGGCACCGCTTCTACGAAGCGCGCTCGCCTGGCAGTTGCAGATGGACGCGGATCCCCAATGGCGAGGGGCGAAGGGGCGGGTTCGCCTGCGTCGCTTACTTAAGGGAAGCGATTCGAAGGCGAGCCGCCTTGGTCCCGGCGCCGAGCTACTTCGGGAATGGCAGGGACGCATGCATCAAGTCGTCGTGCGGCCCAAGGGCTTCGAATACGAGGGCCAGCTCTATCGGAGCCTGAGTAGCGTGGCGCGCCGAATCACAGGGACCGCCTGGTCCGGTCCCCGCTTTTTCGGGCTTCGCTCTTGAAGGCCCCAACGGTCCCCTGCGCCATCTATACCCGCAAGTCGTCCGAGGAGGGCCTGGAGCAGGACTTCAACTCTTTGGATGCGCAGCGGGAGGCGTGCGAAGCGTACATCTTGAGCCAACGGGAGCTGGGCTGGACCGCATCGCGCACCGCGTACGACGACGGCGGCTTCTCCGGCGGCAACACGGAGCGCCCGGCCTTGAAGCGCCTCATGGCCGATATCGCCGCCGGAAAGATCCGGGTGGTCATGGTCTACAAGGTCGATCGGCTTACTCGATCACTTGCGGATTTCGCCCGCCTTGTGGAGCAGTTTGATGCCCACGGAGTGTCGTTCGTCTCGGTGACCCAGCAGTTCAATACGACAAGCTCCATGGGGCGGCTTACCCTCAATGTCCTGCTCTCTTTCGCCCAGTTCGAGCGCGAGGTGACCGGCGAGCGCATCCGAGACAAGATCGCGGCCTCTAAGCGCAAGGGGATGTGGATGGGAGGTGTGCCGCCTGTGGGCTATGTTGCCAAGGACCGAACCCTCGCGATCGATCCCAAGCAGGCGGAGAGAATCCGCGAGATCTTTCGGCGGTACCTGAAGCTCGATTGTGTTCAGAAGCTCAAGGCGGAGCTGGACCGTCGGGGATGGCTCACGCCGCCCAGGCTGTCACGCCGAAAGAATGCGAGCGGCGGCCGCCCGTTTAGCCGTGGACACCTGTATCGGATTCTTTCGAACCCGATCTACACCGGGCGCATCCCGCATAAGAAGGAGACGTACGCGGGGAGCCACCCGGCCATCATCGACACGGCCCTGTGGCAGCAGGTCCAGGACCGGCTCGCGACCAATTGCCAGGGACATCGAACACGCGTTCGGGCGGCCCACAAGAGCTTGCTATGCGGGCTACTCTTCGATTCGGACGGCAAGCCCTTTTCAGCATCGCATGCCACCAAGGGTCAGAAGCGCTATCGCTACTATGTCGGGCCGCAGCTTGCCGAACAGAACGGCGCCCCAATTCGCATTCCCGCGCACGAGCTGGAAGAGGCGGTCATTCAAGCGCTGTCAGCCGCTCTCACGGACGAAACTACCCTGCTGAAGCTCCTGGGCAGCTTAGAGCCCGGGCATGCGCACGAGCGATTTCAGCGAGCAAGGTCGCTGGCGAGGCGACTCACTCAAACGCCGTCGGATGTTGTTTCCCGGCTGGTCAAGCGAATCGTGATCCACTCCGGAAAGATGGAGCTATACGTCGACGATGCCAACTTCCACTCGGGTGCCAAGCACTCACGTAGCAAGGAGATAGTGCTCCAGGTTCCGTTGCAGCTACGCCGTAGCGGCATGGCGGTTCGGGTGATCACCGCGAGCGATACTCAAAGAGCGAAAGCCCCAAACGCACAACTCATTCGTCTGCTCGCCAGGGCGCACGATTGGGCAGATCGGCTCATGACCGGCAAGGCGCCGGGAATACTCGCGATCGCAAGGGCGGAGGGAACCACGAGTTCTTGGGTGACACGAAACGTGCATCTCGCCTTTATCGCTCCTGATATCGTTAACGCAATTGCTCACGGCAAACAGCCCGAGGGCCTATGCGCTAAGCGGCTTCTCTCCGCCTGCCCATTGCCTCTACCGTGGAAACGTCAACGGAACGGTTTGCGCTTTGGCTAGACTCGAGCCAAAGCGAGAACTTCAAATCGGCACCAGCGCGCCGATGCATGCAAATCTCAATACCAGTGTCACGTCATGAGTTCTGAGCCATCCGGAAAGGGAATCATCATGAGCCTTGAAAGCGCTCGAGCTACGTTCGCCCACGCCGCGAAACAGGATGTAGATGATGCGCTGTACGTGCTGTGGGAAGGTCTGGAGGAGCTGTGCGACGAGATCGAAGATCTAAGAAAGCGAGTCGCGGAGCTAGGCGCGCGTGACGGCGCGACGCCGGCAACACCCCCTAGCGCACCATGACTGCTCGCGTCGACACCTTTCTCAAAGACCGCCGTAGCGTCTTATCCGCTTGATTTTTATGACGGTTGCTGTAAACCTATGGCTCTCCGCCAGAGGGGAAACATTCCCTTGCAGATTGAAAAGCTTGTTATCGAGAACGTTCGGTGGGCAATGAATGAGACGCTTCGCATCTTCTGGAAAGGGGATCGCGAGGTAGTGGCTCGCGCGATTCGTGGACTTCTCCAGTTCGATGTTCCGTGCATAGGCGTATTCAAGCAGTCCTGGTAGTTCAGAGAACCGTATACGTGAGCAGCTAGGGACAAGCTATTGATTCAATAAGCGCTGGCTCGATGCGATGGTACGCGGACAATTCTGAGCTAACTGGACTTCGGGGCGCTCCGATATCCGACATCCTGCTATTTGGAGGCGTCGCTGTCCCGGACGATTCTGTTTCGTTCCTGAAGGCGGCGGTAGAAGCTGAGAAGGCAAAGTTCGCTGACTCGCGCGCTCCGATTAAGTGGAACATTAAGGATCTGAAGCAACACTATGAGAGAATCGCCTTTGTTCGCCCATACAAGGCGTTCCTTGCCAATTCCAAGGAGCTTCGGACCAACATCTTTAAGGCCGCTAGCGGGATTGACTTCTCAATCATCATCTCGGTCGTAGAGGCATATCAGACGACTAGAGAGGGAATCAAGCAAGTGCGACCGAACCTGGCGCGCTATGCATTCTCAAACGGCCTTATGCGATTTGCTCTACATGCAAAGGCTGCCAGCGCACTGGGCGCGCAGGTCATACTAGATTGGCCTGACGGGGGAGATTTTGAACCGTATACAAAGGAGTATGCGTTCGCCTATTGCCTTGGAACGTCGCCTGACAGTCTCCCCTACTACTCAGGCGCATTGCGAAAATTAGCGTTCTCTGATTCTGTCATGTTTACGACCATGCACAATTCGACGCTTCTTCAGTTCGCCGATCTCGTTCTAGGTGCAACGCGCGAATTCGTGGAATGCGCGATTGGGAAGCGAAAGCCTGGCTCTTTGGGTTTTGATTTAATCAAGAGTGTGAGGCACCGCTTCTATGGCTATCCGAAGAGAGTCTTTGGCCGTGGGCTCTCTGTCGCGAGCGGAAATGAGACTTTGGCGAAAGCGGTTCGGGAATGGACGGAAAGAGAAATGCACGGAGCACCCTAAGTATCACTCAGCGTCTTAACGCCTCGAATCGGAATATATGCGGAAAGAGGGGTCGTATCTTAATCGCCTCCGATGTTGAACGCGCACTTTTGGTCTGACTACTTCGAGCGAACCTATATCCCGTCGCTCGAACACCTATTCCGTACGCTGGAGACGCGGTTGCTCGCGAATTTTCGACCAACAGATATTGAAAATGAGGCAGAAGCGGTGCGCGATGAGGCGTGGGAATGCTTTATGTCGAGCCCGGTGCCGAAGCGAGATCCTGAGGACTGTGCCCAAGCTGCGCAGGAGGCGGGTCTTCGCCACTACATGATGCTCAGCGATATCCGGCAAGGCGTCATAAATATGTTTGCGGCCGGCTTATATCACGCGTTCGAGCAACAGCTGGTCGATTTCTACCGTTGTGAACTCATGCCGCGCGGGAGCTGCGATCCTTCGCTGTACAAAGTCAGTCGCGTCAAGGGCTCACTTAGGATGCAGGGCGTCGATATAGAGTTACTTGAATCTTGGAAACTAATCGATGAGCTTCGTCTTCTCGCCAATACCGTCAAGCACGGAGAAGGCGGCTCGGCGGCCGAACTTAGAAGGCGGCGGCCTGACCTCTTTAACCGCTCGGACATGCCCCCCGAAATGCAAGCATTCTTCTCTAATACCCAGGTTTTCCTTCCCATGTTGGGCGAGGACTTGTACGTTACTACCGATCAGCTCCGGCAATACAGAGATGCCACAGTAGAGTTTTGGCGGCAGCTTAGCCGGGCACTCAGCCAGCTAAAGAATACCTAAGTTAGTTAGACGAAACTCCATCGCTTGCTCGCTTACTCTAAATTCGGATGCAAGTTCAGACACCAGCTCCGACTCAGTGAGATTTGGCCTCTTTGTCACGCGCTTCTTAATTGAATCGGAAATTAGCGGAGCAGGCATTAGGAGCGCCGCAGCGAACTGGTTGGCCTGTATCTCTTGAGTGTCCGTCGCCATTGACGAGCGACCGTCCCTCTTAAATCGGACAGTTTGATCAACGAAAACGCTTCCCTGATGAAGGCGTAGGTGACCGATCTCGTGTGCGATGCTGAATCGCTGTCGGACTACAGGGTGCGCAGAATTGATCCCAATGACCGTGCGGTTTTTGTCACGCACAAGCATCCCTGAAACGCCCCCCTTTCCTTCAAATGGCTCGAACGAAACGCTTGCTCCTAACCTCTCTGCTATTTCCTCAACATCAATGGGAGCGTTAGCGATGTTTAGTTCGTCGAGCAGCTCTTGGGCCTTTTGCTCGGGGCTGGGAGGTGGCATTTGAATCTCCAGAGGATTCTGTAGTTATGGGGACTGTTGTGGGGACTTTTGCTACTAGACGCTCAATCCACGCCCGTTGCGAGCGCGGCAACGCTGCCTGCCTGATGACATGGGCAACTGCAGGGTCGATGGTTTCGCTGACCTTGGGAACGGTGTGTTCGCCACCCGGTAGCAACTCGTGCGGAGTCGTACCCAAAGCGGCGGCCAACGGATAGAGAAGGTGCAGCGGAATGTGCTGCTGACCCAACTCGATATTGGTGATCGAAGTGCGGGCAAGCCCGATCCGGCTCGCAAGCTCGGACTGGGTTAGCTGCGCCTTGCGCCGCCGCTCTTTCACGAGCCGGCCGAACTCCTCGTAGAACCGATCCATTCCTTTGACTTATAGACCTATATCCGGGCATCCGTCAATGCAGCTGACATTGTCAGGCACATTGACGTATACCAGATAAATGCTCTCCATGTTGACAATACCTTGCGCCGGGCGCACGCTGGCGTCGTCATCTTTCTTGACTCGGAGGTAGCAGCATGGACACGCAGGCGGTGAACGAATCCCAGCAGAGGCAGGGCCAGGATCGTCCGGTTGATTTCTATCTTGACGGCGCCCTGGTGACGGGCAGGACGTCCATGACTGGGATCGAGATCCGTAGGCTGGGGCCTGCGAACCGGGTGGACGGCTTCGAGACTCAGCAGATCACCCCGGACGGGAAGAAGATCCGGACGATCGGGGACAACGAGACGGTCCACGTACACGAGAACGAGTACTTCCGCACGGTGCCGAATGAGGGAGGGCCAGGTGGTCGCGCCTGATTTCCTGATCCAAGAGGTCAAGCGGCTCAAGTTGGTTAGCGGGCAGGACTTCATCCTCTCCTCCAACCCCATCGAGGGAACGGCAGGGATGTACGGCGTGTACGCCGACGGCCACCCCTTGCCCGACAGGTACACCCGAACCAAGGGGCTGCTCGGCTTTCGCATCCCTTCCAATCTCCCGGACGCACAACCGGAGGACTGCTTCTTCATCGCGCCCGACGACATCCTCCTCGTTGAAGCCGACCCGAAGCGCAACAGTCACGAGTTGCATCGCGCAGGAAGGTCCCCCGGGTTCATGAAGGGGTCGGCGTTGGGCGAAATGAGCGTGCTGGTGTTCTCGTGGCACCTCTGGGACCGCCGCCCGTGGGACAGGAACAAGCACACTTTGATTGACCACTACCACCACTGCCTCCGTCGCTTCGAACAGCCCGAACATGACGCCTGAGATCAAGCTTCCGTTCGCCAAACGGGCGGCGCGAGCGAATGTCGCCTTTCCTCGCCATATCTGGGAAGAGATCAACGCCCGCCTCCGTGCGCAGGCTCCCAACGAGGCCTGCACCTTCGCGTTGACGTGGCCGAGCGTGGGGATGGAGCGTGCAACCGCGATCATTGGAGAGCCAATCTGGCCGAACCCAGGTGATATCCGGGAGGCCACCCCCGCGAAGCTCGAAATCTCCGCAAACTACATTTCCCGCGCACTGGATGCTGCGATCGACGCAGGCCCGAAGTGCGGCCTGACTCTCGTCCACACCCACCCGGATAACGAGTTCGGCGAGGGCGTGGGGGTCTTCAGCCCTCGGGATGATTGGTACGAGAATCGCCTATTCCCGACCTTCACTGTCGTCCACGTCAGCACGATCTTCGCGAGCGTAGTGCTGGGCAGCGCACCTGGGAGCGTAGATGCTCGCATCTGGTGGCAAGAGGACGGCGGCGCCCGCGTGCAATCCGCGGAGTTGGTACGAATAGTGGGGCCAGAACTCACCATCATCGAGACACCTAACTCGACTTGGGCGGATCACTCCGATCCCTCCGTCATGGATCGGTCGACTCGGCTGTGGGGCCGCGAAGGTCGCCGCCGTCTCCAGAGCCTGAGGATCGCGGTCATCGGGGCCGGTGGCACTGGCAGCATCACGCTCTTCAGCCTCGCCACCATGGGCGCCGGCCACCTCACGTGCTGGGATAAGGACATTGCCAAGAAGGAGAACTTGCATCGCATGCTGGGCGCGATCAAGACGATGGTCGGGCTGCCGAAGACCGAGGCCCTCGCGCATCTCCTCCGTATGGTTGCGACCGCTGATCCGTTCTCGTTCGAGGGGGTTGAAGAGTGGGGAACCTCGAAGGAGGCCCTTGAGAAGCTCAAAGACTACGACGTGATCTTTTCATGCGTAGATTGTCTCGGTGCCCGCGTGCCCCTGAACGAATTGGCCTACGCGCATCTGATTCCGACGGTCGACGTTGGATCATGGATCAGCGTGGTCGACGACCGCATCGACGCGATCGTTACCCACGCCCACGTTCTTTCGCCGGGCATCCCCTGCGCCTGGTGCAGGCAGACCCTGACCTCGGCCAAGCTGACACGGGAACAGCAAGGTGCTCAGCGCGGAATCGAAAAGCGCGTCCCATACGGGTTGACGACGACGCAGACCGACGGCGTTGAGCCGAGCGTCCTGCCGCTGAACATGGTTGGTGTTAGCCTGGGCCTCATGGAGTTCATGCAGGTCGTGCTCGCAATTACCGACCGCACGCCACGCGATCTCAAGTTTTTCCTTCCCCAGTGGGAGCTGGATCAAAGCGACCTTGAGACACAGCCGGGATGTCGTACAGAAGCAAACGCGGGACGCGGGGATTTCGTTTCGATCCGGCCCTACGTGCCGCCGACCTAGGCGCTCAATAGCTACCGCCTTAGCGCGGACCGCGGCCCCACTCGATGGTCAAAGCCGATTCCATACCTCAGCGCATCGGCTCGGTGATCGTTCACCCGCGTATCGATGTCTTCGAGTCGTCGCGAATCGCGCAGTCCCCTTCGCCCAAAGTGGTAGCTCGCAACTGAGCACCAGAGATTTCAGCCGGAGCTTGGCGAATTCTGGCCGAAGACGGGTGAACAGAGACTGGCTTTACACGCATTTCCCCGGGGGAAACGCGAAAACAAACCCCGCGAGACGCGGGGCTTGGACTTAGTGGCGGAGAGAGAGGGATTCGAACCCTCGATACGGGTATAAGCCGTATAACGC
>CAYOGL010000001.1:265201-333788 GCA_964403515.1 uncultured Burkholderiales bacterium | reverse complement strand
GGCGCATCCACTTCGCGATCACGCGGAAGGAGACGCCGTGGCCCTTCTGGCGCGTGTACGTGCTGTGCCCCGCGCGGTGAAGGTGCAGGATCATGTCGTGGTCGCGCGCCCACTTCGACATCGACTGGATCGCCGTATAGCCGATGACGAGGTCGATCATCACGACGATCGAGCCGAGCTCCCTTGCGAATTCGGCGCGCCTGTACATCTCCTCCATCGTGCCTGCGGTCACGTTGAGGTAATGCCCCTTGACCTCGCCGGTGGCGGCCGAGGCGCGGTTCACGGCCTCCATCACGTACAGGAACCGGTCGCGCCAGTGCATGAACGGCTGCGAGTTGATGTTCTCGTCGTCCTTCACGAAGTCGAGGCCGCCCTTGAGGGCTTCGTAGACGACGCGCCCGTAGTTCTTGCCCGAAAGGCCGAGCTTGGGCTTCGTGGTCGCGCCCAGCAGGGGGCGGCCGAACTTGTCGAGGCGCTCGCGCTCGACCACGATGCCGGTGGGCGGCCCGGGGAACGTCTTCACGTACGCGGCGGGCAGGCGCATGTCCTCGAGGCGCAGCGCCTTGATCGGCTTGAACCCGAAGACGTTGCCGATGATGGAGGCGGTGAGGTTCGCGATCGAGCCCGGCTCGAAAAGGTCGAGGTCGTAGGCGATGTAGGCGAAGTACTGCCCGGGGGTGCCCGGCACCGGCTCGACCCGGTACGCCTTGGCGCGGTACTTGTCGCACGCCGTGAGACGATCGGTCCAGACGACCGTCCAGGTCGCGGTCGACGATTCGCCGGCGACCGCCGCGGCCGCTTCCTGCGGATCGACGCCTTCCTGCGGCGTGATGCGGAAGAGCGCGAGCACGTCGGTGTCCGCGGGCACGTAGTCGGGCTGCCAGTAGCCCATCTGCGCGTACTTGAGGACGCCCGCCCTGTAGCGCTGGCGCGGGTCCTCGAGCTGCCCCGCCCAGTATTCGTTTCCGCCCATCGATTCGACCTCGTTTCGTTGACCGAGGAGGCGAGCGTAAGCAACGTCGCACATAAAGTCGATTCAAATGTTCTTTGACTTCGCATAAGGGCAGAGTTATGGTTCCCGCATGCGACACGTCACCCTGCGCCAGCTCCAGGTCTTCGCCGCCGTGGCGCGCGACCTGAGCTTCTCCAAGGCGGCGAGCGAGCTGCATCTCACGCAGCCCGCGGTGTCGATGCAGATCCGCCAGCTCGAGGCCGCGGCCGGCATGCCGCTCTTCGAGCGCGCGGGGCGGCGCACGATCCTCACCGACGCCGGACGCGAGCTGCTGGCGAGCGCCACCGGGGTGGACGAGCTGCTGCGGCGCGCCGACGAATCGCTCGCGGCCCTGCGCGGGATGAAGGCGGGGACGCTCAAGCTCGGGGCCGTCAGCACCGCGAAGTACTTCGCGCCCGCCCTCCTCGCCGGCTTCCTCGAGACCTATCCCGGGATCACGGTGCGCTTCGTGGTGGGCAATCGCGAGGAGGTCATCGCGCAGCTCGCGGAGAACGCGATCGATCTCGCGGTCATGGGACAGCCGCCCGCGGAGCTCGACGCGCTCGCCGAGCCGTTCGCGCGCCATCCGCTCGTGATCGTCGCCCGTCCCGACCATCGCCTCGCGGGCAAGAGGCGCATCCCGTTCGAGCGCCTGGCCGACGAGCCCTTCCTGCTGCGCGAGGAGGGCTCGGGCACGCGCGCGGCGCTCGAGCGCCTGTTCCGCGAGCACCACGCGCCGATTCGCGCGACGCTGGAGCTCAGCAGCAACGAGACCATCAAGCAGGCGGTGATCGCCGGCCTCGGGGTGAGCCTGCTGTCCGCGCACACGCTCGGCCTGGAGCTCGAGGCGGGCAAGCTCGCGATCCTCGACGTGGCGGGACTGCCGGTCGTGCGCAGGTGGCACGTGATCCATCGCCGCGACAAGCGCCTCGCGCCGATCCCCGCGGCATTCCGTGCCTTCCTCGTGCACCACGGCGCGGCCGCGATCGAGAAGGCGACGGGGATCGCGCCGCCGCGCCGGCCCCGCACACGCTAGCGGCTCGCGCGCTTGCGCCGGCCCCGTCTTGCGCAGCGGCACGGGAAGGTGCCAAATGCGCAAAAATTGCGCTAGCGCAAAACAACACGAAGGCCGGCCGACCTGCAAGCTCCACGTAAGGTTCGCCCCGGCATGATTCGGCGCACTCGAGCGAGGACGACACCCATGATCCTACGAAGCCCGAATACGTTTCTGCGGTACTTCCTGCCCACGCTGCTCGCCCTGGCCGGGATCGCCGCGGCGCTCGCGAGCGGATCGGCGAACGCGGTCCCCGCGTTCAACCGGCAGACCGGACAGAACTGCGTCGCCTGCCATGCGGGCGGCCAGTTCCCCGAGCTCACGCGCTACGGCCGGCTCTTCAAGCTGACCGGCTACACCATCGGCTCGCGCGCGATCCCGCTCGCGGTGATGGCGGTCGAGACGTACACGAGGGTGCGCGAGACCAGCTCTGCCGATCCGAACTTCAATGCCGACGCGACGTTCGTGAGGAACGGCCAGCCGATCTTCTCGACCGCGAGCCTCTTCCTCGCGGGCAAGGTCACCGACAACATCGGCGGCTTCGTGCAGGTGACCTACAACAACTACGACTCGCAGAATCCGAACACGGGCGAGTGGAGCGGGCACACCACCTCCGACAACCTCGACATCCGCTTCGCCGACCGCCTCATCGACCCGGGCCGCGACCTGATCTACGGCGTGACGGTGAACAACAACCCGTCGGTCCAGGATCCGTGGAACAGCGCGCCGGCGTGGGGCTTCAACGTCGTGCCGGGCAGCACCGGCCCGGCCACGACGCCGATCCTCGCGGGCGGCCTCGCGCAGAGCGTCGCGGGCGCCGCCGCCTACGCCTACTGGAACCAGATGCTCTACGGCGAGCTGGGCGTCTACCGCACGGCCAACGGCATCTTCTCGTTCATGAGCCAGGGCTTCAGCACGACCCGCGGCAACATGAACATCATCAAGGACGGCGCGCCCTATTGGCGGCTCGCACTCACCCGCGACTGGGGCCCGCATCACGGCATGGTCGGCGCGATGGGGCTGGACGCGAAGGTGTACCCGGATCCGACCGATCCCACCGGCTCCACGAACCATTTCCGCGACGTCGGCATCGACGGCCAGTACCAGTACATCCTCGACCCGCACGCGGTCACGGTCACCGCCTCGTACATCGACGAGAAGATCGATTACGCCGACTCGGTGCGCGGGCAGTTCGCGCCGCTCGATCCCGACGGCTCGCTCGGCTTCCCGCTCACGAACACGTCCGACAAGCTGCACGCTTTCCGCGCCAAGGCCTCGTACGTGTACGGCGCGAAGTACGGCGGCACGCTCTCCTTCTTCAACGTGACCGGAACCACCAACTCGCTGCTGCAGACCTCGGCGTTCGACCCGCAGAATCCCGGCCAGCCGCTCGCCGGCTCCCAGGGCGTCACGGGCAACGCGACCGGCAACCCGGCCACCCGCGGCTACACCGCGGAGCTCTTCTGGCTGCCGGTGCAGTACGCGCGCATCGGCATCCAGTACACGTGGTTCGACAAGTTCAACGGCGCGACGAGCAACTACGACGCCTTCGGACGCAGCGCGAGCGACAACAACACGCTGTTCGCGTACGTGTGGGCATCGTTCTGAGCGGAGGCCCCGAGATGAAGACCCATTCCCTGCTGCTCGCCACCGCCGTCGCGCTCGCCTGCGGCTGCGCGCCGATCGAACGCTCGCGCAACGTGGGCAACCCCGCGGTGCCCGCCACGGCCATCGCCCAGCAAGTGTGCTCGAACTGCCACACCGTCACGGGCAACTCCGATTCGCCCAACTTCCCGCGCCTGGCCGCCCAGCCATCGGACTACCTCGAAGCGCAGCTGAAGCTCTTCCGCTCGCACGGGCGCACCGATCCCCCGGGATTCGAGTACATGTGGGGATTGAGCCATCGCCTGACCGACGCGCAGATCGCCGGCCTCGCGAAGTACTTCTCCGAGCAGCCCGCGCGGCCGAACCGCGCCGCCGGCCCGGCCGATCTCGTCGCACGCGGCCGCGACATCTTCGAGAACGGCATCCCCGCGCACAACGTGCCGCCGTGCAAGGCGTGCCACGGCGACCATGGCGAAGGCCGGGACAACTTCCCCCGCCTGGCCGGCCAATGGGCGAACTACGTGGAAACGCAGCTCGGCGTCTTCCAGTTCCGCGTCGAGCAGCGCCCGGATGCGGGCCCGATGCAGCTCGTCGCGCACGACCTCACCGTCGACAACACGCGCGCGGTCGCCGCGTACGTGCAGGGACTGAAGTAGCACCCGGGACGCCCTGTCAAGGGGCTGTCCCGCGGGCCCGCGCGCGGTACACTGGCCGCGCCGATGAAGACCGTCGTCGCGGCGCTGGGCGTCGCTCAGATCATCTCCTGGGGCACGCTCTTCTATGCGATCGGGGTGCTCGGCGCGCCGATGGCGCACGAGCTCGGCGTGAGCCAGCTCTTCGTGTTCGGCGCGTTCACCGCGGGGCTGCTCGTCTCGGGGACGGTCGCTCCGCTCATGGGACGCCTCGTCGACCAGCGCGGCGGGCGCTTCGTGCTCTCGCTCGGCTCCGTGCTCGCCTTCGTCGCGAACGCGCTGCTCGCCGCGGCGCCGAACGCGGCCGTGATGGCGGCCGGGTGGCTCGTCGCGGGCGCCGCCATGGCCGCCTGCCTCTACGATCCCGCGTTCGCCACCCTCTCGCAGATCGCCGGCGCGGGATATCGCCGCGCGGTCACGGCGCTCACGCTGTTCGGCGGCTTCGCGAGCACGGTCTTCTGGCCGCTCTCGCAGCTGCTGCTCGCCGGGTGGGGATGGCGCGGCGCATTCGCGGCCTATGCCGCGCTGCACCTGCTCGCGTGCCTGCCGATCCACCGGTTCAGCCTGCCCGCGGTCCGCGCGCCCGGCCACCGCGCCGAAGCTCCCGTCGAGCCGCCCTCGCCCGCGTTCGGCGATGCGCGGCTGCCGTGGCTCACCGCGTGCATCGCGCTCGCGAGCTTCGTCTTCGCGGTGATCGCCGTGCACATCGTGAACCTGCTCGTGGCCGCGCGCCTCACCGCCGCGCAGGCCGTGGCGGTGTCGATGCTCGTCGGTCCAGCCCAGGTGCTCGGGCGCATCGTGGAGATGGCGTTCGGGCCGCGCGTGCGCCCGGTCCACGTCGGGTTCGCCGCGCTCGTGCTGATGCTGGTCGCGCTCGCCACGCTGCTCGCGGTCGACGGCATGGGCGCGATGGCGATCGCGTTCGTGACCGCCTACGGCGTGGGCAACGGCCTGTTCACCATCGTGAAGGGGACGGCGCCGGCGGAGCTCTTCGGCCATCGCGGCCTCGGGCGCCTCCTCGGCCACCTGTCGCGCGCGAGCCTGTATGCGCGCGCGATCGCGCCCGCCGCCTACTCCGCGGTGCTCGCCCTCGGCCTCACGCGCAACGCCGCGATCGGCGTGCTGGTGATGCTCGGTGTGGCGGGCCTCGCCCTGTTCGCCCTCACCACCCGCGGACCCACGGCCCGCGAATCGAGCGCCGCCTGAGCGCGCGGCTCACTTCCAGCGCAGCACGAGCGGATCGAGACGCCGCGCGGTCTCGACGAGCCCGGCGCGCGTCGCCGGATCGAGCGGCGGGAACGGAGCGCGCGGCGCATCGCAGGCGATGATGCCGCCCTCCTTCATCAGCGCCTTCGCCGCGCGCAGGCCGCACTGCCGGTTCTCGTAGTTGATGAGCGGAAGCCAGCGCGCATAGGCCGCGGCCGCCTCCTCGCGCCGTCCCGCCGCGTACGGCTCGAAGATCGCGCGCATGCCGTCCGGATAGCCGCCGCCGCTCATGCAGCCGGTGGCGCCCGCATCGAGGTCCGCGAGGAAGGTGATGCCTTCCTCGCCGTCCCACGGGCCCTCGACGGCGTCGCCGCCGAGGCGGATCAGCTCGCGCAGCTTCGCCGCGGCCTGCGGCACCTCGATCTTGAAATAGGCGACGTTCGCGATCTCGCGCGCCATGCGCGCGAGGAACGCGGCCGACAACGGCGTGCCCGCGACGGGCGCGTCCTGGATCATGATCGGGATGTCGATCGCATCGGCCACGCCGGCGAGGAAGCGCTCGATGGCGGCCTCGCCCACCCGGATCGTGGCGCCGTGATACGGCGGCATGACCATCACCATCGCGGCGCCGAGGTCCTGGGCGCGGCGGCTCCTCTCGGCGCAGACCCGCGTCGAGAAATGCGTCGTCGTCACGATCACCGGCACGCGGCCGCGCACGTGGGCGAGCACGGTGCGCGTGATCGTCTCGCGCTCGTCGTCGGCGACCGAGAATTGCTCCGAGAAATTGGCGAGGATGCACACGCCGTGCGCGCCGGCGTCGATCATGAAGTCGATGCAGCGCTTCTGGCTCTCGAGGTCGAGCGCGCCGTCCTCGGCGAACGTGGTCGGCGCGACCGGAAAGATGCCCTTCATCGCCGCGCGCGCCGGGGCGCCCTTCGGTTTGCCGGGATCCATGGCGCGATCCTAGCCGAAACCGCGCGGACGGGCGCGCTTGACCGCCGGTCCCGGGGCCATTACGCTGGTGCACACGCGACACTCCCCCCAGTATCCCCCAGAGGCTTCCTCATGAAGACGTTCCTTCGCTTGGCCCGAGCCGCCGCCGCCGTGGCGATCCTCGCTGCCGCGCTGCCCGCCCTCGCCGAGAAGATCGTGGTGCAGGTGAGCGACGGCGCGGTGCCCGTGTGGAACCAGGCGCTCAACGTCGTGCAGAACCTGCGCACCGCCTATGGCCCCGACACGCAGATCGACGTCGTGGCCTTCGGCCAGGGCATCAAGATGCTCACGTTCGACTCGCAGGTCGCCGCGCGCGTCGACGAGGCGCAGAAGAAGCTCGGCGCCAGGTTCTACGCGTGCGAGAACTCGATGCAGAAGAACCAGCTCAAGCGTGAGGACATGGCGTCCGACCTCGTGTTCGTGCCCGCGGGCGTCGAGCACATCATCGGCCGCGTGCGCGAGGGCTGGGTGCTGATCCGCCCCTGAGGGCGATCGCAACCGGGCATCGGGCGGCTACACTGCGCCCCATGCGCCCGCGATCGAACCGGATGAAGGCGCGCCTCGCCGCCGCATGCACGCTCGCGCTCGCGCTGGCCGGGTGCGCGCGCCTCGTCCCGCCGCCCGTCGACATCCCCGAGACCAGGCCGGGCTACATCGAGGGGTACTTGCGCGGCGACGAGCGCCCGAACCCGCTCGCGTGGCTGCCGCCGCCGCCGGCGGCCGGCTCGAGCGCGTTCGCCGCCGATGCGGAGCTCTATGGTCGGGCCGTGCGCCTCGAGGGGAGCGAGCGCTGGAAGCTCGCGGCGAGCGACGCGGATCTCTCCTTTCCCCATGCCGCGGGCGTCTTCGAGTGCGCGCTCGGCATGCCGATCTCGCGTGCCGCGACACCTCATCTGCAGATGCTGCTGCGACGCGTGCTGGTCGATGCGATCCGCGCGTGCGACGGCCCGAAGGAGAAGTACCGGCGCCCGCGGCCGTTCATGGTGATGCACGCCCACACCTGCACCCCGCAACACGAGGCGAGCCTCGAGGCGCAGTCCTATCCCTCGGGTCACGCCTCGGTCGGCTGGGCCTGGGCGCTCACGCTCGCCGAGCTCGCGCCCGACCGTGCCGACGCGATCCTCGCGCGCGGCTACGACTTCGGCACGAGCCGCGTGATCTGCCGCGCCCACTGGAAGAGCGACGTGGAGGCCGGGCGCCTCGTCGGCGCGGCGACCCTGAGCCGCCTGCATGACGACGCCGTGTTCGATGCGCAGATGCAGGAGGCGCGTCGCGAGATCGCGGCGGCCCGCGCCGTGAACGCCAAGGCACCCCGCGATTGCGCGGCCGAAGCGGCGGCCCTCGCCGAGCGGCCGGAGTCGCCCTAGCGCGAGCTCGCAGCCTTGTCGAAGAGGACCGTGACCTCGAGCGGCGGCGACTCGTGGCGCAGGTGGATCGGCCGCAGCACCCACACGGTTCCCTGCGGCGTCTCGCGCACCTGCTCGCCGATCCTCCAGCCTTGCGCACGCGTGAGGCCGATCGAGGCCATCTGCGCCATGAGCTTGGCACGGGCCGCATCGACGCGCGTCTGCTCGTGGCTCGCGACGACCGGTCCGACGCCCTCGAGGTGGCGGCGCGTCACCTCCCAGAGCACGATCAGCACGCCGTCGGTCTCGCCACCGCCCAGGGCGATCGGCACGCATTCGCCCTGCCACCACGCCGGCACGTCGCGATTCGGCAGGGGCGTCGGATAGTCGTCCACGAGCCAGCTGCGCGAGGTCGCGATCACGCGCCGCAGGCTCGCCTCCGCGCCGCCGTCGGCCGCCTCGGGAAACACCTCGCGGTAAGTCTTACCGACCATCGCGACATCGGCGCGGATGCGGCGGTAGCTCTCGTTCACGTATACGTAGCGCAGGTCATGGCCGGCGACCACAGCGATCTTCACTTCCGCCTCGCCGAACACCGCGTCGAAGCCGTCGATCGCGAAGCGCGCGCCCTCGAAGCGCGCGCCGCCGTCGGCCGCCGCGAGCTCGCACAGCAGCTCGCCACGGGCGATCGCGGCGCGCCGCGCGTCGATGGCGATATGGATGCGTGCCGGATCCGGACTCATGAAGGCATCCTGCCCGATGCCCCGACGCGGCGCAATCGCGATTCCTTTGGCACAATGGCGCCCACGCCATCCCGGGGGGACCGATGGGAATCCCGCAGCTCCTGGCGACGTTGCAGCGCGACCACGACCGTGATCCGCACTCCGCGGCGGCGGCGCTGCGCGGGCTCGCGATCGGCGAGCTGCCGGCGGAGGAGCTGCCGCGCTTCACCTGGCTGCTGAACCACGTGCTCGGGCAGAAGCTCGGCGCCTGGGATGAAGTGCATGCGATCTACTCCGGATGGAAACGCAAGGGGAGCGTGCTGGCGCTCGCGGTGCTGCGCAACGTCGCGTGCGCCGCGCGGCTGGCGGGCGACGACGGGGCGGCCATGGTGGCGCAGGACGCGTTGCAGGATGCGGCGCGCCTCGACGATGGCGAGTCCGCGCTCGTGGTGGATGTCGCCGCGCTCATGTACGGCATGGCCGAGCCGGCGGACGACGCGAGCGCGGCGCGCTTCGTGGCGCTGTGCGACCGGCTCGATGCGTGGGATCGCGCGACTTCGGCCGATGCGCTGGTGGCGGCGATGGCGAACAACATCGCGTCGGCGTTCCTCGAGCTGCCCGCCGCGCGCTTCGCCAACCCGCTCGTCGCGGCGGCCCTCGAGCGCGGCGCGTGCGCGAGCCGGCACTTCTGGAAACGCGCGGGCACCTGGCTGCAGGCGATGCGCGCGGAGTACCTCGTGGCGATGGCCATGAATCGCGTCGGCAAGCCGGAGGAAGCGTCCGCGTGCGCCCGGACCGCGCTCGAGGCGATCGCGCGCAACGGCCCGCAGGACGTGGACGAAGCGTTCATCCAGCTCGAGCTCGCCCATGCCGAGCGCGCGATCGGGCGGCGCGCCGAGGCCGAAGCGGCGCGCGGCCGCGCCGACGCGCTCGCCGCCGCATTCGGCGACGACGACCTGCTGCAGTGGTTCGAGCGGGTGGCCGCGCAGTTGCGCGCGCTGCCCGCGGCGCGCCGCGCGAGCGCATCCGAGGCGAGCGGGGTTGCGTCGTGAGGCACGCGACGCGATAGGCCTCGCGCCGGGGCGAGACCCGGGCCGGCGCTCAGTGCGGGCTCCAGCCGCCGCCGAGCGCGTTCATCAGGTCCACGGTGTACGAGAGATAGGCCTGGTGGTTGCGGATGTAGTCGAGCTGCGCCTGGTTGAGGGTGCGCACCGCGTCCAGCACCTCGAGATACGCCGAATAGCCGCTGCGATAGCGCAATTGCGCGAGTCGCAGCGCGCCGCGCGCGTTCGCGAGCCGGTCGGCGAGGTCCTTCTCGCTCGTGGCCGCCGCATGCAGGTTGGAGAGCGCATCGGAGACGTCGCGGAACGCGGTCTCGACCGTGCGCTGGTACGAGGCCTCGGCCTGCTTCGCCTGGGCTTCGGCCTGCGCGGTGCGGGCGGCGTAGCGCCCGGCGTCGAAGATCGGGCCGAGCAATCCCGCGCCCACCGACCAGATCTTCGCCCCGCCCGTGAAGAGATTGCCCAGCGCCACGCTCTGCGCGCCGAGGTTCGCGGTGAGCGAGAGCGTCGGGAACTGGTTCGCGCGCGCCACACCGATGCGCTCGGTCGCCGACTGCAGCGTCGCCTCCGCCTGGCGAACGTCGGGACGACGCTCGAGCAGCTGCGACGGCAGGCCGGCGGGCGGCAGCGGCGGCACGGGCAGCGTGTCGAGCGACTTCGGCGGCACGTTCGCGTCGAGGCGACCGGTGAGCACGCCGAGCTGGTGCACGATCGCGGCGCGCTGGCGCGCGATCTCCTTGGTCTGTGCGGCGGTCTGCGCGGCGAGCGAGCCGGCCTGGTACACGTCGAGCTCGGAGCCGACGCCGCCCGCGAGACGCTTGCGCGCGAGATCGAGCGACTCGGTGGCGGCCCGTTCGCTTTCCTGGGACGCGGCGTACTGCGAATCGAGCGAGAGCGCGGTGAAGTAGGCGCGCGCGACCGTCGCCGCGAGCGTGAGCGCGACCGTGTCCTCGCCGTATCGCGAGGCGAGGAGCGCGTCGCGCGCGGCGCGCTCGCCGTGGCGCACCCGTCCCCACAGGTCGACCTCGTACGAACTCGGCAGCCCCACCGTGAAGAGGTCGCCGGTGACCGCGTTGCCGCCGATGAACGTGCGACCGCGCGCCGCGTTCGCCTGGCCCTGGACCTGCGGAAAGAAGGCGGCGCCGGCTTCGCGCAATGCGCCCTGCGCTTCCTCGACGCGCGCGGCGGCGAGCCGCACGTCGGCGTTGCGCTTCAGGCCCTCGTCGACCAGCCGGTCCAGCGTGCTGTCGCCATAGAGCTTCCACCATTGCGGCGGAATGGAGATCTTCGCGCCACCCGTGTCGCCCTCGGTATAAGCGGCGGGCAGCCCGAGGTCGGGGCGCTGGTATTTCGGCCCGACGGCGCAGCCCGCCAGCGCGAGCGCGACCAGGCCCGCGAGTGCGCGCTTCATGCGCCCTCCTCGCGGCGCTCGCCCGCCGGCGCCGCGGCTTCGTCGGCGCGCTCGCCCATCTTCTGCCGGCGTGCGAACACGGTGAAGAAGAGCGGCACGAAGATCGTCGCGATGAAGGTCGCGACCAGCATGCCGCCCACCACGCCCGTGCCCATCGAGCGCCGGCCCGCGGCGCCCGCGCCGCTCGCGATCGACAACGGCATCACCCCGAACACGAACGCGAGCGAGGTCATGACGATCGGCCGGAAACGCAGGCGCGCCGCCTGCACCGCAGCGTCCTTCGCGTTCATGCCCGCGAGCAGGCCCTGCTGCGCGAATTCGACGATGAGGATCGCGTTCTTCGCCGCCAGGCCGATCAGCACGACCAGCCCGATCTGGAAGTAGATGTCGTTCTCCATGCGGCGCAGCCACACGAGGCCGAGCGCGCCGAGCACCGCGAACGGCACGGCGAGCACGACCGCCGACGGCAGCCGCCAGCGCTCGTAGAGAGCGGAAAGGATGAGGTACACCATGACGATCGCCAGGCCGAAGGCGAAGATCGACGCGTTGCCGGTGCGCTTCTCCTGGAACGCCTGGCCGCTCCACGCGAGCGTGTAGCCGGGCGGCAGGTCGCGCGCCGCGACCTTCTCCACTTCCTCGATCGCCTGGCCCGAGCTCACCCCGGGCTTGCCGTTGCCGAGCACCTTCGCCGCGATGAAGCCGTTGAAGCGGTCGACCTGCTCGGCGCCGACCACGTCGCTCACGCGCAGCACCGCCTTGAGCGGCACCATCTCGCCGCTGGTCGTCGAGCGCACGAAGAGGTTGCCGATCTGGTCGGGGCGCTGGCGATACGGGCCCTCGGACTCGATCTGCACGCGATAGGTGCGGCCCGCCATGTTGAAGTCGTTCACGTAGAGCGAGCCGAGCGTGCTGCCGAGCGCGTCGTAGACGTCGGCGATGGGCAGCCCGAGCGAGATCGCCTGCGCGCGGTCGACGTCGACGCGGATCTGCGGCACCGAGGCGCGGAAGAAGGTGTTGATCCCGGTGAGCATCGCGTCCTTCGCGAGCGCCGCGGCGAGCCCCTGCACCACCGAGGCGAGGCGGCGCGGATCCGAATCGCTGCGGCCCTGCACGTAGAACTCGAAGCCGCCCGCGCTGCCGAGGCCGCGGATCGCCGGCGGGTTGAACACGATCGCCATGCCGTCGGGCAGCATCATGCCCCTGCCGGTGAGCTCTCCCGCGAGCTGCGTCGCGTTCTTGTCGCGGTCCTCCCAGTCCTTGAGCAGGATGAACGACGTGCCCGCGTTCGGCTTGTTGCCGCCGCCGATGAAGTCGCGCCCGGCGGCGACGAACGCGTGCGCGATCGAGCCTTCCTTCGCGAGCATCTGCTGGAATTGCGCGCCGGTCTTCTGCGTGCGCTGCAGCGACGCGCCGTCGGGCAGGATGATCGAGCTGATGAGGTAGCCCTGGTCCTCGGGCGGGATGAAGCTGCGCGGCACGAACCTGAACAGCAGGATCACCGCGAGCACGACGATGAGGAACCCGACGCCCGCCATGAGCCGGCGCTTGAGCGCGAGGTTCACGCCCCACAGGAACGTGCTGCTCAATTTCGCGAACGCGACGTTGAACGGATGGAACAAGCGCGACTCGTGGCCGCCCGCGCGCAGCAACAGCGAGCACAGCGCGGGCGTGAGCGTGAGCGCGGTGAACCCCGAGATGACCACGGCCACCGCGACCGTCACGGCGAACTGCTTGTAGAGCTGGCCCGCGAGCCCGCCGAGGAAGGCGACCGGGATGAACACCGAGCAGAGCACCATCACGATCGCGATCAGCGCGCCCGACACCTCGCGCATCGCCTCGATCGCCGCCTCGTGGGCGCGCATCTTCTGCTCGCGCATCAGGCGCTCCACGTTCTCGAGCACGACGATCGCGTCGTCGACCACGATGCCGATCGCGAGCACCATCGCGAAGAGGGTGAGCGTGTTGATCGAGAAGCCGAGGATGTAGAGCCCGGCGAAGGTGCCGATGATCGAGACCGGGACCGCGAGCATCGGGATCAGCGTCGCGCGCCACGTCTGCAGGAAGATGAACACGACGAGGAGCACCAGCAGCGCCGCCTCGAAGATCGTCTTCTCCACCTCGTGGATCGACGCCTTCACGACGAGCGTCGTGTCGAACGGCACGAGGTAGTCGACGTCGTTCGGGAACGCCTGCTTCATCTCCTCGAGCCGCGCCTTCACCTGGCGCGCCACGTCGAGCGCGTTGGCGCCCGTCTGCAGGAACACGGCCATGCCGACCGAGGGTTTGCCGTCGACGGTGGCCGGCGTGTCGTAGGTCTGCGCGCCCAGCTCCACGCGTGCCACGTCCTTGATGCGCAGCACGCCTTGCGGGCCGTTGGCGCGCACGACGATGTTCTCGAACTCGTCGACGCGCGCGAGCCGCCCCTGCGCGGTCACGGTGAAGGTGAGCTGCTGGCCGGGTGGCGCGGGCTCCGCGCCGATCTTGCCCGTCGCGTACTGCGCGTTCTGCGCGCGGATCGCGTTCGCCACGTCCGCCGGCGTGACCCCGAGCTTGGCCATCACGTCGGGCTTGAGCCACACGCGCATCGACGAGCCCGAGCCGAAGAGCAGCACGTCGCCGACCCCGGGAATGCGCTTGAGGTCGTCGATCATGTTCACGTTCGCGTAGTCGGCGAGCGTGGTCGTCGCGACCGTGCCCTTGGGCGAGAACAGCCCCACCACCAGCAGGATGTCGTTCGAGCGCTTCGCCACGATCACGCCGTTGCGGCGCACGTCGTCGGGCAGGCGCGGCAGCGCGGCCTGCACGCGGTTGTTGAGCTGGAAGGTGGCGCGGTCGACGTCGGTGCCGACCTCGAAGGTCGCCGTGATGGTGAGCGTGCCGTCGGCGGCCGAGCTCGACTGGTAGTAGACCATGCCCTCGGCGCCGGAGAGCTGCTCCTCGATGGGCGCGGCGACGGTCTGCGCGATGGTTTCCGCGCTCGCGCCGGGATACGAGGTGGTGATGGTGACGGTGGGCGGCGAGATGTCCGGATACTGCGACACCGGCAGCGAGAACCCGGCGAGCACGCCGGCGAGCGTGATGATGATCGCGATGACCGTCGCGAAGATCGGACGCTCGATGAAGAAGCGGGAGAAGTTGCCCATGAAGCGCTACTTCTTCTTCGCCGGCTGCGCGGCGGGCGCGGATGCGCCCGCGGCCGGCTGTCCCGGTGCCTGGCCCGGCGCGTGCGGCGCGACCGGCGCGCCCGGGCGCACCTTCACCAGGTTGTCGATGATGACGCGGTCGCCCTCGGCGAGCCCGCCGGTCACGACGATGTCGCCGCCGATCCAGTTGGCGGTCTGCACGGGCTTCGGCACGACCTTGTTGTCGGGCCCGACCGTCATCACGAGCCGCGCCTGGTCCGTCTGCAGCACGGCCTGCTGCGGCACGAGCATCGCGTTCTGCTCGCCGGCGAGCACGCGCACCTTCACGAACTGGCCCGGCAGCCAGCGCAGGTTCGTGTTCGGGAACTCGGCGCGCAGCTGCACCGCGCCCATCTTGGTGTCGACGGTGGAGCCGGTGAAGTTGAGCTTGCCGTGGTCGGCGAGGATCTTGCCGTCCTCGGTCACGAGCTGCACGCGGGCGTTGCGGTCGCCGCCGCTTTCGCGGATGCGGTTGTAGTCGCTCTCGGCGAGCGGGAAGAGCACCCAGATCGGGTTCACCTGGCTCAGCGTCGTGAGGAGCGCGCTGTCCGTGTTCGCGGTGACGAGCGCGCCCTCGGAGCGCAGCGCGCGCCCGGTGATGCCGGAGATGGGCGCCGTCACCTTCGTGTAGGAGAGGTTCAGCTCGGCTTCCTTGAGCTTGGCTTGCGCCGAGGCGATCGCGGCGGTCGACTGCTTCTCGGTCGCGAGCGCCTGGTCGAGCTCGCGCTGCGAGATCGCCTTTTCCTTCGCGAGCGGCTCGAGGCGCTTCGCGTCGGTCTCGGCGAGCTCGCGGGCGACCCGCGCCTGCTGCAGCGCCGCCTTCGCTTCCTCCACCGCGAGCGCGTACGGCTCGGGGTCCACGACGAAGAGCGTGGCGCCCGCCTTCACCGGCGCGCCCTCGTCGTAGAGCCGCTTCTCGAGGATGCCGGTGACGCGCGCACGGATCTCCACGTCGCGGGAACCGGTGGCCTGCCCGACCGCCTCCACCGAGATCGGCACCTTGCGCATGTGCACCTCGACCACGCTCACGGGAAGCGCGGGAGGCGCTGCGCCCGCCGCCGCGCCCTTGGCCGGCTCGTCCTTGTGCCCGCACGCGGCGAGCACGACGAGCGAGGCGATGCACGAAAGGAGGGCGAGCGGTCGCGCGGACTTGAGCGATGTCATGGAACGGGGCCGTGGGGAGGGCGGCGGGGCAGCCGATCGCGTATTATACATACCCCAACGTATGTAATTCATCCCCCGATGCGCAGGACCAAGGAAGAAGCGGCGCAGACCCGCGCGGCGATCCTCGAGGCCGCGCTCGCGTGCTTCGACCGCTACGGCATCACCAATGCGACGCTCGAGCAGATCGCGTGCGCCGCGGGCGTGAGCCGCGGCGCGGTCTATCACCACTTCTCGGGCAAGCGCGCCATCCTGCGCGAGATCCGCGAGCACGTCTCGTTGCCGCTGCTCGATGCCGCGGACACGGCGTTGCTGCGCGCCGACGGCGGCGGCGTCCTCGAGCGCATCGAGCGCTTCCTCGCCGCGATCCTCGAGGGCCTCGAGCGCGACGCGCGCAAGCGTCAGGCGCTCACCGTGATGCAATTCCGTTGCGAATACGTCGACGAGCTCGGCCGCGAGCTGCATGCGGGCCTGCGCAACCTCGACCGCCTCACCAAGGCGATCGAACGCGCCTACACCGAGGCCGCGCGCGTCGGCGAGCTCTGCGCGGCCCTCACGCCCGAGATCGCGGCCCTCGAGACGGTCACGTTCATGAACGGCCTGGTGCGCCTGTGGCTCGCGCACGGCGGCCGCTCGGGCCTGCGCCGCAACGCGCGCGCGCTCATCGCGGCGCACATCGCGCTGCGCCGCGCGTCGCCACGCTAGAATCGCTTCCGCGGAACGGGTTTGACCTTCGGCAACGCGAGCCGCGCCGCGTTCCCTAGCATGGACAGGGGCCCGTGTCCGAGGAGAAAGGCCGCATGCAACGCACGCCGTGGCAGGATCGCCTGGTCGTCGTCGCGGCGGTGTGGCTGGTCGCCGCGCCGTTCGTGCTCGGCCCGCGCGTGCTGACCCACCCGGCCACCGTCTCGGACTTCGTCTGCGCGGCGATGCTGGTGAGCTCCGCGGCGGATGCGCCGCCGATCCCCGACGTGCTCGAGGAGTGGGTGATCCTCATCGTCGGCCTCGGGTTCATGGCGAGCCCGTGGCTGCTCGAGTACACCGACGAGCGCAACGCCACCGTGAACGCGCTGGCCGTGGGCGGGCTCGTCGCGCTGTGCGCGCTGTCCGCCCTGGTGACGCGCTCCTTCCTGGTGCACCGCGGCGCATCACGCGAGCAGCCACCCGCGTGATGCGGCGGGCGCTCAGCCAATGCGCCGCAGCGAGCTCAACCGGCGCGTGAGGCCGCCCAGGTCCGCGTAGCGTCCCGGCTGGTAGACCTCGCAATGCCCGCGAAAGCCGGGCTCGGAGCACAGCTGCCACGTGCCCTCGTGGATCACGATGCTCGCCGCGCCGTGGCCGTAGCCCGCGTCCCGCAGGTCGCCCGCGTCGCCGTCGAGCGGACGGGCGCGGCCGCCGAAGTCCGGGCCGGTGAACACCTCGACCGGCGCATAGCCCGAGTAGGCGAAGCGGTCGTCACCGCGGCCGCGCCAGCGATCGCGGTCGCGATCGCCGCCGCGCCCTGCATCACGGTCGTTGTACGCGTCCTGCTCCACCTCGCGCAGCGACTCGATGCGGTGGTTCAGCCGCGCGTCGAGCTGCGGATAGCGCCCGGGGCCGAGCGTCGTGCAATCGCCGTTGAAGTCCGGCTGCGTGCACGCGAGCCAGCGTCCGGAATGCACCACGACGCTCGACGCCTGGTCCTGGAAGTCCGCGGTCGCGAGATTGTTCGCCGGCTGGTCGACCGTGAGCTTGTCGCCGGTGAAGTTGGGCTGCTTGAACAGCGTGATCGCCGCGGCCTGCGCGCCGCCGATCGCCGTCGCGGCCGCGAACGCCGCGGCCGTCCACATCCGTTTGCGAAAAGTGTTCATCGCGCATCCTCCTCTCCCGGGTTGGACGCGCGACGAAATTGCCGGTTCTCCGGCGGGCGCGCGCGATCGGCGCGCAGCTACGGCGCCGTAGGCCGGCTCCGACCCGCCACGCGCGCGCGCTCGTGGATCGGGGGTCCACGCTCGAGGGAGCCCAGCGCCTCGCGCAACGCCTGGGCGCTGCGCTCGAGCGCGCCCTCCTCCTCGCGGCTCATGGCCGGGACGAGCACGCGGCCGGGCCCGCGCCGCCCGATGCGCACCGGCAAAGACAGCGTCACGCCGAAGCGCTCGTGGTACGTGCCGACCGGCACCACCGCGCCCTCGTCGCGACCGATCATCTCGACGATGCGCGCGGTGACCACGCCGATGCCGAGCTCGCTCGCGCCGGTGCCCTCGATGATGCTGATGTTCGCGAACCGCACCGCCTTCTCGATCGCGTTGCGGAAGGCGAGCGGCGTCGAGCCCTTCGGCACGAGCGTGGGGATCACCGGCGTGCCGCCGACGGAAGCGCCCGACCACAGGTAGACCTGCGAGGTGCCGTGCTCGCCGATCACCTGCGCATCGACGCTGCGCGCGTCCACGCCGAGCGCGCGCGCGACCTGGAAGCGCAGGCGCAGCGAATCGAGCAGCGTGCCGCTGCTGATCACGCAGTTGTCCGGGGCGGCCGCGCGCGCCACGTCGGCGAGCGGGTCCGGCGGATCGGTCACCACGAGCACGATCGCCTCGGGTGCGACCGCGGCGATGCGCGGCACGATCTCGCCATAGATCGCGGCGTTGGTCGCGAGCAGCTTCAGCCGGCCGCGCGGATCGTTGCGGTCGGTCGCCCCGCCCTTGCGCTCGTTCGCCCCGGCCGTGATCGCGACGACCGCGGCGCCCTCGAGCGCTTCGTAGCCCCCCGCCTCCAGGTGCACCGCCGGGCCGAGCAACGCGCCGTACTGCAGGTCCTCGACGACGCCACGCGCGCGTTGCAGCGTGCGGTTCACGAGCACGAGATGGTCCGCGGAGCCGCGCAAGGCCATCGCATACAGGCAAGATGTGCCGACCGCGCCCGCCCCGACGATGCCCACCTTCATGGCCGATCCTCCATGCCCCGTGGACAGCCGCGGCGCAGGACGATTCCACCGGGGATGGGCCGAAGGGAGCATGTCCCGGATCGCCCCGGGAATTCTTCACCCCCCGCGTTCGCGGCGGGCTAGAGCTTCTCGAGCTCGACCACGGCGAGCCAGTCGGCGTCCGTGGGTTGCAGGCGCGTGCGCCCGATGCGCTCGAGGTAGACCTGCGCGACCCCGTCGTCGGCGTCGATCGCGATCAGCTCGCGGAAGCGCGCCTCGGCGCTGTCCCATTGGCGGGCGCGATACGCGGCGAGCGCCTCGGTGGTGAGCGCGATCACGCGCTCGTCGGCGCACGGCGTGAAGATCTCCACCGGCTCGGACTTGCCCTTCACGATGACGCGGTCGACGGGCCGCACCTTCTCCTCGGGGCCGAGTTGCTGCGCGGTGGCGCCCGAGAGCAGGATGCCGGTGTGGTAGAGCTTGTTCACGCCTTCGAGGCGCGCGGCGAGGTTCACGCCGTCGCCGATGGCGGTGTACTCGAAGCGGTCGGCGGAGCCGAGGTTGCCGACGACCGCGGCGCACGAGTGGATGCCGATGCGCATGCGCAGCGGCGGCAGGCCCTGCCCGAGGAGCCGCTCGCGCAGCTTCGCGATGTCGGCCTGCATCTCGCACGCGGCCTGGTAGGCGTTGCGCGCCTGCCGCGGGTCGTCGAGCGGCGCGCCCCACATCGCCATCACCGCGTCGCCCATGAAGCGGTTCACGGTTCCGCCGTGCTGCTTGATCACGCGCGTGGCGTCGGTGAAGTGCAGGTTCAGGATGCGCGCGACCTCCTCCGCGCCGAGCCGCTCGGTGAGCGTGGTGAAGCCCTCGAGGTCGGTGAAGAGCAGCGTCACGTCGCGGCGCTCGCCGCCCAGGCCGAGGCGCTGCGGATTGGCCATCACGTGGTCGACCACCTCGGCCGAGACGTAGAGCGCGAAGGCGCGGCGCAGCTCGGCGCGGCGGCGGCGCTCGACGAGGAACGCGAGCACGCCGAAGGCCGAGTACACCGAGACGGTGCCGAGGATCGGCGCGCCGACGGGGAGCCAGACGTTCATCCGCTTGAAGAGGAACCAGTCGGCGGCGAGCAGCAGCGCGACGAGGACGAGCACGATGAGCCCGCCGCGCAGCGGCCGCCACGTGGCGAGCGCAGCCGCGGAGGCGAGGACCACGAGCGCGACCAGCGCCGCATCCCAGCGCGGCGCGACCGGGTAGATCGCATCCCCGCGCAGCGCCGTCTCGAGGATGTTCGCGTGGATCTCCGCGCCCGGGGTGAACCACCCGGTGGTCGCGGTGAACGGCGTGCGGAAGACATCGGACTGCTCGGCGCCCACCTCGGGCGAGGCCTGCAGGTGGCGGCCGATGATGACAACCTGGTCCTTGAACGCGTCGGCCGGCAGCTTGCTGGGATCGAGCGCCTGGTAATACGACACGTACGGATAGGTGAGGATCGGCCCTGCGTAGCGGATCATCGCGCCCGGCCCCGGCTCGCTCACCTGCACCTCGGGATGCTGCTGGCGGATGCGCCGCGCGATCTCCCGCCAGAGCGCGTCCGGCTCGCCCGGCATCGTGCGCGCGACGCCGTCGCGGCCGAGCTCGATGCGCGCGTAGCCCGTGGTCGCGCCCGCCTGCTTGAAGATCTCGAGCGGATCGACGCGCAGCCATTCGCGCGTGTAGGCGGTCTCGCGATAGACGCGATCGGCCGCGAGCACGATGGTGCCGTTGTGGCCGATCGCATCGGCGAACGCGCGGTCCTGGTCCGCGCCGTGCGCGTCGGGCTCCGAGAACTGCATGTCGAACGCGATCACCATCGCGCCCGCCTGCTCGAGCGACTGGATGAGCTTCGCGTGCATGCCGCGCGGCCACGGCCACTGGCGGCCGAGCTGCGCGAACGAATCCTCGTCGATGCCGACGAGCGTGATTGGGAACGACGAGGTGTTCGGCGCGGTGAGGACCGAGAGCGCGTCGAAGCCCTTGAGCTCGAGGTCCTGCCAGGCGGGCGCGAAACCGAGTGCGATGAGCGCCGCGGCGATCGCGGCCGCGAACGCGAGCCGCAGGCGCACCGGCAGGCGCTCGCGCTGTTCCGCCCGCCCCGCCCGCGGCTCGCGCGCCATCTCAGAACCGGTAGCTCGCGAGCACCCCGAAGAGGTCCGACGCTTGCTTCTTCAGCAGATTCGCGCCGTGCAGCTCGACGGACCAGTGCTTGTCGGGCGTTTCCCAGTACACCATGAACTGCGCGTCCCATCCGGAAGGCAGCTCGACGGTGTTCGCCTCGTCGGTGAAGCGGCGCGTGCGGTAGATCCCGAGCATCGTCACGTAAGTGTGCCACCCCGGCGCCCAGGCGAGGCCGAGGCTCGCCTGGTGGCGCGCGAGGTACGGGATGCGGTTGCCGGCGAACGCCGAAGCGGTGTTCTCGCTGTCGGTGTAGGTGTACTGCAGGCTCGTGGCGAGGTGATAGCCGATGATCTTCTCGAACGCCGCGTTCGCGCGCCGCGCCACGCCCTCGCCGAAGACCGGCGTGTCCTCGAGCACGTCGGGCTTCGGCGGCGGGGAGAGCGCGCGGTTGCGCAGGCGGTCGAGGTTGGTGATGTCGCTGTTGGTGTTCAGCACGCCGTCGAGCGGCGACACCATGTTGTGCACGCGGCTGCGCTCGGCGAACACCGACGCGTACGTGCGCTCGGCACCGGTCCACTCGGCCTGCGCGCGGCACTGGTCGAGCTGCCCGCCGGCGAACACCAGCTGGTCGTCGAGCGGCATCGCGGCGATCGCCACGGGCATCAGCGTGTCGAGGCTCGCGGGCCGGATCCAGCGCCGGCACGCGCCGCGCAGCGTGACCGCGTCGATGGGACGCCAGACGAGGCCGGCCATGGGACTCGCGCGGTTGCGCCCGAATTTCTCGCCCACCGGCGTGGGCCCGGCGCCGACGTCGACCACGATGTCGCGATCGATGGTGTAGCGGGTCCATGCCACGCCGAGCTCCATGCGCAGCCGCTCGTCGCCCACGCGCGCCAGCCCGTACACCGAGTGCGAATGGTCGCGGTCGGTGTCGTCCAGGCGCTGGCCCAGGTCGCCGGGCCGGTCGCTGAAGTGGAAACCGCTGTCGCGATCGAGGTGCTTGGGCGTGTCCGTGCGCGCCGCTTCCGCGCCCCACGTGAATTCCGCGTCGCGCGCGACGACGAACGTGTGGCGCAGCGCCACGTCGCTCATGCTCGGCTTGGTCGCGAAGCGCAGGTCGCGCTCGGCGGTCACGCCGGGGATGATCACCGTCGTCGCTTCCTCGGCGCTGTCGTCCTCGCGGCTGCCGCCCGCCTTCAGCCACACGCTCGAGGAGGCGTTGAACGCATAGCGCGCGCCGGCGTCCACGCGCGAGGCGCTGCCCGAGATGCGGTCGAACACGCCCGTCACGCCCGGGCGCCCGACGTCCGCGTCGAGCGCGATGTGGTTCGCGTACAGGAAGAGGTCGAGCTCGTGGGTGGGCTTGGCGCCCAGTGCGACGGTCTCGGTAGGGCCACGCAGGCGGATGTCGCTGTTGCGCGGATCGACGTGCGTGTCGATCGCTTCGGCGAAGTACGCGAACGGCATGGGCGAGGCCGCATAACCGTTGAACGTGGCGATGCCCTCCTCGAGTCGCAGGTCGTCGCTCTGCCCGTAGTGCAGGGACAGCGTGCCATGGTGGCCGGGCTCGCGCACCAGCGTCTGGAAGCGGTTCGACGCGCCGAAGGCGAGCGGGTCGGTGAGGAAGCCCTGCATCAGCTCGGAGCGTTGGTCGAACTCGCCCGGATAGCGGTCGGCGAGGAAGAAGTGGCTGCCGCCCCAGAACGGCAGGTACGAGCGGTGTGCGGCGCTGCGCGCCCACGCCTCGAGGCCCATGAAGCCGAGCGGGTAGCCGGCGTTCGCGACGCCTTTCTGGTTGTCGGCGACCTGGTTGAGCGACTTGAGGTACGGCATCAGCGCGAGCGCCCGGTTCGCCTCGTCCCATGCGCGCACCGGGTCGAGATGGTCGATGTAGATGAGGCCGGCGAGCAGGTGCGGCAGCGGATCCTTCGGATCCATCTCGGCGGCGCGGCGCAGCTCCTCGAGCGCGGCGGGCTCGCGGCCCGACTGGTAGTAGGCCGCGGCGAGATAGAGGTGCGCGCGCGCGTACTTGGGCTCGATCACGCTCGCGCGCAGCAGCGCCTGCACCGCCGCCTCGTGATGCCCGGCCTGCAGCTCGAGCACGCCGAGCCCGGTGAGCGCCACGTAGTTGTCGGGCTGCAGCGCCAGCGCCTTGTCGACCGCGGCGCGCGCGTCCTCGAGGTTCCCGGCGAATCCCTCGACGCTCGCGAGCTCGCCCCAGACCTGCGCATCGGACGGATCGAGCGCGAGCGCGCGGGTGAGATCGGCCCGTGCGCGGCGCACGTTCTCGCGCTCGCCCTCGACGACGCCCAGGCCATGCCAGCCGCGCGGGTCCTTCGTGCCCGCGGCCACCGCGAGCGTGTACGCGGCGAGCGCCGCCTGCGCGTGCCCGTCGCGCCGCTCGATCTCGCCGAGCGTGACGAGCGCATCCACGGAAGCCGGTTGCTTCACCAGCGCGGCCTTGGCATGGCGGCGCGCCTCGGCCATGTCTGCTGAGAGCAGCGCGGTGCGCGCGAGCGCGACGTCGAACTGCTCGTCGTCGGGAAAGCGCTTCGACGCCCGCTCGAACACCGCGCGCGCCGCGGCGAGGTCGCCGCGGTAGATCTCGATGTCGCCCAGCAGCAGCGCATCCTTCGCCCCGAGCTGGGGCGCATTGCGCAGCCGCTCGTAGGCATGCGGCAGGTCCTCGCCCGGGTGGCGCGATGCGTCGATGGTGAACGCCGAGACCCACTGGATGCGATCGCGCGACACCTGCAGGCGCAGCTTCACGGGCGCGCGGCCCTTCTCGGCCAGCGCCTGCTCGTGCGCCTGGACGCTCACCCGTCCCTGGTCGTTGTAGAACTCGACCTCGCCGCTGAATACCGAGAGCGTGGCGCGGCCGTCGTCGTCGACCACCATCTCCCAGTCGGTGCCGCGGATCGCCGCGAGCGCCGACGGCGTCTCCATCACGAGCCCGCTCGGCGTGGTCTTCGATTGCGTCCACGCGCGGCCGCGATTGAGGTTCATGATGGTGCGCTCGCCGGCCTTGGCCGCGACCTCCTTGATCTGCAGCGTGCTGTTCTGCGCGAGCTGCACCTGCGTGCGGTCGGCGAAGACGATCGCCATCTTGGACAGCTCGAGGGTGTGCACGAAGTCGCCGCCGAAGAGCGGCTGCTTGATCACCGCCGGGCGCCACGCGGCCTGCGAAGCGCCGCGGTACTCGCCCTTGCCCTCGATGCTCACCACTTCGGCCGAGGATGTCGCCGCGCGAACGGGAGCCGCGAGCGACGCGGCGAGCGCGACGGCCACGCCCGCGAGCGCGAGCCGGCGCAGGCGCGCGACGAGACCGGCGATGTCCTTCCCCATCGTCTCCTCCCTTCGGGACGGCCGCGCGCGGTTGTTGGTGGGATGGCTCGCTGCGCAGGCCGACGCTATTGTGCGCCGCGGGGGCGGGCATTACCAAGGGGAATAAGCCGCAGGCGCCGCAGGGAAAAAGCCGCACTTCGCCGCGCCGGGCGAAGTGGAGCGAAGGCGCCGCCGCGTCTACAATGCGCCGATGGACATGAGCTTCGACACGACCACGCTCTTCATCGGCTTCATCGCCGGCGTCTTCGGCATGGCGTACTTCGTCTACGGCAAGAAGCAGGCGAAGCTCGTGCCGATGGCCTCGGGCGCGGCGCTGTGCATCTATCCGTACTTCGTCAACAGCGCGCTCTGGTGCACGATCATCGGCGTGCTGCTGCTCGCGGTGCCGTTCATGATCGACTTCTGAGGCGCGCGGCTCAGCCGCTGCTCCAGGCGCGCGGGCGCTTCATCCCCGCGATGCGGCACGCCTGCCCGGGATAGCCGTAGGGGAAGAGCTCGAACAGCCGGTTGCGCGCGCCCGGGCCCTGGCGCTCAATCAGGTGCCGGATCACGAAGCGCGCGTCGGGCGCGACCTGGTGCTCCTCGTAGAAGCGGCGCATGTAGCGGATCACGTCCCAGTGCTCGTCGGTGAGGACGATGCGCTCGCGCGACGCGAGCTCGCGTCCCACCTCCTCGCTCCAGTCGAGCGGCTCGACCAGGTAGCCCTCGGCGTCGAGGGCGGGCATCGGCATCATGGCTGCGGACCCCCATATGGATGGGCCGAGCCTACGCGCGATCGCGATCCGTTTCCTTGAACCGGTTCAAGCTTCCTATTCGGCCGGGATGTCGAAGCGCTGCACCAGCGCCGCGTAGCGCCCCAGCTCCTCATGGAAGAACGCCTGGAACTCGCGCGCGTCCAGCGGCGCGATCTCCACCCCTTGCCCCTCGATCGCCTTGCGCGCGTCGACGTCGGCGAGGATCGCGAGCGTCGACTGGCTGAGCAGGTCGACCACCGCGGGCGGGGTTCTGGCCGGCGCGAGCAGTCCCCACCACACGGTCTGCCCGGGATTCTTCAGCCCGGCCTCCGCGAGCGTCGGCACGTCGGGCAGCTGAGGCAGGCGGTCGCGCCCGCTCACCGCGAGCGCGCGCACCTTGCCCGCGCGGATCTGCGCCAGCACCTCGCTCGGGATGCCCATCATGAAGTCGACGCGCCCGCCGAGCACGTCGACCAATGCCGGCGCCCCGCCCTTGTACGGCACGTGCAGCGCGTCAAGGCCCGTCTCGGCCTTGAGGATCTCGCAGTTCAGGTGCTGCGTCGTGCCCACGCCGGGCGACGCGTACGTGAGCTCGTGCGGATGCGAACGGCCGTAGGCGACCAGCTCGGCCACCGTCTTCACGGGCAGGCGCGGCGAGACCACCAGCACCGTGGGCGCCCGGGCCACGCGCGCGATGGCGACGAAATCCCTGCCCGCGTCGTAGGGCAGCGACCTGAAGAGCGCCCCGTTGGCGGCGATGACCGACGAGGCCATGAAGAGCGTGTGGCCGTCGGGATTGGCGCGCGCGGCCGCCTCGGCGCCGAGGTTCGCGTTCGCGCCCGGTCGGTTGTCGATCGTGACCGGCTCGTGCAGCCGCGCGGAGACCTTCTCGCCCACGACGCGTGCGAGGTTGTCCACGCCGCCGCCGGGCGCGAACGGCACGATGATGTGGATCGGCCGGTCGGGATAGCCCTGCGCGGCCACGTCGAGGATGAGGAACGCGATGACGGCGACGAGCCACTTCATGGGGCGGGATTCCTTCGCGCGTGGCGAACGGGTCGGTGGGGCGCGCTCATCGCGCATCGACGAGCGGCTTCATCCGCCGCGCGAGCGCACGCACGCGTCATTCCCGAGCGCGCTCTCGCGCGTGCCCAGGGCGCTCGCCGGCGAGCTCGATCCACACGGGCGCATGATCGCTCGGCTTGTCGCGTCCGCGATGCTCGCGATCCACCCCGGCCGCGGCGAGGCGCGGCAGGAGCCCGGGCGAAACGAGCAGGAAGTCCATGCGGAAACCGGCATCGCGGCGGAAGGCGTCGGCGTTCACCCAGAAGGTATAGAGCTTCGCGTCGGGATGCAGGTAGCGGCTCGCGTCGATCCACCCCTGGGCGAGCAGCCTGCGGTAGGCCGCGCGCGTCTCCGGCTGCATCACCGCATCGAAGCGCCAAAGCCACGCATTGTAGATGTCGCGGTCGGTCGGCACCACATTGAGGTCGCCGGCGAGCACGACCGGGCGGCCGCTCTCGCGCAAGCCGTGCGCATGGGCGATGAGGCGCTCGAACCACGCGAGCTTGTAGTCGAACTTCGGCCCCGGCTGCGGGTTGCCGTTGGGCAGGTAGATCGATGCGACCACGAGCCCGCGCACCTCGGTCTCGAGATAACGCGCCTGGCCGTCGCTCGCATCGCCGGGGAGCCCGCGGCGGATCTCCCGCGGCTTCGCATCGCGCGCGAGCACGGCCACGCCGTGGTGCGCGCGCTGCCCGTGCCACACCGCGCCATACCCGGCCGCCTCTATGGCCGCGATCGGGAACTTCGTGTCGTCGGTCTTGAGCTCCTGCAGGCAGGCGACGTCGGGCCGCGTCTCGGCGAGCCATTCGAGCAGGCGCGGCAGCCGGCCGTTCACGCCGTTCACGTTGTAGGTCGCGATCTTCAAGGCAAGGCGGCTTGGGCGCTCGGTCCTTGATGGACGGCGCCGGCGCGCCGTCGTTCCCGGCTACAGACGGGCGATCGCCTCGCGCAGGCGCTGCGCGAGCGCCATCAGGCCGGGCGCGAGCTGGCGTGCCACCTCGTCGGCGGAAGCGCCGGTCGTCACGCTCATGTTGAGCACGTACGTCGGGTGGCCGGCCACGACGATCGGGGTGGCGATCGCGACCACCTGCGCCTGCCACGACGCGCTGCAGTAGCCGCGCCGGAGCACGCTTTGCCGCGCCGCCTCGAGCGCGCGGGCGAGCGCCGGCCATGCGCCGGGGCGGCGGCGCCGCAAACGCGCGAGCAGCGCGCGGCGTTCCGCGGCCGGGGCTGCCGCGAGCCACGCACGGCCGAGCGACGTGAGCTCCATCGGCACGCGCTGCCCGGCCGCGACGTTGCGCGACGAGGCGCGGCGGTTCCGGCGCACCGATTCGAGATACACCATCTCCTCCCGATCGGCGACCGCGAGCCCGACGTTGATGCGCCGCTTCTCGGCCTCGGCGCGCATGAGCGGGGCGGCGAGCGCGAGCACGGGCGAGCCCGAACGCAGCGCGTGCGCGAGGCTCAGCACCGGCGCGGCGAGGCGATAGGCGCGCCGCCGGCCGTCGCGCAGCAGGAAGCCGCACGCGACGAGCGTGGCCGTGAGGCGGCTCACCGTCGCGCGCGAAAGCCCGGTGCGTTCGGCGAGCTCGCCGTTGCCGAGCAGGTCGGTGCCGGGACGGAAGGCGCGCAGCACCTCGATGCCGCGGGCGAGCGAGCGATTCGGCCCGCCGGCGTCGCGCGGTGTCATTTCCATACCATGGAAATGCGGGGATGCATGCGCGCAGTATGCCGCCTACACTGGCCCCGGCAAGGAGGAGACCCTTCACATGCCGCTATCCCTCACCCGCTGCGCGCGCTGGATCGTGCTCGCGCTCGCCTTCGGCGCGACGGCCTTCGCCGCGCGCGCGGCCTTCCCCGAAAAGCCGGTCCGCATCATCGTGCCGTTCGCGCCCGGCGGTGGCACCGACCTCATCGCGCGCACGCTCGGCGCCGGCATGGCGGCCGATCTCGGCCAGCCGGTCATCGTCGAGAACCGCCCCGGCGGTGGCACGATCGTCGGCAGCGAGGCGGTGGCGAAGAGCGCGCCCGACGGCTACACCGTGCTCATCGCGACCTTCGCGCACGCGGTCAATCCGAGCCTGCACGCGAAGCTGCCGTACGCGACGGACAAGGCGTTCGCGCCGGTCGTGCTGATCGGGCGCGGGCCGAACGTGCTGGTCGTGCGCGCCGATAGTCCCCACCACAGCGTGAAGGACGTCATCGCCGCGGCGAAGGCGGAACCGCACAAGCTCACCTACGCCTCCCAGGGCAACGGCACGTCCGCGCATCTCGCGGGCGCGCTCTTCTGCGACCTCGCGAGGGTCGAGATGACGCACGTGCCCTATCGCGGCGCCGGCCCCGCGCTCACGGATCTTCTCGGCGGACAGGTGGACATGATCTTCGGCACCGCCTCGGCCGTCGGCGCGCTGGTGAGCCAGGGCCGCCTGCGCGCGCTCGCCGTGACGACCGCCGAGCGCTCGCCCGCGATGCCCAGCGTGCCGACGGTCGCGGAGAGCGGCGTGCCGGGCTATGCCGCCGAGAGCTGGTACGGCCTTTACGTTCCCGCGGGCACGCCGGCCGACGTGATCGCGCGCCTGAACGCCGCGACGAAGAAGGCCGCGCAGGGCGAGACGTTCCGCCATCGCGTGCAGGACGAAGGCCTCGCCATCACGACCGGCTCCCCGGCGCAGCTCGATGCGTACGTGCGCGGCGAGGAAACGCGCTGGAGCCGCATCGTGCGCGAGAACCACATCACGTCGGACTGAATCGCGGAGGAACGCCCATGGCCGAATCCCTCGTCGTTGTCGACGTCGTCTCCGGTGTCGCGACGATCCGCCTGAACCGGCCGGACAAGCGCAACGCGATGAACGACGAGCTGCGCGCGCAATTCATCGCCGCCCTCGAGCGCGCGGCCGACGATCGCGCGGTGCGCGCGGTCGTGCTCACCGGCAACGGCCCGGGCTTCTGCGCCGGCGGCGACATCGCCGGCATGGAACGGCGCCTGCAAGCCCCGCCCGGCGAGGTCGCGTTCAACGGCTGGCAGCGGCAGCTGCGCGTGCACCACGCGGCCTCGCTCCTGCACAACCTGCCCAAGCCCACCATCGCCGCGGTGAACGGCGCGGCGGCCGGTCTCGGCGCGGACACGGCGCTCGCATGCGACTTCGTGCTCGCGTCGGAAGCGGCGACCTTCACCTGGTCGTACATCCATCGCGGCCTCATCCCCGACGGCGGCGGCCTCTACCTGCTGCCGCGCCGCGTGGGGCTCGCGCGCGCGAAGGAGCTCGTCTTCACCGGGCGGCGCGTGGAGGCCCAGGAAGCGCTGCGGCTCGGCATCGCCGACCGTGTGGTGCCCGCGGACCGGCTGCTCGAGGAGGCGCAGGCGTGGGCGCTCGAGCTCTCGCGCGGCTCGGCCACCGCGCTCGCGCTCGCCAAGACCATCCTCGATCGCACCTTCGAGACGCCCGCCGAGCAGGTGTTCGCGCAGGGCAGCCAGGCCCAGGGCATCTGCTACACGAGCCAGGAGCATCGCGACGCGGTCGCCGCGTTCCTCGCGAAGAGCGCCGCGCAGAAGGACCGCGCCTGAGATGGACGCGATCGCGCGCCTCATGGCGCCGCGCAGCGTGGCGATCGTCGGCGCCTCCACCGATGCGACGAAGACGTCGGGCCGTCCGGTCGCGTACCTGCGCAAGCACCGCTTCGGGGGCGCGATCTATCCGGTCAATCCGCGCGTCGATGCGATCGACGGACTGCCCTGCTATCCCGACGTCGCCGCGTTACCCGCCGTGCCCGATGTCGCGATCGTGCTGCTCGGCGTCGAGCGTGCGCATGTGGCCGTGCGGGAGCTCGCGCAACGCGGAACGCCGGCCGCGATCGTGCTCGCGGGCGGCTACGGCGAGACGGGCGCCGAAGGCGCGCGCCGCGAGCGCGAGCTCCTCGAGGCGGCGGGGACGATGCGCCTGCTCGGTCCGAACACCATCGGGCTCGTGAACCTCACGGACAACATCGTGCTGTCGGCCACGGGCGCGCTCGAGATGGAGCGCTTTCCGAGCGGCGCCATCGGCGTCGTCTCGCAGAGCGGCGGCATCCTCGGCGCGTTGCTGTCGCGCGCGGCGGCGCGCGGCATCGGCTTGTCCAAGCTCGTCGCGACCGGCAACGAGGCCGATCTCGAGATCGCCGACTTCGTCGATCGCCTCGCCGACGATGCGGCCACGCGCGTGATCGCGCTCTACGTCGAAAGCGTGCGCCGTCCCGATCGCTTCCGCGCGGCCGCCGCGAAATGCGCGCGCGCCGGCAAGCCCATCGTCGCGTTCAAGATCGGGCGCTCGGAGGCCGGCGCACAGGCCGCGATCTCGCACACGGGTGCGCTCGCGGGCGCCGAGCGCATGTACGACGCGTTCTTCCGCGAGACCGGCGTGATTCGCGCGCACACCTTCGACGGCCTGCTCGACATTCCGGCCGCGCTCGCGACCGGGCGCGTGCTGCGCGGCCGGCGCGTCGCGATCCTCACCTCGACCGGGGGCGCGGGCGCGCTCGTGGCCGACAGCGTGGGGCTCGCGGGCTTCGCCGCACCCGCTCCCGATGCGGCGACCGCCGCGCGGCTGCGCGCGCTCGAGCCCGGGCCCCAGGCGAGCCTCGACCGCAACCCGATCGACGTGACGCTCGCGGGATTGAAGCCGCAACTCCTGCGCGGAGCGATCGCCGCGCTCCTCGAGAGCCCGACCTACGATGCGCTCGCGGTGATCGTCGGCTCCTCGAGCCTCGCGATGCCCGAGCTGATGGCCGACGCGATCCGCGATTGCCTGCCGGCGAGCGACAAGCCGGTCGTCGCCTACGTGAGCCCGCATGCGCCCGAGGTGGGCGCCCTCCTCACGCGCTCCGGCGTGCCCGCGTATGCCGCGCCGGAGAGCTGCGCGAGCGCGCTCGAAGGGCTGCTGCGGGTCGCGAGCCTCGACGCCTCGTCGAAGGGCGTTCGCGTCGCGCCGCGGGCGGCCGGCGGGCTGCCGCGCGGCACGCTCGACGAGGCGCAGGCGAAGGCGCTGTTTGAGCGCTTCGGCATTCCCGGCACGCGCGAGATTGCGGTGTCGAGCGCGCGGGAAGCGCAAGACGCGGCACAGGCGCTCGGCGGGCGCGTCGCGCTCAAGGTGCTGAGCGCGGCCATCGCGCACAAGAGCGACGTCGCGGGCGTGGCGCTCGATGTCGCGGCCGATGCGATCGGCGCGCGCCTGGACGCGATGGCGCACGCGGTCGGGCGCGCCTGCGGCATCGCGCCGCGGCGCTTCCTCGTGCAGGAGATGGTCGAGGACGGCGTCGAGATGATCGTCGGCATGCATCGCGATCCGCTCGGCACCGCGATCCTCCTCGGCATGGGCGGTGTCACCGCGGAGCTCTTCGACGACACCGCGGTGTGCATGCTTGCGCCCGGCACGGCGCTCACGCCCGAGGCCGCGCTCGCGCTCGCGCAGGGCCTGGCGACGTGGCCGCTGCTCGACGGCTTCCGCGGCCACCCGCGCGCCGACGTCCAGGCGCTCGTCGCCGCGCTCGTGGCCTTTTCCACGATGGTCGCGCAGCTCGGCGAGCGCCTGCTCGAAGCGGAGATCAATCCGCTCTTCGTCCTTCCCGTGGGCCGGGGCGTGAAAGCGGCGGACGCTCTCGCGGTGCTGCGCGAGGAAGATTGACGATCACGGAACAGCGTGCTTGCGGGTGTTGCTTCTACCCCGCTGGCGTGCCCAGCAGCGCGCCGACGCCCGCCGTGACGGCCATCGCGAGCGCGCCCCAGAACGCGACACGCACCACGCCCATCAGGACCGGCGCGCCGCCCACGCGCGCGGAGACGGCCCCGAGGAGCGCGAGGAAGACGAGCGAGGCGGCGCCGACGATCTCGATGAGGCCGCGTCCCGGGACGAGCGCGGCAGCCACGAGCGGCAACGCCGAGCCGGTGGCGAAGCTCGCGGCCGAGGCGATCGCCGCCTGCACCGGCCGCGCCCGCAACGTGCTCGTGATGCCGAGCTCGTCGCGCGCGTGCGCGCCGAGGGCATCGTGCGCCATGAGCTGCTTCGCGACCTCCTTCGCGAGGGCGGGCGTGAGGCCGCGACGCTCGTAGATCGCGGCGAGCTCGCGATGCTCCGCGGCATTGTCGGCCTTCAGCTCGTGGCGCTCACGCTCGAGCTCCGCCGCCTCGCTGTCGGCCTGGGAATGCACCGACACGTATTCGCCCGCGGCCATGGACATCGAGCCCGCGACGAGCGCGGCAATGCCCGCGACCATCACGCTCGCGTGGCTCGCATCGGCCGCCGCCACGCCGAGCAGCAGGCTGCCGGTCGAGACGATGCCGTCGTTCGCGCCCAGGACGGCAGCGCGCAGCCAGCCCATGCGTCCCGTGGTGTGGTGCTCCCCGTGTTTCCTGCGATGCATCGGATCCTCGTCTCGTCGTGGCGGGCGACCTGCTTGGAAGCGCGCTCGGGCGCGCGGTTCCCGACGCTGCGCGCGCGGCACGCGCGCGCAGCCTGCCGCATCGCGGAATGCTAGGATGCGCCGCTTCCATGGCGAACACGAATCCCCCGGCTGAAGCGGCGCAGGGCAGCGCCGGCGAAGTGCTGCGCGCCTTCCTCAAGCTCGGCTTCACGTCGTTCGGCGGGCCCATCGCGCACATCGGTTATTTCCGCCGCGAGTTCGTCGAGCGCCGGCGCTGGCTCGAGGAGGCTGAGTTCGCGCGCCTGCTCGCGCTCTGCCAGTTCCTGCCCGGGCCGGCGAGCAGCCAGCTCGGTTTCACGCTCGGCCTGTTGCGCGCCGGCTGGCCCGGCGCGCTCGCCGCATTCGCCGCGTTCACGCTGCCGTCCGCGGCGCTGCTCTTCGCCTTCGCCGTGTTGCTGCCGCAATGGTCGGGATCATCCGCGCAGGCGGCGATCCACGGACTGAAGCTCGTGGCCGTCGCCGTGGTGGCCCAGGGCGTGCTCGGCATGGCGCGCCAGCTCTGTCCCGACCGCTCGCGCGCGACGATCGCCGCGGTCGCCGCCGCGCTCGTCCTGGTGTCGGGCCATCCGGCCATGCAGATCGCCGTGGTCGCGCTCGGTGCGCTCGCCGGCCTCGCCTTCTGCCGCGACGTCACGGCGTACACCGGCGAGGTGACCCATCCCCGCTACGGTGTGCGGCTCGGCATCACGCTGATCGCGATCTTCGCGCTGCTGCTCTTCGGCTTGCCGGTGGCGGCGCGCGCGGGCGACGGGCTGCTTTCGGTCGCCGCGGCGTTCTATCGCGCCGGCGCCCTCGTGTTCGGCGGCGGCCACGTGGTGCTGCCGCTGCTGCGCGACACGGTGGTGACGCCGGGCTGGATCTCGAACGACGATTTCCTCGCCGGCTACGGCGCGGCGCAGGCGGTGCCCGGCCCGATGTTCACGCTCGCGTCGTATCTCGGTGCGCGCCTTCCCGGCGCGATGGGTGGGCTCTCGGGATCGGCGATCGCCCTCGCTTCGATCTTCCTGCCGGGGTTCCTGCTGGTCGCGGGCGTGCTGCCGATGTGGCACGGCATCGCGACGCGGCCCGCCGCCGTGCGCGCGGTCGCGGGCGTGAATGCGGCGGTGGTCGGGCTGCTCGCGGCCGCGCTCTACGACCCGGTGTGGACGAGCGCGATCCGCGCGCCCGTCGACGTCGCCATTGCGATCGCCGGCTTCGTCATGCTGGTCGCGTGGCGCGCCTCGGCGCTGCTCGTGGTCGTGGGGTGCGTCGCGGCCACGCTGCTCGCCGCGGCGTTCTGATCGAGCCCGTGGCCACGCGAGGCTCGGGCTAGCGCTTCACCTCGAACGTGAAATCACCCTCGGTCGCGTGCGCATCGCGCGAGACCGCGCGCCACTTCACCGTGTACTTGCCCGGCGCGAGCGGCGGCAAGGCGACCCGCAGCGTCGTGCGGTCGCCGGGCTGCGCACTCGGATCGCCGCGATCGACCGTCTTGCCCCGCGCATCGAGCACGCGCAGCCGGCTGGCGGACGTGTCGAGCTCCTCGTTGAACCACAGCATCACCTGCGCGGGCGGGCGCGCGAGCGAGCTGCCGACGCGCGGCTCGGCGTGGTCGAGGAACGCATGGGCGCGCGCGGCGGGCGCCATGGCGAGCATGGCGAGCGTGGCAACGAGTCGAAGCGTCATAGCAGCGGTTTTCCGAGCGTGTGCGGGAAGATGTCGTCGAGGAAGTAATGCAGCTGGAAGATCGCGCCGGTCGTGCCGCCGGTGATCCGGTTCGCAGGGATCACCGCTTCGAGCCCGACCTGCAACGAGTGCCCGGCCCAGATCACGCCCGGATTCACCGTGCCGGTCCACGCGCCGCCGCCACGATCGAGCGGCTTGCGCAGCGCGAGCTCGACCACGGGGACCAGGCGATTCCACGGCGCGCGCCATCCCAGATCCTTCACGAAGGCCTGGAGGTACGGAATGCTGTATTCGGCCGCGACGCCGAGCTGCAGGACCCGCGGAAGGCGCTCGACATTCCCGTCGCCCTCGTCCCGCGCCGAACGCGTGGGAATGGCAACGCCGGCCGAGCCGGTGAGCGCGAACGGCCGCAGCCACGACGCGTTCTCCGGCAGATCCCCGAATCCCTTGCCGAAGAGGAGCGCCGGCGTGACGGTGCCGGACGGCTCGCCGATCGCCTTCGCGCCGCTGCCGCCGATGTCCCAATCGAGGCCCGCGGACAAGATGGCCTCGCCCGCCGCGCTGCGATAGAGCTGGTACTTCGCGCCGGCCGAAAGGTTGTCGAATCCCTTCGCGGTCTCGGCGCCGCTGCGATCGCGTACGTACGTCGCGCCGATTGAAAGACCGAGGTTCTCGGTGATGCGCTTCGTGTAGTCGACCGCGGCCGTCGTCTCGATCGTCCCGGGCGAGCCGCCGGAGGCACCGAGGCTGCGCCGCGCGAGCGTGGGCAGGGACAGCTCGTCGGACACGAACGGATCGTCGGTCGCGAGCGTCGCGGGAAAGAAGCGCTTGCCCGCGAAGCCGTGGGCGTCCGCGAGCGGGCTGAGCACCGCGCATGCAACGCCGAGTCCGAGGATCGAGCGCAGGTGCATCACGCACCCGCGAAGCCGTAGAGCATCGCGGGATTATCGCGCACGATCCGGTCTCGCACACGCGCATCGGGCACCCATTCGCCGATCAGGTCGACGAGCTTTCCGTCGTCGGGCATGGGAGCGGCGATGCCGGGATGCGGCCAGTCGCTGCCCCACACGAGGCGCTCGGGATTCGCTTCGACGAGCGCGCGGGCGATCGGCGCGACGTCGCGATGGGGAAACGGTTGCGCGCTCAGGCGATAAGGCGCCGAGAGCTTCACCCAGCAGCGACCCGTGGCCACCAGGCGAAGGAGCGCGACGAAGCCGGCATCGGCGACACCCCTCGCCGCGGGGAAGTGGCCCATATGGTCGACCACCACCGGCACCGGCAGCGAACCGAGGAACTGGCCGGGATCCGGAAAGGCCGACACGTCGATGAGGAACTGCACGTGCCATCCGCGCGGCGCGACGCGCTCGGCGAGACGGCGTACCTCGGCGATCGGCGTGCCGCCCTTGAAGAGCGCGTTCACGCGCACGCCGCGCACGCCCTGCGCGTGCATCGCGTCGAGCTCCGCTTCGCTCGTCGCGGGCCCGATCACCGCCACGCCGCGAACGGCCCCCGGACGGCTGCGCGCCATGGCGGCGAGCATCGCGCGATTGTCGGTGCCGTAGACGCTCGGCTGCACGATGACCGACCGCGCGATGCCCAGGCGCTCGTGCAGCGCCAAGCGCTGCTCGAACAGGCAATCGGGCGGCGTATAGCTGCGCTCTTGTGCGTACGGGAACTCGCGCGCGGGACCGAACACGTGGTAGTGGCAATCGCAGGCGAGCGCGGGCAGCGCGAGCCGCGGCGGGCTCGCGGTCTCGCGAGGATCGGGCGCGATCGGCACGGCGGGAAAATCCACGCGGCGATTATAGGGGCTGCGCGATCGTCGCGCGGTCGCGCAGCGTCACGACGAGCACGTCGCGGTATGCCGGGCGGTCGGGATCGACCGGGCGCACCGGCGTGACCCCATGCTTGACGCGCGCATCGTCGACGAGCGCCGCGTCGAACGGGGCGGCGAGCGTGAAGCTGCCGAGCAGGCGGCCGTCGAGCGCGTGCACGGTGGTCGTGCCGCTTTCGATGTTCACGCGGTCGACGAGCATCACGAGCACGTAGTCCACGCCGTCGCGATGCACGCCCTCGGGCGTCGGTTGCCCGAGCGCGTCGCGGCGCGCCTCGATGCGGAACTGGTGGCACTCGATGTGCCAGTCGGTCTGCGGGCGCATCGGGCCGAAGAACGCGAGGCAGCAGCGGATCACGGCGCCGAACGTCGCGCCCGCGAGAATCTGCGCGCGCATCGGCTCGAACCAGCGCTCGATGCCGCCCACGAGCGGGTTGTAGTCCAGGCTCTGGTAATGCGGGCGGTGCGGCTCGATGCGAAAGTCCGTGGCGCCCGCGCGCGCGGAAAGCGTGGCGTGGCGCCGCCGGCGGTAGCGATGGCCCTCGGGCAAGTACGTGTCGCGCGGAAGGTCGCCCCAGCTCCCCGCGAACGCGTCCCAATCGGCGGGGTCGCCCGCGAGGAGCGCACGGAATTCGGCCCCCGGGACGAAGGCGAAACCTTCCTGCGCGATGCGCTCGCGCAACGCCGGGACGCGGGCGCTCGTCGGTTGTTCCATGGTGGCCCTTCGACGCCGTGCAGCCGCGCGGGTTCGCCGATGCTCAGGAGGGACCGATCTCGAACAGCTCGAAGCGCGCGGTGCGCTCGAGCAGCCACAGCGCGCGCACCGCGTGCACCGAATCCTCGTCGGCCACGTGGAATTCGCGCATCTCCGAGAAGCTCCCCGGCGCGGCGAGCAGCGCACGCGTGCCGGCACGCCCGCCCACGCCTTCGATCACCAGCGCCGGCTTGGCCAGCGGCACGGCGGCGATCGTGGGCTCGATCGATACGGGCCGCGCCACGCCCGCCATGAACTCGATGCCGCACTCGATCGCGTCCTCGTCGGCGGTGATCCAGCGCACTGCGGCGACCGTCCAGCCCGAGTCGCCCACGCGCTTCACGCCGACCGCCTCACCCACCCCGAGCGCGGGCAGCGGCCGCGGCTGGCGCACCTTGAGCCCGCCGGCGCTCTGGTTGACCACATCCCACTCGAGCACGCCGAAGGCGAGCGAGCGCTCGTCGTCGGGAATCCACAGCAGCGGCATGGTGATGCCGCGGCGGATCGCGTCCGCCTCGTCCGAGCGCGTCTGTTGCTGCAGGCCGGTGAAATGCCCGAGCGCGGGCAGCCCGACGCAGATTGCCACGCTCGATTCCATCGCATCGCGGCGATGGGCGCGCCGCGGCGGATCGCCCCACAGGCGAACGAGCTTGCGCAGGCCCTCGGCCGCGTCGCGCGGCAACGCCTTGCGCATCGCCGCCGACACCTCGCCCGAATCGAGCGCCTTGCTTCGCGACTGCAGTCGTTCGACCACCGCGTTCAGGTCGAGCACGCGCGCGTTCGGCCCGCCGGGATCGTCGTTCGCCGACAGCGCCGGCTTGGGCGGCTTGTCCGTATCGCACGGCACGATGAAATGCGCGCTCGTCGCGGTCGACGGCCGCGTGGGCGCGAGCGTGGCGTCGGCCAGCGCGAACGCCGCGAGGCCCATGATCCGCTCGAGCTCGCCGCGCACGAGCTTGTACGGATCGGCGAGGGACATCGCGAGCGCGCGCACGTACAGGTCCTGCACGCAGCCCTTCTCCTCCAGGCTCGCCGCATCGCGCACCACGCCCTGGGCATCGGCGTACAGGTAGATCTCGTGCAGCTGCCGCCACGTGCCGGGCGGCACCGCCGTATACGACTTGTAGCTCGCCTCGAGCATGACGCTCGCGAGCTCGATGGCGCGGAAGAGCGCGAGCCGCACCTCGCGCCGGCTGCCGATGCCGCCCCAGCGCGCCATGCGCTCGACGGCCACGACGCGATAGCCGGTCGAGAGCGCGTCGGCGAGCGCGCGGGCGCGCGCCACCGCCTCGAGCGCACGGCGCCCCGGCGGTACCGCGCCCTTCGCGTACTCGGTCTCGAGCTCCTCAAACAGCGCGACGGCGGTTCCACGGAACGCGCCGAGGATCTGCAGGCGGTCGTCGAGGTCCAGGCGCAGCGCATTGAGCTCGGCCGCGCGGCGCGCGAGGAGATCGGCCGCTTCGGGGGTGCGCGCGAGCGGCAGACCTCGCAGCCACGCGATCTGGGTGCGCGCGCGCACGTCGAAGTCTTTCGGCGGCGGCGCGCGTTCGGGAATGGTGAGATCGATCGACATGGCGCCGCAGTGTGGGCGATGGACGCGCGCCGCTCTATGCCGCGCTTCACAACGACGATTACATCGGAAACCGCCGCTCGCGGATGCGCGCGATTTGACAGCAAGTGACGCATCGCGCATGGTCCGCTCACCATGAATGCCCCGGTGAAGAACGCCCCGATGCACGTCGACGAAGCCCTGCGCACGCGCCGTTCGGTGCGCGCGTTCCTGTCCACGCCGATCCCGCGCGAGACCGTCGAGCAGCTGCTCGCGCTCGCCGCGCGCAGCCCGAGCGGCAGCAACATCCAGCCGTGGAAGGTGCGCGTCGTGGCGGGCAAGGCGCGCGAGCGCCTTTCGCGCGCGATCCTCGAGGCGATCGAGCGCGAAGGCTACGAGAAGCACGCGCGCGAATGGAACTACTATCCGGTGCACTGGCGCGAGCCCTATCTCGGCCGTCGCCGCAAGATCGGCTGGGACCTCTACGCGCTGCTCGGCATCGCGAAGGGCGACTTCGCGGCGAGCGAGGCGTACCGGCGGCGCAACTACGAGTTCTTCGGCGCGCCGGTCGGCATGATCTTCACGCTCGACGAGGACCTCGAGATCGGCAGCTGGCTCGATCTCGGGATCTTCCTCGGCAGCCTCATGGTCGCGGCGCGCGGCCACGGCCTCGACACGTGCCCGCAGGCCGCCTTCGCCGACTTCCACGCGCTCATCCGCGGCGAGCTCGACATTCCCGAGCGCGAGATCGTCGTGTGCGGCATGGCGCTCGGATACGCCGATCCGCACGCGCCCGAGAACCGCCTCGTCACCGAACGCGCGCCGGTCACGCAGTTCGCGAGCTTCGCCGGCTTCTAGGCCGCCGGCGCCGACACCCGCGCCTGGGGGAAGTGGCGCGCGAGGAACTGCAGGAACGCGTGGGGATGCGAAGGCGAGACGACGACGACCCGCCCGCGCAGGCGCAGCACCACGGCATGGGCCGGGTCGGTCACGAAGGCGCGGTACCGGCCGAGAGCGTCGTTGCTGTAGACCCCCGTGATCGAGAAGACGCCGCCGTTGCCGAACACGCGGCGCGAGCGCGCCATGGCGTTGGCGTCGTGGACCGCCGCCTCGAGGCCGTCGAGCGCGACCGGCGTGCGCCATAGCAGTCGCCTCACCCAGAGGGTGCGGCCGTCCATCTCGTAGCCGCGCACGACGAAGAGCAGCGCCCCGACGATGATCGTCCCCGGCACGAAGATGAACGCGCGCGCCGGGTTCGGGCTCCCGGTCGCGCCCGGATGCGCCACGAGCGCGAGGGCGACGGCCGCGAGGACCGTACTCGCGAGGACGGACATCGCCTTCAGCGAACGCGACCAGGGTGCAGCGTCGAATCGTTGCATCGTGCCTCCGCGCGCCGGGCGCTTGTTGGCGGTCAATGATCGGCGCGCCGTGGCCTGGCGATACTGGCCGCTTCCCTGCACGGCCGGAAACGACCCTTGAGAACCTGCATCGTAGGCGCCGGCGCGATCGGCGGCTATCTCGCCATGCGCCTCGCGCGCGCCGGGCATCCGGTCACCGTGATCGCGCGCGGCGCCCACCTCGACGCGATCCGCCGCGACGGACTCACCCTGGTGGAGGCGGACGGCACGCGGTCGATCGCACGCCCCGCCGCGACCGACGACTTCGCGCGCGCCGGGCGGCACGACGTCGTGCTGCTCGGGCTCAAGGCGCACCAGATCGCGGCGGTGGCCGCGCGCATCCCCGCGCTGCTCGACGACGATGCCATGCTCGTCACGCTCCAGAACGGCATCCCGTGGTGGTATTTCCACGGCGTGCGCGGGCCTTACGCGGGCCGCATCGTGGAGAGCGTCGATCCCGGCGGCGTCATCTCGCGCCACCTCGACTTCCGGCGCGTGCTGCATTCGGTCGTCTATCCCGCCGCCGAGGTGATCGCGCCCGGCGTCATCCGCCACGAGGGCGGCGACCGCTTCCCCGTGGGCGAGCTCGACGACGCGGCGACCGAACGCGTGCGCGTGCTCTCGGAGCTCCTCACCGGCGTCGGCCTGCGCGCGCCCGTGCTCGCCGACCTGCGTGGCGAGATCTGGCTCAAGCTGCTCGGCAACGTGAGCCTGAACCCGATCAGCGCGCTCACGCGGGCGACCGTGATCGAGCTGCTCCGCGAGCCGCACACGCGCCGATTGGTCGAGCTCACGATGCGCGAGGCGAAAGCCGTGGCGGAGGCCCTCGGCGTGCGGCTGCGCCTGCCGATCGAACGGCGCATCGCGGGGGCGCAGAAGCTGGGCGCACACAAGATGTCCATGCTGCAGGACGTCGAGGCGCGCCGCTCCCTCGAGGTGGACCCGCTGCTGGGCGCGGTGATCGAGCTGGCCGAGCTCACCGGCACGCCGGTGCCGTGCATCACGGCGCTGCACGCGTGCGTGAAGCTGCTCGAGCGGCGGCTCGCCGCTTGATCGCCCTCAAGTCGCGCCGCCGTCCCGTGACTCGCGGCGGCCCGACGCGATATCCTTGAAATCTTTGTTCGGAGCATTCATGGCAGCAAGGAAAGGCGGGACCGAGGCGCCGGTCGCGGTGGTGACCGGCGGGGCGCGCGGCATCGGGCTCGCGTGCGCGGAGTGGTTCCTCGCGCGCGGCTACCGGGTCGCGCTGCTCGACATCGACAACAAGACGCTCAAGGCGACCGCGCGCCGCCTGGACGACCGCGAGCGCGTCCTCGCCCTGCATTGCGACATCTCCGACGCGCGCCAGGTGAAGCCCGCGGTCCGCGAGGTCGCCGCGAAGTTCGGGCGCATCGACGCGTTGGTGAACAACGCCGGCATCGCCGTGTTCAAGCCGGTGCTCGAGACCTCGCTCGCCGAGTTCCAGCGCGTGATCGCCGTGAACCTGACCGGCGCCTTCATCTGCTCGCAGGCGTGCATCCCGCACATGCTCAAGACGGGCGGCGGCGCGATCGTGAGCATCGCCTCGATCTCCGGCCTGCGCGCGAGCACCTTGCGCATCGCGTACGGCACGAGCAAGGCCGGCATCATGCAGCTCACCAGACAGCTCGCCGTCGAGTTCGGCACGCGGGGCATCCGCGTGAACTGCGTGGCGCCCGGGCCGGTGGATACCGCGATGGCCAAGCTCGTGCATTCGGTGGCGATCCGCCAGGACTACCACGACATCATCCCGCTCAACCGCTACGGCACTCCGGAGGAGATCGCGAACGCGGTGGGCTGGCTGTGCGGCCCGGACGCCGGCTACGTGAACGGCCAGGTGCTCGCGGTCGACGGCGGCTTCGAGGCGATGGGCGTGGGGCTTCCGACGCTGCGCAAGAGCCTCGGCATCCGCTAGCGCACCCCTTCGACGGCGGGATCGCCCCCACGGCCCGCCAGGCAACCTGAAGCGCAAGGCCCCGCGGGGAGAGAGGGCCACCCGATTCCCCACTCAGAGGAGACAGCAGTGCAAAGACGCGATTTCCTGAAGCTCGGCGCGGCCGGTGCCGCCGCCGCGGCGCTGCCGATGCGCAGCGCCTTCGCCCAGAAGGCGGAGTTCACGTACAAGTACGCGAACAACCTGCCGGCCACGCACCCGATGAACATCCGCGCCCACGAGATGGCCGAGGCGATTCGCCGCGACACCAAGGGCCGCGTGGCGATCGAGGTGTTCCCCAACAACCAGCTCGGCTCCGACACCGACCTGCTGAGCCAGCTGCGCAGCGGCGCGCTCGAGTTCTTCACGCTCTCGGGGCTCATCCTGTCCACGCTCGTGCCCGCGGCCTCGATCAACGGCATCGGCTTCGCGTTCAAGGACTACGACACGGTCTGGAAGGCGCTCGACGGCGACCTCGGCGCCTACGTGCGCGGGCAGATCGAGAAGGCGGGCATCGTCCCGATGGAGAAGATCTGGGACAACGGCTTCCGCCAGATCACCTCGTCGAGCCACCCGATCGACACCGCCGACGACCTCAAGGGCTTCAAGATCCGCGTGCCGGTCTCTCCGCTGTGGACCTCGATGTTCGAGGCGCTCGGCGCCTCGCCCGCCTCGATCAACTTCGCCGAGGTCTACTCCGCGCTGCAGACGAAGATCGTCGACGGCCAGGAGAACCCGCTCGCGATCATCTCGACCGCGAAGCTCTACGAGGTGCAGAAGTACTGCTCGGTCACCAACCACATGTGGGACGGCTTCTGGTTCCTCGCCAACAAGAAGGCGTGGGAGCGGCTGCCCGCGGACCTGCGGCCGGTCGTCGCGAAGCGCGTGAACGAGGCGGGCGTGAACGAGCGCACGGACGTGGCGAAGCTCAACGCGAGCCTGCAGAAGGACCTCGTCGCCAAGGGCATGGTGTTCAACGACGCGAAGAGCGAGACCTTCCGCAACAAGCTGCGGCAGGCCGGCTTCTACAACCAGTGGAAGGGCAAGTACGGCGCCGAGGCGTGGAACCTGCTCGAGAAGTACTCGGGCAAGCTCGCCTGACCCGGTGCAAGCCGCCCAGGACGCCGCTCCCGCGAACGCCGCGCGCTCGTCGCCGGTGAAGCGCGGGGCGGCGTTCCTCGACGCGGCGATCGGGCGCACGGCCGAGATCCTCGTGGCCGCGCTCGTCGTGGCGGAGACCGCGATCCTGTTCTCGGGCGTGGTCTCCCGCTACGTCTTCCAGAGGCCGCTCGTGTGGTCCGACGAGCTCGCCTCGATCCTGTTCATCTGGCTCGCCATGCTCGGCGCCGTGGTCGCGTTCCGACGCGACGCGCACATGCGCATGACCGCCTTCGTCGAGGCGTCGGGACCGGCGTGGCGCGCGTTCTTCCATGCGGCCGCGCTCATGGCGCCTTTCGTCTTCCTCGTGCTCGTGCTGCCCTCCGCGTGGGACTACGCGGCCGAGGAAGTCGCCATCACGACGCCCGCGCTCGAGATCTCGAACGCGTTCCGCGCGGCGGCGCTGCCCACGGGCTTCGCGCTCATGGCGCTGCTCGCGGTGCTGCGCCTGGTGCTCCTCGGGCGCTGGCGCCAGGAGCTCGCGGCGTTCCTCGCCGTCGCCGCGATCGTCGTCGCGCTCTGGCTCGCCAAGCCCGCCCTCGAGGGCCTGGGCAACGTGAACCTGCTCATCTTCTTCGTGGGCGTGGTGGCGACCGCCGTCTTCACCGGCGTGCCGATCGCCTTCGCCTTCGCGCTCGCCACCCTCGGCTTCCTCGCGTTCACCACGCAGCTGCCCACGCAGGTGCTGGTCGGTCGCATGGACGAGGGCATGAGCCACCTGATCCTGCTCGCCGTGCCGCTCTTCGTCTTCCTCGGGCAGCTGATCGAGATGACCGGCATGGCCCGCGTGATGGTGGCCTTCCTCACCAGCCTCATCGGCCACGTGCGCGGCGGCCTCTCGTACGTCCTGGTCGGCGCGATGTATCTCGTCTCGGGCATCTCGGGGGCGAAGGCGGCGGACATGGCGGCGGTGACACCGGTGCTCTTTCCCGAGATGCAGCGCCGTGGCGCGAAGCCGGGCGACCTGCTCGCGCTGCTCTCGGCGACCGGCGCGCAGACCGAGACCGTGCCGCCCAGCCTCGTGCTGATGTCGATCGCCGCGCTCTTCACCGGCGGCCTGCTGCCCTCGCTCGTCCTCGGCCTCACGCTCTGCACCGTGGTCGCCTATCGCTACCGCCACGAGGACCTGAGCGGCGTGAAGCGCGCGAGCTGGCGCGAGATCGCACGCAACCTGCTGGTCGGCCTGCCCGCGCTCGCCCTGCCGTTCGTGATCCGCGCCGCCGTGGTCGAGGGCGTGGCCACCGCCACCGAGGTCTCGACGATCGGCGTGGTCTACTCGATCCTCGCGGGGCTGCTCATCTACCGCCAGTTCGAGTGGCGGCGCCTGCTGCCGATGCTGGTCGAGACGGCTTCTCTCTCGGGCGCGATCCTGCTCATCATCGGCGCGGCCACCGGCATGGCCTGGGCGCTCACCCAATCGGGCTTCTCGCGCGACCTCGCGCATTTCATGGCCGGCCTGCCGGGGGGGCGCTTCACGTTCCTGGCCGTGTCCATCGTCGCCTTCATCATCCTGGGCAGCGTGCTCGAGGGCATTCCGGCCGTGGTGCTGTTCGGGCCGCTGCTCTTTCCGATCGCGCGCCAGATCGGCGTGAACGAGGTGCACTACGCCATGGTGGTCGTGCTCGCGATGGGCATCGGCCTGTTCGCGCCGCCCTTCGGCGTCGGCTACTACGCCGCCTGCGCCATCGGCAAGGTGAAGCCCGACGAGGGCATGCGCCCGATCGTGGGCTACCTGCTCGCCCTCGCGGTCGGCATCGTGGTGGTCGCGGCGGTGCCCTGGATCTCCACCGGGTTTCTCAAGTAGCGGGTTGAATTCCGGCGGTTGCCCCCGATCTTCCCCGGATCCCCGGAGGAATCGCCATGGCCACTCGAGAAGTCCGCACCCTCATCCGTTCCATTGCCGCGTCCGACGGCGCGGGCGTGAAGCTGCGCCGCAGCCTCGGCTCCGGCCCGGGCATCCGCCATGATCCGTTCCTGATGCTCGACGAGTTCTTCTCGGACGACCCGGACGATTACCTGGCCGGTTTCCCCGACCATCCGCATCGCGGCTTCGAGACGGTCACGTACATGCTCGATGGCCACATGCAGCACAAGGACAACCACGGCAACACCGGCGACCTCGGCCCCGGCGACGTGCAATGGATGAGCGCGGCGCGCGGCATCATCCATTCCGAGATGCCGCAGCAGACCCAGGGTCGCATGCGCGGCTTCCAGCTCTGGCTGAACCTTCCCGCCCGGGACAAGATGCGTCCCGCGGCCTACCGCGACATTCCCGCGGCCAGCATTCCGGTCGTCGCCGCGGGCGCCGGCGCGGAAGCGAAGGTCATCGCGGGTACCCTGCGGGGTATGAGCGGCCCGATCGCGGGCGGCGCGACCGATCCGTACTACTTCGACGTCCGTCTCGCGCCCGGCGCGGTGTTCGAGGAAGCGCTTCCCGCGGGACACAACGTCTTCGCCTACGTGTACGAGGGCGAAGCGCGCGTGGGCGAGAAGGCGGTGGCGGTCGGGGGCCGCGCGGCCGCCCTGCTCGGCCCGGGCGAGACCGTGCGCTTCACCGGGGGTGCCGAGGGCGCGCGCCTGCTGCTGCTCGCCGGCCGGCCGATCGGAGAGCCCGTCGTGCAGTACGGACCGTTCGTGATGAGCTCGCGCGAGGAGATCGAGCAGGCGATCGCCGACTACCAGGCGGGCCGCTTCGCGCGCGACGAGATCGGCGCGCTTCCCGGCGCGAGCTGACCCCCCCGGAGGCATCGGGCAGGCGCTTGCGCTTTCTCAATACAGCGATTTCCCCGGCATGCCACAGTGCGCATGCCGGCGCGGGAATGCGGCCCAGCCTCCGGTCCCTCTCCCGTCCAGATGCGGCGTAGCGCTTCGGCGCCACGGCTGGCTTGCCACGAACAACTGTGGGAGAGAGCCAAATGGCCGCCACCGTCCTGCCGCGCACCCCGATCGTGCGCCCGTCACCGTCGCCGTCACCGGCGATTCCCCGTAGCGAACGCAAGACCAAGCCGAACGCGGCGGCGATCGCCCGTTGCGGCACGCGCGCGTCGGACCCGCTGCCGAGCCTGAACGCGCCGGACACGCCCCTGCTGGGGCAACTGGCGTATACCCGGATGCGCGTGAAGCGGACCGGCGCGGTCTATCGCGCCGGCGATCCGTTCACGGCGCTCTTCGCCATCCGCAGCGGATTCTTCAAGACGCGCATCGGGCTCGAGGACGGGCGCGATCACGTGACCGGCTTCCACATGGCGGGCGAGATCCTCGGCATGGACGGGATCGGCAGCAGCGTGCATTGCGCCGACGCCATCGCGCTCGAGGACAGCGAGGTCTTCATCCTTCCGTACGAGGAGCTCGAAGACGCCGGCCTGCAGCACCAGCTGCAGAAGGTGATGAGCCGCGAGCTGGTGCGCGACAGCGCGACCCTCACCCTGCTCGGCACCATGAACGCCGAGGAGCGCGTCGCGAGCTTCCTGCTCAACCTCTCGCAGCGTTTCGTGGCGCGCGGGCTGTCCGCGGTCGAGTTCCACCTGCGCATGACGCGCGGGGACATCGGCAGCTATCTCGGCCTGTCCCTCGAGACGGTGAGCCGCGCCTTCTCGCGTTTCCACGGCGACCGCCTGATCGACGTCGACCAGCGGCACGTGTGGATCCTCGACATGGAGGGGCTGCAGCGCGTGGCCGCGAACGGCGAGGCGTAGGAGAGGCGATGAGCGCTTACCGCAACATCCTCGTGCCGACCGACGGCTCGCCGCTGTCGCTGAAGGGCGCGCGCCAGGCCGCGGCCCTCGCGCACGACGCCCATGCCCGGATCACCGCGCTCTACGTCGTGGCGCCGTGGGTGCCGCCGCTCGCGGACGAAAGCACCGTCGCCGCGACGTTCGAGCTCACGCAACAGGCCTACCACCAGCAGACCGAGGCGCACGCGAAGAAGGCGCTCGACAAGGTGGCCGCGATCGCCAAGGACGCGCGCGTGCCGTGCGAAGGGGTGGTGGCGAACGACGCGCAGCCGTGGGAGAGCATCATCACGACCGCGCGCAGGAAGCATTGCGACCTCATCGTGATGGGCTCGCACGGGCGCGGCCATCTCGGCGGGTTGCTCCTCGGCAGCGAGACGACGAAGGTGTTGACGCACTCGAAGACGCCGGTCCTGGTTTGCCGTTAGCCGGACCGCCGCGGCGACGCCCCCTCCTCCGCGTCTCCCCGGCACCGGCCCGCAAGACCGGCGTCCCTTTTTATTCCCGGCGCGCTCGCCCCGAGCGCGCGAATGGCGCCGCCATGCATTAAGATGGCGCGCCATGGCCCCCCAGGCTGAGCGTCGTCGCCGACAAGAAACCGCGGCCCTTCCACCCGCCCTGCCGGTCAGCGTCGCGGAGCCGGCACCGTGAAATGGTTCGAGCGCGTGGAGGAAGGCCTCATCGCCTTCCTCGTCGCGGCCATGACGCTCGTGAGCTTCGCGCAGGTCGTGGCGCGCCACGTCTTCAACGGCGGGTTCGCGTGGGCGCCCGGGCTCACCGCGGTGTGCTTCGCGTGGTTGATCTTCCTCGGCATCCCGTACGGCGTGCGCGTCGGCTCGCACATCGGCATGGAAGTGCTGGTCAGGGCGCTCGGCCCCGGGCCGGCCCGCATCGCGGGCATCGCAGCCGCATCGCTGTGCGTCGTCTACTCGGCGATCCTGCTCATCGCCAGCTGGTCGTACGTCACGAAGACGTACGACACGGGCGCGACCATGGATGACCTGCGCGCGGTGCCGCTCTGGCTGCCGCGCGCGGTCCTGGTGGTGAGCTTCGCGCTGCTGGTCGCGCGCTTCGCGCAAGTGCTCCAGCGCATCATCCTCGGGCGCGAGATCCGCCTGCACCTGTCGGCCGAGGGGGACGCGCCACCGCGCGACCGACGGCCGCGATGACCACGGCGCTCCTTTTCATCCTGCTCTTCGTCTTCATGTTCCTCGGCATGCCGATCGCGATCGCGCTCGGCCTGAGCTCGGTGCTCGCCATCGTGTACGTGGGCCGGGACTCGCTCGCCTCGCTCGCGCTCAAGCTCTACGAGACGTCCGGGCAGCTCACGCTCATGGCGATCCCGTTCTTCATCCTCGCCGGCGCGTTCATGACCACGGGGGGCGTGGCGCGGCGCATGGTGCGCTTCGCCAACGCGTGCGTCGGGCACCTGCACGGCGGGCTCGCGATGGCCTCGGTGCTCGCGTGCATGCTCTTCGCCGCGGTCTGCGGATCGTCGCCGGCCACGGTGGTCGCGGTGGGCACCATCGTGATCGGCGGCATGGTGCGCGCGGGCTACTCCAAGGACATGGCGGCGGGCGTCGTGTGCAACGCGGGCACCCTCGGCATCCTCATCCCGCCCTCGATCGCGATGGTCGTCTACGGGGCGGTCACCGGGACGCCGGTCGGCCAGCTCTTCGTCGCCGGCATCGTGCCCGGAATCGTGCTCGGGGTCATGTTCATGGTCGCGATCTACGTCCGTGCACGCATGATCGACCTGCCGCGCCAGCCACGCGCGGAGCTGCGCGAGCTGCTGGTGGCCGCGCGCGCCTCGATGTGGGGCCTGCTCCTCCTCGTCATCATCCTCGGCGGCATTTACGGCGGCATGTTCACGCCGACGGAAGCCGCGGCCGTCGCGGCGGTGTACGCCTTCCTGGTGGCGATCTTCGTCTACCGGGACATGGGCCTCAAGGACGTGCCGCGCGTCCTGGTCGACGCCGGGCGCGCCACGGTGATGCTCATGTTCATCATCGCCAACGCGCTGCTGTTCGCCTATGTGCTCAGCACCGAGCGCATCCCGCAGACGCTCGCCCAGCATATCGTCGCGTGGGGCATGGCGCCGTGGCAGTTCCTGGTGGGCGTGAACGTCATGCTGCTCGTCGCGGGCAACTTCATGGAGCCGACGGCGATCATCCTCGTCCTGCTGCCGATCCTCTTCCCGATCGCGCAGCGCATGGGCATCGACCCGGTCCACCTCGGCATCATCGTCACGGTGAACCTGGAGATCGGGATGGTGATGCCGCCCGTGGGGTTGAACCTCTTCGTCGCCTCGGGGATCACCGGCCTGCCGACCAAGCAGGTGGCGCGCGCCGCGCTGCCGTGGCTCGCCGTGCTGCTCGTCTTCCTGGCGATCGTGACCTACGTGCCGAAGCTCTCGCTCTGGCTGCCGGGGCTGATGGAATGAGGCGGCGCTAGTCGCCGGCGGCCGCTTCCTCGATCGCGACGTAGGCGCTGTCCACCTGCTCGAACAGGAAGCCGCCCTCGAGCAGCTTGCGGTGCACGCGGCGGACGGTCCCGGGCAGGAGCGTGCAATGCCTCAACGTGGCGATCGCATCGGCCGTGCCCCACATGTGGCGCGGGGAGTACTCGCAGCCGTTCTCCCCGGTCCACTTGAAGAGGTAAACCTCGACGATGTTGTGCTCTGCCATGGCGTTGCGCTCGAACGACGGGGCCGGCGGCACTTTCGCGCTTTCAGGCCGCGCGCGCTGTGATGGAAATCACATTTTCGCGTTGCGGCGGCGCCCGGCCCGCCTGCGGGCTGCGGTGCAACTCGATTCTCCCACGCAGCCCGTTCACGAACCAGGTCCGTTCGGCCCATGCCAGGTCGTCGAGCGTGAGGATGCGCTCGGCGACTTCGCCGCGCTCGACGAGCTCGGCACGCAGGGTGCCGGGCAGCAGGCCGCTGGCGAGCGGCGGCGTGTAGAGCTTTCCGCCGCGCTCGAGCACGACGTTGCCGCGGGTGAACTCGGTCAGCTCGCCGCGCTCGTTCCACAGCAGCACGTCGAAGACGCCGGGGTGCGCGGCCTTCGCGCGGTCGTAGAGCGCGCGGCGCGTGGTCTTGTGCGCGAGGAACGGATCGCGGCTGTCGACGGCGACGTCCGAGAGCGCGAACTCGAGGGCGCCCGCGGCCAGCGCCGGCAAGGCGCCCGCTTCGAGCTCCAGCGCCCCGTCGCGGTGCAGCACCAGCTTCACGCGTCCGCGGCCGTTTTCGGCCTCCCCCGCGTGCCGCGCGAGCCGTGCGCGGGCCGCATCCCCATCGAAACGGAAGCCGAGAATGCGCGCCGAACGCGCGATCCGTGCGAGATGGCGCTCGAGCAACGGATAGCTGCCGCCTTCGAGCCGCATCGTCTCGAAAAGCGCGAAGCCGGGCTCCGCCTCCTCGAGGAAGCGGGCCTTCAGCAGGAGCTCCTCGTACTCGGCGCTCGCGGCCGAATCGGCGACGATGCCGCCGCCGACGCCGCAGGTCGCCTCGCCGCGAGCGGCATCCACCAGCACGGTGCGGATCGCGACGTTGAAGATCGCGTCGCCGCCCGGTGCGATGAGGCCGATGGCGCCGCAATAGATCTCGCGCGCCGCGTCCTCGAGCCGCGCGATCGTCTCCATCGCCTTGATCTTGGGCGCGCCGGTGACCGACCCGCACGGAAAGAGCGCCGCGAACACGTCCGCGAGGCCCACGCCGGGGCGCGCGACCGCGGTCACGGTCGAGGTCATCTGCAGCAGCGTCGGGTACGTCTCGACGTGGAAGAGCTCGGGCACCGCGACCGAATGCGGCACGGCCACGCGCGACAGGTCGTTGCGCAGCAGGTCGACGATCATCAGGTTCTCGGCGCGGTTCTTCGCCGACTCGCGCAACGCGGCCGCCCGCGCGGCGTTCTCCTCGTCCGTGGCACCGGCCGGCGCCGTGCCCTTCATCGGCCGCGCGGTGAGGCGCTCGCCGTCGCGGCGGAAGAAGAGCTCGGGCGAGGCCGACACGATCTGTCGATGCCCGAGGTCGAGGTAGGCGCCGTACCCGCCCGCCCCCCGCTCGCGCAGGCGCAGGTACCAGCCGAGCGCATCGCCGAGGAAGGGCGCGCGCAAGCGCAGCGTGTAGTTGACCTGGTAGCTGTCACCCCGCGCGATGCCATCGAGGATGGCGGCGACATTCGCGTCGTAAGCGCCGCGCGGCACGGAAGGCGACCACGCGTGCGGCGCGATGAAAGCGCCGGCCTCGACGGATGCCCAGGACAGTGGCCGGTCGAACACCGCGAACCACGCGAACGGCAGGCGGCCGTCGCCCGCGACGACGTGCGCCGGATCGAAGGCGGGCGCCGCCTCGTACGGCACGAAGCCGGCGACCCATGCGCCCGCGCGCGCGCACGCTTCGGCCGCGGCGATCGTCGCGCGCACATCGTCGTGGCGCTGCGCTTCGAGCACGCGGCGCGGCATGCCGAAGGCGAGCGGGCCGTGCGCCTCGCCGAGCGGCGGGAAATCGAAGAGGAACCGGGGTCTTTCCATGGACGCGGTGGCGGACGCGCCGCGGCACCGAAGAGCAGCTTCTGCAACCCTCAGGATACGCGAAACCGGATCCCGAAAAAAAACGGGGTGCATCGCACCCCGTATGCTCCTCCTCCTACGCCACCCGTTGTACCGAGCGCGCGCGGCCGGTGTCAAATTTGCCTCGCACGCGTCATATACTGCGCGGATGAAACGCATCCTCGCGATGGGAATGGCGGCCCTCGTGCCGGCGCTGGCAGGCATCACCGGTGCCGCGCCCAATGACGCGCACCAGGCAGACGTTGCGCGCAAAGGCGCACAGGTGATGCCGTTCGACCTGCGGCGCACCACGCATTTCTTCGACGACGACGCCCATGGCGGCGTCGAGACGGTGACCGCGAACCGCCCGGACGACGCGGAGCAGGCCGCGCTCATCCGTGCGCACCTCGCGCACGAAGCGCGGCGCTTCGCTCACGGCGACTTCGGCGATCCCGCGCGCATCCACGGCACCGACATGCCGGGTCTCGCGGCGCTCGAGCGCGCGCGCGGGAAGCTGCGGGTGAAATACGAGGAAGTGCCGGCCGGCGCGCGGCTCGTCTACGCGAGCGACGACCCCGCGACCATCGAAGCCGTTCACGCCTGGTTCGCGGCCCAGCGCGCGGACCACGCGGCGCACGGCCACATGCACATGCCGCGCTAGGCGCGCGGCAGGCCGGGCTGCGCTCAGGCGGGCTGTGGCGTGTAGCCCGCCTCCTCGATGGCGTGGCGCAGCGCCTGCGCGTCCGCCGCGCCGCCGTCCACCTCGACGCGATGCGTCGCGAGATCGATGCGGATCTGCGCGTTGCGGTCCACCTCGCGCACGGCCCGCGTGATGGTGCCGACGCAGTGGTTGCAGGTCATGTCCTCGACTTTGAAGGCGATCATCCTGTTCTCCCCGGAATGAGCCGCCAGTGTGAACCTTCCCCCCATCGGAAGGTCAAGGCCGCGCTCGCGGGCCGGGATTGACCTTCCCATCGTGGTAAGGTTCATGATGCAGGCTCGCCACCGGGAAAGTGCCATGGACGTGACGCTGCAGGTGAAGGGCATGACGTGCGCCTCGTGCGTGCGGCGCGTGGAGAAGGCGCTCGCCGCCGTTCCCGGCGTGCGCGCCGCGAGCGTGAATCTCGCCACCGAGCGTGCGACCGCCAGCGGCGACGGCCTCGCCCCCGACGCGCTCGCCGCCGCCATCCGCAAGGCCGGCTACGAGGTCGCCACGCAGACGGTCGCGCTGCGGATCGAGGGCATGACGTGCGCCGCGTGCGTGGCCCGCGTCGAGAAGGCGCTGAAGAAGGTGCCCGGCGTCCTGTCGGCCGCGGTGAACCTCGCCACGGAGATCGCGACCGTGGAGGCGCTCTCCACCGTCGGTCGCGACCCGCTCGTCAGCGCCATCGCGAAGGCCGGCTACGCCGCGCGCCCGGTGGAGCCGCGCGAGCCAGGCAACGCCGCCCTGCTGCCCGAATGGTGGCCGGTCGCGCTCTCGGCGCTGCTGACGCTGCCGCTCGTCGCGCCGATGATCCTCGGCGTGTTCGGGATCGCATGGATGCCGGGCGGCCGGGTGCAGCTCGCGCTCGCCACCCCCGTGCAGTTCGCGCTCGGCGCACGCTTCTATCGGGCGGGATGGAAGGCGGTGCGCGCCGGCACCGGCAACATGGACCTGCTGGTCGCGCTCGGCACCTCCGCCGCCTATGGGCTTTCGGCGTGGCTCCTTCTCGCGCACGCCGGCGCGGCCGCGCACCATCTGTACTTCGAGGCCTCGGCGGCGGTGATCACGCTCGTGCTGCTCGGCAAATGGCTCGAGGCGCGCGCCAAGCGCCAGACTTCGGAGGCGATCCGCGCGCTCAACGCGCTGCGTCCGGCGAAGGCGCGCGTGCGCCGCGACGGCGTGGAGAGCGAGGTGCCGATCGAGTCGGTGGTCGTGGGCGACCTCGTGCTCGTGCGCCCGGGCGAGCGCGTCGCCGTCGACGGCGAGGTGGTCGCGGGGCGCACCCACGTCGACGAGGCGCTGATCACCGGCGAGAGCCTGCCGGTCGCCAAGGGCGCCGGCGACAAGGTGACCGGCGGCTCCATCAACGCCGAGGGCGCGCTCACCGTGCGCACGCTCGCGGTGGGCACCGAGACCACGCTCGCGCGCATCATCCGCCTCGTCGAATCCGCCCAGGCCGCCAAGGCGCCGATCCAGCGCATGGTCGACCGGGTGAGCGCGGTCTTCGTGCCGATCGTGCTCGCCATCGCCGCCGCGACCTTCCTCGCCTGGTTCGCCGCCTCGGGCGACGCGGAGCGCGCGCTCATCGACGCGGTGGCCGTGCTCGTGATCGCGTGTCCGTGCGCGTTGGGGCTCGCCACGCCCACCGCCATCATGGTCGGCACGGGCGTGGCCGCGCGCCACGGCATCCTCATCAAGGACGCGGAGGCGCTCGAGACCGCCTACCGCGTGACGCGGGTCGCCTTCGACAAGACCGGGACGCTCACCGAGGGGCGCCCGTCTCTCCTCGCGATCGTCGCGGCCGCGGGGACCGATCGTACCGAGTCGCTACGGCTCGCCGCCGCGTTGCAGGGCGCGAGCGACCATCCCCTCGCCCACGCCGTCCTGGAGCGGGCGGCCGCGGAGAACGTCGTCGCGCCGCGCGCGGAGGAGGCCTGCGCGTTGCCGGGCCGCGGCGTGCAGGCGAGCGTCGACGGGACGAGCCTCGCCCTCGGCAACGCGCGCATGCTCCGGGAGATGGACGTTGCCGGCGACGAGCTCGCGGCGCAGGGGCGACGCTTCGAGCAGGAAGGGCGCACCGTCTCGTGGCTCGTGCGCCGGGGGCCGGGCGTCCCGCGCGTCCTCGCCCTGCTCGCCTTCGGCGATTCGGTGAAGCCCGAGTCGCGCGCGGCCGTCGAGCGCCTGCACGCGCTCGGGGTCGACACGGTTCTCCTCACCGGCGACAACCGTGGCAGCGCCGAGGCCGCGGCACGGGCGCTCGGCGTGCGCGAGGTGCATGCGGAGGTGCTGCCCGCGGACAAGGCCGTGCTCGTGGAGCGCCTGCGCGCGGGCGGTGCGCGCGTCGCGATGGTCGGCGACGGCATCAACGACGCGCCCGCGCTCGCCGCCGCCGACGTCGGCATCGCGATGTCGACCGGGACCGACGTCGCGATGGAGACCGCGGGCATCACGCTCATGCGTGGCGATCCGCGCCTGGTCGCCGATGCGATCGACATCTCGCGCCGCACCTACGGGAAGATCCGGCAGGGACTCTTCTGGGCATTCGCCTACAACGTGCTCGGCATCCCGCTCGCCGCGCTCGGCTGGCTGAGCCCGGTGATCGCGGGCGCGGCGATGGCGTTGTCGAGCGTGAGCGTCGTCACCAATGCCCTCACCCTGCGGCGCTGGCGGCCGGCGGCGCGGCCGCAGACGCCTGCGCGCACGGAACCCGCGCCACGACGCGCGCCGGCCTGAAGGAGACGCGATGGAAGCGATGAACATCGGCGAGGCTGCGCGAGCCTCGGGCGTTTCGGCGAAGATGATCCGCCATTACGAGGAAGCGGGGCTCTTTCCCGAGCCGCGGCGCACCGCTTCCGGTTACCGGCAGTACGGCGGCCGCGAAGTGCAGACGCTGCGCTTCATCCGTCGCGCGCGCGACCTGGGGTTCTCCATCGACCAGATCCGCGAGCTCCTCGCGCTGTGGCAGGATCGCCGCCGCCCGAGCCGCCAGGTGAAGGCGCTCGCGCAGGCGCACATCGCCGAGCTCGACGCGAAGCTCCACGAGATGCGCGAGATGAAGGCCACGCTCGAGCACCTCGTGCATTGCTGCCACGGCGACGATCGTCCCGACTGCCCGATCCTCGCCTCGCTCGCCGGCGAGGCGCCCGCGCGCCGCGCGCGCTGAGCCGCCCTCCCGACACCGCCGCCGCTCGCGCGGTTCCCCGGGCTTCCGGCGCGCAGGGTTGTCATTTTGCGAAGGCGTCCTTGCCGCAATTCCAATTCCGCCCCGCGAGCGGGCATGGTGAGATGGTAGCCATCGACAAACCGTCAACCCGGACGCCCGCGGCGCCCGAGGTTCGAGGAGGAGGAGGATCCGATGGCCCCACGCAACGTGCTCGTGTTCGGCGCATCCTACGGCTCGCTGTTGGGCGCGAAGCTCGCGCTCGCCGGCCATTCGGTGAAGCTGGTCTGCCGCGCGCAGAACGCGGCGCTCATCAACCGCAAGGGCATCGTGGTGCGCATGCCCGTGAAGGGCCGCAAAGGGCTGGTCGAGCTGCGCTCCGAGGAGCTGCCGGGCCGCGTGACGGCGACCGTTCCCCACGCGGTCGATCCCGGCGACTTCGACCTGGTCGTGCTCGCGATGCAGGAGCCGCAATACCGCGGCGACGGTGTGCGTGAATTGGTCGATGCCACGGCGCGCGCCCGCGTGCCGTGCCTGTCGATCATGAACATGCCGCCCCTGCCCTACCTCGCGCGCATTCCCGAGGTGGATACGGCGGCGTGCCGCGCCTCCTACACCGATTGCTCGCCATGGGAGCTGTTCAATCCGGAGCTGATGACGCTCTGCAGTCCGGATCCGCAGGCCTTCCGCCCGCCGGACGAGCCCGGCAACGTGCTCCAGGTGCGCCTCGCGACCAACTTCAAGGCGGCGCGCTTCGCCTCCGATGCGCACACCGCGATGTTGCGCGAGCTGGCCGAGGGCATCGACGCGGCGCGCCTGACCGTCGACGGCGAGGCGCTCGAGCTGCCCGTGAAGCTCAAGGTGCACGATTCGCTGTTCGTGCCGCTCGCGAAGTGGGCCATGCTGCTGGCCGGCAACTATCGCTGCATCCTCGACGCGACCGTGCGCTCCATCGACCGCGCCGTCCACGAGGATATCGAGGCTTCGCGCTCCCTGTACGAATGGGTCGTCGATCTGTGCCTCGCGCTCGGCGCGCAGCGCGACGACATGGTGCCGTTCGACAAGTACGCGGCCGCGGCGCAGTCGCTGCAGAGCCCGTCGTCGGCCGCGCGGGCGCTCCTCGCCGGCGCCGTGAACATCGAGCGCGTCGACCGGCTGGTGCAGTCGCTCGCCGCGCAGAAGGGCCGCCGCCACGCGTATGTCGACGAGGTGGTCGAACGCGTCGACGCGTGGCTCGCGCGCAATCGGGCGGTCGCGCCGCAAGTCGCACCCGAGCCGGCACGCGATGAAGCGCATGCCGTGCGGGCCCTGGCCGGCGGACGCCATCGCGCGGCAGCGGCCCGCTGGGCGTCGTCGGGCGAGACGGGTCCGATCGCGTAACCGGGCGCCGCCCGTATCGCGGCGGCATCGTTCATTTGGGGCGCGGGCGATCGAGGTCCGCATCGGGCCGCGAGAGGCGCCCGGCGCGCAGGTCACCCACGGCCGTCGCGACCGCGCGCGCCACGTTGCGCACTTCCTCCTGCACCGCGGTATCGCGATCGAGCTCCTCGTGGCTGGTCGCATAGGGACGGTAGTAGCCGATGTAGCGGTCGAGGCGCGCCATCGAGCCCGCGTCGACCAGGCCCATCCAGTCGAGCCAGTCCTCGAGCGCGTGCCGCGTGCCCTCGATGCCCGCCACGTCGCCGTGCACGACCACGCCGTAGACGCGCCCCGCGAGGTGCTTCGGATACGGCCAGCCGGCGAGCTCCACTTCCTTCGCCCGCGCGGCATCCTTGCCGTGCGTGAGCGTCGGATCGGGATTGCCGCCGTCGGCGCATACCAGGCGATCGATCATGAGCTTCATGCTGCTCGAGGCGTGGTACCAGTTGGTCGGCGTGAGCAGGATCACCCCGTGCGCGACCACCCAGCGCTCGTAGATCTCGGCCATCCAGTCGCCCACCTGGCCGAACGCGTGGTTCGGATAGCACGAGCAGGGCCAATGGCACAGCGGCTGCGCCGTCGACACGCACGCCTTGCACGGGTAGATGCGCCGGCCGTAGTCGGAGATGAGGCGGCTGAGGTCGAGCAGGTCCGCTTCGAGCCCCGCGCCCTCGAGCGTCTCGACGCACAGACGCGCGAGGCGGTATGTCTTCGACATCTCCCCGGGACAGGAACCGTCGTTGCGCGAGGAGCCGCAAACGACGAGCACGCGCGAGGGCGACGCGGCATCCTTCTGTCGCGTTTCGGCCTCGAGCAGCTTGCGGCGGGTGTCGAGCCACTGGACCGAAAGCTCGAAGTCCGGATCCGCGAAGCCGGCCCCGGCTCGCGCCGTGCGCGGCCACTTGCGGTCCTCGCGATACGCGTCCCACGCGATCGCCTCGAGGCGCGCGATCGCCTCGCGCTCGCGCTCGAACGCCGGGTCGAAGAACGACTGCCGGAAGCGCTCGCCGAACGCTTCGCGGTCGAGGGGCGGCGGTGCCTGTCCGGTGCGGGGCTTCGTCATGGCGGGGCTCCTCGCGAGGCTGGGCGTTCGACCGGCCGGCGCAGCGACGCGTTCCGTGGGCGGGTGCGGGCGCGGCGCGCGCTCCTGTATCGTGGCGCCATGGAAGCCGACCACCCGCTGCGCCGCGCGCTGCCGCCGCTGCTCCTCGCCGGGCTCTTCTTCAGCACGCTCGACACCACCGCGAAGTACCTGGTCCAGGACCACACGCTCTTCGTCGTGGTGTGGGCGCGCTATACCGGGCAGATGCTGATCACCACGCCGCTCGCGTGGATGCGCAACGGCGCCGGCTTCTGGCGCACGCGCCACCTGGGCGCGCAGCTGCTGCGCTCGCTGTGCCTGGTGAGCGCGACGATGTGCTTCTTCGGCGCGCTGCGCTTCCTGCCGCTCGCCGAGGGCACCGCGATCAGCTTCCTCGCGCCGATGTGCGCGATCCTGCTCGCGCGCCCGCTGCTCGGCGAGCGGCCGACGCGCGCGCGCTGGCTCTCGGCGCTCGGCGGCTTCGCCGGCATCGTCATCCTCGTGCGCCCGGGCTCCGCGGTCTTCCACCCGGCCACGGGCCTGCTCGTGCTCGCGGCGATCTCGAACGCGCTCTACCAGCTGCTCACGCGCAGGGTGCCCAACGACGCGCCGTACACGACGCTCTTCTATTCGGCCCTCGTCGGCATGGTCGGCCTGTCGTTGCTGCTGCCGTTCATCGAGACGCCCGCGCACGTCACGTTGCGGGACGGTTTGTTCCTGCTGCTGTTGGGACTGCTCGCGGGCACCGGCCACGGTTTCCTCACCACGGCGTTCCTGCGCGGGCCCGCCTCGCTGCTCGCTCCGTTCACGTACGTGCAGATCCTGTGGTCGACGACGTACGGCTATCTCGTCTTCGGGCATCTGCCGGACGGGTTCTCCGCCCTCGGCATGGCCGTCATCGTCGCGAGCGGGCTCGCGCTCGTCATGCACGAGCGGCGCGCGTACGTACGGCCGAGCGTCGCGCGGGGCAGGCGCTAGTCCGGCACGGCCATCGCGCTCGCCCGAACGCGCGCACCCTCCCGGGCCGGTTGCGCGCCATCAATCCGGTGCGGCGCGACCCGCTCACAATGAACGTTGCCGCCGGCGCCCGATGCGCCGGCGCTCGAGCATGGCGATGGTCCTCGACCCTAGGCGGTATGACCGCGCGCGGCTGCGCGCGGCGTGCGTCGCGCTCGCGCTGGCCGCGCTGCTCGCCGGCTGCTCCACGCTGCTGCCGCGCTCGCAGAGCACCGTCAACGCCTCGTGGTCGAGCTTCGCGGATGCCCGTGCCGCGATCGAGCGCATCGAGCCGCACCGCACCTCGCGCGCGGACCTGCATGCCGCCGGCCTCGATCCCTACGCGAACTCGAACGTCACGCTGCTCAACTATTCGGACGTCGTGCGCCGCTTCCCGCTCGCGGGCTCGGCGACGCGCATCGACGAGGGGCTGCGCGAATGCCTCGACGCGGGCAAGTCGTGCACCGGCTACGCGCTCGAGCTCAACCAGACGCACAAGGACCGCGTCGGCCCGTTGCTGCTCGACATGCTGAGCTTCCGCCGCGAGACGAAGAGCACGGGCTGGACCTTCAGCGCGTTGATCCTGCTCGTGGGCGACGACGTGGTGTATGCGCTCTACGGCGGCAAGCCGTCGATCTCGGAAACGGAGCTCACCATCGAGCCGCTCGGGCCGCTCCAGACCTGGGACGGCACCGGCGTGATCCGCTAGCGCAAAAAAAAACCGGCGCCCGCGCCGCGAGCGCCGGTCCCGCGATCCGCTTCAGCCCGCCGCCTGCGTCTGCGGCACGAGGGCGGCCGACCGGCGCTTGCGCAGGGCGCCGCGCACGGCGAAGAACACCTGGAGGGCGACCATGAGCGCGCACACCGCGATGAAGGCGCCGCTGATGGGACGCGTGACGAACACGCTCATGTCCCCGCGCGAGAGCAGCAGCGCGCGGCGGAAGTTCTCCTCCACCATCGGGCCGAGCACGTAGCCGAGCAGGATCGGCGCGACCTGGAAGTCGAGCGCGGCGAAGATCCAGCCGATGAGGCCGAACACCAGCACCTCGCCCACCTCGAACAGGCTGTTGTTGGTGCTGTACACGCCCACGGCGATGAAGAAGAGCGCCGCGGGGAAGAGGAAGCGGTACGGCACCTGCAGCAGCTTCACCCACAGGCCGATGAGCGGCACGTTCAGCAGCACGAGCAGGATGTTGCCGATCCAGAAGCTCGCGATGAGACCCCAGAAGAGGTCCGCGTGCTGGCTGATCAGCTGCGGGCCGGGCTGGATGCCCTGGATGATGAGCGCGCCGAGGATGAGCGCCATCACCGCGTCGCCCGGGATGCCGAGGCTCATCGTCGGGATGAAGTCGACCTGCGTCTTCGAGTGCGACGAGGCCTCGGGGCTCGCCACGCCCTCGAGCGCGCCGTAGCCGAAGCGCTCGGGCGTCTTCGACACCTTGCGCTCGAACGCGTAGGCGATGAAGGTCGTGATCGTCGGGCCCGTGCCCGGCATCACGCCGAAGAGCGTGCCGATCAACGTGCCGCGCACCATCGGCATGAACGCCTGCTTGAGCTCGGCGAGGCTCGGGCGCATGTCGCGCAGGCGCACCTTGGTGCCGCTGCCGACGATGTGCATGCGGTTCACGCTGCGCAGGAACTCGGTCACGCCGAATACCCCGAGGGCGAGCGCGACCAGCTCGACGCGGTCGGACAGCTCGATGAAGCCGAAGGTGAAGCGCGCGGTGCCGCTGTTCACGTCGGTGCCGACGATGCCGATGAGCAGGCCGATCACGGTCATCGCCACGCCCTTCAGCGGCGAGCCGCGCGACATCGTGCCGCCCGCGAGCAACCCGAGCAGCATGATCGAGAACAGCTCCGCCGGGCCGAACTTGAACGCGATGTTCACCAGCACGGGCGAGGCGAAGATCATCACCGTGATGCCGACGGAGGCCGCGAAGAAAGAGGCGATCATCGTGATGCCGAGCGCCGTGCCGCCCTTGCCCGCCTTGGTCATCGGGTAGCCGTCGAGGCAGGTCACCGCATGCGGCGGGTGGCACGGCAGGTTGAGCAGGATCGCGCCGATCGCGCCGCCGTACTGCGATCCATAGAAGATTCCCGCGAGCATGAGGATCGCGGGAATCGGGTGCATGGTGTAGGTGAGCGGCAGCAGCATGGAGATCGCGGACAACGCGCCCATGCCCGGCAGGACGCCGATGAGGTTGCCCACCAGCACGCCGAAGAACGACCACATCAGGTTGTGGGGCTCGAGCGCGACGCCGAAGCCGTGCCACAAATCGAGGAGTGCTTGCCCGATCATCTCAGCTGCCCCACTGGAAGAGCGGGAACTGCATCTGCAGCGCCCACCAGAACACGACGACGGCGATGATGACCATGCCGATCGACAGGATCAGCGCGTCCTTCCAGGTGTTGTCCCGGTCGCCGAGGGCGGAGATGAACACCACCGCGAAGGTCGCCGGCAGCAGCCCGCCGTAGCGGCCGATCACGATGAAGGCGATGACGCTCGCGATGATGCAGATCCAGCCCCGCCATTCCGGCGGCAGCGGCTTTTCCTCGCCTTCGGGGATGTTGCTCCTGGCGGTCGCCGCGATGGCGATGCCGATCAGGGAGAGGATCACGCCGAGGGCGACCGGGAAGTAGCCCGGCCCCATGCGGCTCAACGTTCCGATCGGATACATGCGCCCCTGGAAGATGGCGTACAACCCGAACAGGAGCATGAGTGCGCCCGCGTAGTAATCCTTGTTGTACTTGGTCAGTTGAAGTTTCATGCCACGTCGCTTTTCTGGACGTACTCCATGACTTTACCCGAGTTTGGGACGAAAGCTGAACGCCAGCTGTCGCCCGCGTACCCGACCCATGAGCTGGACCACTCCCGCGACGAATCGTCGGGGACCGAGGACGACGAAGGTGATCCGCTGCGTCTCGCGCCGGCCGGCGTGATCGGTCTTGCGCCCGGTTCCGCCGGAAGCGCACGGGCCCGTTCGAGCCCGTCGACCTGCAAGTGTAACGCGGTGTCAATGCGGTTGCGGATCCGATCGGAACATTTTCCATGGGCCGCGTGCCGCGATCGCCGTCGCACATTAGCGCGCGTTAGCGCCGCGGCGGCGGCACGCGTCCCTCGCGGTGAACCGCGCGAGGCACGCCGGCAGCGCGCCCGCGCGCGAGGAGCCACTCGTAGATGCGATCGTCCCGATACGCGCGGGTGGCCGAGCCGACATGGCTTTCGCCTTCGTCGAGATACAGGCGGCGCTGCGACGGATCGGCGGCGAAGGGCCGTGCCTGCAGCGCGGCGATCATCGGCACGGCACGACGGCGCGCGACCTCGCCGACGGTAAGCCATACCGGTTGCTCGAGCGCGCGATCGGGGACGCGGGTCGGGTCGACCGCCCAGAGCGCCGACCAGAAGCCGTCGTGCGCGAGCCCGAGGTCGAACACGCCGTTGCCGCCGAAGCTGAAGCCGGTGAGGAAGATGCGATGCGGGTCCGCGTCGAACCATTCGCACGCGGCCATCACGATGTTGAGCACATCGTCGCCGAACACGTGCCAGAGGTCGCCGCAGGCGGGCAGCTGCGGCGCGACCACGACGAAGGCCTCGCCGAGCGCCGACGCATCGGCGCGCAGCGGGCCGTGGCGCGTCACGCCGTCGACCAGCGGCGTCGGGCGGCCTTCGTCATAACCGTGGAGGAAGCACAGGACCGGCGGATGCCGACCGGCGCGCGCATCCGGTTCCCGCAGCGCATACGCGAGCGGGCCGAGGCGGCCTTCTTCGAGGAACGTCGGCATTGGCGGGAACGGCCCGGGGACCGTAGCCGATGGATGCCGCCCCGCGCGGGAAGTTCGTGCTATTCCTTCGCGCGGGCCGCGACGCGGTTCATCGTGTCGAGGGCGAGGTTGGAGTGCGCGTAGGCGGCGCCCGCGCGCATCTCGGAGGCGACCCAGATCGCCTCCATGATCTCGCGCTCGGTCGCGCCGTGGCGCAACGCCGCCTCGGTATGGCCGTGGATGCAGTACGGGCACTGCGTCGCATGGGCCACGGCGACCGCGATGAGCTGCTTGGTCTTCGACGGCAACGCGCCGTCGGCGAACACCCGCTCGCTGAACGCGCGGAAGGCGGCGAGGATCTCGGGCGCGAGCTCCTGGCGCTTGTGGTGCAGCTCGCGGCTCGATTGCGGATACAGGTCGTGCGGCATGGTGGGCGTCCCCCGGCGGCGCGGCCGGCGCTGGTGCCGGCCCGCAGCCCCTTAGACCACGACGAAGTCGATGACGATCGCGCCCGGCTCGCGCTGGCGGTACTCGATGCGCACCGATTCGCCGTAGCGCTGCTGCAGCTGGGCGAGCAGCGGCAGCGGATCGTGGTCGTTCACGAAGCGCATCGTGTCCCCGGGTCGCAGGGCGTCGAGCGCGCCGAAGATGGCGGCGTGGCGGAAGCGCTTCGCGATGCCGCGCGCGTCGAAGGGATAGATCGCGTCGGCTTGCAGGTGGAGGTGGCCGATCTGGCTCATGGGCTTCCTTTCGGGAGGCGTTAATCTGTATTTTCGATACAGGTTCAAGGTAGCACCGCCCCGCTCCGAACGCAACCGCTCGCGCGCTACCGGCCCCCGCGCAATCGCGCCAGCAGCGCGAGCGCATTGCCCGTCCCCGCGCCGAGCGTCGTGTTGTCGAAGATGCACCAGCAGGGGACGCCCTCGCGGCGCACGGCGGTGACCCGCGCGGCGAGCCGTTCCAGGTATGGCTCGCCGTAGGACGAGTAATAGATGCGCGGCGAGCCGTGCAGGCGCCAGTACGCGAGCCCGTTCCAGCCGCCCGGCTCGTCGCCCGACGGCGCGCGCGGCGGATCGGCCGCCACCCGCGCCACGCGATGCCGCACGAGCATGCGTGCGGCCGCCGCCGTGAACCAGCTCGCATGCCGCGGCTCGACCGCGATGCCGGCCTCGAAGCGCGCGCGCAGGGCCGCGAAGAACGCGTTCGCGGTGCGCGGAGCGAGCTCGAGCGAGGGCGGCAGCTGCACCAGCAGGCATCCGACTTTCGCCCGCAGCGGCGCGAGCCCCGCCAGGAATTCGTCGAGCGGGCGCACGCCGCCGGCGAGGCGCGCGTCGTGGGTGATGGTGCGCGGCAGCTTCACCGAGAACCGGAAGGACGATCCGACGCTCGCCGCCCAGCGCGCGAACGTGGCGGGTCGATGGGGCCGATGGAACGTCGAGTTGATCTCCGTCGCGCAAAGGAGGCGCGCATACCGCTCGAGATGCGAGCCGCCCGCGGGAAAGTTCGGCTGCTCCGCGCGCGGCAGGCTCCATCCGGCCGTTCCCACGTACACGGCTGCCGCTGGCTCACCCGCGTCGGAACGCCCCCGCGCCACCCTCGTGCCCCACCCTCGCGCTTGCGTGCGCGTCAACGCGAGCTTGCGGGGGGCGCGGCCGCTGCGGCTTGCGCCCGCGGCTTCTCCCGTGCGGCCCGGATGCGCGCCATGAACGCACGCGTGCGCGCGACGAGCCCGGCATGGTCGCGCGCCGAGAGCCCTTCCATCAGCGGGCGGCCGACGGCGAGCGCGACGGCGCCCGCGTCGATCAACTCGGCCACGTTGTCGGGCGTCACGCCGCCCGACGGCACCAGCGGCGCGTGCGGCAACGGCCCGCGCACCGCGCGCAGGAACGCCGGCCCGAGCACGTCGCCGGGAAACACCTTGATCATTTCGGCGCCCGAGGCGAGCGCGCCCACGATCTCGGTCACCGACATCGTTCCCGGCATGGCGAGGGTGCGGTACCGATGGCACAGCCGCACGATGTCGGGGTCGAAATGCGGGCTCACGATGTAGCGCGCGCCCGCCAGCAGCGCCGCCCGCGCGGTCTGCACGTCGAGCACCGTGCCCGCGCCGATGAGCACGTCGCCGCCTTCGAAGCGCCGCGCGAGCTGCTCGATGAGGTCGAGGGCGCGCGGCACGGTGAAGGTGATCTCGATCGCCGCCGCGCCGCCCTCGTGGACCGCGTCGACGATGCGCGCGGCGGCGTCGATCCCTTCGGCGCGCACCACGGCGATGAGGGCGTTCTCGCGAATGCGGGCGACGATCTGGTCCTGGTCCATCTTCATCCTCTCCGGCATGCCGAATCGACGAGCATACGGGGGCGCGCGAGCCCGGGGCAAGACGGCGCACGGGCGGCTCGCGCGCGTGCCGCGCGTGGCGGGCGGGACCCGCGACGCGTTAACATCGGCGCGATGACGATTCCCGAAGCGCGTCGCCGCGATGGCCAAACCCCTCGCTGAGCTGCGCAGCCGCCGCTGGTTTGCCGCGCGCGACATGCGCGGCTTCGCCCATCGCCAGCGCATGCAGCAGATGGGCCTGCGGCGCGAGGACGTGCTCGACCGCCCGATCGTCGCGATCGTGAACACGTGGAGCGACCTCTCCCCGTGCCACGCGCATTTGCGCAGCCGCGCCGAGAGCGTGAAGCGCGGTGTGCTGATGGCCGGTGCGATGCCGTTCGAGCTGCCGGCGATGAGCCTCGGCGAGGTGATGGTCAAGCCGACCACGATGCTCTACCGCAACTTCCTCGCGATGGAAGTGGAGGAGCTGCTGCGCTCGCTGCCGGCCGACGGCGTCGTGCTGCTCGCCGGCTGCGACAAGACCACGCCCGGCACGGTGATGGGCGCGGTGAGCGCGGGCATTCCCACGATCTTCTGTCCCGCCGGGCCGATGCTGAACGACCGCTACCTCGCACCGGGCAAGCCGCCGCGCACGGTCGGGGCCGGCACGCACACGCGCATGTTCTGGGACGAATACCAGGCGGGCCACATCGGCGAGGACGAATGGGTCGGCCTCGAGCGGCGCATGACGCGCTCGCCCGGCACGTGCAACACGATGGGCACCGCGAGCACCATGACCTGCCTGGTGGAGGCGCTCGGGCTCGCCCTGCCCGGCTCGACCGCCATTCCCGCGATGGATGCGGCCCACCCGCGCATGGCGGCCGATTGCGGCGAGCGCATCGTCGCGATGATCCACGAGGACCTCACGCCGCGACGCCTGCTCACGCGCGGCTCGTTCCACAACGCCGCGCTCGTGCAGATGGCGCTCGGCGGATCGACCAACGCCGCGATCCACCTCATCGCCATGGCGCGCCGCGCGGGCATCGCGCTCACGCTCGACGACCTCGACGCCGCCGGCCGGCGCGTGCCGGTGCTCGCGAACCTCTTTCCGAGCGGCGAGCGGCTGATGGAGGACTTCCATTACGCCGGCGGCCTGCCCGCGCTCATGCACCGGCTCGGCGCCCTGCTCTCGCTCGACGAGCGCACGGTGAACGGGCGAACGGTCGGCGAGAACATCGCGCACGCGGTCGCTCTCGACGACGACGTGATCCGCCCTTTCGGGCAGCCCGTGAGTCGCGCGGGCGCGTTGGCGGTGCTCAAGGGAAATCTCGCGCCCGACGGCGCGGTGATCAAGCCGTCGGCCGCGAGCGCGAAGTTCATGCGCCATCGGGCGCGCGCCATCGTGTTCGACTCGCCGCGCGAGATGGTGGAGCGCTGCGCCGACCCCGCGCTCGACTGCGACGAGAACACCATCCTCGTGCTGAGGAACGCCGGACCCGTGGGCGCGCCGGGCATGCCCGAATGGGGCGGGCTGCCGATCCCGAGGAAGCTGCTCGCGCGCGGCGTGCGCGACATGGTGCGCATCTCCGACGCGCGCATGAGCGGCACGCATTACGGCTCGTGCATCCTGCACGTGAGCCCCGAGGCGGCGATCGGCGGCCCGCTCGCGCTCGTGCGCACGGGCGACGAGATCGCGGTCGACGTGGAGGCGCGCTCGCTCGCGCTGCTGGTCGACGCTGCGGAGCTCGACCGACGGCGAGCGGCATGGTCGCCGCCGCCGCGCTATGCGCGCGGCTTCACGCGGCTATACCAGGACCACGTGACCCAGGCGCACGAGGGCTGCGATTTCGACGTGCTCGAAGGCACCGCGCCCACGCCCGAGCCGCCGATCTACTGACCGTACGCGCGGCAGAGGTCGCCCTCGGCGCGGCAGGCGGCGAGCAGCGCGTAATCGGGCGCCCAGCCGCGCGCGGCGCGACGCGTGAGCGCGCTCAGCCGCTCCATCGTCCCCACCCCGTCCCTGGCGAGGTGCGCGGCGAACGCGCCGACATCGGGGAATCGCTGCAGCGATTCCCACCAGACGGCGCGTCCGGCGAGGAAGCCGCTCGCGCCGCCGGCGTAGGCGTACTCGAGCACGCGCTCGAACTGTGCGGCCGTGACGCCCGCCGACAGCATCACCCACGGAATCCCCGCAGCGGCGCACAGTGCGCCGACGCGATCGAAGCTCGCCTGTGCGGCGATCTCGGCGGCCTCGCCGTCGCGCGCGGGCAGCGTCGCGCCGGGCAGCGGGCTCTCGAGCTTGAAGAGGTCGATCGCGTAGCGCGGATCGCAGAACTCGCGCACGCTCTCGCACACGAGCTCGGCGTGGGCGCGTGGATCGTTCACCGGGTCCGCGGCGGCATCGCGCCCCGCGAACGGATACACGAGAAGCTCGAGCACGCACGCGATGTCGTGCTCGCGGCATTCGCGGCCGATGGCCTCGACGTAGCGCTGCTGGTGCGCGCGCACGTCGGGCGCGGCATCGGGGCGATACCACGCGAGCACCTTCACGCCGTCGGCGCCGGCGCGCTTGATCTTCGCCACGCCCCAGTCGGCGATCGAGCGCGAGCGCCGGCCGCCGCCGGTGTCCTCGAAGCGATGCTCCTCGACGGTGAGCACGAGCCCCGTGCGCGGCGACAACCGGTCCAGCCCCGCGGGAATGGCGAAGTTGGGATCGAGCAGCAGCGCGCTCGCGTGCTCGCCGAGCGTCTCGATGAGCACGCGCTTCACGGCGAGCATGTCGGCGAAGGCGACCGCCGAGGGGTCGATGCCGCGCCTGGCCGCGAGCAGGTTGAGGATCGGCGGGCGCTGGTCGAGCGCCACCATGGTGAAGTGGCCCTCGGACGTGGCCATCCGCCGCATGCCCCATGCTTTACCCAGGCTCATTCCTGCCACACGCGCTCCCCGCATCGTTCGAGAAAGTTCATGGTGCCCGCGAGATCGGGCATGCCCGCGCGCGGGCCGCGCCGCGTGCACTTGAGGGCGGCGACCGCGCTCGAGAACCGCAGCGCCTCGCGCACCGGCCGGCGTGCGCCGAGGGCGAAGGCGAGCGCGCCGTGGAAGGCGTCGCCCGCGCCGTTCGTGTCGGCGGCATCGACCGCGAACGCGGGCAGGCGTTGCAGCCCGGAGCCGTCGTCCCACGCGAGGCCGCGCTCGCCGAGCGTGACCGCGGCCACGCGGCAGCCGCGCTCGCGCGCGTAGCGCAGCGCGGCCTGCGGATCCCCGGCATGGGCGCTCGCATAGCCGGCCAGCCCGGGCTCGGAGAACACGGCGAAATCGGTGAGCGGCAGCAACGCGTCGAACACCTCGCGTTCGGCGACGTCGCCGTCGAAGACGCTCGGCACGCCGTGGGTGCGCGCGGCCGCGAGCAATGCCGCGGCGCCTTCCGGCCAACGCGGATCGACGAGCACGGCCTGCGCGTCCGTCACGCGGTCGAGCGGAAGCCACGCGGGATCGTGCGGCAGGTGGGCACCGCGGAAGTTGACCACGAGCCGCTCGCCCGCGCGGTCCACGATGACGCACGAGACGGGCGTGCGCGCCCCGGGAAACAGGCGAAAATGCGCGACGTCCACGCCATAGCCCGCGAGCTCGTCGCGCGTGGCGCGGCCCGCGTCGTCGTCGCCCGCGCGTCCCCAGAAAGCCGCGCGTGCGCCGAGCCGTGCGGCGGCCACCGACGCGGTCGCCGCCATGCCGCCGCCGCATTGGCGGAAATCGTCGGCGCGCTGCTTGCCCGCCGCGCTCGGCAGGCGCTCCACGTTCCACGTCGCGTCCATCGCCGACATTCCGAGGCAGATCACGCGGGGAGCCGGCATCGTGCTCATCGGCGCGACCGCAGATCCATGGCGAAGCCGATCCTCATCGCGCCGCGGCCCCGAGCGCGATGCCGTCGTCGCCGGGCGCGAAGAGGTGCGCCTTGCCGGGCGCCACGCCGAGCACGATCGCCTCGCCCGGGCGGACCTCCACGTCGGGAGGAATGCGCGCGACATGGCGCGCGGCCTCGTCCTGGAAATAGAGCAGCGTGTCCGACCCCAGGGGCTCGACGACGTTCACGGTGAGCTTCATCCCCGGCGCTCCCGCGGGCTGCAGCTGCAGGTGCTCGGGCCGCACGCCCGCCACCGCACGGCGCAACCCCGCGGCATGCGCGGCGGCGAGCGCCGCGGGCGCGATGGGCATGGGCGTGCCGTCCGCGAGCACCACGCGCTCCGGCTCGATCGCGACGTCGAAGAAGTTCATCGCGGGCGAGCCGATGAAGCCCGCCACGAAGCGGTTCGCGGGATGCCGGTACACCTGCTCGGGCGTGCCGGTCTGCTGGATCGTGCCGTTGCGCAGGATCACGATGCGGTCGGCCATCGTCATCGCCTCGACCTGGTCGTGGGTGACGAACACCATCGTGGTCCTGAGCTGCTGCGAGAGCGCCTTGATCTCGGTGCGCACCTCCGCGCGCAGCTTCGCG
>CAYOGL010000001.1:0-265191 GCA_964403515.1 uncultured Burkholderiales bacterium | reverse complement strand
ATCTGCACCCGCAATTTGGCGTCTAGGTTCGACAGCGGCTCGTCGAACAGGAACGCGCGCGGGTCACGCACCATCGCGCGGCCCATCGCCACCCGCTGGCGCTGGCCGCCGGAGAGCGCGCGCGGCTTGCGCTCGAGATAGGGCTCGATGCGCAGCATCGCGGCCGCGCGCCGCACGCGCCGGTCGATCTCTTCGCGCGGCGTGTGCCGCATCTCGAGGGCGAAGGCCATGTTGTCGTACACGCTCATGTGCGGGTAGAGCGCGTAGTCCTGGAACACCATCGCGATGTCGCGGTCGGCCGGCGCGATGCCGTTCACGCAGTCCTCGCCGATGTGCAGCTCGCCCCCGTCGAGCGGCTCGAGCCCCGCGATGATGCGCAGCAGGGTGGACTTGCCGCAGCCGGAGGGTCCCACGATCACGACGAACTCGCGGTCGCGGATGTCGAGATCGAGGGGCGGGATCACCGTGAGCGCGCCGAAGCGCTTCACCACTCCCCGCAGGCGGATCGCGGCCACGGCGGCTCCTCAGGAAAAGGCGAGCAGCGGCTTCACCAGCTCGCCGGCCACGAAGCGCGCGAACATCTCGGGCAACGCCTCGAGGTCGAACTGCGCGTCGACCAGGCGCTCGTAACGCGCCCGGTGCCTGCGCAGCAGCTCGACGTTGAGCGCGAACTCGCCCTTCGGGAAATAGAACGTGCGCACCATGTAGAAGTCCTTGCGGCGGATCGCCTTGTTCTCCTGCACCGGCCACGGCTGGTCGCTCTCGCCGATGAGGATCAGCACGCCGCGCGGCAGCACGTTCTCCATCGCGAAGGAGCGCGCGGCGTGCGCGCCGCTGCACTCGACGACGAGCTTGAAGCGGCGCTCGCCGCTGCCCACGGGATGCACCATCGCGCCGAACGATTGCGCGAGCGCGAGCCGCTCGGTCTTCGGGTCGCTCACGAAGATCTCGCGATAGCCCAGGTCCTGCAGCGCGAGGATCGCGCCCAGGCCCACGGGGCCCGCGCCGGTGACGAGCACGGGGCGCGTCGTCTCCGGCGGCGCGATGGAGCGCACGAAGCGCAGGCCATGGGCCGCGGTGCCGATGGTGTCGAGCAGCAAAGGCGCGAGCTTGTCCTCGATGTCGTCGGGCACGGGCAGCAGGCACTGCTCGGGCACCGCGAGCGACTCCGCGTACCCGCCGGGACGGTTCCAGCCGACCAGCACCGATTCGTTCAGGCACATCTGCGTGTCGCCGGCGCGGCAGCTCTCGCAATGGCCGCAGTGCACCGGGATGTACACGAGGCAGCGGCGGCCGTCGAGGCCGTGCCCGGGCTGGCGCACGACGCCGAAGATCTCGTGGCCGGGCGTGAACTGCGCGCCCTTCATCCACAGCTTGGTGTCGGAGCCGCACAGCGCCGTGCGCCGCACCTGCAGCAGCACCTCGCCCGGCTTCACCTCGGGCAGCGGCGCCTCGCCGATCGTGATGCGCTCGCCGCCGTGGAAGATCGCTGCCCGCATGATCGCTCCTACGCCTTGACCGCGCCGATCGCGAGCCCGGCCACGAGCCGGCGCTGCACGACGAACGCCATGACGAGGGGCGGGACCGCGATGAGGGTCGCCGCGGCCATGAGCGCGCCCCAGTAGGTCGAGCCCTCGCCGATGAAGTTGAACGAGGCCGCGATGACCGTCTTCGTGTCGCCGTTGGACAGCACGAGCGCGAAGAGGAAGTAGTTCCACGAGAACACGAACGCGAGGATCGAGGCCACCACCACGCCCGGCGTGACCATCGGCAGCGCCACCCGCCACAGGATCCGCGGCACGCTGCAGCCGTCGACCTGCGCGCTCTCGAGCACGCTGCGCGGCACGTTGTCGAAGAACGGCAGCAGCACCCACACCACGATCGGCATCGTGATCACCGCGTGCGTGAGGATCAACGCGGTGTAGGAGCCGATCAACCCCATGCTGCGGAAGAGCACGTACCACGGCAGCAGGAAGAGCGCGCCCGGCGCCATGCGCGCGAGCAGCGTGACGGTGGCCGGCCACGTGATGCGCGTCCACGAGGTCGCGAAGGCGAGCGGCACGCCGAGGACGAGCCCGATCGCGGTGGAGCCCGCCGTCACGACGAGGCTGTTCCAGGTATAGCGGCCGAACGGCGTGGTGCCGAAGAGCTGGCGGTAGTTGTCGAGCGTGGGCGCGAAGACGAGCGTGGGCGGATACGCGGTCACCTCGGCCGACGGCTTGAACGACGAGAGCACCATCCACGCGATCGGCGCGAGGATGAGGACCGCGACGATCGCCACCTGGAGCGTGTTCAGGCGCCGCACCCACTCGTCCGGGATCCGCGTCATCGGCGCCGCCTCACCATGCCGTGCGCTTGCGCAGCTGCATGAACGCGAGCGCCGCGCCCAGCACGATCGCCGAGAGCGTCACCATGAGCGCGCTCGCGTAGCCGATCTCGAAGAACTCGAAGCCCTTGCGGAAGCCGTAGATGTTGAGCGTGTTCGACGCGTTGCCCGGGCCGCCCTGGGTCGTGATGTAGATGATGTCGAAGAAGCGCAGCAGGTCGACGCTGCGCAGGAGAGCCGCCGTCACGAGGGTGGGCATGAGCAGCGGCAGCGTGATGCGCCGGAAGGTCTTCCAGCGCGAGGCGCCATCGATCTGCGCCGCCTCGTAGACGTTGGGCGGGAGCGACTGCAGCCCGCCGAGCACGATGAGCGCCACGTAGGGAGTCCATTGCCAGGTGTCGACGAGCGCGACCGTCGGGATCACCCATCGCGGCGAGGCGAGCCAGTCGGACGGCGGCAGGCCCAGCCGGGAGAGGATCCAGTTCGCCGCGCCGAGCGAGGGGTCGAGGATCACGAGCCACATCATGCCGACGACCACCGGCGGGAGCACGAAGGGCGAGATCATGAGCGTGCGCACGATGCCCGACATGCGCCGCGATGCGTTGAGCAGCATCGCGACGTAGGTGCCGAGCACCAGCTGCAGCGCGAGCGAGAGCAGGTACAGGACGAGCGTGATGCGCAGCCCGCTCCAGAACTCGGGATCGGCCGCCATCTGCACGTAGTTGCGGCCGTAGTTCATGCGCGCGGCGCCTCCGAGGCTGAACTCGTGCAGGCTCAACCAGATCGCGTAGGCGAACGGGAACCCGATGAGGAGCACGGTGAACAGGACCGCCGGGGCCGAGAGCGCCGCGAGCGCGCCGCGCGTGCCGATCGCCGGCGTGGCCGGCGCGGAGGCGAGGATGCGGCGCGTGGCGCTCATCCCGCGAGGAAGCCGCCGTCGACGGCGAGCACGGTACCGGTCATGTAGCGCGCCGCGGGCGAGGCGAGAAACACCGCGGCGCCCGCGATGTCGTCGGGCTGCGCCCAGCGCCCGAGCGGGATGCGCGCCTCGATGCGCTCGTAGTGCGCGCGGTCCTTGCGGCCCTCGGCGTTGATCGGCGTCTCGACGTAGCCGGGCGCGATGGCGTTCACGCGGATGCCCTCGGCGGCCCACGCGAGCGCGAGCGACTTCGTGAGCATCACCACCCCGCCCTTGCTCGCGCAGTAGGCCGGAATGAAAGGCAGCGCCGCGTAGGCGTTCATCGAGGCCACGTTCACGATGCTGCCGCGCGACTTCGCGAGCAGCGGCCGGCACGCCTTGCACACGCGGAACGTTCCGGTGAGGTTCACGTCGACGACCGCGCGGAACGTGTCGATCTCGAACTCGCGGAAGCGCGCGAGGATGCCCGCGCAGTTGAAGACCGCATCGACGTGCCCGAGCCCGGCGGCGAGGGACTCGACCTCGCCGTCGTCGGTCACGTCGAGCGTGCGCAGCGCCAGGCGCGGATGATCCTGCAGCCCGCGCAGCTCGCTCGCCGCGAGCGCCGCCTCGTCGAGGCCGGTGGCGACCACCTCGCAGCCGGCGTCGAGGAACGCGCGGCCGATCGCCCCGCCGATGCCGCCCGCGCCGCCGACGATCAGGGCGCGGAAGCCCGCCGGAAAATCGAAGACACCCATCGGTGCGGCGTGCGGCGGCAACGGCGCGTTCGGCTATTCCTTCCCGATCAGCGCATCGAGGCCGCGGTCGGCGTCGGCGCAAGCCTGGGCCACCGTCTTCTGGCCGAGCAGCACCTCGTCGATGGCCTGGCCGATGAACTCGCGCGAGGCCGGGTTCGCGACGATCGGATAGCCGACCTCGGAGGTGCCGGTCTTGCCCAGCTCGTTGATCGCCGCGATCCATTCCTTGCGCACCGGCTCCTCGCCGAGCCACTTCTGGAACTCCGGCGCGCCGGCGATCGATGCGCGCGGCGGCGCGATGCCCTCGAGCGCGAGCTTCTTCTCCATCTCGCGCCCGGTCGCCCATTGCAGGAAGTACCACGCCGCTTCCTTGCGCTTGCTGTACGCGGACACCGACATGACCCAGCCGATCACGGTGGGATGCGAGCCGCCCGGGCCCGGGGGCAGCAGCGCCACGCCCGTATCCTTCGCGCGCGCGCCGCCCTCCATCATGTTGTGCAGCTCGTTCGAGGACTCGAACGCCATCGCGGCGCGGCCGTCCTTGTACAGCGCGGAGATCTGGTAGAAGCTGTAGTTCACCACGCCCGGCGGGCCGTAGTCCTTGAGCAGCTTGCCGTACAGGCCGAGCGCGGCCTGCCCCGCGGCGCTGCACATCTGCGACTTGCGGCCATCCATGTAGCGCCCGCCCATGTTGTGCAGGAACACGCTGTACGTGAAGGGCGCCGCGGGCTTGAGACCGCGCGAGACGAACGGCGTCATCCCCGGCTCGCACGACTTGATCTTCGCCGCCGCCTTCTCGAGCTCGTCGAGCGACCCGGGCAACGCGACGCCGCATTTCGCGAGCACGTCCTTGCGATACCAGAGCACGGGCCCCTCGATGTTCAGCGGGATGCCGGTCACCTGGCCCTCGTAGGTCGCGTCCTTCACCATCGCCGGGCTCACGTCGGGGAAGTCGTAGTCGGGCGAGGTCGCGCTCTTCATGACGTCGTTCAGTCCCGCAAGCCAGCCGGCCTTGAAGAACTGCAGCCCCTCGCGCGACGGCAGCGACATGTACACGTCGATCTCGTCGCTGCGCGCGTTCATCACGGTCACCAGGCGCTGGCGCATCTGCTGCTCCTGGTACGGGTCGACCTTCACCTTGATGCCGGTGAGCTGCTCGAACTCCCCCTTGTACTTGATGATCGCGTTGCCGATCGGGTTGGTGTTGGCGAGGAACGTGATGGTCTCGCCCTGGTGCTTCTTCCAGTTGAACGGCTGCGCCGAGACGGGACCGGCCGACGCGATCGCGGCCAACGCGACCACGAGAGACCCGGCTGCCCTTGCCGACATGACGCGCATCGCTTCCCTCCTCCGATGGTTGTGAACCGGCGTCGCGCCTGCGCGTTCGAACCTCGCGCGGAGCAGCGCTCATTCTATACGCATGCCGCGCGGCGCCGAAGCCTCGCCCGCACGCCCGTGCCGGCGTTCTGCGCGTTTTCGCCGCCGCGGTCGCGATGCGACACGGTGCCGCCGGGCGAAGCGGCCGCGCGAGGCGATTGCGGACCGGCCGGTTGCTTGGGCAGAATGGCCGCAAACACGAGCCGCACGGGCAGCGAAGCGGCCGGTCTGTCGCGAGCGATGTTCGATTCGTCTTCAACGAGGAGGAGGCGCAGGACATGTTCAGGGCTTTCGTTTCCGCATTGCTGTTGTGCGCGATCGTGGGCCCCGCCCGCGGCGCGGACCAGCCGACGCACATCAAGGTCGGCATCCTGCTCCCGCTCACCGGCACGTTCGCCGCCGTGGCGGAGACCCAGAAGGAAGGGGCGATGCTCGCCATCGACGTGGTGAACAAGCGCGGCGGGCTCGCGATGCCGTGGGGCAAGGTCACGGTCGAGGGCATCGTCGCCGACGACGAGGCGAAGCAGGACGTCGGCGTGCGCCGCTACCGCTACATGGTGTCCGAGGGCGTGAAGGGCGTGGGCGGCCAGACGTGGGCCCCGCTCGCCTACACCATCAACTCGATCGCGATGAAGGAGCCCATGCCCTACTTCCCCGTGTGCGTCATGGCGAAGGAAGGCTTCATGAAGGGCAAGCTCGCCGATGCCACGTTCGCCACCACGTACAGCCCGTGGACCGTGGGCTACATGGCGGGCCACTCCGCGACGAAGGACCTCGGCAAGAAGCGCATCTTCTTCCTCGCGCGCTCCGACAGCTTCGGCTGGGACATCCGTGACGGCGTGTACGCGGCGGCGAAGGAAGCCGGCGCGCAGATCGTGGGCTACGACGAGGCCCCGCTCGGCACCAGCGACTTCACCACGATCCTGCAGAAGGTGCGCGCGGCGAAGCCCGACGTGTTCATCTTCGCGCAGTTCGGCGCCGATGCCGTCGCGCTCATCAAGCAGGCGCAGCAGATGGGCCTGAACAAGGAGACGACGCTCTTCAACGCGTTCATCACGAACGTCGTCGCCAAGGGAATCCCGCCGGAAGCGCTCGACGGCGTCTACGCCATGCACTACTTCTATTACGACCTCTCCGGCTTCGCCGACGGGGAAGTCGCGAAGACCGCCAGCGAGTTCGCCGACCTCTACCGCGCCAAGTACAACCGCCCGCCGGACGCGTATGCGGCGATCGCCTACGTCGCGTACATGGAGATGTTCCGCGGCTTCGAGGCGGCGAAGGGCTTCGATCCCGGGAAGGTCGCGGCGGCGCTGCGCGCGAACAACGGCGCGTTCATGTCGATGAAGGGCCCGGGGCGCTGGCGCGAGGACCACGCCGCCGAGTACAAGTACGCCGCCTTCCTCGTGAAGGGCAAGGGACCCAAGGAGCAGAAGAACGACTGGGATCTCTTCCAGGTGATCGGCGCGCAGGGCGGAGACGCGGTGATGCCGAGCCTGAAGTCGCTGGGTTACTGAGGGAGACGGCGCCCGGACCTCCTTCGCGACCCGATGACGCCGATCCTGCGCGCCGAGCGCGTCACGAAGCGCTTCGGCGGCGTCACCGCCGTGGACGGCGTGAGCTACGCCGTCCACGAGCACGAGGTGGCGGGCATCTTCGGCTCGAACGGGGCGGGCAAGACGACGTTCTTCAACCTGCTCACGGGGCATCACCTCGCCGACGCGGGCGCCGTGTACTACCGCGACGTCGACATCACGCGCGCGTCGCCCGAGGAGCGCGTGGCGCTCGGCATCATGCGCACCTTCCAGCTCACCTCGGCCTTCGACAACCTGACCGTCGTCGACAACCTCGCCCTCGCCTACTGGCGCGCGCACGGGCGAGCGTCGTTGCTCGGGTTGCTCACCACGACGCGGCGAAGCGTGCGCCGCGCCGAGCCCGTGCTGCGCGCGCTCGAGGACTTCGCGCTGGCGCCCAAGCGCAACCGCGAGGTGCGGCACCTGAGCCTGGGCGAGAAGCGCCGCCTCGAGATCGCGATGGCGATGATCGCGCGCCCGCAGGTGCTGCTGCTCGACGAGCCGCTGGCCGGGCTCGCGCAGGCGGAGATCGAGGCGGTGCTCGAGGTGCTGCGTGCGCAGCTCGGGCACCAGACCATCGTCATCGTCGAGCACAAGATCACCCAGGTGAAGGACTTCGTGCAGCGCCTGATCGTCATGCACGAGGGCCGCATCCTCGCCGAGGGCAGCTACGACGACTGCATGCGCCACCCCGAGGTGCGCCGCAGCTACTGGCAGGTCGTGGACGAAGTGCCCGCCGAGCGGGCGCTGCAATGAGCGCGGCCGCGGCGCCGGCGCTCGCGGTCGCGCAGCTGAACGTCGCCTACGGCGAGGCGAAGGTTCTCTTCGACGTCGGCCTGACCGTGGGCGAGCGCGAGATCGTGGCGTGCGTCGGGCGTAACGGCGCGGGCAAGACCACGCTGCTCAAGGCGATCGCGGGCTTCCTCAAGCCGAGCTCCGGATCCGTGAAAGCCGGATCGACGAGCCTCCTCGGCCTCGCACCCCACGCGATCGCGCGCCTGGGCGTGAAGTACATCGCGCAGGACAAGCAGGTGTTCTCCGACCTCACGGTGCGCGAGAACCTCGAGCTCGGCAGCTACGCCACGCGCGACGACGACTGGGGGCCGGCGCTCGCGTACTTCCCGAAGCTCAAGACCCTCATGGACCGCAAGGCCGGCTACCTCTCGGGCGGCGAGCGGCAGATGCTCATGATCGCGCGCGCCATCCTCGGCAGCCCGAAGGTGCTGCTGCTCGACGAGCCGACCGAGGGCCTCGCGCCCGCCATCGTGGCGCAACTGCGGGAGGTGCTGCGCGACCTGGGCCGCAACGCCTCGCTCGTGATCGTCGAGCAGAACCTGCCGCTCGTGTGCGCCATCTGCGACGCCATCTACGCGATCAAGGAAGGGCGCGTGGTCGCGCGCCTGGCCACCGAGGCCGAGCGCACGCCGCAGGGCTGCGAGGCCCATGTCTGAGGCCGCCGCCGGCCGCATCAAGCGCGCGCTGCGCTGGTGGAGCGGGATGGTCCTCGCCTTCGCGGCGCTCGCGGCCATGCGCGCCTTCCTGCCGCTGCCGTTCGTGAACGAGGTGCTGATCTTCTCGATCTACACCCTCGGCTGCAGCTTCCTGCTCGGGCGCGTGGGCTTCATCTCGTTCGGCCAGCCCGCCTACCTCGCCGTGGGCGCCTACGGGACCGCGCTCTACCTGTGCTACTTCGGCGCGAACCCGTATGCGGGCCTCGCGTGCGGCCTCGTCGCGGGCCTCGCCGCGGCGCTCGTGGTGGGGCCGTTCTTCGTGCGCCTGCGCAGCGACTACTTCGCGCTCGTGAACCTCGCGCTCGCGGTGATCGTGTTCTATCTCGCGCAGAAGGTGTTCGTGGCCGTGACCAAGGGCGACAACGGACTCTGGTTCCTCACCAACCTCGCCTCAACGCCGGTGGTGGACCTGTCGACGCCGAAGGGGTTCTTCGTGTTCGCGCTCGCCGTCGCGTTCGCGCTCTGGGCGTTCTACAAGTACCTCGACGATTCGCTCTTCGGCGCCTGCTGCCTCGCCACCAAGATCAACGAGGAGAAGCTCAAGTTCCTCGGCTACAGCAACTTCCGCATCCGCCTCGCGGCCTTCGTGATCGCGAACACGACCACGGCGCTCGCCGGCAGCCTCTACGCCATCTACCTCGGCGGGGTGACGCCCGAAATGTCGAGCCCCGCCCGCGCCGCCGATCCCGTGGTGGTGAGCATCCTCGGCGGTGCCGGCACGCTCTACGGGCCGATCGTCGGCACCCTCGCCTACACCGGGATGAAGGACGCGATCTCGAGCGTGGTCGGCAACTGGGAGATCTTCGTCGGCCTGCTGCTGGTGTCGATCATGCTCGCCGGCGAGCGCGGCATCTGGGGCACGGCCGCGCCCTGGCTCACCCGCCGCATCGCGTTCCTGCGCCCGCGGGAAGAACCGTAGATGGATCCGCAGCTCGTCGTCTCCGGCGTCATCTTCGGCCTGAGCATCGGCAGCATCTTCTTTCTCGTGGCGGTGGGCCTGTCGCTGTGCTTCGGGCTCATGCGCGTGATCAGTCTCGATCAGCTGCTCTACTACTCGCTCGGCGCCTACATCACCTACTCGGTGAGCGTGGCGAGCGGGAGCGTGTGGCTCGGCGCGCTGTGCGGGATGGGCGCCGCGGGCGTGGCGAGCCTCGTGGTGGAGCGCTCGATCTTCCGCCGCATCTACGAGCGCAACGCCACCTTCAGCATGATCACGACGTTCGGCATCCTCATCGGCGGCATCGGGCTCATCAAGCTCTTCTGGGGCGTGGTGCCGCGGCCCGTGGCGATGCCGCTGCCGCAGCAGGTCGACGTGCTCGGCACCGACGTGCCCGCGTATCGCCTCGCCGTCATCGCCATCGCCGCGGCCGTGTACGTCGGCATCTGGCTCTTCCTGCACCGCACCATCGTCGGCAAGGCGATCCGCGCCGGCATCGAGAACGTCGAGCACGTCGAGGCGCTCGGCATCAACGTCTCGCGTCTGTTCACGATCACCTTCATCGTCGCCGGCACGCTCTCGGGGCTCGCCGGCGCGCTGCATGCGCCGCTCATCATGGTCGACCCCGGCATGGGCCTCGAGCTCCTCGCCTTCGCCTTCATGGTGGTGATCATCGGCGGGCTCGGCAGCATCAAGGGCACGCTCGTCTCCGCGCTGCTCGTGGGCCAGGTGATGTCGCTCGGCGCGCTCGTCTACGCGCCGCTCGCGCAGACCGCGCCCTTCGTCGTGATGCTGCTGATCCTGCTCGTGCGGCCTACGGGCCTGTACGGCAGCCCGCTGCTGCGGCGCTGAGCCGCGCTAGCGCGACTCACGCCGGGCGGGCAGCTCGCCCCTCTTCATGCCCGTGCGGTCGTGCGCCGAGGAGTGCGGTAGACGGCCCACGCCAGCAGCGCGATCCCGGCCGTGATGAACACGCCGTGAAGCGACAACAGCCGCAGGGTGAAGGTTTCGTGGCGATCGAGGACCACGGGCGCGGCGATCGCGACCCACGACGATGGATCGCCGCCGGTGGTCGCGACGATGCGGAAAGGCCCTTTCGCCACGGGAGCGAGCGCGAGGAGCCAGCCGTCGCCCGGGTCGCGCTCGAGCCTGAGGGCCCGCCGTTCGCCGCCCTGCTCGAGCGCGAGCTGCGTGCCGCCCAGCAACGGATGTCCGGCGATCGGCGTGCCGAGCATTCCGTCCTGAGGACTGTCGAAATCCAGGGCCACGCGGTGGGGCACGGTATGAGACGGCACGCCGTAGTTGCCGTAGGCGGCCTCGTGCCGCTGCGGGGTCGATGGCGAGTATCCCTTCGACACGAAGCCGTCACGAAGGCCGCGCACCGCCATCGGCTCGAGCGGCTCGCGCAACGTGAAGGGAAGGATCGCCTTCACGGTGTCGGCGCTCGCGATCGCCGCCAGGCGGGGCGCATGCGGATAAGGGATCTCCTCGGGCGGCTTCTTGTCGCGCAGGTACGCGACGTCGCCCGAAAACAGGAAGTTGCGCACGTTCGTCTCCTGCGCGATACCCGTCTGCCGCTTGTGCGCGAGCTGCCCGGGCAGCGGTCCCCCGGCCTGCAGCAGGAGCGCCCCGAGGACCGTCGCGGCCCAGATCGCCGCCGAACCCTGGATCCACGCCGGCCGCCATGCGCCCGCCTCCCGCACCAGGACCGCGAGGCAAAGAATCTGGACGAGCACGTCGACGGCGAAAAAATCCATGTAGCGCGAGGAAAGCGGGAAGCTCGCGCGCCCGTAGGCGAGGCTGCACGCCTGCACGAAGCCGAACACGCCGAGCGCGAGCAGGAACACGTAGCCGCGCCCCGCCGGGCGGCGCACGGCCATCCACGCGCAAAAGGCGGCCAGCGGCGCGTTGCGCGCGAGCACCGCGAGGACCGCCGGCGCGAGCGGCCAGCTCTCGATCTGCACGAGGGCATGGAAGAACTGCGCGACCGAGGTCGCGCGCAGCGCCTGGTAATGACCCGGCACCACCGGGGTCAGCGTGAAATCGAGGATGAACAGGTAGAAGCAGATTCCCGCCGCGATGAGCTGGCGGTGGCCGCGACGGATGCCGAGCGCGTACACGGCGACGCCCGCGATACCGGCGGCCGCGGGCACGAACATTCCCGACGCCGCGGACAGGTACGACAGGACGCACAGGCCGAGGCCGCCGAGCCAGGCGCCGGACAACGGCTCGGCCTCCACGAGAAACCACAGCGCGGGCGCCCCGAACAGCAGCACGAAGTAGAACTGCGACTCGAATCCCCACAGCGCGCTCTCCCAATCGTGGGGGACCGCGAAGAGCACGAAGGCCAGGGCCAGCACGAGCGCGAGGCGCCCCGTGTCGGCGATGGGGATCACGAGCAGCACGACCACCAGGATCACGACGAGGTGGAAGCCCGCGTTCAGGATCATCTGCAGCAGCGGGTTCCAGCTCCCGCACAGCTGGAGCAACGCCAGGTCGAAGAGCCGCGTGGTGAAGATGCGATGCTCGTTGTGCGGCGCGAAGAGCCTCGACCAGTCGTAATGCCCCTCGAGGACCGGCTGGTAGAGCCTGACCGCTTCGTCCCACTCGTCCCAGAACGGCGTCGCGGTCGCGTAGGTGCCGATCAGCCACAGCTTGAGGCCGAACAGGGTCAGCGCGAACGCGCAGATCCACAGCAGCGAAGTCTTGCTCGTGTTCAAGGGAGCGGGTTGCGCTCTACGGCGCGTGGCCTTGGCGGCGGATGCCGCTCGCGATCCTCCGCGCGGCGCCTTGCGCGAACCTGAACGCGGGCGCCGAATCGCGCCCCGGGCGCCCCTGCCGCAAGCTACGTTTGCAATGCCGGCGCCCGGAAAGCGGAAAGGAGCGCGGGCTGCGGGGCGCTCAGTCGACCTTCGCGCCCGTCTCCTGAATCACCTTCGCCCACTTCGCGATCTCCTGCTGCACGTAGTCGGTGAACTGCCGGGGCGAGCCGCCGACCGGCTCGAGCGTGAGCGGCTCGAACCGCTGGCGCACCTCGGGCATCTCGAGCGCCTTGTTGATCGCCGCGTTCAGCTTCTGCACGATCTCCGGCGGCGTGCCCGCGGGGGCGAAGAAGCCCACCCACGTGTATTCCTCGATCGGGTATCCGAGCTCGTCGAAGGTCGGCACGTCGGGCAGCAGCGGATGGCGCTTCGCGCTGGAGATCGCGAGCGCCCGCAGCCGGCCCTGCTGGATGAACGGGATCGGCGCGGTCACCGCGAGCGAGCCGATGGGCGGCTCGCCGGCGACCACCGCGGAGGCGGCCGGTCCCGCGCCCTTGTGCGGGACGTGCACGACGTCGAGCTTCGCGAGCGCCTTGAACAGATGCTCGCCGGTGAGGTGCGGCGTGGTGCCGGTGCCGGGCGAGGCGTACGCGAGCTTCTGCGTCTTCGCCATCTCGAGCAGCTCCGCGAGCGTCTTCGCCGGAAACTTCGCGTTCACGACGATCACGTTCGGCTGCGTGGCCGCCTCGACGATCGGCGCGAACTCCCTCGCCTCGTAGCCGGCGTTGCCGAAAAGCGTGACGTTCACCGCGAACGCGCTCGACGTGGCGAGGATGGTATAGCCGTCGGGCGCGGCCTTCGCGACCGCCTGCGTGCCGAGGTTGCCCGAGGAGCTCGGGCGGTTCTCGATCACGACGGGCTGGCCGAGGAGCTCGGGCAGCTTGTTGCCGACGATGCGCGCCACCACGTCCACGGGCCCGCCGGGCGCGAACGCGACGATGACGTGCACGGGCTTCGCGGGATAGGTTTGCGCGGGCGCGGCGAACGGGACGCACGCGAGGAAGGCGGCGACGAGGATCGCCTGCAGTCGTTGGCGCATGGCTCCTCCTACGCGACCGCGCCGGGGGCGACGGCCTCGATGTCGGTGGCGACGTCGATCACGGCCGGGCGGTTCGCGGCGAGCGCGCGCGCGAGCGCCGGCGCGAAATCGGCCGCCTTGTCCACGCGCAACCCCAACGCGCCCATCTCTTCCGCGATGCGCGCGAAGTTGGTCGCATTGAAGGTCCACAGCTCGCGCGCCTTGTCGGTCTGCTTGCCGCCGTAGGCGCGGTCGAAGCCGCGCATCGACTGGTTGCCGCCGCCGTTGTTGTTCACGACGGTGACCGCGTTGATCCTCCAGCGCACCGCCGTCTCGATCTCGGCGATGTGGTACCAGAAGCCGGCGTCGCCCGTGAACGTGATGACCGGCCGCTCGGGGCAACCGCACTTCGCACCGAGGCCCGCCGGGAACGCCCAGCCGAGGTGGCCGGCGCTGCGCATGTATTGCTGGCCCGACTTCACGTCGAACATGCCGCCCATCCACATCCCCGCGTGGCCGGTGTCGACGACGATGATCGCGTCGTCGGGCGCATGGCGCGAGAGCTCGTGGCAGAGGCGCTCGGGGCGGATCGGCACCGCTTCCGACTCGAACGCGCCGCGGTATTTCGCGGCGTACTCGTCGCAGATGCGGCGCGACTCGGCGATCCACGGCTTGCGCCTGGCCGCGGTGCCCGCATCGGCTTCGGCCGCCATGCGCGCGAGCGCGACCTTCGCGTCGCCGTTCACCGCGGCCTTGAGCGGATAGTTGCGCCCGAGCACCGCGGGATCGATGTCGACCTGGATCGCCGCCACGCCCGGCTTCGGCACCGCCCAGAAGTGGGTCGTCATGCCGCCCGCCTCGGTGCCGACGAAGAGCACGAGATCCGCGCCGGCCACGACCCGATTGGCGCTCTCCCGCGAGTACGTGCCGACCACGCCCACGGACAGCGGATGGCTCGCCGCGATCGCGTCCTTCGCGTTCAGCGACGTCGCGACGGGGACCTGCAGCTTCTCGGCGAGCGCGACGAGCTCGGCGGCTGCGCCCGAGGCGCGAACGCCGCCACCGGCGACGATCACCGGGCGCGACGCTTCCTGCAGGATGCGCACGGCCGCGCGCACGCTCGCAGAATCGGGCTCGGGACGGAACGGCGGCACGCGCGCGAACTGCGGCTCCGCCGCGGCGTCGAGCTCCGCCTCCTCCTGGTCCATCTGTCCCTCGTTGCCGCGGAACTGCAGGTGCACGGGACCGGGACCGCCGGTCACCGCCACGCGGAAGGCCTGCCGCACCATGTCGGGAATGCGCTCGACCGCATCGACCGTCGCGTTCCACTTCGTCACCGGCTCGAACGACGGCACGTCGTCGACTTCCTGGTAGACCTTGCGGAACTTGCTCTTCGGATCGCGCCCGCCGGTGAACGCGATCACCGGCGAGTGCGCGAGCCACGCGTCGCGCAATCCCGCGGCGAGGTTCAACGCGCCCACGACCTGCGCCATGCACACGCCCGGGCGGCCCGATGCGCGCGCATAGCCGTCGGCCATGTACGCCGCGGCCTTCTCGCCGTGCACGTGCAAGCGCCGGATGCCGGTGCGCCGCTCCATCTCGGCGAACGTGCGGCGCAGCACCGCGGGCACCATGAACACGTGCGTCACGCCATAACCCTGCAGCAGGTCCGCGAGCGCCTGCGCGCCGGTCATCCTCATGCCCTTCGTCCTCGTGGTTTCGGCAGCGGCCGCGGGCGCAGCAGGGCCCGATATCGTGGTCATCCTCGCGCCCCCTACTTGATCGCGAGCGGGTTGGTCGGCGAGCCCACCGCGCCGGTGATGGGCAATGCGGGCGCGACGAACAGGAACTCGTACACCCCATCGGACGCGCAGTCTTGCGCGAGCTCCTTCACGTAGAAGATCTCGCCCATCGTCATGCCCATGATCGGGATGGTGATCCAGTGCCACGGCTGGTTGATGCCGGGCTCGGTCTCGTTCGGCCGCACCTCGCAGCCCCAGGTGTCGGAGGCGAGCGCGGCGAGCTGCGTGCGCTGGATCCACTCGAGCGTCTCGAACGCGAAGCCGGGCGCATCGCCGCCGGGATAGCCGTCCCAGCTGCCCGCGGCGATCTTCGCTTCCATCTGTCCGGTGCGCACGACCACGAAGTCGCCCTTCTTCACCGTGACGCCCTGCTTGCTCGCCGCCAGGTCGAGGTCCGCGCACGTGATGCCGTAGCCGTCCTCGAGCACGTCGCGCCCGAGGGCGCGCGGCACGTCGAGGAACACGCCGCGGCCGACCATGCGCGCCTTGGTCTTCTCGATGCCGCACTTCTGCGCACCGTTCGAGGTGACCTCGCGGCAGTCGTAGCCGTTCCACATCGAGTTCTCGTAGAAGACGTGGCCGAGGCCGTCCCATTGCGTCCCGCACTGCAGCGGCATCACGACCATGTCGTCGGCGGCGCGGATGCCGCGGTGGTCGAGCACGCCCGCGTACGCGTCGGTGCCCGTGCGCAGCATCGTGTGCACCGGATTGATGCGGCCCATGGCGGGGTACTTGCTCTTCGCGCCCTGCGGACCGGTGTGGTCGAAGTTGAGCGCGAGCGAGATCACCTTGCCCTTGCGCACGAGGCGCGCGGCCGCGACGATGTCCTCGGGCGTCGTGTGGTTCAGCGTGCCGATCTCGTCGTGCGCGCCCCAGCGTCCCCAGTTCCTGTATCTCTCGGCCGCGTCGGCCAGGTCCTTGCGCGTGAGCTTGCGTGCTCCCATGGTCCTCCCCGGATGTCGGTGCCGCCCGCTGCTGACTTCGGCGCGTCAGTCGGCCTTCAACCCCGCCTGGCGCACCACCTTGCCCCATCGGTCCATCTCCTGCCGGATGAACGCGCCGAACTCCTCCGGCGTGGTGGTGCGCGGCTCGGTGCCGGTCGCGGCGAAACGCGCCTGCAGGTCGGGCGCATGCATGACGCGATCGAGCTCGGCGTTGAGCCTCGCGATGATCGGCTTCGGCGTGCCGGCCGGCGCGAGCACGCCGTACCACGTGGTCACGTCGTAGTCCGGCAGCCCCGCCTGCGCCGCTGTCGGCACGTCGGGCAACTGCGCGAGCCGCTTCGGCGCGACCACCGCGAGCGCGCGCAGCCGGCCGCTCTGGATGAACGGCAATGCCGCCGGGATGCCGATCACCACCATCTGCACCTGGCCGCCGACCACGTCGTTCATCGCGAGGTTCACGCCCTTGTACGGCACGTGCACGAGCTTCACGCCCGCCTCGATGTTGAAGAGCTCGCCGGCGAGGTGGTTCGAGGTGCCGGGACCGCCGGAGCCGAAATTCATGCCGCCCGGCTTCGATTTCGCGAGCGCGATGAACTCCGCCAGGTTGCGCGCGGGAACCTGCGGGTTGATCACCATCACGTTGGGCACGCTGCCCACGAGGCTCACCGGCGCGAAATCCTTCACCGGATCGTAGTTGAGCTTCGCGTACAGGCTCGGGCTGATCGCGAGCGAGGGCGCGACCAGCACGATGGTGTAGCCGTCGGGCGGCGAATGGGCCGCGGACTCGGCGCCGACGTTGCCGCCCGCGCCGCCGCGATTCTCGATCACCACGGGCTGGCCGAGATCGGCGGCCATGCGCTCCGCGATGATGCGACCGAGGATGTCGGTGCCGCCGCCCGGCGGGAACGGCAGGATGAAGCGGATCGGCTTGCTCGGGTACGCCTCGTTCTGCGCGAGCGCGCACGCGCACCACAGGACGAGGATGCCGAGCAACGACGCGACACGGCCTGCGGGAACGGCGCCCATGGTGCTTCTCTCCTCGCGCGAGCCTGCTTTGTATCCCAGCGCGCAGGCGCCGGTCAAATCAGCGCGGCGATGCATAATCGGCAGGATGTGCCCTTCCCAAGGCCCGCCGGGCCGATCGCCCCCGCGCATCGTCATCGTCGGCGGCGGCTACAGCGGCGCGGCCACCGCGATCCAGCTCGTGCGCGCCTGCGCAACGCCGCTCGCGATCGCGATCGTGGAGCCGCGCGCGTTCGTGGGCGCCGGCCTCGCGTACTCCGCCGACGATCCCGACCACCGGCTGAACGGCAACATCGGCACGCACCTGGTCGATCCCGCCGACCCGGGCGAGCTCGCGCGCTGGTACGAGGCGAACGCGACGCTGCGCCGCGATCCCGACGCCCTCGCGCCGAACGGGCAGCTCTACATCCGCCGCTCCGATTTCGCCGCGTTCGTCGCCGCCACCGTGCAGGCCCACTCGCGCGCCGCGAACGGCTCGCGCATCGAGCACGTGCGCGACCGCGCCACCGCGCTGCACGAGCGTCCCGGAGCATTCGAGGTGATCACCGAACGCGGGACACGGCTCGCCGCGGACCTGGTCGTCCTCGCGACCGGCAATGGCCGCTCCCGCCTTCCGTGGCCGTTCGCCGATCTGGCCGCGCATCCGGCGCTCGTCGCGGACCCCATGGACCTCGATCGCATCCGCGGCCTGGACCGCGCGGCACGCGTGCTCGTCCTCGGCTCCGGGCTCACCGCGCTCGACATCCTCTCGACCCTCGTGCGGCGCGGCCACGAGGGACGCATCACGTCGCTTTCGCGCCACGGCCTTCGCCCGCGCCCGCAACGCCCGCCGGCCCGCGAGTCGGGGATGGCCGGAATCCTCGCGCGCAACGCGGGGCCCGTGCCCGGTTTCCTTTCCCACGCCGCACCGACCGCGCATTCGCTGCTGCACGCGCTGCGCGAGCGCATCGCGCAGGACGCGGCCGCGGGGGGCGACTGGTACCGCGCCTTCGACGAGCTGCGCGACGTGCTGTGGAAGGTGTGGCCGCGTTTGCCCGTCGAGGAGAAGGCCCGCGTCGTGCGCCGGCTGCGCCCGTGGTACGACGCGCACCGGTTCCGCGCGCCGCCGCAGAACGACGCGCTCGTGCGCCACGCGGAGGCGGCCGGCACGGTGGCGTTCCGGCGCGGACGCTTGCGCGCAGTGGCGACGGCCGGCACGGGGCTGCAGGTCGAATGGGCCGAGGCCGAAGACGGCGCGCGCGTGAACGAGGCGTTCGACGCCGTCGTGAACTGCACCGGGCTCGATCCTTCGTGCGGCGTGGCCGACGACCCGTTCCTCGCCGCGCTCGCCGCGCAAGGGCTGGCGCGTGCCGATCCGACGGGGCTGGGATTCGAGGTCGACGCGCAATGCCGGCCGATCGGCGCCGCGGGACGCGTTCAGGCGCGGCTGCGCGTCATCGGGCCACCGACGACCGGCACCTTCGGCGATCCGCTCGGAACGCTCTTCATCGCCCCGCAGATCGCGCGCGCGATTCCCGGGATCCTCGCCCAGCTCGGGTGCGTCGCGGCCGCTCCCGCTCGCGCCGATCGCGCCGTCGCGGGAGCGCGCGATCGCTGACCGGAGCACGACTCAGGAGACGCGCGAGCGCTCGAGCCGCGCCACGGCCGCCTGCATCTCGGCCGCGCTCGCCCCGGGCAGCACCAGCAGCCGCGCGCGGCCTTGCGCATCGAAGCCGAACACGGCGCTGCTGTGGTTCACGTCGTAGCCGCCCTTCGCGTCGGGCTCGCCGAGGGAAAAGCCGACGCGGTAGCGCCGCGCGAGCGCGGCGAGCTGCGCATCGGTGCCGCGCAATCCCGTGATCGGGCCGCCGAACGCGTGCACGTATTCGTCGAGCCGCGCCGTCGTGTCGCGCGCCGGGTCGACGGTGACGAACAGCACGCGCGCGTCGCGCGCCCCGGCAGCGCGGATCGCCTTCGAGAGATCGGCGAGCGTGGTCGGGCACTCGTCGACGCAATGGCTGAAGCCGAAGAACACCAGCACGGGCGCGCCGCGATAATCGGCCTGCGTCACCGCCTGCCCGCGCTCGTCGGTCATGGCGAACGCGAGATCGGGAACGAGTCCGCCGATGTCCTTCACGTGCCCGCCGGTCGCGAGCATGCGGCCGCAGGCGGCGAGCGTGGCGCACAAGGCGAGGATCGCGATGCGGCGGCCCACGTCAGTCTCCCAATGCCGGCACCGGCGCGGCGACACGCGGCCCGCTGCGCCCCTGGTCGGCGCGCACCCAGCGGCCGAAGACGACGAGCGCGGCGATCACGTGCATCATCGCGGCCGGGATCCACGTGATGAGGCCGCCGAGCGTCTGGTCGGTCATCGGATCGAGGCTCCACGCGCGCCCGCACACGGTGTAGATGTCGAACAGCTCGCGACCGCTGAGCGAGATGTACGCGCCGAGCAGGATCTGCGGCGGGATCGCGAGCATGAGCATCCACACGCGCGCGCCGAATCCCACCCAGGCGCCCTCCTCGCGCCCGCGCGGATCGAGCGCGAGCGCCCAGAAGAGCAGGCCGTCGAGGAGCATCGACCAGTTCATCACGGCATACCAGCGCGCGCTCAGCATCGCGACGAAGTGCACCGGCGGCGTGAGCCACAGGAAGATCAGCCCGACGAAGAGCACCGGCGCGGTCCACCCGTTCTGCAGCACGCCGACGAGCCGGCGGGCGGCCGGGTGGTTCCACGCCGGGCGCAGTCCGCGCTCGACCACGGCCCGCGGCAGCCCGCGCCCCAGCACGCCGAGCGGCTGCGCGAGCACGACGAGGAACGGCCCCAGGTGATGCAGCACGAGGTGCTGGATGCGGTGCAGGAAGAACATGTGCTGCGCGTAGTAGTCGAAGCGCGTCTGCATCACGAGGTAGACGAGCGCGCAGCCGACGAAGAACGCGATGCGGCGCGCGAGCGGCGGCCGCGCGTCGCGGGGGGTGCGGCCCAAGCCGAGCCCATACACGACGGCCCCGCCCGCGCACAGCGCGAACGCGGCGGGCGAGAAATCCCATGGCAGGAGGAAGGCGGCGACTGCGCCGGGGAATTCAGGCATGGGTAGCGGAGGTCGCCGGGCTACGGCGTGCGCCCGGCGGGACGATCCCGCCGCGGCGAGGGATCGGTCGTACGACGATGCATTTGCGATTCTACCGCGTCGCGGACCGCGCTTCGGTCTCGCGCGGCTCGGCCCTCTCGCGCGCCGCACGCTCGCCGGCGAGGATCGCCGCGATCGGCAGCGCCATGGCGCGCGGGTCCAGGCGCTCGACGTGTCCGAGCAGGTGGTCGAGGTGGCGCTGCAACGAGGCGAGCTCGCGCGACGGCAGCGCGAGGAGCGCTTCCTGCAGCAGGCCGGTCGAAGGCTTGGGCGCCGAGCGCAGCTTGCGCCGCCCCGCCGCGGTGATCCGCAGCACCACGACGCGCCGGTCGTACTCCTCGCGCACCCGCTCCACGAGCCCGAGCGACTCGAGGCGCCCGAGCAGGTTGCTCGCGGTCGAGGCGTGGATCGCCATGCGCCGCGCGAGGTCGCCCGGCTGCAGGCGCGGGTTGGCCGCGATCTCGCTCAACGCCCAGATCTGCGCGCCCCCGAGGCCCGACTTCGACTCGGCGCGCCGGTAGTGTGCGTCGATGGCGCGCAGCAGGACGCGGAAGCGCTTGAGCACCTCGAGCATCTCGGCGTGGCGGCGGCCGGCCGGCGCGCGGGTGCTGGACGAACGGGTAGTTTTGTGCAAAAGTGTCAGCGCCTGGGGCGCACGTCGCGACTTCCCGCAGTGTACCGCGACTGCCCCCCTTCCCGCGAGGTTCGCGGCGGGAAGGCGGCATGAACGACAACAACGCGCAGATCCCGGTGACTGAAGTCGATCAACCTGCCCAAACTGTCCCATACGGAGAACATCGGAAATGAAGAACTTCACGGCCTGCCTTGCCGTGGCCCTGCTCGCCGGCGCCTGCGCCAGCAACGAAGCGAAGAAGCCGGCGACCGCCGACTCCACGCCGCCCCGTAGCACGTCCGCCAGCCAGGCGTCGAGCGCCACGCCGGCGGCGGGGTCGAACGTCGCGGGCAACCCGCTCACCGACCCGCACAACATCCTGTCGAAGCGCAGCGTCTACTTCGATTTCGACTCGGACCTTGTCAAGGACCAGTACCGCGACCTCATCCGCGCGCACGCGCGCTACCTGGTGGAGCATCCCCAGGCGCGCATGCGGATCGAGGGCAACACCGACGAGCGCGGCAGCCGCGAGTACAACCTCGCGCTCGGCGAGCGTCGCGCCGAGGCGGTGAAGAAGGTGATGACCGTGCTCGGCGTGCCCGGCAACCACATCGAGACGGTGAGCTACGGCGAGGAGAAACCGGTCGCCTCCGGCCACGACGAGGCGTCGTGGGCGAAGAACCGCCGCGACGACATGAAGTACGCGGGCAGCTGACCGGCCCCGCCGCGCGCCCCGCGCCCGGCGGATCCTTTTTGTACCCAACGTTCCGGACGCGCCTCACGGCGCGCCCGGCGGATCCTCGTCGTCGCGCGGCGGACGCCCGGCCGCCTCGCGCTCGCGCACGAGCGCCTGGGCCCGCTCCCGGCGTTCGCGCAGCGCCGGCTCGCGCATCGCGATCGTCTCCTCGCCGAACAGCACCTGCGCAAGGAAGCGGTAGGCGAAGGCGAGGAGCGCCGTGTCGTCGAAAGCGAGCGCGCGCATCTCCCCGGCCGGCACCTCGTAGAGCGCGCGAAACGCCGCGCTCGTGGCGAAGCGCCGGAAGCGGTCGAGGTCGTAGCACGCCATGAAGAAGAGCTGCAGGCTGCGCGCCGTGGGCTTGCCGACCGTCGGCCCGGAGGAGAGCTTCTTCAGCACGAGCTGGCGCCAGCCGCGCGCGCGCCGGTCGTATTCCTCGAGCCCCTGCTCCCGGCGATAGTCGTCCACCGTGAGGGTGCGCGGCTCCTCATGGCCCTTGCAGTGCGGCTCCTTCACCAGCGCGTACGAGTCGCGGTCGGTCGATTCGCCCTCGCGCCGCATCGCGAGCAGCGCGACCGGATAGTAGCGGCACGCGGTCGGGCGATCGGCGTACACGCTGCAGCCTTCCGAGCGCATGAAACGGCATGCCGTGCCGCCGTCGACGGGCTTGAGCTTCACGCCGGGCAGGCCGCCCTTCTCGATCTCGAAAGGCACCGTGTACTCGCGCAGGAACGCGCCCGATTCGAGCCCGAGGCGGCGCTCGAGCCGCAGCACGTCCCACGGCGTGAGCGTGATGTCGATGTTCGAGCAGCACGCGTTCCAGCAACCGATGCCCTTGCGGCAGCGGAAGCGGATCTCGCGGTCCCCGCCGAACGCCTCCGGGACGACCGGGCCGGCGGCGGGGGGACCGGGAGCCTGGGGCAACCGCGCCTCAGTCGGCGGTGGCGCCCGCCTTCGCGGCCGCGGGCGGCGCGGGCGCCTTGAAGAGCTTCGACTTGTCGAGCAGGTCCACGTGCTTGCGCTTGAAGCACGTCCACGCGTGCGTCTTGCGGTCGTACACCGAGTTCACGAAGCAGTGCCAGTTCTTCTCGTCGACGAAGTTCTTGTCGGTGCGGTAGTAGAAGCCCGGATAGCGCGACTCCTCGCGGAACTGGATGTGCTTCATGTGCGCTTCGGCGGTGAGGATGCGGTGGTAGTTCTCCCACGCGCGCAGCAGCTCGTGCAGGTCCTTGGCGCGCATCTTCTGCGCGTCCTCCTTGAGCAGCGCGAGCTTCTCCTCGGCGATGCCGAGCAGCTTGTCGTTGGTGTTGTAGTAGGTCGCGACCCCGGCCACGTACTCGTCCATGATCTTCTGCAGGCGGAACTGCAGCATCTTCGGCGTCACGTAGTTCGGGTTCACGTCGACCGCGGTGGTGTAGTCCTTGTTCGCGAGGAAGTTGCGCACCGGCTTGTAGATCTCCTCGGCGAGCTGCGCGGCGGGCACCTCGAGCTCGGGCTTCCAGCCCTTGTTGTCGACCGCGTACTTGACCATCGCCTTCGCGGCGATGCGGCCCTCGGCGTGCGACCCGCTCGAGAACTTGTGGCCGGAAGCGCCGACGCCGTCGCCCGCGGTGAAGAGGCCCTTCACCGTCGTCATCGAGCGGTAGCCCCAGCTCCAGCCGCGCGGCAGGTGCGCGGGAACGCCGTCGAGCTCGCCGTCGGCCGCGGTGGGCGCGCCCAGGTCCGTCGGGCCCGACACCCAGATGCCGCAGCAGCCCGAGTGCGAGCCGAGCAGGTACGGCTCGGTCGGGATCAGCTCCGAGTTCTTCTTCTCGGGCTCGACGTTCTCGCCGACCCAGATGCCGCACTGGCCGATGCACATGTCGAGGAAGTCCTCCCACGCCTCGGCCTCGAGGTGCTTCACTTCCTTCGGCGACAGCGACTCCCTGAGCTTGGCGAGCGCGCCGACCGTGTCCATGTAGATCGGGCCGCGTCCTTCCTTCATCTCGTGCAGCATGAGGTGGTTGCGCAGGCACGAGGCCGGGACCGCGGCCTGCCCGTACGGCGGGTAGTCGTCGAGCATGGCCTTGTTCTTGGCCATGTAGTCCTCGCCGTAGGCGTTGGTCGCCTTCGCTTTGAACAGCAGGAACCACGCGCCCACCGGACCGTAGCCGTCCTTGAAGCGCGCCGGGACGAAGCGGTTCTCCATCATCGTCATCTCGGCGCCCGCTTCCGCGGCCATCGCGTAGGTGCTGCCCGCGTTCCAGACCGGATACCACGCGCGCCCGGTGCCCTCGCCCACCGAGCGCGGCCGGAACAGGTTCACGCAGCCGCCGGCGGCGAGCAGGACCGCCTTCGCCTTGTACACGTAGATCGCGTTCTCGCGCACGGAGAAGCCGACGGCGCCCGCGATGCGCGACGGGTCGTTCTTGTCGTTCACCAGCTTCACGACGAAGATCCGCTCCTGGATGCGCGGCAGGCCGAGCGCCTTCTTCGCCGCCTCGGCCACGATCCACTTGTACGACTCGCCGTTGATCATGATCTGCCACTTGCCCGAGCGCACGGGCTTGCCACCGTCCTTCAGCGCGGGGATGCCCTCGCGCTGCGACTCGGCGCCGTCGTGGCGCACGCCGTTCGCGTCGGTCTTCCAGATCGGCAGGCCCCACTCCTCGAAGAGGTGCACCGAGTCGTCCACGACGCGGCCCAGGTCGTAGGCCAGGTCGTCGCGTGTGATGCCCATGAGGTCGTTGGAGACCATGCGCGCGTAGTCGGCCGGGTCCTGGTCCGCGCCGATGTACGTGTTGATCGCCGAAAGGCCCTGTGCCACCGCGCCCGAGCGGTCGAGCGCGGCCTTGTCGACGAGCCGGATCCTGAGCTCCTGCCCGGTCTCCGCCTTGAGCGCCTCGGCCCAGCGCATGATCTCGTACGCGGCGCCGCAGGCGGCCATGCCGCCGCCGATGATGAGGACGTCGAGCTCTTCCTCGACGATGCTCGGATTCTCGAAGGTTCCCTGGGTCATGTCGTTCACCTCGCCTCGCTGTTCACTTGCGCCGCACGAGCTCGCCGTCGCGGCCCGCGCGATACCCGCCCGCCACCGCCTTCGTGAAGAAGCCGGGCGCGTCGATCTCGGCCATCTTCGGCATGGGCTTGCCGCCGTACGGGTCGATCGAGCCTTCCGCGGTGGTGCGGATCGGGAACTTGAAGCGCTTGAGCGTCCCGTTGCGGAAGCGGATCGTCCACATGATCGAGTCGCTGCCGCGCAGCGGCTGCACCGAGCCGCCGAGCGGGACGATGTCGGCGTAGTGGCGCACCTCGATCGCGTTCTGCGGGCAGATCTTCACGCACGAGTAGCACTCCCAGCACTGCTCGGGCTCCTGGTTGAAGGCCTTCATCGCGTGGCCGGTCTTCGAGCCGTCGCGGTCGAGCATCATCAGGTCGTGCGGGCAGATGTACATGCACGCGGTCTTGTCCTGGCCCTTGCAGCCGTCGCACTTGTCGGTGCGCACATAGGTGGGCATGGCGTCACTCCTTCGTCGTTTCGGGAATCTTCGGGGACATGGGGCTTCAGCGCGCCGAATGCCCCGCGAGCTGGACCTCGACCTTCTCCTCGAGGCCTTCGTAGTACTTGCGCAGGATCGCGAGGACCTCCGGCCGGCTGAATTCGGCGGGGACGTCGCTGCCTTCCGAAAGCCACTTGCGCAGCTTCGTGCCGGAGACGAGCAGGCGCTGGTCGTCGTCGTGCGGGCAGGTGCGCGCCGACGCCATGCCGCCGCAGCGGTAGCACCAGAACGTCCAATCGATCTTGAGCGGCTGCGTCTCGAGCGATCCCGGCGGGATCTCGTCGAAGATGCGATGCGCGTCGAACGGCCCGTAGTAGCTGCCGACGCCGGCGTGATCGCGTCCCACGATCTGGTGCGAGCAGCCGTAGTTCTGCCGGAAGAGCGCGTGCAGCAGCGCCTCGCGCGGCCCGGCGTAGCGCATGTCGAGCGGATAGCCCGCCTGCACCAGCGTGTTCTCGACGAAGTAGAGCTTCGCGAGCACCGCGATCGCCTCGGTGCGCACCTCCGCCGGGATGTCGCCGGGCTTCAGGTTGCCGAGGAGCGAGTGGATCAGCACGCCGTCGCACACCTCGATGGCGACCTTCGCCAGGTACTCGTGCGAGCGGTGCATCGGATTGCGCGTCTGGAACGCCGCGACCTTCGACCAGCCGAGACGCTCGAACTGCGCGCGCGTCTGCGCGGGCGTCATGAAGAGCGCGCCGTATTTCGCCTTGAACCCGCCGTCGGAGAGCACCTTCACCGGGCCGGCCAGGTTCACCTCGCCCTGCGCCATCACCATCTTCACGCCCGGGTGCTGCGGATCGGTGGTGCGGAAGATGCTCTCGCACTCGTGCGCCTTGTCGATGGCGTACTTCTCGGTCACGCGCAGCGTCGCCATGATCTCGCCGGCCTGCGCGTCCGCGAGCACGATGTCGTCGCCGGTCGCGATGCGCGAGGCGGCCTCGCGCGTGGCGGAGAGGGTTATGGGGATCGGCCAGAACAGGCCGCTCGCCAGGCGGTAGCCGTCGCACACGCCTTCCCAGTCGGCGTGCGTCATGAAGCCGTCGAGCGGCGTGAATCCGCCGATGCCCATCATCACGAGGTCCCCGCGCTCGCGCGAGCTGACCGCGAGCCGCGGCAGCGACGCCGCGCGCTTGCGCTCGGCCGCGAGCTGCGCGCCGGTCAACAGGAGCGGCCTGAGGGGACCGCCCCCATGGGGTCTCACGAGTGCCATGGCGATCCCATTAGCGCAGGCCGGATCGCCCGCGTCTATTACCGTGAGGAGGAAGGGCACCTACCCATTTGGGGGGTTGGCTTGACCGAGCGCAACCGGTGCGCCCAATCCAGCCTAGAATGGGCGCTGGCAAGATCAAGAACGGGGGACGCGAGGACCCCCGCGCCGATCCCTCCCCGAGGAGGACCCGCTTGGCGAATCGCCCCGGCACATCGGGCATTGCGGCGCAGGCGCGCGAAGGCGCATGCGCGGGCGTGGAAACCGATGGCACGCTGCATACGCTGCTCGAGCGCGGGCTGCGCGCGATCGTCGCGCTCGCCGGCGCCCAGGCCGGCGCCGTGCGCCTGCTCGACGAAGCCCGCGGGAAGATGCGCCTGGTCGCGTCGATCGGGCTGCCCGACCCCTGGGTCGAGCGCGAACGCATCGTCGCGGCCGACTGCGGCATCTGCGGGCTCGCCGTCCAGGACAACCGCCTGCAAATCGACGACGACGGCCTCGCGTGCAGCCGCAAGGGCTTCGCATGCGTCGCCGCACACGCGCCCGGCCCGGCCCTCGCCCTCCCGCTGCACAGCGGCGGGCGCGCGATCGGCGTCTTCAACCTCTTCTTCGCCCCGGGCGCGCACCGCCCGGGGGAGCTCTCGGCGCTGCTCGAGCCGGTGAGCGACATGCTCGACCTCGTGATCGACAACGCGCGCCTCGAGCAGGAAAGGATCCGCTCGACGGTCGTGATGGAGCGCCAGATTCTCGCCGGCGAGATGCACGATGCGCTCGCGCAGGGGCTCGCCTTCATGCGCATGCGCATGAGCCTGCTGCACGACGCGCTCGAAGGCGGCCAGCGCCCGCTCGCGCTGCGCTACTTCGACGACGTGAACGCCTCCCTCGGCGAGGCGCACGCGCGGTTGCGCGAGTTGATCACCCATTGCCGCAGCGGCATGGACCAGGGGCTCGCCGGCGCGCTCGAGAGCACGGCGCGCACCTTCGAGCAGCGCACCGGCGTGGCGCTGCGCATCGACAACCGCGCCGCGGGCCTGCGTCTGCCCGCCGAGCAGGAGCTCGAGGTCTACCGGATCGTGCAGGAGGCGCTCGCCAACGTCGTGAAGCACGCGCAGGCCAGGAGCGCGCGCGTCGTGATCGAGCAGCGCGCTCGGCGCCTGCACGTGAGCGTCGAGGACGACGGCCGCGGCGTGGGCGCCACCGACCCGAGCGGCGAGGGCGGGCACTACGGATTGCAGATCATGCGCGAGCGGGCGTTGCGCATCGGCGGCGAGCTGCAGGTGCGGCGCCTGCGCACCCGCGGCACCCGGGTGCGGCTCACGATGCCCGCGCCGTCGGGAGGCGGCTGAGATGGCCGGCGCCAACGATCGCGTCGTCCTCATCGACGACCACGGCCTGTGCCGGCGCGGCCTCGCGGAGCTGCTCGAGCATCGCGCGGGCATCCACGTGGTCGGCGCCACGGCCGAGCCCGAAGCCGCGGTGCGGCTCGTGCGCGAGCTCAAGCCCGACATGATCATCATGGACCTGCGCATGCCGCAGATGAACGGATTCAACCTGTTGAAGCGCCTGCGCGCCGAAGGCCTCGACATGCCCGCGCTCGTGCTCACGATGTCCGACTCGCAGGACGACCTCGCCAACGCGATGCGCGCCGGCGTGCGTGGCTACCTGCTGAAGGACATGGACCCCGAGGACGTGGTCGATTCGATCCGCCGCGCGCTGCGCGGCGAGCTCGTGGTCGCTCCCGCGATGGCGAACAAGCTGTCGATGCTCTTCGGCTCCGGCCAGGGCAAGGAGGGCGCCGGGCGCTCGCTCACCGAGCGCGAGCAGGAGATCCTCGGCTACATCGCGCAGGGCATGAGCAACAAGGGGATCGCGAAGGCGCTGGCCATCAGCCACGACACCGTGAAGCTGCACGTGCGCCACATCCTGTCGAAGCTGCAGGTGAGCTCGCGCGTGGAGGCCGCGGTCTACGCGGTCGAACGCAAGGCGTCGTCCTCGTCGGGCTCCCTGCGCTGAGCGCTCGCCCTACCCGGCCGCGAGCAGCTCGCGCTCGAGCCGCGCCGCCTCGTACCAGGCGAGGCGCTCGCGCAGCCGCACCACTTCCCCCACGATCACGAGCGTCGGCGGATGCAGCCCCGCCTGCGCGGCGAGCGTCGGAAGCGTGGCGAGATCGCCGCTGACCACGCGCTGGTTCGGGGTGGTGCCCTGTTGCACGATCGCCGCAGCGGTGCCCGCATCGAGCCCGTGGGCGACGAGCTGCGCGCAGATCTCGGCGAGGTTCTGGAAGCCCATGTAGATCACCGCCGTCTGGCGCGGCCGCGCGAGCGCTTCCCAGTCGAGGTCGAGGGAACCGTCGCTGCGGTTGCCGGTCGCGAACACGCACGCCTGCGCATGGTCGCGGTGCGTGAGGGGGATGCCCGCGTATGCGGCCACGCCGAGGGCGGCCGTGATGCCGGGCACGACCTCGAACGTCACGCCGGCGCGCGCGAGCGCCTCGATCTCCTCGCCGCCGCGCCCGAACACGAACGGGTCGCCCGCCTTCAGCCGCACGACCCGCAGCCCTTCGCGCGCGAGCTGCACGAGGAGCGCGCAGATCGCTTCCTGGGCCATCGCGTGGTCGGCGCGGCGCTTGCCGACGTAGATGCGGCGCGCGTCGCGGCGCACGAGCGCCATGATCTCCGCCGTCACGAGGTTGTCGTAGAGCACCGCATCGCAATCGCGGAGCAGCCGCAACGCCTTCACCGTCAGCAGCTCCGGGTCGCCCGGACCGGTGCCGACGAGGTACACGTGCCCCGGTTCGAATTCGCGTGCGCTCATCGTGGGATCTCCTTCATTTGCGGCCCGCTCGCGAGCCTCGTCCCTGCTACGCGGCGGCCCGCGCCGAGCCGCGGGTCCACGCGCACGCGGCGGCATAGCCGACGAAGCGTGCGGGCCAGTCGTTGCCGCCCACCGCGCGCTGGTGCGCATACGACGCGAGCACGCGCCGATGGACGAGCCCGTCGTGGGCGCCGTCGATGCCGTGGCCGCGCAGCACGCGGTACGCGTAGCCGACCGCCGGGTCGACGTTCACGAGCGCCGAGTGATGGAATTCGTGCGCCTCGACCCGTGCTCCGCGTCCCCACGGATGGCTCGGCGTTTCCGCGAGCGTCACGTAGCCCTTTCCCACCGGGCGCGCATGCATCACCGCATCCCCGGGAATCGCACCCGCCATCCGGTACGTGCGCCCGCCGTGGCTGATCGAGCGCGCGAGGTACATGAGGCCGCCGCATTCCGCGTACACCGGGCAGCCGTTCTCGATCGCGACCCGGACCTGCGCGCGCAGGGCACCGTTGCGCTCGAGCCCCGCGGCCTGCGTCTCTGGAAAACCGCCGCCGATGAAGAGCGCGTCGACCTCGGGGAGCGCGCTGTCGCGCAGCGCGTCGAACGCCACGAGCGTCGCGCCCGCCTGCTCGAGCGCGTCGAGATCGTCCGCGTAGTAGAAGCCGAAGGCGCTGTCGCGCGCGATGCCGACGCGAACGCGCCCCATCGTGGGCGCGGCTGCGGCGAGCGGCACGCAACCGGACACCGGCGCCGCGCCCGCCGCCGCCGCGAGGATCGCCCCCACGTCGACGTTCGCCTCGACCGCACGTGCGAGGAGCCGCACGCGGCCCTCGGCGTCGGGCATCTCGGCGGCGGGGACGAGCCCGAGATGGCGCTCGACGATCGCGAGCCGGGCGTCCTCGCCGAGCGTGCCGACCACGCGCACGCCAGTATGGGTCTCGATCGCGGCGCGCAGCTTCGCCTCGTGGCGCGCGCCCGCGGTGCGGTTCAGGATCACGCCGGCCACGTGCACGTGCGGATCGAACGCCGCGAGCCCCATCACGAGCGCCGCCGCCCCGCGTGCCATGCCGCGCGCGTCGAGCACGAGCACGACGGGCAGCCCGAGTCGCCGCGCGAGCGCCGCGTTGCTGTCGGAGCCGTCGAGCGCGAGGCCGTCGTGCAGCCCGAGATTGCCCTCGACGAGGGCGAATTGCGCGCGCGATGCATGGCGGCACCAGTAGGCGTCGAGCTCCGCCATGCCCTGCAGGTGCGGATCGAGGTTGCGGCATGCGCGCCCCGTGGCGAGCGCGAGCCACTGGGGATCGATGAAGTCGGGGCCCTTCTTGAACGCCTGCACCTCGAGCTCGCGCGAGGCGAGCGCGGCCGCGAGCCCGACGGCGATCGTGGTCTTGCCCGACGAGCGCCAGCCCGCCGACACCATCAGGCCCGCCATGAAGCGCGCGCTCAAGGGTGCGTCGCCAACGCGCGCGCGTCGGGCAAGATCGGCAAGAGCCGCGTGCCGAGGGCGACCGTGAACGCGGCCACGGCCATGCCGCCCGCGCCCAGCGCGAGCTCGGGAAGGCTCGGCACGTAATCGGCGATGGCTCCGTCGCCGAAGCTGCTCGATACCGCGTAACCGGGGAAGATCTCGAGCGGGAAGGCCTCGCCCCCGATGATGAAGACGTAGAGGAAGACCAGCGCGCCCGCGACCACCGCCACGCTCGCCGCCATGCGCGAGCGCGGCCCGCCGAGCCGCGGGTGGTACACGAGCGCCAGCGGCACGAGGCTTCCGATCCCGACGAAGCCGAGCCAGAAGAGCGGCGCGTAAGGCCGGCTCTCGACGAGGATGAAGCGCTCGAACGCCGCCTGCTTCGCCCAGTAGAGGTTGGTCGCGTGGTAGATCGCGATGAGCCACAGCACCACGATCACGAACAGCCCGAGCAGGCGGCCCAGTCGTTGCGCCATCGCCTCGGGCATCGGCACGCCGAGCGCGCGCGCGAGCAGCGGCTGCGCGATGCAGAACGCGGCGAGCCCCCAGGCGAGCGAGAGCGCGATGAAGAGCGGCGCGAGCACCGCCGCGGCATAGGCCTGGCGCGCGACGAGGAAGCCGAAGATCGAACCCGTCCCCGTCGTGAGGATGATGCGCCACACGAATGCCGCGAGGCCCGCCGGGCGCGTGAAGCGGCCGAACCGCGCCTCGAGCATCGTCCACAGGTACACGGCCCCGATCGCGAAGAAGCCGCTGTAGAGCAGCATGTTCCAGGCGAAGATCGAGCGCAGGTTCTGGTGGATCATCGGCAGGATCACGCGATCCGGCCGCCCGAGGTCGAGCGCGAGCACCGCGAGCCCGCCGGCGAGGAGCGCGATCGCGAGCAGCACCGAGAGCGGCGCGTACGGCTTGTACGCCGGCTCGCGGAACACCGAGGCGACCGACGCCACGTTCAACGCGCCGGAGGCGGCCACGACGAGGAAGATCGCCGCCACGTGCGGCACGCCCCACACGATCTGGTTCGTCATGCCGGTGACGACGTGCCCGTGCTCCTCCATGAACAGCGCGGCGCCGCCGCCCGCCGCCATGAGCAGCGCGAAGAACGCGAAGGCGATCCAGAAACCGCGCGCGCCGCTAGAGGCCGGCATAGCGCACTCCCGGGTCGAGGCCCAGCTCGGGACGCAACGCGCGCGAGGCGACCTCGCGAAGGCGCTGCGAGATGGGGCTCGCCGGATCGTTCAGGTCGCCGAAGACGATCGCCCCGTGCCCGGCGGCCGCGCAGGCCTCGACGCACGCCGGCACGCCGCCGCGGTCGATGCGCGGCGCGCACAGGTTGCACCCCTCGACGCAGCCCTGCCCGCGCGGCGTCTCCGGCTTCGGGTCGGTGGTCGCCTCGTGCACGAAGCTGCGCGCCTTGTAGGGACAGGCGAGCATGCAGTAGCGGCAGCCGATGCAGATGTGGCGATCGACCATGACGACGCCATCGGCGCGCTTGAACGAGGCGCCCGTGGGACATACGTCGACGCACGGCGGCTCGGCGCAGTGCTGGCACATCACGGGAGCGAACGCGGTTCTTCCGGTGCGCAGGTCCTTGAGCGAGACCTTGCGCACCCACTGCGAATCGGTGGGACGCGTGGTCGAAGGCAGCCCGTTCTCGCTGCGGCACGCGCGGATGCAGGCGTCGCAGTCGGCGCTGCAGCGCGTGGCATCGACGAGCAGGCCCCAGCGCACCTTCGCGCTCGCGCCCGCCGTGGCCGCTTCGGCGGCGCGATAGAGCATCACGCCCGGCGCGACGGCGAGCGCGGCGAGCGCGCCCGAGGCGCGCAGGAAGGCGCGGCGCGCGGACTCGGCGCTCACGACGGCCCCTTCGCGCCCGAGGCCGCGCGCACCGGCTCCGCCGCGCGACTCGTGTGGCATTCGAAGCAATCGATCTTCACCGCCGCGTAGGCGTGGCAGCCCTGGCAGAAGTGGCTCGGCGAGCCGAGCACGCGGCCGTCCTGCGCATTGGCGTGGCAATCCACGCACGCCGTCAGGCTCGCGGGCGCATCGCGCACGCCGCGGTGCACCGTCTCGTCGCGGGTGTGGCGCAGGAGATCCATGTGGATGCGGCGCATGAGCTGCGGATCGCGCACGCACGGCGCCGAGCGCGGCTTGTCGAGCACGGGAGCGCCGGCCGGCGCGGCGCCGAGCGCGAACGGCCAGAACGCGGCGATCGCCGCCCCGAGCACGCACAGCGCGACGGCGAGCCCCAGGCGAGGGCCCCGGTGCCGCTTCATTCGCCGAGCCCCATCTGGATGTACCCGGTCGGGCAGACGTCGTGGCAGATGTGGCAGCCGATGCAGCGGTCGTAGTCGGTATCGACGTAGCGGCCGGTCGTCGCCTTCGACTTCGGCACCTTGAAGACGGCCTTCTGCGGGCAATACACGACGCAGTTGTCGCATTCGAAGCACTGCCCGCAGCTCATGCAGCGTGCCGCCTCGCGCTTCACCGCCGCCTCGTCGAGCACGCCGAGGCGTTCGTCGAAGTTGCCGAGGGCGCTGCGCTCGTCGAGCGTGAGCACGTTGCGCCTCACCCGCGGCGTATACGGGAAATGTCCGAGGAAGAGCTCCTCGTGCGTGATCACGTGGCGCGCCGACTGGTCGTCGAAGTTGTGCACGGCGGCCTTCGAGTCGCACGTTCCCCACATGGGCCCGGTCGCGGTCTCGGGCTCGAGCCCCTTCTCGATCAGCTTGCGCACCAGGTCGAAGTGGTGCACGTCGATCTTCGGGCGCTTCTCGAGCGGCTCGCCGCGCAGGTAGCGGTCGATGCCCTCGGCGGCGATGGCGCCATGGCCCACGGCCGTCGTGAGCAGGTGCGGACGGATCACGTCGCCGCCGGCGAAGACGCTCGCGTGTCCCGCCACCTGGTAGTTGCGATCGGTCGCGACGGCGCCCTTGCCGTTGTCGAAGGCCTCCAGGCCGGTGAAGTCGACCGCCTGGCCGATCGCCGACACGATGAGATCGGCCGCGATTTCCTCCTCGGTCCCCGGCTTCACGTCGATCTGCAGGCGTGGCCCGACGAACTTCGCCTCGCACCGCGCGACGCGCAACGCCGTGGCGCGCCCATCGGGACCGCGCACGATGCCCACCGGCGCGTAGCCGCCGCGGATCGCGATGCCTTCGGCGAGCGCCTGCTCGACCTCGTGCGGATTGGCCTGCATGCGTTCGAGGGCGAAGACCGAGGTGAGCGTCACCTCGGCGCCCTGCGACGCGGAAGCCCTTGCCGCGTCGTGCGCGAGGCGCCCGGCGATCGCGTCCTCGAGCTGCGCGGGCGGTGTGCCCGGGATGTGCCCGAGGCGGCGCGCGACCGTCGCCACGTCGATCGAGGTATCGCCGCCGCCCACGACCACCACGCGCTTGCCGACGAAGCGCATGCGCCCGTCGTTGAACGCGCGCAGGAACGCGGTGGCCGCGACGATGTTCGGCGCCTCCCCGTTCTGCAGCGGCAGCGGCCGTCCCGATTGCGCGCCCATGCCGAGGAAGACCGCGTCGAACGCGCTGCGGATGTCCTCGAGCGTCACGTCCGTGCCCACGCGGCATCCCAGCCGGGCCTCGATGCCGAGCGCGAGGATGCGGTCGATCTCCGCGTCGAGCACCTCGCGCGGCGTGCGGAAGCCCGGGATGCCGTAGCGCATCATGCCGCCGAGCTTCTCGTGCTCGTCGAAGATCGTGACCGAGTGCCCCTTGCGCGCGAGCTGGTAGGCGCACGAAAGCCCCGCCGGTCCGCCGCCGAGGATCGCGACCTTGCGGCCCGTGCGCGCGGCCGGCGCATCGAACGCGAGCCCCTTGGCGTTCGCGTACTCGCCGAGGAAGTGCTCGACCGAGTTGATGCCGACGTGGTCGTCGACCACGTTGCGGTTGCATCCGCTCTCGCACGGCGCGGGGCAGACGCGGCCCATCACCGCCGGGAACGGGTTCGCCTCGGTGAGCCGCCGCCACGCGTACTCCTGCCATGGCATGCCCTGCGGCGGCTTCTCGATGCCGCGCACGATCTGCAGGTAGCCGCGGATGTCCTCGCCCGCGGGGCAGCCCGCCTGGCACGGCGGGGCGGCCTGCACGTACGTCGGGCATTGGTGCGACCAGGACGACTTGAAGATCGCGTCCTTGAACGCCTCGCGCTTGCTGTCGCCGTCGCGGAAGCGGCGGAAGGTGAGCGGCTTCGTTTCAGGGGCATTGGTCGCCACGGTATCCTCCCGTTGTGCCGGTCAGGCCTTCGCGCCGAGGCGGATCGCCGCGCTCACGAGCTGGTGGACGCCGCCCACGAGCGCGCGGTCGAAGCCGTAGTACGGAAGCACCTTGGTGAACTGCGCCTTGCAGATCGCGCAGATGGTCGCCATGAAGTTCACGCCGTCGCGGTCGACGACCTCGCGCAACGCTTCCATGCGCGGCAACGCGCCCTTCACCCGCAGCTCGAGCAGCTCGTCGGTGAGCAGCCCCCCGCCCGCGCCGCAGCAGAAGGTCTCCTCGTGCGTGGTGCCCGGGCGCATCTCGACGTAATGGTTGGCCACGGCCTTCACGATCGCGCGCGGGATCTCGAACTGCCCGCCGGGCGTTTCTCCCATGCGCGAGGCGCGCGCGACGTTGCACGAGTCGTGGAAGGTGACCACGCGCTTGTCGTTCGCCTCGGGGTCGAGCGTGAGCGCGCCGCGCTCGATCAGGTCCCACGTCACCTCGCACACGTGCATGGGCTGGCGGTAGCGGGGATCGAGCTGCGACTGGAGCTTGCGCGCGAACGCATCGTCGCCGCCGGAGCCGACGCCCGCGAGCGTGTTCCAGTAGCCGTAGGCCACGCGCCAGGCATGGCCGCATTCGCCCACCACGATGCGCTTCACGCCGAGCTCGAGCGCCGCCTCGCGGATGCGCAGCGCGATCTTGCGCATCTGCGCGTAGTTGCCGATGAAGAGGCCGAAGTTGCCCGCCTCGGAAGCGTGCGACGAAAGCGTCCAGCGGATGCCCGCCTGGTGGAAAACCTTGGCGTAGCCGATCAGGCTGTCGACGTGCGGCTCGGCGAAGAAATCCGCCGACGGCGTGACGAGCAGCACCTCCGCGCCGCGCTCGTCGAGCGGGAAGCGCACATCCACGCCGGTCTCCTCCTTCACGTCCTCCTCGAGGCCGGCGAGCGTGTCGGCGAGCGCGGGACCGGGCAGGCCCAGGTTGTTGCCGATCTTGTGGACCTTCCCGATGATCTCGTTCGAGTACTTCGCGCCGTAACCCACGGCATCGAGCACCTCGCGCCCCGCCATGGTGATCTCGGCCGTGTCGATGCCGTACGGGCAGTAGACCGAGCAGCGGCGGCATTCGGTGCACTGGTGGAAGTAGCGGTACCAGTCGTCGAGCACCTCGCGCGTGAGCTCGCGCGCGCCCACCAGCCTCGGGAAGAGCTTCCCGGCCAGCGTGAAATGGCGCCGGTAGACCGAGCGCATCAGGTCCTGGCGCGCGACCGGCATGTTCTTCGGGTCGCCGGTGCCGAGATAGAAATGGCACTTGTCGCTGCACGCGCCGCAATGCACGCACGCGTCGAGGTAGACGCGCAGCGAGCGGTACTTGCCGAGCAGGTCGCCGAGGTGCGCGATGGCCTGATCGTGCCAGTCGCGCTCCATCTCGAGCGGGAAGCCGAGCGCCTCCTGCACCTTGCCCGCGGCGACGAACGGCATCGACGCCTTCATCGCATCGGGCGCGACCTTCGGCGCGACGGGAAACTCGCGCAGCGGCGGGGCGACGACGTCGTCGGGCACGGCTAGCCTTCCTCGAGGCCCGCGGCCCACGGCGCGAGATGGCGGCGCTCGCGCGGATCGTCCGGCTGGTTGCGCGTCGGGCTGAAGAAGACGCCCGGGGCGTGCAGCAGCTTCGAGAACGGGAACACGAGCGCGAGCGCGGCCACGAGCGCGAGGTGCGCGAGGAGCAGCGCATCGGTGGGCAGCGGCCGGATCTCGAAGGCGGTGAGACCGACGAAGTACGACTTCACCGCGATCACGTCGGTGTGCGCCGCCGAGCTCATCGCGAGCCCGGTCAGCGCGATGGCGAGCAACAGGCCGAGCATCAGGTGGTCCGAGGGCGTGGAGACATAGCGCACGCGATCGACCAGCACGCGCCGCGCCCACAGTCCGGCGAGCGCCGCGGCCATCGCGAGCCCGAGATAGAGCGCGAAGGGCTGCACCAGCGCGACCCAGGCCGGGACCGGCTCCAGGAAATAGCGCAGGTGGCGCAGCAGCACGCCGGCGAGCGCGAGATGGAAACCCCAGCCGAAGAGCCACGTCGGCAGGCTCGCGCGGAACAGGCTCTCGAAGAGCGCGACTTCGCGCATCACGCGCCAGGCCGCCCCGCCGCGCGTCAACGGCGCCGGCGTGGTCGGGATGCGCAGGGGCGCGGGCGTGCACGCGTACGCGTAGACGCGCGCCGCCACGCCGGCCACGAAGACCATCGTGGCGGCGTAGAAGAGCGCGGCGAAGGCGTACGCGGCACCCACGGCGTCAGGCGCGTGTCACACGCAACCCGTCGGCTTCGGCAGCCCGGCGATCTTGCACGCCTGCTTGGCCGGGCCGTACGGGAACAGCTCGTAGAGGTACGTGCTGTTGCCCTTGTCGGGGCCGAGCTTCTTGCCGATCGCCTTCGTCAGCACGCGCACCGCGGGCGCGATCTGGTACTCGTTGTAGTAGTCGCGCAGGAAGTTCACGACCTCCCAGTGGTTGGGCGTGAGCGTGATGCTCTCCTTCTTCGCGATCTCCTCGGCCACCTCCTCGCTCCAGTCGGCGAGGTTCACGAGGTAGCCCTCTTCGTCGGTCTCCAGCTGCTTGTCCAGCACTTCGATCGGCATGGCCTGTCCTTTCGTCCGTGAGAAATGTCTTCGGCGCCCGCTACAGCCACGACTGCACGCGCGCGTGCTTCGCCACCAGCTCCACGAAGCCGCGGTAGTCGAGCGCCTCGACGCCCTCCACCAGCGACTTGCCCATCGCGCGCGCCGCCAGGTCGGGCGCGAGCACGTACACCTTGATCTCCGATGGAAGCGCGCGCAGGCGCTCGGCGCCGGGCGAGCCGCGCGTGGCGGCATAGACGCCGTCCTCGATGAGCAGCACCGAGTGGCCGGGCAGCGCGTGGGCGAGGCAGCTCGCGAGCGTGGAACGGTCGGTCGGCGACTTGTTCACGATGTGCAGCATGGCGTCGGTCCCCTCAGAAGCTGATGAGCACGTCGGAGGCGTTCATGAGTCCCGCGAGCTCCGCGGCGGGCACCACCTTCGCCTCCACGATCAGGTCCGAGGCGGCCAGCCCGCGCGCCTCGAGCGATTCGCGCTCGACGAACAGCTTGTCGATGTCGTAGTCCTCGAGCGCGCGGTAGGTGGGCGAGAAGTTCTTCTCCTCGATCGCCTTGGTGTCCTGGCCCTTCACGAGCTGGTAGACGCCGTCGTCGAGAAACGCGAGGCTCACGTCCTGGTCGAAGGCGGCGCTGATCAGCACCACCTCGAGCCCCTCGAGCGCGTAGACCGTCCCGTACGGCGCCTTGCGGTTCACGAACATGAACTTGCGGACCTTGCCGCCGTCGGCCATGACGCCCTCAATCCCCGAAGACGACGAGCCGGTCGGCGCGGATCGCCGACTCGACGAGCTGGCCGAGCCCCGAGATGCGGAAGCCCTTCGCGAGCACGTCCTCGACGATGCCGCGGCGCAGCGCCGCCGCCACGCACACGACGAGATCGACGCCGTGCTCCTCGCCGAGCTTCGCCCAGCGCGCGACCACGTTGCGGTCGTCCTGGGGCGGCTCGGTGTACTTGGTCGCGTTGTTCACCCCGTCGTGGTAGAAGAACACGCGGTCGATCTCGTGCCCGGCGTCGATCGCGGCGCGGCAGAACAGGTAGGCGGAGTCGCTCGCCTGGTGCTGGTACGGCCCTTCGTTCACGAGCACGCCGAACCTCATGGCCCCTCCTAGAAGCGCATGTGCGTGGAGGCGTTCAGGTTCGCGCGCGCCCCGCGCCAGTCGTCGATGAGGTACTTGGTGAACGGCAGCCCGGTCTTCTCGAAGAAGCGCGGCCAGCCGATGCGCTCGACCCAGTCGGAGACGCGCTCCCACGGGCGGGCGTCTTCCTTGTAGGTGTAGAGGATCTTCTTCACCACCGCGGAGACCTCGGGCCAGCGCGGCGGGTTGTTGGGCAGGCCCGAGGCGACCATCTTCATGAAGGTCGGCTTCGTGCGCGCGTTCGAGTTCTTGCCGCCCACCCAGATCGCGAACTTCGAGTGCTCGGGATCGTTGATGTGCATCGGCGGGCACGGCGGATAGCAGGCGCCGCAGCAGATGCACTTCTTCTCGTCGACCTCGAGCGTGGGCTTGCCGTTCACGAGCGCGGGGCGGATCGCCGCCACCGGGCAGCGCGCGACCACCGCCGGGCGCTCGCAGATGTTGGCGACCAGCGCGTGGTTGATCTTCGGCGGCTTGGTGTGCTGGATGATGATCGCGATGTCCGCCTGGCCGCCGCAGTTGATCTCGCAGCACGAGGTGGAGATGTGCACGCGGTTGGGCATCTCCTCGTGGACGAACTCGCCGTAGAGCTCGTCCATGAGCGCCTTCACCGCGCCCGACGCGTCGGTGGCAGGAATGTCGCAGTGCAGCCATCCTTGCGTGTGCGAGATCATCGACACCGAGTTGCCCGTGCCGCCCACGGGAAAGCCGTGGCGGCCGAGCTCGGCGACGAGCGGGGCGACCTTGGCGGCGTCGGCCACCATGAACTCGATGTTGCTGCGGATGGTGAAGCGCACGAAGCCGTCGGCGAACTGGTCGGCGATGTCGCACAGGGTGCGGATCGTGTGCACGTCCAACTGGCGCTGCGTGCCGGCGCGCACGGTCCAGATCTCCTCGTCCGTGTGCGAGACGTGGTGCAGCACGCCGGGCCGCGGCCGGTCGTGGTACTTCCAGTTGCCGTAGTTGCGCGCGAGCACCGGGTGCAGGAAGGGCTTGTTGTCGGGAACGCCGGACTCGATCGCGCGGCGCGGGGTTGCGGTAGCGGCCATGGTGTTCTCCCTCGGCGGCGTCAGTCGGCGGCGAGCTTGCGCGCCTGCATCTTCTTCACCTCCTCGTCCCACCCGTCCGTGCGGACGAACGGGTTGGTGCGCGGCGCCGAAACCATGTTCGGGTCGACTTCCAGCCCGACGCCCTCGAGGAAGTTCGCGAGCCCGATGCGCTCGATGCACTCGCCGATGCGCTCGTGCTCGAGCGCGTTGTCGGCGAAGAATTCGACGATGCGGCGCGCGAGGTCGACCAGCTTGGCGCGGTCCGCGTCGGTCTCGAGCTTCATGAACGGCACGATGACGGTGCCCATGAGGTCGCCGATCTTGAGCGTGCGCTTGCCGCCGCACAGGATCGCCGCGCCCTTGTCGTTGCCGGGGGCGAGCGCCCCGGTCATCACGTTGATGCAGTGCATGCAACGCACGCAGTCGCGGTTGTCGATCGCGATGGCCTGCGTGTCGGAGACCTTCACCGCGGACATCGACGCGCCCCTGGGCATCGCCTTGGCGTCCACGAGGCGGATGGCACGGGTCGGGCACCGGTTCACGACGTCGTTCACGAGGTCGCCCAGGCCGTGCTTGGCGAAGTAGCGCCGGGCGAGCTTCTCGTCGGTGCGCATGTTGTCGCGCCAGATGCCGATGATCGCCAGGTCCGAGCGCTGGATCGAGTTCATGCAGTCGTTCGGGCAGCCCGAGAACTTGAACTTGAACTTGTACGGCAGCGAGGGCCGGTGCAGGTCGTCGACGAAGCTGTTCATCACCGTGCGGTGCGCGGCCGCCTCGTCGTAGCACGACTGCTCGCAGCGCGCCGCGCCCACGCACGACATGGAGGTGCGCACGGAGGGGCCGGCACCGCCCATGTCGAAGCCGAGCGCGTTGATCTCGTCGAAGGCGGGCTGCACCTGCTCGCTCGTGGCGCCCTGGAACATGATGTCGCCGCTCTGGCCGTGCAGCGCGATGAGCCCCGAGCCGTGCTTCTCCCAGATGTCGCACATCTTGCGCAGGACGGCGGTGCTGTAGTGCATACCCGGGGGAGGCATGATGCGCAGCGTGTGGAACTCGGCGGCCGCGGGATAGCGCGGCTTGCCGTTCTCGTCCTTGAGCTCGGTGAAGCGCGGGATCACGCCGCCGCCGTAGCCGAACACGCTGATGGTGCCGCCCTTCCAGTAGCCCTTGCGCGTCTCGTAGGACGTCTCGAGCTGGCCGAGCAGGTCGACCATGAGATCCTTGTCGCGCGCGAGGCGCTTCAGGCCCGTCACGAAGCTCGGCCACGGACCGCTCTCGAGCTGGTCGAGCATCGGCGTCGGGTGCATCTTCTTGGCCATTGCATCCTCCTCATGCGCAACAGCGCGTCTGCGGTCGATCCTAGGTGGGGGTTCGCGCCGCCGCTATCCCTCCGTCGGGCGCGGCGTTACCCGAAAGGGGTATGCGGCGGGTCATTCCCCCGGGTGACTAGACGCGCCACGTCGCGCTGCCCAAAGTAGTCCCCGCCGTGCGGCACGGACACGACGCGCCCGCGGCCGTGCGATCGCCCAACACCATGGATCGAAACCCGTCGATCACCGCCTTCGCGCCGGACATGGTCGACGTCGCGTTCGAGCTGTTCGCCGCGTCGCTGCCCGCGCATTTTGAATGGCCGATCTATCGCCAGCTGGTGCGCCGCGCGCCGTGGCTCGCGGGCGAGCGCGCGGCGGGAATGCATCCGCTGCGCACGACGGCGGACGCCGACGGCCGGCACCTGCTCGCGCGGCGCACGCGGCTGGTCGTGCGCATGCCGCGCGATCGCGCCTGCTCCGCCAGCGTGCTCGAGGGCGCGAGCCTCGATCTCGGCGGCGACGACCGCGTGCGCCTCGGCGTGGGAACGCTGCGCCCGCTCGCGCCCGCGCCGACGCTCTATTCGCCGCACGTCGTCACCGGCGACGCGGACGAAGCGCGGTTCTGCGCGAACGTGCGCGCGCAGCTCGCCGCGCTTGGCATCCGGGCGTCGATCGTGTGCGGGCGGCGCTCGCACGTGCGCCTCGACGGCCGCGACGATGTCGCCTTCGGGCTGGCGGTGCATTCGCTCGACGACTCGTCCTCCCTGCGCCTGCAGAGCGCCGGGCTCGGGGACGCGCGGGCGATCGGCTGCGGCCTGTTCGTCCCGCACAAGACCATCGCGACCGCCGGCTGAGCCGGCATCGCAAGGAGGAGCGCCATGAAGCTCGCAACGCCCGTCGTCGAAGAGCCCGCCGCGATGGTCGACCTCACCGGCCTCACGTGTCCCGGCCCGATCCTCGGCGCGAAGGAGATCCTCGACGCGCTGCACGACGGCCAGGTGCTGCTGCTGCTTTCCGATTGCCCCGGCACGCGCGACGACCTGTTCGCGTGGGCGCGGCAGACGGGCAACGAGGTCGTGCGCACCGAGTCCCGCGCGCGCGGCGCGACCGGCTACTACGTGCGCAAGGGCCGTGCGAAGCCGATCGCCGTGCATGCGCGCCTCGACCTGCGCGGCGCGCATTGCCCCGGTCCCGTCGTGGAGGCGAAGCACCTGCTGAAGGGCCTGCGCGCCGGAGAGGTGCTGAAGCTCGTGAGCGACTGTCCCGGCGTGCGCGACGACGTGCTCGGCTGGGCGCGGGTGACCGGCGTGGAGATCGTCGCCATGGGCGAGGCCGACGCGGGCGTGCAGGAGTTCTACCTGCGCAAGCCGCACGACTAGCATGCGCGCGAACGCCCGCTGGTTCCGCGCCGAGACGCCGAAGACTCCGGAGCAGGTCGGCGCGGCGCTCGCCATCGCGGCGTGGAGCGCCTCGCGCGCGTTCCTCGACGGCCTGCGGCGCGCGCGCTTCGAGATCGCGCCCGGCCCCGCGTACTTCCGCATCCTTTCCGAGGCGCTCGCCTTCGCGATCCAGGTCGCGTGGCGTGCGGTCCATGCGCATTACAGCGAGCCGCGGCGCGCCGCCTTCGCGCACGCGCTCGCCCATGGCGCGGCGCGCATTCTCGCCGACAACGAGGCGGAGCTGCTGGGCCGCGAAAGCGCGTCGCGCATAGCGCGCCGCTTCATCGACGAGCTGAACGCGCGCTTCGAGGAGTATGGGGAATTCGGCTTCGACGCCGACGGGCCGGACTTCGCGTTCCTGCGCTATCTCGCCACGCGCGTGGAGTCCGCGCTGCCCGAGGCGGACCGGCCGTGGATCCACGACGCGGTCATCGCGGTCGCGGGGCCACGCGCGGCGGACAGAATCGCCACGACCCTCGTGGCGCTGCTCGCCACGGGCGACGCGCCGCAGCATCGCGCGGCCGCCAACGGGCAGTGACCTTGCGCGAGCGCAGGGTGATCCCGATCGCGCGCGACGCGGACAACGCGGCCTGCGATGGCGCCGAGCCCTTCGCGCTGCGGGTGCTGGGCGAGGCGATGGCGCCGGAATTCGTCGACGGCGACATCGTGGTGGTCGAGCCCGGCGGGCTCGCGACCGACGGCGCATACGTGATCGCCTTCGCCGGCGGCGAGTGGATGTTGCGCCAGCTCGTGGGCCACGACGGGCGCTGGACGCTGCGCGCGCTCGACGCCCGCTATCCCGCGATCGACATTGCCGGCCTCGATGCGGTGCGCGGGGTGGTGATCCAGCGCTCGCGGCCCGGCGAGCGGCGCCATGCCCGCCGCTACGGTCCGGCGTGACCGGGGGAGCCGCCCTGCGCGAGCGCCGATCGTCCATCACTCCGATGGGCTATTTGCGTTCCCAACGGAGTGATTGACCCCCCCGCGGCCCGCGGCGTCTGATGGGGCGCTGGAATCGCGGGCTGGTCCGCGATACCGCTTTGCGATGGAGGGAGAATGACGACGGCGGTGGCGACCGACCCCACGATCCTCGTGGTCGGCGGCGGCATCGGCGGCATGACGGCCGCGCTCGAGGCGGCCGAATGCGGCCGCGCGGTCGTGCTCGTGGAACGCGGCCCGAGCCTGGGGGGGCGCACCGCGCTGCTGCACCGCTATTTCCCGAAACTGTGCCATCCCGCCTGCGGCCTCGAGATCAACCTGCGCCGCCTGCGCACGAACCGCAACGTGCGCGTGCTCACGATGGCCGAGGTGGTCGCGGTCGAGGGCCGGCGCGGCGACTACACGGCGACCGTGCGCGTGCGGCCGCGCTACGTGAACGAAAACTGCACCGCGTGCGGCGAATGCGCGGCCGCGGTCGCCACCGAGATCCCGAATCCCTTCGAGTACGGGCTCGCGCGGACGCGCGCGGCCTACCTGCCCCACGCGCTGGCCCATCCGCGCCGCTACGTGCTCGATCCTTCGATCGTCGGCACGGCCCAGGGCGAGAAGGCGCGCGCGGCGTGCCGCTACGGCGCGATCGATCTCGCGCAACGGGAATCGACGCTGCGCCTGCGCGCGGGGGCGATCGTGTGGGCGACCGGCTGGCGGCCCTATGACGCGGCGAAGATCCAGCCGTATGGCTACGGGCGATTCGCGAACGTCGTGACCAGCGTCGAATTCGAGCGCCTCGCCGACCCGCGCGGCCCGACGCAGGGCCGGCTGCTGCGCCCCTCGGACGGCAAGCCCGCGACGAACGTCGCGTTCATCCAGTGCGCCGGCTCGCGCGACGAGAACCACCTGCGGCACTGCTCGCGCATCTGCTGCATGGCCTCGCTCAAGCAGACGCATTACGTGCGCGAGTCCGGCGCTCCCGATGCGCGCTCGACGATCTACTACATCGACATCCGCGCCATCGACCGCTTCGAGGACTTCTACCATCGGGTGCGCTCCGATCCGCAGGTGAGGTTCGTGAAATCGAAGGTCGCCTCGGTCGTCGAGGATCGGCCCACGCGCGACCTCGTCCTCCACGGCGTCGACACCGAGGGCTATCACCGCTACGCCACGCGCCACGACCTCGTCGTGCTCGCGGTCGGCATGGAGCCCGAGTCGCGCGGCGTGAAGCTGCCGCCCGATGTCGTGGCCGATGCGAGCGGATTCCTCGAGGGCTCGGCGGATGGTGGACAGATCGTGGCCGGCTGCGCGGCCGGCCCGCTCGACGTGAACCGCGCGGTCCAGAGCGCGACCGGCGCGGCGCTACGCGCCATCCGCGTCGTGCACGCGCTCGCGTCGCCCGAGCCGGTGGGCCGCCAACCCGTGACCGCGGGCGGCTGATGGCCGAGAACAAGTTCGCGGCGTACCTCTGCGGCGGCTGCGGCATCGCCGAGCGGCTCGACCTCGGCCGGCTCGCGGCGGTCGCGCAGAAGGAATGCAAGATGGCGCTCGTGCGCACGCACGAGTTCCTGTGCTCGAGCGCGGGCGTGGAGGCGATCCGTGCCGACCTCGCGAACGAAGGCGTGACCCATGTGGCGATCGGCGCGTGCTCGCGCCGCGCGAAGGCCGAGGCGTTCGATTTCCCCGCCGTGCCGACCGCGCGCGCGAACCTGCGCGAGGGCGTGATCTGGGCGCGCCCCGCCGAGGCGGCGGAGCGCGAGACCACGCAGGAAATGGCCGAGGATTACGTGCGCATGGCATGCGCCGAGGTGAAGAAGGCGCAGCTGCCGCACGCCAATCCCCAGGCCGCGCTCTGCCGGCGCGTGCTCGTGGTGGGCGGCGGATTCACCGGGCTCACGGCCGCGCTCGAGGCCGCGCAGACCGGCTACGAGGTGGTGCTGGTCGAGAAGAGCGCGGCGCTCGGCGGCAAGGCCGCGCAGGAGTGGAAGCGCGTGCCCGATCGCGCGCCCTACGATGCGCCGCAGCCGACGGAAATCACCGAGCTCGTCGAGCGCGTGACGGGCCATGCCGCGATCGCGGTGCATCTGGAGACGACGGTCGCGCAGACGCGCGGGGCGCCGGGTCGCTTCCAGTGCCGGCTCGCGCAAGGCGGCACGACGGCCGAGGTCCAGGTCGGCGCCATCGTGCAGGCTTCCGGATTCACGCCCTACGAGCTCGGGAATCTGCCCGAGCTGGGCGGCGGGCGCATCGCCGACGTCGTCGACCATGCGGGGTTCGAGGTGCTCGCCCGATCCTCGCTCGCGAAGGGCCAGCCCATGAGGCGGCCGTCGGATGGCGCACCGGTTCGCCGCGTCGCGTTCGTCCAGTGCGCCGGCCAGCGCGATGCGAGCGGCAAGCACCTGCCGTATTGCTCCGGCCACTGCTGCGCGACGAGCGTGAAGCAGGCGCTCTACCTGAAGGAGTCCGACGCGACGATCGACGCCGTCGTGCTCTACGACGACCTGCGCATGCCGGGCCAGGGCGAGGATTTCTACCGCGCGGCGCAATCGAAGGGCGTGACGTTCAGCAAGGCGCGCGTGGACGCGGTCGACGCCGCCGACGGTCACTGCGCCGTGCGTGTGCACGATCGCATCCTCGATGCCGATGCGACGCTCGAGGTCGACCTCGTCGTGCTCGCCACCGGCCAGGTGCCGAACGCCGGCGTGAACATCGAGCTCGCCGACGACGCGCCGCAAAAGCAGGCGCAGGTCTCGGTCCTGAACCTCGCCTACCGCCAGGGAAGCGACCTGCCGCAGCTCGTGCACGGCTTCGCCGATTCGCATTTCATCTGCTTTCCCTACGAGACGCGGCGCACGGGCATCTATGCGGCCGGACCGGTGCGCCGCCCGATGGATCGCGCCCAGGCGGCCGAGGATGCGGCGGGCGCGGCGCTGAAGGCGATCCAGGCGATCGAGAACGCGGCGCTCGGGCGCGCGGCGCACCCGCGCTCCGGCGACCTGTCCTATCCGCGCGTGCGCCTCGAGGGCTGCACGCAGTGCAAGCGCTGCACGGTCGAATGCCCGTTCGGCGCGATCGACGAGGACGAGAAGCGCTTCCCCGTGTTCAACGAGAGCCGCTGCCGGCGCTGCGGCACGTGCATGGGCGCCTGCCCGGTGCGCGTGATCTCGTTCGACAACTACTCGGTCGACACGGTCGGGGCGCAGATCAAGGCGGTCGACATGCCCGACGAGTTCTCCGAGAAGCCGCGCATCCTGCTGCTCGCCTGCGAGAACGACGCCTACCCGGCCCTCGACATGGCGGGCATCCAGCGCGCGACCTACTCGGCGTTCGTGCGCGCGATCCCGGTGCGCTGCCTCGGGTCGGTCAACACGATCTGGATCACCGACGCGCTCAACGGCGGCTGGGACGGCGTGATGATGATGGGCTGCAAGCACGGCGACGACTACCAGTGCCACTTCGTGAAGGGCTCGGAGCTCGCCAGCTACCGCATGGGCAAGATCGACGACACGTTGAAGCAGCTCGGCCTCGAGCCCGAGCGCGTGATCACCCACGAGGTGGCGATCACCGACAGCGAGCGCGTCGCGAAGCTGATCGATGAGTACGCGCAGACCATCGCGCGCATCGGCATGTCGCCGATGAAGGGATTCGCATGAACGCGCTGCCGGCGCCGGCGGCCTACGCCAACGACTTCCTGCGCGAGGTCGAGGAGCGCGTCGAGGGCGGCGAGTGGGTGAAGATGTGCATGCAGTGCGGGGTTTGCGCCGGTTCCTGCCCGCTCGGGCCGCATTGGGAGCACACGCCGCAGAAGCTCTTCATGATGATCCGCGCCGGGCAGCGCGAGGCGGTGCTCACGAGCGACGCGCTCTGGATGTGCACCTCCTGCTACAACTGCATCGTGCGCTGCCCGCGCAAGCTCCCCATCACGCACATCGTCCACGGCCTGGCCACCTACGCGCACCGGCAGAAGCTCGCGCCGAAGGTCCAGCCCACGCGGGACTTCTCGGTGCAGTTCTGGCGCAACTGCTCGCGCGCCGGGCGCGCCAACGAGATGCGGCTCACGATGGGCCTGTACTTCAAGGACGGCCTCATCGCTGGCATCAGGAAGGGCTGGGCGATGCGCAACGTCGCCAGCGCCCTGCTGCGCACGAAGCGCCTGAACCCCTTCGAGCTCTTCCGCGGCCACGAGTGCAGGGACAAGGCGGGCATCCGGCGCATCCTCGCCAAGGCCTACGAGCTCGAGGATGCGCGCCGCGGCAAGCCCGTCGCGTGACGCGGGGAACGCCATGACCAGGGAATACGCCTTCTATCCGGGATGCTCGTCCCAGCACCGCGCCTCGGCCTCGAACTACCTCACCTCGGTCGAGTTCATGTGCCGCACGCTCGACGTGGCGCTCACGCCGATCCCCGACTGGAACTGCTGCGGCGCCTCGATCAGCTACGCCGGCTCGGGCGAGACCGCGCGCCACGCGCTGAACGCCCGCAACTTCGCGCTGGCGCAGAAGCACCTTCCGGGCCGCGACATCGTGGCCACCTGCGCGGCGTGCTGGCTGAACGCCCGCGAGACGCAGGAGCGCCTGGCGGAGGACCACGTCCTCATGCGCGACACGCGCGCCGCGCTGAAGGAGGCCGGGCTCGACTACTCCGGCGACACGCCGGTCAAGCACATGGTCGAGGTGCTGATCGAGGACCTCGGCTACGGGACGGTGAGCGCGGCCGTCGTGAAGCCGCTCGAGGGCTTGAGGTTCGCGGGCTACGTCGGCTGCCAGACCAACCGACCGTTCGGCATCGCCGACGAGTCGTTCGAAGACCCCGTCTACCTCGACAAGCTGATCGAGACGACCGGCGCCGAGGCGATCGTCGACTACGAGGATAAGGTGACCTGCTGCGGCGGCGCGCTCGCGTTCTCCGAGCCGGAGAAGAGCCAGGTGCTGATCCGCCGCATCGTGGAATCGGCGTACGATCATGGTGCCGACGCGATCGTGACGCCCTGTCCCCTCTGCCAGGCCAACGTCGAGATCTACCAGGGCGAGATCAACCGGCGCGAGGGCACGAAGCTGGCGATGCCGGTGCTCTACTACAGCCAGCTCATCACGCTTTCGTACGGCGGCAACGCGCAGCAGTCGGGCCTCGACGGGCAGATCATCCGCGCGCCGAAGCTCGAGCAGCTCGCCGCCGCGCCGGCCGCGAAGCGCGCCGCCTGAGGAGGTGCCATGGAAGCGGGCAAGATCAGCATCGTCGTCCTTTCCGACAAGCGCGAGCAGCTGCAGATGGCGGCGATGATCGCCTCGGTGGCCGCGGTGAGCGGCAGCGAGGTGCTGGTGTTCCTGTCGATGAACGCGCTGCGCTACTTCGTCAAAGGCGCCGGGAACGCGCCGAGCGAGGGGCCGATGGGTGAGATCATGGCGCAGAAGAAGGTCATGCCGTTCCAGGAGCTCTTCGCCAACGCGGTCGACCTCGGTGGTGCCAAGATCCATCCGTGCTCCATGGCGGTCGACGTGCTCGGCGTGAAGGACGGCGAGCTCGAGCCGTACGTGGGCGAGCCCATGGGGCTCACGCAGTTCCTGGACGCGGCCGCCGCGAGCCAGGTCTGGTCTTTCTGACCCGCATTCCCCGGGAGGCCGCCATGGCCAACGCGAAAGTCGTCGACGCCCGCGGCAGCTTCTGCCCGGGCCCGCTCATGGAGCTGATCGCCGCGATGAAGATGGTCGCGGTCGGCGAGGAGATCGAGGTGCTGTCGAGCGACAAGGGCTCCGCGGGCGAGATCCCGCAGTGGCTGCGCAAGGTCGGGCACGAGCACCTCGGCACATCGGAGGAGGAAGGCGGCGTGTGGCGCATCCGGGCGCGCCGCGCCAAATAACCAGGAGGAGGCGCTATGAAAGTACTCGTCGTCGGTGGCGGCATGGGCGGCACGATCCTGTCGAACAACCTCGCGCGGCGCCTGAGGAGCGAGCTCAAGTCGGGCAAGGTCCGGCTCGAGATGCTCTCGGCGTCGGACAAGCACACGTACCTGCCGGGCCTGCTCTACGTCGCGGTCGGGCGCATGACGCCCGACGAGCTCTATCGCGACCAGGCGGGCCTGCTCGAGCCGGGCATCGCGTTCTCGGTCGATCCGGTCGAGCAGTTCATGCTCGACCAGAACAAGGTGAAGACGAAGAGCGGGCGCGTCGTGGACTACGACCTGCTCGCGATCGCCACCGGATCGCGCATGTACCCCGAATCGGTGCCGGGGCTCAAGGAGAACGCCGAGTTCTTCTATACCGAGGAAACGGCGGTCAAGATGTTCAACCGGCTGCGCCAGTTCGAGGGCGGCAAGGTGCTCATCACCGTGGGCGTGCCCCACAAGTGCCCGATGGCCCCGCTCGAGATCACGTTCATGCTCGACGACTACTTCCGCGAGCGCGGGCTGCGCGACAAGGTGCAGATCCACTACACGTACCCCATCGGCCGGGTGCATTCGCTCGAGAACGTGGCGAAGTGGGCCGCGCCCGAGATGGACAAGCGCGGCATCACCTACGAGACCCTCTTCAACATGAAGGAGGTCGACGCCCAGCGCCGCGTCGTGAAGAGCGAGGAAGGCACGGAGGCCGCCTACGACCTGCTGATCTCGATCCCCGCCCACAAGGGCATGGAAGCGATCGAGAAGAACAAGCTCGGCCCGAACGGCTGGATCCCGACCGACCGCCACAGCCTCAAGATGGAGGGCCACGACAACGTCTTCGTCCTCGGCGACACCACGAACCTGCCGATCAGCAAGGCGGGATCGACCGCGCACTTCGAGGCCGAGGTCGTGGGCGAGAACATCGCCGCGATGGTCAAGCTCGGCGCGCCGGTGCGCCGCTACGACGGCAAGGTGTTCTGCTTCATCCAGGCGGGCAGCGAGAAGGCGACCTACGCGATGTTCAACTACACGCAGCCGCCCGATCCGCGCGAGCCGAGCCGCGCGCTGCACTGGTTCAAGCTCGCGTACAACAAGCTCTACTGGGTCTCGGCCCGCGGCCTTCTGTAGGAGGCGACGCCATGAACGATCTGACCGAAAACCTGTTGGCCCCCGAGCTCGAGGGCCTGGCGAGCGCCGCGCGCGATTCGGTGAGCGACGACATGATCGCGCGCCTCACCGAGGCGGCCGCGCAGGCGATCGATCTGCTCGACCGCGTGAACCGCAGCGGCGTGGCCGAGGCGCTGCCGGCGATCGCCGAGATGGTGCGCACCGGCGACCTGCAGCGCATGACGCACTACGCGCGCGTGCTCGGCGCGGCCGAGGACGCGGTCACCGACGACATGCTCGCGCGCATCGCCACCCTGGCCGGCGAGGCGACGATGGTGGTCGACGCGTTGCATCGCAGCGGCGTGATGAAGCTCATCGACCTGCTCGACCAGCTGAACACGTCGGGGCAGCTCGATCGCATGGCGCAGCGCCTGCCCTCTCACCTCGAGACCATGGACTCGATGTTCCTGTGCCTGGCAGAGGCGTCGAAGGAGGCGAAGGCGCTGCCCGCGCCGTCGGGCGGCATCCTGCCGATGCTGCGCATGATGAGCGACCCGGAGAACCAGAAGGCGCTGCAGTTCCTCATGGCCGTGGGCCGGCGCATGCGGGCGAGCTGCACGCAGGCCTAGCCCGAGCCGAGCGCCTCGCGCAACGCCAGGGGCGTACCGGTCTCGGTACGCTCCGACTCGCCCGCTTCGCGCAGCTCGTGCCCCGCGTGCTCGGCGAGGCTGCGCGCGACGAGCACGAGGAATGCCGGCGCCGCGTGGGTCCGGCACACGATCGCGTTCACGTGCCCGAAGAGCGTCTGCGTGCACGCGCCGCGCGCAAAGGCGCGCGGATGCAGGTCGAGCAGGCAGCCGCGGTTCAGCACGCGCGCGGCCGCGCGCCCTCCGACGTGCCAGGCGACGTAGCTCGCGGAAAGATCGAACAGCGCCCCGCCCGCCGCGTTCAGCGCATCGCGCGCGCGCTCGAATTCGCACGGCACCGCCTCGGCGACGAGCAACCACGACCTCGGCCCGAGGCGCAGCAACGCGCGATCGCCTTGCGCCGCGCTGCTCGCCGGCCGCGCGGGCAGCGCCATGCCGAAGAGATCCTGCGCTGCCGCGGCGAACGCCGGCCGCCGGTCGTCGCCACGAACGTCCCATGCCACGGGCAGGCGCACCTCGCGCAACCGCGCGCCCGGCGCCGACGGGTCCACCGCGAAAGCCGCGCCGGTCTCAGCCACGGAGGCGTTCTCCCCGCGGATCGATGGTGCACGGCGCTCCGACGCGCACGCGCACCTTCGCGCCCGCCAGCGGCGAGACGGCCCACAACGTCTGGCCGTGGCGCGAGCGGCCGGAGGCGAGCAACCCGAGCGCGATCCAGGCGTTCGCATGCGGGCTGAAGCACCACGACGTGACGTGGCCGAGCATGGGATTGGGCAGCGCGCGATCCGGGTCCTCCACGAGCTTGCCGCCGCGCGGGATCCTGGCCCCGTCGAGCGCGGTGAGGCCGACGAGCTGCCAGCGATCGGGCGCGGTCAACGCGGGCCGCGCGAGCAGCGGCTTGCCGATGCACCACTTCGCGGCGCTCACGAGCCGACCCATGCCGAGGTCGTCGGCGGTCGTGCGCCCGTCGATCTCGGAGCCCACGACGACGTGGCCCTTCTCGACGCGCAGCGTGTTCATCGCCTCGGTGCCGTACGGCATGATGCCGTGGTCGCGCCCCGCCTCGAGCACCGCCTCCCACATCGCGCGTCCGTGGGTCGACGGCACGTGGATCTCGTACGAGAGCTCGCCCGAGTAGCTCATCCGCAGCAGCCGCGCGGGAATGTCGCCCGCGGCGGTGCGCAGCCGGCACGCCCCGACCGCGAGGAACGGGAAGGCCGCGTTCGAGACGTCGATGTCGACCAGCCGCGCGAGCACCTCGCGCGACCTCGGCCCGGCGAGCGCGGCGGCGGCCCACTGCTCGGTGACCGAAGCGGCGTGCACCTCGAGATCCGGCCAGTCGACCTGCAGCAGGCGCTCGATCGACTGCATGATCGACGCGGCGTTCGCGGTCGTGGTCGTCATCAGGTAGTGGGTGCGATCGAGGCGCGAGGTGGTGCCGTCGTCGCGCACGATGCCGTCCTCGCGCAGCATCACGCCGTAGCGGCAGCGGCCGACCGGCAGCTTGTCCCAGGCGTTCACGTAGAGGCGGTTCAGCAGCTCGACGGCGTCGCGGCCCTGCAGCTCGATCTTGCCGAGCGTGGACACGTCGACCATGCCGACGTGGCTGCGCACGTTGCACGCCTCGCGCACGGCCGCCTCGTCCTCGGACTCGCCGTCGCGCGGATACGAATGCGGCCGCTTCCACAGGCCCGCGTTCACGAAGCGCGCGCCGCGCTGCGCATGCCATGCGTGCATCGCGGTGCGGCGCGTGGGCTCGACGTGCGCGCCCTGCGCGGGCCCCGCGAGCGCGCCCAGGGTGACCGGCGTGTAGGGCGGCCGGAAGGTGGTCGTGCCGACCTCGGGAATCGGGGTACCGGTCTGCTGCGCGAGCAGCGCCAGTCCCGTGACGTTGCTGATCTTGCCCTGGTCGGTGCCCATGCCGAGCGTCGTGTAGCGCTTGAGGTGCTCGACCGAGTCGTAACCCTCGCGTGCGGCCATCTCCACGTCGCGCACCGTGACGTCGTCGTGCAGGTCGACGAACGCTTTGCCGCCGCCGTTCGCGGGGACCGACCAGAGCGGCTCGACGGCCAGTGCGGGCACGCGCTCGCGCGTCCCGTTCACGGCTCGCGCGCTTCCTTCGGCGAGCGCGTCGAGCGCGTGGCGCGCCGCCCGCTCTGCCCGCGCGAGCGCCTCCTCGAGCGCGCACATGCCCTGCACCGCGCCCGCGGGAAAGATCGGCAAGGGCGAAGCGTCGGGCACGAAGCTCGCGCTCGCCTCGTCGTAGCGCAGCGTCCCGCGCGCGTGCGAGAAGAGATGCACGGCGGGATTGAACCCGCCCGAGACGGCCACGAGATCGCAATCGATGCGGCGCGTGGCGCCGCCGTCCCGGGCGGCAACGTCCACCGCGCCCACACGCCGGCCGCCGTGCGCGCGCGTGACGACGCTCGCGCCCAGCACCTCGTATCCCGCCTCGTGTGCGCGCGGCGCCAGCGCCGAGGCCTCGCGGCGTGCGTCGACGATCGCGGCGACCGCGATGCCCGCCGCGTGGAATGCCTCGGCCGCGGCGTACGCGCTGTCGTTGTTCGTGAAGATCACCGCGCGGCTGCCCGGCCGCACGGCGAAGCGTTCCACGTACGCGTGCGCGGCCCCGGCGAGCAGCGTCCCCGGCCGGTCGTTGTCGGCGTAGGCGATGCCGCGCTCGATCGCCCCGCTCGCGAGCACCACGGCCTTGGCGCGGATCATCCAGCGGCGCTGGCGCGGAAGGTGCGCGGGCGGCGCCGGCAGGTGGTCGGTCACGCGCTCGACGGCCGCCACGAGATTGCCGTCGTAATAGCCGATCGCGGTGGTGCGCGCGAGCAACGTGACGTCGGGATTCGCGCGCAGCGCACGCAACGTGTCCTCGACCCACGGGGCCGCGGCGCGCTCGCCGGCGGCCTGCATGATGCCGGGAACCTTCGTGCCGAACGCGGCCGATTGCTGGCAGACGATCACGCGGGCGCCGGCCTGCGCCGCCACGCGCGCGGCCGCGAGCCCGGCGGGTCCCCCGCCGACCACGAGCACGTCGCAATGCGCGCACTCGTGCTCGTAGCGATCGGGATCGGGCAGCGCAGGCGCGCGCCCGATGCCGGCCGCCTTGCGCACGAGCGCCTCGTACCGGAGCCACCAGCCCGGGCCCGGCGGCCACATGAACGTCTTGTAGTAGAAGCCCGCGGGCAGGAGCGGCGCGAGCGCGTTCACGATCGCGCCGACGTCCGTGCGCACCGACGGCCAGCAGTTCTGGCTCGCGGCGACGAGCCCGTCGTAGAGCTCGAGCATCGTGGCGCGCGTGTTGGGCTCGGTGCGCGCGCCGCGAGCGAGCTGCACGAGGGCGTTGGGCTCTTCGACGCCGGCGGTGTGGACGCCGCGCGGGCGGTGGTACTTGAAGCTGCGCGCGACCAGGTGCACGCCGTGCGCGAGCAACGCCGAGGCGAGCGTATCGCCCGCGTACCCGTCGTAGCGCACGCCGTCGTATTCGAACGCGAGCGCGCGCGAGCGATCGACGATGCCGCCCGAGGCGAGCCGGAAAGGCTGCGTCATGGGCGCGGCTGCGGATCGAGCGGCCCCGCCCCGGGCTCGCTCCCACCCGCTTCGGGCCACGGCTCGTGCACGGGCGCGCAGGCGAGGATGTCGTGGGTGCGCGTGTCGCGCAGGACCTTGAGCCACAGGCGGCATCCCGCCCCGTGGTACCAGAGCTCCTCGTGCGGTCCGCGCGGATTGTCGCGGAAGTACACGAAATCGACCCACGCGCGCTCGGACGCGTCGGGCGCGGGGCGGCGCACGGTCGCGTCGCCGCCGTAGGTGAACTCCACCTGGTCGCGCGGGCCGCACCAGGGACAGGGAATGAGCATCATGGCTTCAGTGCGCCCACGGGGTCGGACCCGCGCCTTTCTCGTCGAGGGTCGCGCCCTGCGCGAAGCGCTCGAGCGTGAACGCGGCGTTCAGGGCGTGCGGCGCGTCGTGCGCGATGGTCCAGGCGTGCGTCCATCCGGAAGCGGGCGTGGCCTTGAACCCGCCGTAGCACCAGCCGCCGGTCATGTAGAGGCCGTCGACGGGAAGCTTGGCGATGATCGGGCTGCCGTCCATGGTCATGTCCATGATGCCGCCCCACGTGCGCATGAGCCGCAGGCGGCCGAAGCTCGGGAAGAGCGCGAGGCACGCGCGTACCACGTCCTCGATGCGCGCGAGGTTGCCGCGCTGCGCATAGGAGTTGCAGAAGTCGAGGTCGCCGCCCATGACGAGCTCGCCCTTGTCGGACTGGCTGATGTAGAAGTGCACCGCCCCGGACGTGACCACGGTGTCGAGCACCGGCTTCACCGGCTCCGACACCATCGCCTGCAGCACCGAGGTCTCGATCGGCAGGCGGATGCCGGCCATTCCCGCAACCACGCTCGAGTTGCCCGCCACCGCGATCCCGACCTTGCCGGTGGCGATGTCGCCGAGCGAGGTGCGAACGCCGGTCACCGCGCCGCGCTCGACGCGGATGCCGGTGACCTCGCAGCGCTGGAGGATGTCGACGCCCAGCGCATCGGCCGCGCGCGCGTAGCCCCATGCGACCGCATCGTGGCGCACGGTGCCGCCCCGCGGCTGCAGCAGGCCGCCGAAGACGGGAAAGCGCGCCCCGGGCGAGCAGTCGAGGTTCGGAACGCGCCGCGCGATCTCCTCGCGCGAGAGGAATTCCGCGTCGATGCCGTTCAGCCGCATCGCGTTGCCGCGGCGCATGGCGTTGTCCGCGTCCGCCGGCGTATGCACCAGGTTCAGCACGCCCCGCGCGCTGTACATCACGTTGAAGTTGAGGTCCTCCGACAATCCCTCCCAGAGCTTGAGCGAGTGCTCGTAGAAGTGGCCGTTCGGATCGAGGTGGTAGTTCGAGCGCACGATCGTCGTGTTGCGACCGGTGTTGCCGCCGCCGAGGTAGCCGCGCTCGATCACGGCGACGTTGCGGATGCCGTGCAGCTTCGCCAGGTAGTAGGCGGTGGCGAGCCCGTGCCCGCCGCCGCCGATGATCACGACGTCGTAGCGCTTCTTCGGCGCCGGATGCCGCCACACCCGCGGCCAGTCGCGGTGGCCGCAGAGCGCGTGGCGCGCGAGCGAGAAGATCGAGTAGCCCTTCATCGCCTCAGAGGACCTGCGAGAGGAACGCGCGCGTGCGCTCCTGCCGCGGATGGTCGAAGAGCTCGGCCGGGGGACCGGCCTCCACGAGCTTGCCGCCGTCGGTGAAGATCACCTCGTCGGCGAGCTCGCGGGCGAAGCGCATCTCGTGGGTCACGAGGATGCACGTCATGCCCTCGCGCGCGAGCTGCTTGATCGTGTTCAGCACTTCCTTCACCGTCTCGGGGTCGAGCGCGGCGGTCACCTCGTCGAAGAGCATGACCTCCGGGCGCATCGCGAGCGAGCGTGCGATCGCCACGCGCTGCTGCTGCCCGCCCGAGAGCTCGCCCGGATAGGCGTCCTGCTTCGCCGCGAGCCCGACCTTGGTGAGCAGCGCCACCGCCCGCTCGCGCACCTCGCGCGGATCCTCCCTGAGCACGTGGATCGGCGCCATCATCACGTTCTCGAGCGCCGTCTTGTGCGGGAACAGGTTGTATTGCTGGAACACCATCGACACTTCCTTGCGCAGCGCGATCTTCTCCGCGTCCGTCCTGAGCGCGTGCACGTCGAAGCGCGCCACGCGGATCGTCCCCTTCTGGATCGGCACGAGCCCGTTGATGCAGCGCAGGAGCGTGGACTTGCCGGCGCCCGAAGGCCCGATGATGCACACGACGCCGCCCTTCGGCACGCCGAACGAGATTCCCTTTAGCACCTCGGTCGCGCCGAAGGCTTGATGCACGTCACGCAGCTCGACGATCGGCTCGGCTTCCGCGCCGGGGTTGGTCGTGATCATTGGCGCACGGCGTAGCGCGCCTCGAGCCGGACGGTCCAGCGCGCGATCGGGTAGCAGTAGGCGAAGAACCACAGCAGCACGTAGCTGTAGAAGGCGAGCAGCAGGCCCGGCCGGCTCTCGGCGTTGAGCGCGCGCTGCGTCTGGGTCATCATCTCGTTCACGCCCACGATCGAGGCGAGCACCGTCGACATCGTGAGGATCGCGTAGAGGTTCATCCACGGCGGCATCATGCGCTTGATGCACTGCGGGACGATGATGCGCCACAGGGTCTGGCGGCGGTTGAACGCCAGCGAGGCGGCCGCTTCCCATTGCGTGGTCGGAATCGACTGGATCGCCCCGCGCACGATCTCGGCGACGTTGGCCATCACCGGAAGCGCCAGCCCGAACACGGCCTTGGTCCAGTCCGGGATCGGGATCGTGTGGCCGAGCACCGTCACCTGGAACGGCAACAGGAACATGCAGTAGAAGAGCAGCACGAGCCACGGCGCGTTGCGGAAGAAGTTCATCGTGAACCACGCGCTGCCGCGCACCGGCGCGAGGAGCGAGATCTGCGCCGAGCCGAGGAAGAACCCGGCGATCGTGCCGAGCGCCATCGCGAGGAAGCTGATCGCGAGGTTGAACACGAAACCGCGCGCGAGCAGCGGCGTCCATTTCCAGATCGTGGCGAGGATCGAGGGCTCGGCGGGCCGCGCCTGCGCCTGCGCCACCGCGCACCCGAGGACGAAGAGCGCGAGCAGCATCGCGCCGTGCGCCGCGCGCAGCCGCCACGGGGCGAAGCCGAGCGCGCGCTCCTCGCGCGCCGCGCGCGCCAGCCGCTCCGCGGCGGGCAGCAGAACGGGCATGACGGAGGCGGGCCGCGTGCCGCTCATACGCCGAAGCCCGGGACACGCACCGCCCGCTCCCAGCGGTACATGAGGTAGACGACGATGCCGACCAGCAGGAAGTAGCACAGCAGCAGCACGTTCATCATCACCGGCACGTTCAGCTCGTCGGACCAGATCTGGCTCGAGACGTAGAGCATCTCGGGGACCGCGATCGCGTAGGCGAGCGTCGTCGTCTTCACCAGGTTCACCAGGTTGTTGTTCAGCGCCGGCAGGCTGATGCGGAAGGCGAGCGGCAGGACCACGCGCCGGTAGGCCTGCCAGCGGCTGAAGCCGAGCGACTCGGCGGCCTCGATCGTCGTGCGCGGCACCGCCTCGATGCCCGAGCGGAAGATCTCCACGTTGAACGCGCCCGCGAAGAACGAGAGCGAGATCACCGCCCACGTGACGTTGGTGACGACCTGGCTCGCAGCGGCGTTCAGCAGGCTGCCCAGCCCGAAGTAGAAGAAGTAGAGCTGCACCAGCGGCGGCGTGTTGCGGAAGGCCTGGATGTACCAGTGCACGATCGCGCGCAACGTGCGGTGGCGCGAGCCCTGGATCCACGCGCCCGCCACGCCGATGACGACCGACAGCACGATGCAGACGACCGAGAGCTTCACGGTCATCCAGAACCCGCTGGCGAAGCGCGCACGGTCGAACGCGTCGTAGAAGATCGTGAGGTTGATGCCGGTGGCATCGTGGAGCCACCGGAACCAGTCCCATACGGGCTGCATGCGGTCTCGTGGTGCTGCCGCGCGCCGGCCCCCACCCGGGCGGCGCGCGGCGTGCGGCGGGAGCGGCTACCTGGCGTACTTCTCGTGCATCTGCTGCGCGAACTCCGTCGGCTTGATGCCCCACTTCTTCTCGAGCTGCCCGATCATCCCGCTCTTGTGCCAGTCGGTGACGACCTTCGAGAGGTAATCGGCGAAGCCCTTCTCGCCCAGCTTCACCGCGATGCCCCACGGCTGCACGAGGATCGAGCTGAGCGGCATCTCGTAGTCGCCCCATTCCGGCTTCTGCAGCTCGCCCACGATGGCGGTGTCGTCGTAGGCGAAGCCCACGCAGTTGCCGTTGCGCAGCGCGGTGAGCGCCTCGGCGGTGCCCGGGAAGGCCACGCCCTCCACGCCGTACTTCTCCTGCAGCTCCTTGTTGTAGAAGGCGCCCTGGATCAGGCACACCTTCTTGCCGCGCAGCTGGTCCCAGCTCTTCAGGTGCTCGGACTTCTTCGCCATCACGTTCGTGCCGGAGGCGTAGTAGTCGGGCTCGACGATCTGCACGATCTTGCGGCGCTCGGGCGTGTCGCTCATGGTCGCGATCATGAGGTCGATCTTGCCCTGCTGGAGGAACTGCATGCGGTTGGCCGCGACCACCGGCACGAGCTCGAGCTTCACGCCGAGGCGCTTGGCCACGTCGGCGGCGAGGTCGGGCTCGAAGCCGACGATCTTGCCCGACGGGTCGAGGAACCCGAACGGACGGTAGTCGGCCTTGGTGCCGACGACGAGGACTCCCTTGGACTTGATGTCCTGCAGCGCGTCCGCGCTCGCGAGGGCCGGGAGCAGCAGGCCCACCAGCAACGCGGATGCCCAACCGAACAGCGATCGAATGCGCATGGCCTCCCCTTCCTGACGATCGGACCGTTCACGGCGTCCTGCCGCGAACCGGCGGGCACCATTGTGCCCGATATGCCGCGAACCGTCAGCGCGGCGGGACGGTGGCCGCCGCGCTCGTTGCAGCGACGCGTGCCTCGCCGCGCCGGCGCGCCACTTCGTCCTTCATCTCGGTGAGCGCCTGGTCGAAGATCGTCATGGCGAGGTCGATGTCCTCGCGGCGCACCGTGAGCGGCGGCGCGATGCGCCACACGGAGCCGCGCTCGGGCCGACGGCGGATGTTCATGCTGAGCCCGAGCTGCAGGCAGCGTTCGGTGGTGAGCGCGCCGAGCTCGTGGTAGGGCTCGCGGGTCTCGCGATCCTTCACCAGCTCGACGCCGCGCAGCAGGCCCATCCCGCGCACGTCGCCGATCTCCTCGTGACGCGACTGCAGCTCGCGCAGGGCGCTCGCGAGGTAATCGCCCATCTCGCGCGCGCGCCCGAGCAGGCCCTCGCCCTCGATCGTCTCGAGCACGGCGAGGCCCACGGTCGACGGGAGCGGGTCGGACACGTGCGAGGTGTAGAACGCGAAGCCGCGCCGGTGACAACGCTCCTCGATCTCGTCGGTCGTGATCACCGCCGCGAGCGGGATGCCCCCGCCCAGCGTCTTCGACACGGTCATGATGTCGGGCGTGACGCCGAGGTGGGAGGCCGCGAACCAGTGGCCGAGGCGCCCGAACGCGGTCTGCGCCTCGTCGAACACCAGCAGCATGCCGCGCTTGCGGGCCTCCTCGCTCAGCGCGTCGAAGTAGCCCTCGGGTGGCACGATCACGCCGCCCGCGCTGATCACGGGTTCGGCGACCACGGCCGCGCGCGCGCCGGTCGATTGCATGTCGTGCAGCTCGAATCCGACCTTCATGCAGGTGCGGTCGCAGCGGTCGCGGCAATGCTTCACCGGGCAGCGATAGGCGTTCGGCTCGGGAATCACGTACGTTCCGGGCATGCCGGGACCGTAGCCCTTGCGGTCGCTCGCGAAGGATACCGAGCCCGCGTGGCCGGTCACGCCGTGCCACGAGCCGCCGAGCGCGATCACCTCGAAGCCGCCGCTCGCGAGCTTCGCCATCTTGATCGCCGCCTCGTTGCTCTCGCTGCCGGTGTTCACGAAGAGCGACTTCGCGAGGGGCTTCGGCACGAGCTTCGCGAGCGCGTCGGCGAGCTCGACCACGCTGCGCGGGATCATCCCGGAGAAGAGGTGCAGCGCCGTCTCGCAGCTGCGGCGGATCGCGGCGACGATGTTCGGATGGTTGTGCCCGACGGTGGCGCACATCTGGCCCGAGGTGAAGTCGAGGATCCTGCGGCCCTTGGCGTCCCAGACGTAGCAGCCGAGCGCCTTCTCGACGATCTCGGGATAGGCGTCGCCGCCGTAGCGGATCAGATGCTCGCGGAAATCGCCCGCGGGCTGTTGCGCGATGTCCATGCGCCTGCTCCTTGGGGGCGCTCTACGAGCCCGCGCGTCCGGGAATGTCGACGATGCGCGGCGCGTGGCCGGTCGCGGCGAGGAAGCGCTCGAGCTCGCCGTGCGGGATCACCAGGGTCGCCGTGTTCACCAGCGGGTGCGCGTGTACGGCGGGCGCATCCCACAGCCGGCGGTCGATCACGAGCTCGACCGCGCCCGCCGGGTCGTTCACGAGCGCGAGCACGCTCACCGATCCCGGCGTGATGCCGAGATGCTTCAGCAGCCGGTCGGGCGATGCGAAGCCGAGCCGGCCCGCTTGGAGCAGCGTACCGAGCGCGTTCAGGTCGACCGCGAGATCGTGCGGGACCGTGACGAGGAAGTGGCGCGAGCCCTTCTTGTCGCGCAGGAAGAGGTTCTTGGTCTTCGCGCCGGGCAGCTTCGGCACGAGGCGCTCGGATTCCTCGACCGTCATCACGGCCGGATGCTCGTGGCGCGTGGCCTCGATGCGATGCTGCGCGAGGAACGCGTCGAGGCGCGCGGGTTGCGGCGCGGGCGTGTCGGGACTCATGCGCTCATTATCGCGCAATCGCCGCCGGCGACGCCCGGGCCGGCTTGCGCTCGCGTAATGTAGCGCCATGGCATCGAACGAACGGACCCGCGTGGCGGTGCTCGGGGTGGGCGCCGTCGGCGGCTATTTCGCCGCCGTGCTCGCGCGCCGCGGCGTGCACGTGACCGCGCTCGCACGGGCGGCGCAGGTCGAGGCGATCCGCCGCGACGGCGTCGTCGTCGTAGAATCCGGCGGCGAATGGCGCGCGCGCCTGGACGCGACGGACGATCCGCGCGCGGCCCGCGAGGCGCAGCTCGTGCTGCTCGCGGTGAAGAGCGGCGACACGAGCGCCGCTTCCGAGCAGCTGCGCCCGCACTTGCGTCCGGACACGCCGGTGCTGAGCCTGCAGAACGGCGTGGACAATGCGGAACGCATCGCGCGCGTGATTCCGAATCCGGTCTACGCCGCGGTGGTCTACGTGGGCGCCGAGGCCGACGCGCCGGGCCGCATCCGGCACACCGGGCGCGGCGATCTGGTCATCGGCCTGCCGCGAAACGTTCGCGCCGTCGCCGATCCCGCGGGCGATCTCGCGGCGATCTCGCGCATTTTCGAGGGCGCGGGCGTGCGCTGTCCGGTCAGCGACGACATCGACGCGGCGTTGTGGACGAAGCTCGCGATCAACTGCGGCTGCAACGCGATCTCCGCGCTGCTGAACGCCCGCTACGGGGCGATGCTCGACGATCCGGCGACCCGCGACCTGATGGAGCGCATCGTGCGCGAGACCGTCGCGATCGCCATCGCCGATGGCGTGCGCCTCGACGCAGATAGCCTGGTGCAGGCGGTGTGGAACGTCGCCGGCGCCATGCGGATGCAGCAATCATCGACGGCGCAGGACCTGCAGCGCGGCAAGGCCACCGAGATCGACGCGCTGAACGGCTTCGTCGTGCGGCGCGCCGAAACGCTGGGCCGGGATGCGCCGATCAACCGCACGCTCCATGCGCTCGTGAAGGCTCGCGAGCGCCGTCCGTGACCGGGCGGCCACGCTCGACGCGACAGCTACGCGAGCGAGGCGTCGTAGAGCTCGAGCACGCCGATGATCCGGTTCGCGTCCTCGCGCGAGTCGGTCGTCATGTGCGCGGTGAAGCGCGCGCCGTTCGCGCAGCCCGAGAAGCTGCGCAGGTTGATCCCGGCATCGGCCACGCGCGAGGCGAGCTCCGCGGCGATCCCCGGTTTGTTGGGCCCGAGCACCTGCACCGAGTGAAGCCGCTGGGTGACGTTGAAGCCGAGCTCGGCGGCGGCGGCGATCTGGCGATCGCCGGTGAGCGGCGTCACGAACACCACGCCGTTGCCCGGACGGCTGGGATCGCGGCGCGCATCGATCGACTGCAGATTCGCTCCCGCCTCGTGCAACCCCTCGAGCAGCAGCGCGAGGCCTCCCGGTACGTCGGGAATGTCGGCGACCCAGACGTCGACGATGCGGGCGACGAGATCCATCGCGGCGCGGCCGCTATTGCTTCTCCCGCAGCTGCTCGAGGATCGCCGGGTTCTCCAGCGTCGAGATGTCCTGGGTGATGTCCTCGCCCTTGGCGATCGAGCGCAGCAGGCGGCGCATGATCTTGCCCGAGCGCGTCTTCGGCAGGTTGTCGCCGAAACAGATGTCCTTCGGCTTCGCGATCGCGCCGATTTCCTTGGCGACCCATTCGCGCAGCTCGGCCGCGATCTTGTGCGCCTGGTCGCCCTTGGGCCGCGGGCCCTTGAGGACCACGAACGCGCAGACCGCCTCGCCCGTCAGCTCGTCGGGACGCGCGACCACCGCCGCCTCGGCGACCAGGCTCGTGTTCGCCACCAGCGCCGACTCGATCTCCATCGTGCCGAGGCGGTGGCCGGACACGTTCAGCACGTCGTCGATGCGGCCGATGATGCGGTAGTAGCCATCCTCGTCCGTGCTCGCGCCGTCTCCGGCGACGTAGTACTTGCCCTTGAACTCGTCGGGGTAGTAGCCCTTGCGGAACCGCTCCGGGTCGCCCCAGATGGTGCGGATCATCGCGGGCCACGGCTTGGTGATCACGAGGATGCCGCCCTTGCCCCGGCCGACCGACTCGCCGGTCTCGTCGACGATGTCGGTGAAGATGCCCGGGAGCGGCAGCGTGCACGAGCCGGGCTTGAGCGGGGTGGCACCGGGCAACGGCGAGATGAGGTGCCCGCCGGTCTCGGTCTGCCACCACGTGTCGACGATCGGGCAACGCTCCTGGCCGACGGTCTGGTAGTACCACATCCACGCCTCGGGATTGATCGGCTCGCCGACGGTGCCGAGGATGCGCAGGCTCTTCAGGTCGTACTTCTTCGGCAGGTCCCCGCCCGCCTTGATCAGCGAACGGATGGCGGTCGGCGCGGTGTAGAAGACGCTGACCTTGTGATCCTGGATCATCTTCCAGAAGCGGCCCGCGTCGGGATAGGTGGGCACGCCCTCGAACACGATCTCGGTCGCGCCGATGCCCAGCGGGCCGTACGCGTTGTAGCTGTGGCCGGTGATCCAGCCGACGTCCGCGGTGCACCAGAACACGTCGCTCGGCTTGTAGTCGAAGACCCAGCGCATGGTCATGATGCACCACAGCAGGAAGCCGCCCGTCGAATGCTGCACGCCCTTCGGCTTGCCGGTGGAGCCCGACGTGTACAGGATGAAGAGCGGGTGCTCGGCGTTCACGAAGGTGGGCTCGCACTCGCCCGGCTGGTTGCCGGCGACGTCGACCCACCATTGGTCGCGACCCGACACCATGTTCACCGGGCTGCCCGTGCGCTTGTAGACCACGACGTTGCGCACCGCCTCGCAGCCGCCCATGCCGATCGCCTCGTCGATGGCCGGCTTGAGGGCAATCTCCTTGCCGCCGCGCATCTGGCCGTCCGCGGTGATGATCGCGATGGCGCCGAGATCGACCAGCCGCTCCTGCACGCTCTTCGCGGAGAAGCCGCCGAACACGACGGAATGGGGCGCGGCGATGCGCGCGCAAGCCTGCATCGCCACGACCGCCTCGACGGACATCGGCATGTAGATCAGGACGCGCTCGCCCTTCTTCACGCCGAGCTTCTTCAGGCCGTTGGCGAGCTGGCAGACGCGCCGGTGCAGCTCGCGGTAGGTGACCCTGGTGACCTTGCCGTCGTCGGCCTCGAAGATGATCGCGACCTTGTCCGGCTGGGTCTTCACGTGGCGGTCGAGGCAGTTGTACGACGCGTTCAGCTCGCCGTCGTGGAACCATTTGTAGAACGGCGGGTTCGAGTCGTCGAGCACCTGGGTGAAGGGCTTCGACCACGCCAGCTCCTCGCGCGCATACCGGGCCCAGAAGCCGAGGAAGTCGCGCTCGGCCTCGCGGCACAGCGCCTCGTAGGCCGCCATCCCGGAGACGTTCGCCTGCTTGATGAAATCCTTGGAGGGAGGAAAGACGCGGGATTCCTGCAGGACCGACTCGATTGCTGCCATAGGAGCGCTCCTTCACCGGGGAACGTTCGAGGAGAAATGCGGCACCCGCGTGATTTATAGCATGGCTCGATGGGCGCTGCACGACGCCGGCCGGCGTCGCCTCAGAGGGGAATGACGAGGCCGTCGCTCGCGAGCAGCTCGGGGATCTCGGCGCTGCGGCGCAGCATCTCGGGCGACATGTGCGTGAGCACGAGCGAGCGCGTCGTGAGCTTCGCCCGGTTCGCCTCGAGCATCGCGTAGTTCATGTGCATCTTCACCGGCTTGTCGTAGAAGTAGCATTCGCTCACGAGCACGTCGGCGTCCTGCGCGAGGGCGACGATCGCATCGGTCCACTCCGTATCGCCGGTGTACGCGACGACCTTGCCGCCGAACTCGAGCCGCACCATCGTGGGCGTGGTTTCCGGCGTATGCACGGCGGGGAAAGCCGTGACCTTCGCCCCCGCCACGAGGCCCGGTTGCCCGAGCGCGAGCTCGACGTACTCGTAGGCGAATTTCGGCCGCATGACGTGGCTGCCGGGAAAGAGCGCCTCGCGCAGCTCGTCCATGCGCCGGCGGCTGCCCGCGGGGCCCGCCACGACGAGCGGGGCCTGGCGCTTGCTGCCGAGCATCGCATCGAGCAACAGGAACGGGACGCCCGCGCAGTGGTCCCCGTGCATGTGCGTGAGCACGATCGCGTCGATCGAGTTCGGATCGATGCCCTGCGCGCGCATCGCGACGAGCGACGAGGCGCCGCAATCGATGAGGAACCGCCGGCCCGCGAGCGACGCGAGGATGCAGGTCTGGAACCGCCCGCCGCTGCCGAACGAATCGCCCGAGCCGATGAACTGGAGGCTATCGCCCATGCGGAAGGATATCGCGGCCTACGCCATGCCCTTCTGCCGGAACGTCGCATCCAGCGTGTTCTTGAGCAGGCACGCGATCGTCATGGGTCCCACGCCGCCGGGAACCGGCGTGATCGCTCCCGCCACGCGCACCGCCGACTCGAAGTCCACGTCGCCCACGAGCCGCGACTTGCCGTCGGCCGTCGGGACGCGGTTGATGCCGACGTCGATCACGATGGCGCCGGGCTTGATCCATTCGCCCCTCACCATCCGCGGCTTGCCCACGGCCGCGACGACGATGTCCGCCCTGCGGCATTCCTCGTCGAGGTTGCGTGTCTGGGAATGGGCCATCGTCACGGTGCAGTTCTCGCGCAGCAGCAGCTGGGCCACGGGCTTGCCCACGATGTTCGAGCGGCCGATCACCAGTGCGCGCAATCCGGCGAGCTTCTGCAGGCGGCTCTTCAGCAGGATCAGGCAGCCGAGCGGCGTGCACGGGACGAGGCAGTCCTGGCCGGTCACCAATCCGCCCACGTTCAGCGGATGGAAGCCGTCCACGTCCTTGCGCGGATCGAGCGCCATGAGAACGGCATCGCCGTCGATGTGCGCGGGCAACGGCAGCTGCACGAGGATCGCGTTCACCGACGCATCGGCGTTCAGGCCCTTCACCAGCGCGAGAAGCTGCTGCTGCGTGGCGGTCGCGGGCAGCTCGTGGATGAACGAGTTCATCCCCGCTTCCGCGGCCTGCTGTCCCTTGTTCTTCACGTAGATGCGGCTCGCCGGGTCGTCGCCGACGAGCACGACCGCGAGCCCCGGCGTGACCGAACGGCTCTGCTGCAGCGTCTTCACCGCGACGGCGACCTCGGCCCTCAAGCGGGCGGCGATGCCCTTGCCGTCGATGATCTCCGCGGTCGCCCGGACCGCGGTCTTGGTGATATCCACCGATCTCCCCTTCGCCCGACTCGACTCCGAGAAGCCGCCCCGCTCGGGCGCAAGCATCACCATAGCGCGGCGGCTCGCGGCGTCAACCCGGCGGGCGGCATGGCCGCCATGCAGGGAACACATGCCGGCGCCGCAGCAACCTGACGTCAGCCCGTGTGAGCCGCTTCTTCCGCGATCGCCTCGCCCGACGCGGCGATCGCCTCGTCCCAGCCGAGCAGGAACGTCGCCCGCGAGTGTACCCCCGCCACCTCGTCGATGTAGCGCATTTCCTGCGCGCGCCGCGCCGCGAGCACCGGATCCGAGAGCGTGAGCGGCGCGAGGCTCTGGTTGATCACCCACGCGTACGGCTCGATCCCCGCGCGCCGCAGGTCGGCCTGCAACGCCGCGGCCTCGTGCACGGGCGTGGCCTCGGCCACCGTGCACAGCAGGATGCGTGTGAAGGCAGGATCGCGCAGGCGCGGCAGCAGCTTGCGCACGCCTTCGGTGACGCGCTTCGCCTGCCGCATCACCTCCTTGTGATAGGCCTGGGCCGCGTCGAGCAGGAGGATCGTGTGCCCCGTCGGCGCCGTATCCACGACGACGTACCGATCCACCGCGTACTCCACGGTCCGCGCGAAGGCCTGGAAGACCGCGATCTCTTCGGTGCAGGGAGAGCTCAAGTCCTCCTGCAGCAACGCGCGGCCGCTCGCATCGAGGTTGGCGCCGGTCGTGGCCATGACCTCGCTGCGGTACCGCTCCACCTCGACGCGCGGATCGATCTCGCCCACCGAGAGATGCGGCGGAATGCGGCCCACGGCCGACATCACGTGGGCGGCGGGATCCGTCGTCGTGAGGTGGACGGGAAAACCGCGCTGCGCAAGCTCGATCGCGATGCGCGCGGCGATGCTGGTCTTGCCGACGCCGCCCTTGCCCATGGTCATGATGAGGCCGCGCCCTTGCGCCGCGAGCTGCTCGACGAGGCGATCGAGATGCGGCAGCCGCGCCGGCCTCCCGGCGACCGTGCCCGCCGCCGGCTGCGCGCGCGAGAACAATTGCCGCAGCGCTTCGACGCCGACGACCTGCCGCGAGCGCAGCGCGATCGAGAAGCGGTCGAGCCGCGCGATGCCCGGTGGCATCGCCGCGAGCGCCGCGCGCTGCAGCCGCTCGATCGTCTTCGCGACGGGGTCGTCCCCGGCCGCCTCGAACACGCCGTTCAGCACCAGCGCCTGGTTGCGCACGCCGAGCTCCGCCAGCTCGCCCCGCGTGCGCTCCGCCTCGTCGAGCGCCGAGCGCTCCGGCCGGCTCACCAGGACGATCGTGGTCACCGACGGATCCGACAGCGCCGCCACCGCCCGCGCGTAGATCTGCCTTTGCGCGCTCATGCCCTGCAGCGGCCCCACGCACGAAGTTCCCGCGACGTTGCTTCCGAAGAAGCCGGTCCACGCGGCGGGCAGCGCGAGCAGCCGAAGCGTGTGTCCCGTGGGCGCGGTATCGAAGACGATGTGGTCGTAATGCGCCGCGACGCCCTCGTCGCCGATGAGCTTCGCGAACTCGTCGAACGCCGCGATTTCCACCGTGCACGCGCCCGCGAGCTGCTCCTCGATGCTCGCGATGGCGTCGGCCGGCAGCAGGTTGCGATACGGGCCGACGACGCGATCGCGGTAGGCCGCCGCGGCCGCGTGCGGGTCGACGTTCATCGCGTCGAGATGGGGCACGCCCGGAACGGCGAGCGGCCGGTCGCGAAGCTTCGTGCCGAGGACCTCGTCCAGGTTCGAGGCCGGATCGGTGCTCACCAGCAGCACCGACTTCCCGCGGTCGGCCAGCGCGACCGCGACCGCGCACGAGGTCGACGTCTTCCCCACGCCGCCCTTGCCCGTGAAGAAGAGGTTGCGGGTCGGCCGGTCGAGCGCTCTCACGAGGCGTCCCGCCTATCCGCAGCAGCGCGTATTGCCTTTCGCCGGGCCACAGCAGGCGCCGGCCTTTTCGGCCAGCGCGGGCTCGCCCTTCACGCCGAGCTTTTCCCCGAGCTCGGAGCGGCTGGGATAGCGGCCCTTGCTCACGATCTTGCCGTCGGCGATCACGAGCGGAAGGCAGCCGATGCCGTCCTTGTCGAGGGCGCCCTTCACCATCGCGTTCTGCGCGAAGGCGCCGGGCTGGTGACCCAGGTTGTAGCGCGACACGGAAACGCCCTGCTGCTTCAGCCACTCGAGCGACGAGGCGAATTGCGCGAGCTCGTCGTCCGCTTCCGGGCTGCAGGCGCCGGTCGCACAGCATTGGGCGGGATCGTAGACGTCGACGCTGCTCATGGCTTCTCCTTCATTGACGATGAAATGGCTACGCGGCGCGCGACTCCACCGCCTCGCCCTGGCAACAGTTCTCGAGGAGGTACGAAACGAGCGCGTCCATGCGCGAGAAGTTCGCGCTGTAGATGATCGAACGGCTCTCGCGGCGCGACTCGACCAGCCCCGCATGCCGCAGCGCGCTCAGGTGGAACGAAAGCGTGGCGGCATGCAGGTCGAGGTGCTGCCCGATGCGCCCCGCGCTCGCGCCCTCGGGGCCCATGCGGATGAGGAAGCGGAAGATACCGAGCCGCGTCTCCTGCGCCAGGGCATCGAGCACCGCCACCGCGTCCTTCATTTTCATAGTCGCAATAATATCGGCGCCACGGCGCGCGAGCCGCGACAAATCCGCGGGTGTGGCCTGCACGAAGCGCATGCCTCCCCGGCACGCCTGCGCCGCGCGCACGGGTGTCCCGCCTTCGAGGCTCAGAGGATGCTCTTGAGGTCCTGCTGCCGGCGCTTGATGTAGCTCTCCATCGCCAGGCGCGCCTTGTTCGGATCGCGCCGCTCGAGCGCGTGCACGACGTCGCGCGTCATCTCCTGGTGCGACGCGGCGATCGAATGCCATCCGCCGAGCCGCTTCGAGATGAAGAACCAGAGCCGCAGGTGGAGATTGAAGATGCGCGGAATCGAGTCGGCCACCAGCGCGTTGTGCGCGGCCACGCCGAGGACACGGTAGAACTGCCGGTCGAGGCCGACGTATTCGTTCACATCGTCGTCCTCGGTGGCGCGCAGCAGCTTCTTGTGCAGCAGCGCGAGCTCGCGCACGTGCTCGGGCGTCGCGCGCAGCGCCGCGAGCGAGGCCGCATAGCCGTCCAGCACCGCGCGGAACTCGTAGATCTGCTGCACGTCGATGGCCGTTATCTCCGCCACGAACATGCCGCGGTTGGGCGAATGGTCCACCAGCCGCTCGATCGCCAGGCGCTGCATGGCCTCGCGGATCGGCGTGCGGCCGATGCGGAACTCCTCCATCAGGCTGCGTTCGACCAGGACCGATCCCGGCGGGATCTCGAGCCGCGTGATCTTGTGCACGAGCAGCTCGTACGCCCTTTCGGCGAGCGAGCGCGGGGCCTCCTCGAGCGTGGCCACCGCGTTGCGCCTTGCGCTGCGCGCGTCCACCCTTCTCGCGACGGCGGTCATTCGCGGCTCGCCAGGGCGAGGCCGGCCTCGATGGCCGGACGGTCCATGTCGCGCCCGATGAAGACGAGTGCCGCGTCGGGCATGTTCGAGGCCGGTGTGATCTCGAGCTGTCCGAGGCTGTACTGGAGCAGCTTCGGCTCTCCGTCGATGCGCAGGAATCCCTTGGCGCGCCAGACGCTGTCGGGGAGCCCGCGGAAGAAACGCTCGAGCGCGGATCGACGCGCGGCGTCGCAGACCCGCACGATGAACGACTCCGGCGTTCCCGCGTGCGCCTCGTCGGCGTCGTGAACATGGTCATGCTCATGCCCATGTTCGTGCCCATGGCCGGCGTCATGATCGGCGGCCCCGTGTTCGCCCGCGTGCGCCTCCTCGAGCGCGCGCTCGAGCACGCCGTGGGCCGGTCGGGTGAAGAGCTGCTCGGGCAGGACGCGGCCCTGCTCCGCGAACAGGACGTCGGCGTGCGGGTTGATCTCCCGCACCTGCCGCGTGATGTCGGCGAGCTGCTCGCGGCCCACCAGATCGATCTTGTTCACCAGCACGATGTCGGCGTTCTCGATCTGGTCGAGGTAGAAGTCGCCGAGCATCGAGATGAGCTTCGGGAACTTCGCCGCGTCGACCACGGTGACCAGCGGGCCCACGTCCACGCGACCACGCGCGGCCGTGCTCGCGAGCGTCTCCAGCATCTCCGCCGGCTGCGCGACACCGGTCGCTTCGACGATCACGCGCTCCACCTTCGACTTCTCCCGCAATTCCTCGACCGCCATCATGAGGGATCCGCGCAGCGTGCAGCAAAGGCAGCCCGAATTGAGCTCGACCACGTCGATGTTGTCGCCGCGCAGGATGTCGCCGTCGATGCCGACCTCGCCGAACTCGTTCACGATGACGGCGGTCTTCATGTCGCGGCCGCGCTCGGCGAGCAGGTGCTTGGCGAGCGTGGTCTTGCCCGAGCCGAGGAAGCCGAAGAGAAGGTTCACGCGCATGGGACGCTCCCTATCCCGCCCCGGCCGCGGCGCGTGCCCCGCGACCGGCTCCCCGGCGCTCCTCCACGGTGAAGGGCGTGCCCGAGAAGTTCATGCCGTCCACGAAGATCGCCTGGAACTCGGGCCGTGCCGCGAGCGCCACGTGCTCGATGCCGCGCGCGAGCTCGAAGGCGCGCAGGCGTTCGGCCTCGGACAGCAGCGCCATCTGCGCGCCAATCGCCGCCGCGTTTCCCATGTACGTGATGCGCTCGAGGGGCAGCTCCGGGAGCAGGCGGATGCGCACCGAGCTTTCGATGCTGATGTAGTTGCCGAAGCCGCCGCAGAGCATCAGCTCCTCGATCTGCTCGTTCGCCACGCCCATCACGTCGCGCAGCATGACGATGCCGGAATAGATCGCGCTCTTGGCGAGCTGCAGCTGGCGAATGTCGGCCTGGGTGATGCTGATGTCGTGGTCGCGTCCCGCGTCGCGCCGCCAGACGAGCACGAACTGGCGGCCACCCTCCGCGTTCACGATGCGGGTCTGCAGCGCCGGCGTCAACGGCGGGCTTTCCTCGCGACGCAGGAGGCCGCTCGCGTCGATGATCCGCGCGTCGAGCATCTTCGCGCAGGCGTCGATCAGCCCCGACCCGCAGATGCCCACCGCGGGCGCATCGCCGATGACCGCGCACGCGACATCGTCTGCGATCGACACCTTCTCGATCGCGCCGACCGCCCCGCGCATGCCGTGCCGGATCTGCGCGCCCTCGAGGGCGGGGCCCGCGGGCGCCGAGCACGCGAAGAGCTTGCCGCGCGAGCCCATCACGACCTCGCCGTTCGTCCCGATGTCGACGAGCGCGCGGATCTGCTCGCTTTCGTAGATGCGCGTGGCCAGCACGCACGCCATGGTGTCCGCGCCGACGAACCCGGCGACGATCGGCAACAGGCACACCATCGCGTTGGGGGCGGCCTTGAGCGGCAGCTCGCGAGCGGGATAGACCAGCAGGTCGCGGACCGCCGGCGCGTACGGGGCGAGCCCCACGTAGCTCACGTCGATGCCGAGGAAGATGTGGTGCATGCACGTGTTGCCGACGACCACGACCTTGTAGACGTTCTCCGCCGGGACCTGCGCCTTCGCGCACGCTTCCCTGATGAAATCGTTGATGCCGTTCAGGATCTTCGCGCGCAGCGTCACGAGCTTCGACTCGTCGAACTGCGCGTACGCGATGCGCGACATCAGGTCGCCGCCATACTGCGCCTGCGGATTCAGGCCGCCCACCGCCGCGAGCTGCTCACCTGTCTCGAGGTCCATGAGCGCGCCCACCACGCTCGTGGTGCCGATGTCGAACGCCATGCCGTACGCCCGATCGCGCGTGTCGCCCGCCTCGACGTCGACGATCTCGCCGTTGAAGGTCGTGACCGTGAGGCGGCCCTTGTCCTTGCGCAGCAGGCCGGGCACCTTGCGCAACACGTCGAGCGGGAGCCGGCGGCTGGTTTGCGGCGGCAGGCACGCGAGGATCTCGTCCACGTCGGAGGTCTGGTGGTGCTCGCCCTGCGGCGTCTTCGCGGTGATGAATCGCTTCTCGACGCCGGAATCGAGCCGCAATCGCCCATCGGCCGCGACGTCGATCTCTCCGGCGAGGATCTGGTAGCCCGACTCCTCCTTCGGAGGCATGGGCGCCACCGTACAGTCGGCGATGACGCGCGTCTGGCAGGCGAGCCGGAAGCGCTCGTGCACCTCGTCGTGCCCGAGCTGCAGCGTGTCCTGGAGCGTGGGCGGCGGCACCTCGCCCGCGATCACCTTCACGCGGCAGCTGCGGCAGCGCCCGCGTCCTCCGCACGTCGCATCGACGGCGATTCCCGCCAGGCGCGCCGCATCGAGAAGGTTCGCGCCGGAGGGCGGCTCGATGGCCCGGCTTGGTGCGCCGGCGGTGGCGAAGGTGACCTTGGACGTCACGCGTTCAGGCCCACGCTTCCCGTCGCTCGCCGACCAGCTTGAGCGCGAGGCGCACCGCTTCGACCGCGTCCTTGCCCCAGCCGTCGGCGCCGCAGCTGTCGGCCCACTCCTGGGACGTGGGCGCCCCGCCGATCATGATCTTCACCTTGTCGCGATGACCCGCCTTCTGGAACTCCTCGATGGTCACCTTCTGGTAGTAGACCGTCGTCGACAGCAACGCCGAGAAGCCGACGAGGTCGGCCTTGTTCTCGAGCGCGGTCGCGATGAACCGGTCGGGGTGCACGTCGGTGCCGAGGTTGATCACGTTGAACCCGGCGTTCTCCAGCATGATGGTGACGATCGACTGGCCGATGTCGTGCATGTCGCCGAGGACGGTGCCCATCACGAAGGTGCCGACGGGCTTCTCCTTGTTCGCGGCGAGCAGCGGGCGGATGAGCGCGAGGCCCGCCTTCATCGCGCGCGCCGTGAGCAGCATCTCGGGGATGAAGATCAACTGCGCGGTGAACCGGTCGCCCTGCAGGTTGAACCCCGGGAACAAGCCGTCGTCGAGGATCACGCGCGGGTTGATGCCCGCCGCGATCGCCTCCTTCGTGCGCTTGTCGGTGTACTTGTGGTCCCCTTCTTCCACCGCGCTCCAGAGCGTCTGCCACTCCCACCCCGCGGGCGCCCGCGCCTCCCAGCCGGCCGGTATCTTCAGGACCGGTTCCTCCACGTCGGACATGCTGTTCTCCCTAGTTGAGCGGATACCGGCCGTAGACGCCGAAATCCTTCTGCGCCTCGAACATGGCCATGATGTTCTGGATCGGCACGTCGGCCATGATGTAGTGGGACGGCGAGAACACGTACCCGCCGCCCTGGCCCAGGCTCTTCATCACCTCGAACACGCCCTTGCGCACGTCCTCCACCTGCCCGCGCGGCAGGATGCGTTGCACGTCGAAGCCGCCGGCGAGCACGATGTCGTTGCCGTACTTCTGCTTGATGCTGGCCTGGTCCTTCAGGCCTCCGGTGGGCTGCATGAGCCCGGACAGGTTCACGCCGAGCTCGACCTCGTCGGGCAGGATCGGCGAGTAGTCGCCGCAAGAGTGGAACTTGATGAAGATGTCGGGGTTCACCTTCTTGAATTCCTGCAGCATGTACTTGAACCGCGGCTTCGCGTACTCGCGCCACGCCTTCGGCGAGAGCATCATCGACTGCTGCGCGCCGATGTCGTCGCCGACGCGGATCATGTCCGCTCCGAGCTTGATCGCGTTCTTGCCGAGCTCCGTGTAGTACTGCGTCAGGCCGTCGAGCACGCCGTTGATGAGCTCCGGCTCGTCGTGCATGTAGAGGAAGAAGTTCTGCGTACCCACGAGGTGGGCGTACGCCGCCTCGATGAGCGTCGACGACAGGTCGACGATGATGAAGTAGTCCCTCTGGTATCTCGCGCACAGGTCCTTGATCGGCGCGAGCAGCTCCGCATCGTCAGGATCGGGCCACTGGTAGCTCTTGAGGTCCTCCATCGTCTTGATCGGATGGATCTTCGGGAAATTCTCGGGCACCACCTTCGCCGGGCCCCAGAAGTCCTGCGTCTTCTTGAACTGCATCTCCTCCTCGGGCGTGCGGCCCTCGAGCCCGCTCTTGCCGTAGCCGACGTGGAAATGGTTGAACCACGTCTCGCCGATCTCGATGTGGCGGTGCGAGAAGTCGGCGTTGATGCCGATCTGGTAGATGATCGCGTCGTTCCCGAGCCGAAGCTCGAGCGTCGGGTCGTGCTTGCGGCCCGTCGCCGTGTTCTCGATGCCGAACACGCGCGCGATCTTCTGCTTCGCCTCGGATTTCATCCGGTACAGCGTCGTGACCCGGTCGACGGGCTCGCGGCGCAGCGTGCGAATGAATCGCTCGCGGGGAAGAAGCTCTTTCATGGCACTGTCTCCTTTCGGTCTTCGTCATGCCGCGAGGCGGTCGTGGGCCACGGCGCGTCGGCCGGGGCCACGCCATACATTCCGGAGCGCGAGAGCTTCGGCTGCATCGCGCAGCTCGGCATCAGTTCGACCGGCAGGCGAGACGCCTCGCCGAGCGCCGCGAACAGCGCCGCCTGCTCCTCGAGCCGCCACATGCAGCTTTCGCCGGCGACCTTGTAGCTGTAGCCGGGGCCGAGGCGCGAGGTGATGCGCTGCCCGTTCTTCGCGCACGCGAGGCGCAGGCGCGACTTGAACTGCCGGGTCGCGTCCTCGATGCAGAGCCAGCCGGCGGCCTCGAGGAGCACCGCCTCGAGGAGATCGCCCTGGTCGGCGAGGCGCACGACGCGCTCCCCGAGCCTCGCGCCGACGGTGAGCACGAACGGCACCACCTCCGTGCAGCGCGCGAGCGTCTGCTCGAAGACCGCGCAACGCATCTGCACTCCGGCCTCGAGGCGAAGCGTGCCGTCGGCGATCGCCTCGATGCGCACATGGCGGAAGGCGACTTCCGGCTGGCTCAACCGGCTTGCGACCAGCGCCATGGCGTCGGCGGCCTTGCGAATCGCGGGGCGCACGCGGCCCAGGTCCGAATAGCCCTGGATGCGCAGCACACGGTCGCTCGGCACCGGGCTCGCGGGCGGTCGCAACAGGCACAGCCCGAACCGCTCCTCCCGCCGCGCCACGGTCGCGAGGACGTTCGGGGTACGCACGGCGGCTTCGCGGGATGGGGCGCTCATCGCGTGGATGATATATTATTCATATACGCGCGCCATCCGTTTTCCTCGGGGCGCCTATCTCTTCAGCGCATCGGCCCGGATCGCCTCGTATTCGCCCTCGAGCTCCGCGGCGACGGCCCTGGCCACCTCGGGCGCCGAGCCCGCGCGCGAGCTCTTCTCTCCCTTGTTCCACTGCCCGATGTAGTCGTCGGAAGAGTCGAGCTTGCGCCGCGTGGCGATGATGTCGATGAGCTCCTGGAAGCGCTTGCTCAGCAGCTCCTTGTGCACCTTTCCGCTCTCGTCGCGGGCGTCGACCTGCGACGGGATCTCCTGCCAGTAGGTCACCTGATAGGTCGCCATTTCGTCCCCTCCTCATCCATCGCGCCGTCCGGCTCGCTTGTGCGTGCGCGCGTCGTGGCGAAACATCGCGCGGCCCGCTCGCGCCGATTCTCGCCCGTCCCACGCTCGCCGAGGTAGGCGCCATTTGCATGCCTGCCCCGCCGGCTCGGCATGCCTCCAGGTCATTGGCGGCGGCATCGCTGCTGCTACATTGGCCGGAAATATATTTATTGGATGCCGCAGGAGCCGATGGGAAAGGGTTCCATGAACGCGGTCGACCCGTTCGTCGTCGTGGGCGCCGGGCAGGCCGGCTTCCAGGCGGTGGCGACGCTGAAGGAGCGGGGATGCAACGGGCCGATCGTGCTGATCGGCGAAGAGAGCGATCCGCCCTACATGCGTCCCCCGTTGTCGAAGAAGCTCCTCGCCGGCGAGCTCGACGCGGGCCGAGCTTTCTTGCGGCCTTCGGCGTTCTACGCCGAGGCCGGCGTCGACACGCGGTTCGGCCTGCGCGTCGAGTCGATCGATCGGGCGCGGGCACGGGTGACTCTCGCCAACGGCGAGCGCATCCCCTACCAGAAGCTGCTGCTTGCGACCGGCTGCCGTCCGCGCACGCTGGACGAAGCCCCGGGCGGCGCGATCCACTACCTGCGAACGCTCGAGGATGCGCTCGCGCTGCGCAGCGTGCTCGCGCCCGGCAAGCGCCTGGCCATCATCGGCGGCGGGTACATCGGGATGGAGGTCGCCGCGACCGCGGCCGCGCTCGGCGTGAAGGTCACCGTGCTCGAGCTCGCGCAACGGATCCTCGCCCGCGTGACGAGCGCGCGCGTCGCGGAGTTCTTCACCGGGATCCATCGCGCTCGCGGGGTCGACCTCCGATGCGCCACGTCGCTCGTCGCTGTCGACGCGGGCGCGAGAGCCACGCGCATCGTGTGTGCCGATCCGGGCGACTCGATCGATGCGGATGCCGTGCTCGTCGCGGTCGGGGTGACGCCGAACGTGGAGCTCGCGCACGCGGCGGGTCTCGCATGCAACGACGGCATCGTCGTCGACGAGCAGTGCCGCACTTCCGACCCGGCGATATTCGCGGCCGGTGACTGCACGCGGCACCCGAATCCCGCCATGGGCGGCGAGATCCGCCTCGAGTCCGTGCAGAACGCCGTGGACCAATCGATCGCCGCCGCGCGCAACATGGCCGGAGACGATGCGCCCTATCGCAAGGTGCCGTGGTTCTGGTCGCAGCAATACGAGTTCCGGTTGCAGACCGCGGGAATCCGCGGCGAGCTCGACGAGGTCGAGGAGCGCGGCGGCATCGCCGAGGGCCGCTTCGCCATGATCTATCGCCGCAGCGGAACGGTGACCGCGTGCGATGCGGTGAACATGCCGGGCGAGTACGTCGCGGTGCGGCGCGAGCTCGAAGCGCGCGAGCGCACGCAACCGTCGATCGCGCCGCTGGCTCGCGCGCGGCGAGCGGCCGCATAGGCGTGCCATGAATCGGATCGCGACAACGGATGCCCTGCCTGCAACCGCCCCATGCGCCGCTGACAACCCCATCGCGCAGCGCTGGGGCGCCATGAGCAGAACACATATCTTCTTTTCATTTCAATCATTTAGGATCGATCGGGGCTCGCTACATTGGGCTCTTCGATGCCTGACGGGGAGAGATGAAATTGAAGACTGCCGCGCTCGCTGCCCGCAACGATCAGCGGCGGGAGATCAGCCGCTTCATGGCGAACTTCTCGCTCGAGACGACGCCGCGCTCCGCCGCGAAGATCGCGAGCTTCCGCGAGCACGTGCGCGAGGGCACGAGCGTGTACATCACGTTCCTGCCCGGGTCGAGCTTCGACGACACCGTCGCGGTGGCCATTCGCCTGCGCATGGAAGGGTTGAATCCGGTTCCCCACATCGCCGCGCGAAGCGTGACGAGCCGCTCCCAGCTCGAGGGACACATCCAGCGGCTGTCCCAGGAAGCGGGCGTGACGCAGGTGCTCGCGATCGCCGGCGCGGTGCCGCGGCCGCTCGGAGAATTCAGCGACTCGATGCAGCTGCTCGAGACGGGATTGTTCGACAAGTACGGCATCCGCCGCATCGGCGTTGCGGGCCACCCGGAAGGCAGCCCCGACATCCCGGAAGAAGCGGTGAAGCAGGCGTTGCAGTGGAAGAACGCGTTCGCGCGGCGTACCGGCGCGCAGCTGTACGTGGTCACGCAATTCTGCTTCGAGGCGCAGCCCATCATGCGCTGGGACCAGCGCGTGCAGGCGGAGGGCAACCGGTTGCCGATCCACATCGGCATCCCGGGGCTCGCGACCATCAAGACGCTGATGGCCCACGCCCAGGCGTGCGGCATCGGGCCGTCGATGCGCTTCGTCGCGAGGCAGGCGATGAACGTCGCGAAGCTGCTCACCGTGTCCGAGCCCGACAGGCTCGTGTCGGAACTGGCCGCGTACCGTGCGAACGATCCCGCGTGCGGCATCGAGGGCGTCCACGTCTATCCGCTCGGCGGCCTGCGGAAATCCGCCGAATGGTCGTATGCCGTGGCCGATGGCCAGTTCGCGCTGGACGGCGAGGGATTCCGGGTCGCGCTGCCGGCGTGATTCCCGGGGCGGGCCGCACGCCGCGGCTCCGCCCTCCCGTGGCCGTGCCGTCTCGCGGTGTCATCACGACGAGCGGCACCCGGTTGGGCGAGCGAGCCGAGGGCGCGTATCGTGGCGCGAGGCGGCCATTTCGTGCGCAGGGAGGGTGACATGGGCGATCACAACGACGACGATCGGTGTCCCGCGACGCGCATCAGCCGGCGCGAGTTCGTGAAGATCGGCGGCGCGACGCTGTCCGGCACGATCGCCGGATCGCTGCTGCCCGCAATCGCGGCCGAGCCCGCGGCGCAGAAGGAAGCGGGCTATCCGGTCGTGAGCATCGGCACGGTCTCGGCGCTGCGTCCGAGCGAGCCCATTGCGTTCCTCTACCCGGACGAGAGCTCGCCCGCGGTGCTGCTGCGATTCCCCGGCGCGGTGAACGGCGGAGTCGGTCCCGCAAACAGCATCGTGGCCTTCTCGACCCTTTGCACGCACAAGGGTTGTCCGGTCGCCTACCGCCCCGAGCGCAAGCTGCTCATCTGTCCCTGCCACTGGAGCAGCTTCGATCCGTCGAAGGAGGGACAGATGGTGATCGGCCAGGGCAGCCAGGCGCTCGCGCGCATCGTGCTCGAGGTCGACGGCGACAACATCCGCGCCGTCGGCGTGGACGGCCTCATCTACGGCCGGCAGGCGAACGTACTCTAGCGATGGAACGCGTTCCGCTTCCCCCGCGCGGCGCCGAGCGCTTCGACACCGTCTGCCAGTTCTGCATCGTCGGATGCGGCTACCGCGTGTACAGGTGGCCGGTCGCGCGGCGCGGCGGGCCGGCGCCCGAGGACAACGCGCTGGGAATCGACTTCCGCAAGCCGCAGCCCGCCTTCGGCGCGTGGATCGCGCCGAACATGCACAACATCGTCACCGACCGGGATGGAAGCCGGCATCACGTCGCGATCATCCCCGACAACGCGTGCCTGGTGAACGATGGCATGGCGTCGGTTCGCGGCGCCGGCCTCGCGCAGACGCTCTACGTGCGCGACGGCCCGACCGCGGCGCGGCTCTCCGCTCCGCTCATCGCGCGCGGCACCGCGCAAACGCGCGCGCCCTGGGACGAGGCGGTGGAGCTCGGCGCGCGCGTCGTGAAGGCGGTGGTCGACCGCTGGGGCGCGGACGCCGTGGGCATGAAGTTCTTCGACCACGGGGGAGCCGGGGGAGGGTTCGAGAACAACTGGGCGGTCGGCCGGTTCTTCTTCTCCGGCATCGGCACGCAGTCGGCCTCGATCCACAATCGTCCCGCGTACAACAGCGAGGTGCACGCGGCCGGCGATGCGGGCCTCGCCGCGCTCACCAACGCCTACCAGGATGCCGAGCTCGCGGACACGCTGCTGATCGTCGGAGCGAATCCCTACGAGACGCAGACCAATTACTTCCTCGCGCACATGGTGCCGAACCTGAACGGCTCCACGCTCGTGACGAAGAAAGCGACGTTCCCGGGCGAGGCGCTCGAGGCCGGGCGCATCATCATCGTCGATCCGCGTCGCACGATGACGGTGTCGGCGGCCGAGGCCGCCGCGGGCACCGATCGCGTGCTGCACCTGCAGATCGAGCCCGGAACGGACATCGCGCTCCTCAACGCGATCAGCCGCGTCGTCCTCGCGCGCCGCTGGCACGACGTCGGGTTCATCCAGGAGCGCGTGGAATGGCAGACGTTCGAGGCGTACCAGCGCTCCACGCTCGACCTCGACACGCCGTTCGACGAGTTCATGGCCGAGGCCGCGCGCATCACCGGTGTCGCGCACGCCCAGATCGTCAAGGCGGCGGAATGGATCGCCGCACCGAAGGCGGGCGGGGCGCGACGCCGCACGCTCCTGCACTACGAGAAGGGCCTGATCTGGGGATTCAAGAACTACGAGAACGTCGCCGCGATCGTCGACCTCGGCCTGCTCACCGGGAACGTCGGCAAGCCGGGCACCGGCATCAGCCGGCTCGGCGGCCACCAGGAGGGTTACGTGCGCCCGCCCTACCCGGGCGGCCGCCCCGCGCTCAACATCGACGAGGCGGCACGGCGCGGCGAGATCAAGTGCTTCTGGATAGGCGGCTGCAATCCGGTCCTCACGACCCTGCGCGCCGAGGCCTTCGAAGCCAACCTGAAGGAACGCGGCGCGCCCGTCCTCGAGGCGCTCACGCGCAGCGCGGGACGGCCGGTCGGCGAGCGGGTGACCGCCGTCGTCGAGGCGCTCAAGAATGGCGGCATGTTCGTCATCACCCAGGACATCTATCCCACGGCGACGACGCGCCATGCGCACGTCGTGCTGCCCGCGGCGCAGTGGGGCGAGATCAACCTCACCTCGATCAACGGCGAACGGCGCCTGCGCCTGTACCCGAAGTTCATGGACGCGCCCGGAGAAGCGCTCGCCGACTGGGCGATCCTCGCGCGCTTCGCCCGCAGGCTGCGCCAGCTCTACCTCGACGATGCCAATCCGCTCATGGCGAACCGTTTCCTCGACTTCGACTGGCGCACCGAGGAAGACGTGTTCATCCACGCGCGCTACCAGTTCAGGGGCGACGGCTCCGACCCGATGGAAGGCTATGCCGGCGTCACCTACGATCTGCTGAGGAAGCTCGGGACCAACGGGATCCAGACACCGGTTCGCCTGGTGCGCGGCACGCCCGTGGGCACGGTTCGCATGCACGAGGATGGCCGCTTCGGCACGCCGTCGGGAAAGGCGCGATTCATCCCGGCGCCGCGCCCGTGGCCCGGTTACGCGGCGAAGGTGGCGCGGCAGCGCAAGCGCTACCGGTTCTGGATCAACAACGGACGCTCGAACCATCTCTGGCAGACGACGTATCACCACCGCTACATCCCGTTCTACCAGGGGCGCTTCCCGATTCCCTACCTCGAGCTGCATGCGGACGACGCGCGCGAGCTTCGCATCGCGCCGGGCGACCTGGTGGAGGTGCGCAACGACATGGGCGTGGTCCAGGCGATGGCCTACTCGAGCGGCGCCGTGAAACGGGGCCACGCGTTCATGCTCTTCGGGCAGCCACGCGGCGCCGCGGGCGAGCTCGTGTCGGATCACGTGGATCCGACGACCACGATCCCCTTCTACAAGGGCGTCTGGGCCGACATAAGACGGGTCGGGCCGATGCCGGCGGAGCTCGCGAACGTGAGCCTCGCGCCGATGAACGTGGCGACATGATGGCGCGGCTGCGTTCGGCGATGATCGGCTGCGCGCGCGTCGCGATGGCGATCGTGCTCGCGCAGGCGGGCATCGTCCCGCTCGCCATGGCGCAGGACAATGCCAGGGTCCTCACGCAACGCAACCTGGCGGGAGCGGATTTGAGAAACGCCGCGCTCGGCGGCCGCAACTTCGACGGCATGGTGCTCACGGGCGCCTCCCTGGTCGGCGCGGATCTCGCACGGGCGAGCTTCCGCGGCGCCGACCTGCGCGAAGCCTATCTGCGCGGCGTGAAAGCGCGCGGTGCGGACTTCACCGGCGCGAACCTCTCGGGCGCGGACCTCGCGCTCGCCGACCTGCGCGGCGCGCGGCTCGACGACGCGAACCTGAGCCGCGCGAAGCTCGAGAACACGCGGCTCGACGAGGCGACGCTGCGACGCGCGCTGCTCGGCGGGGCGAAGCTGGTGAAGGCGAGCCTGTCGTCCGCCCATCTCGACGACGCCATGCTCGCCGGCGCCGACCTCACGCAGGCGATCCTCGCCGAGGCCACGGCGACGAATGCGAACTTCGGCTCGCGCTACTCGGGGCAGCAGGCGCCCTCGGCGGCCATTCTCGCCGGCGCCGACCTGCGCGGTGCGGACCTCAGCGGCGCGACGCTCGTCGGCGTGAACCTGCGCGAGGCGCGGCTCGACAAGGCGCGTTTCGTCGGGGCGCGGTTCGGCAACGCCGACCTGTCGTGGAGCGCGGCGCGGGAGGCCGACCTGTCGCAGGCTTCGATGGGATGGGTGAAGGCCTATGGCGTCGACTTCCGGGACGCGCGCTTCGTGCGCGCGAGCCTGGTGAACGCGCAGCTCGAGGGATGCAACCTGAAGGGCGCCGACCTGAGCGACGCGCAGCTCGACGGGACCGACTTCAACCAGGCGGACATGGAGGGCGCGCGCACCGATCGCGCCAGCGTGCGGCGCGTCCTCGCGAACGGAGCCTCGGGCCTTCCGGCCGCTTTCAAGAGTGCGATCGATGCCCAACAGTGACGCCGCTCCCGACGTCGCCGATGCCACGCCGGTCGTCCAGACCCGGGCCACCCGCGTGCGGCTCGCGCTCGTGCGGCTTCGGGCGCGTTATGCCGCCTCGCTCGCGGCCGCCGCGACCGGCGAGTTCGTCGGCACCTTCCTCCTCGTGTTCTTCGGCGTGGGCGTCGTGAATGCCGCCGTGGTCACGGGCGCACAGGTCGGCCTCTGGCAGGTCGCCGTGGTGTGGGCGGTGGGCGTTTCCCTCGGCATCTACGCTTCGGCGGCGCTTTCCGGCGCGCACATCAATCCCGCCATCACCGCGATGGCGGTGGTCTACGATCGGTTCCCGCTGCATCGCGCCCTCGTGTACGTGCTCGCGCAGGTGGCCGGCGCGATCGCGGCTTCTCTCCTGCTGTATTCGCTGTTCTCCGAAGCCATCCTCGAGTTCGAGCGGCGCAAGGGCCTGTTGCGCGGCGGCCCCGGCAGCGAGCTGAGCGCGATGGTGTTCGGCGAATACTTTCCCAATCCCGCGATCTTCGGCACCGCCGAGGACGCGTGGCGCGTGGTGAGCCTGCCCACCGCTTTCCTCGCCGAAATGGTCGGCACCGCGTTGCTCGCCTTCGTGGTCTCGGCGGTCACCCACCCGCGCAACGTCGCGAAGCCGCCGGCGGCGGGGCAAGCCGTCGTGATCGGGCTCGGCGTCGCGGCGATCATTTCCGTGGTCGCGCCGCTCACGCAGGCGGGACTCAACCCCGCGCGCGACTTCGGGCCGCGCGTCGTCTCGTGGGTGATGGGATGGGGCGAAATCGCGTTCCCGGGCCCACGGGGCGGATGGCTCAGCGTCTACATCCTCGCGCCGGTCGTCGGCGCGATCATCGGCGGCGGCGTCTACCGGCTCATCGCGGCGTTCTTTCTGCCGCCCGCGCGGGCGGACGGCGCCTCGGATGGGGACGGTTCGAACGGCAGCTGAGGGCGCGAGGATATACGGCGCGGCGTGAAGCGCGCAGAATGCGATGAGCCCGTTCGAAGAGGATCGCCCATGGTGCTGAGCCTTTCCCCCGAGCTCGAGGAGCTGATCCGGCGAAAGCTGCGCACCGGCTTCTATGACTCGCCGGCACAGGTCGTCGAAGAGGCCCTGCTCCTGCTCGAGGAACGCGACCAGGTCCTGCGCCTGCGCCGCGACCGCCTGCTGCGCGACCTCGCCGACGGCGTGTTCCAGGCGAACAATCGCGAGCTCATCGGCAGCGCGCAGGTGTTCGCCGGACTGCGCAAGCAAGAGGACGTGGTGAGCGAATGAGCGCGGCGAACGAGATGATGTTCACGTTCATCGCCTGCACCGATCTCAAGCGCATCTGGGACGCGATCGCGATCCCGACGAACGCCTGGGCGCACACCGGATCGGACAACCTCGCGGCGGCGCAGGATTTCTCCGCGGGATTCGAGCGCCATTGCGAGCTGCTCGCGCGCAACCCCGAGATCGGGATGGCGCGCGAAGAGCTGCAACCCGACCTTCGCAGCTCGGTTTTCCAGCGCTACGTGATCTTCTACCGTGTCCGGGGACGGCGGGTCGAGGTGGTGCGCGTGCTGCCGCGCAGCCGCGACGTCGACGCGTCCCATTGAACCGCTGATCGCCTTGCGGCGAAGTCGTCGCCTCGGGGCGCCTATTGCGTCGCCGATGCGCCGGTCGCGGGACGATAGCCCTCGAAGCCCGCCGGCAGCTTCGCCACCTCCGCCAGCCGATGCTCGACCAGTGCCTTGGTGAACTCGAGGCAGAGCTCCGCGAACACGCGCGCACGCACCGCGTCGTCGAAGTGATAGCGCCCGTCGATGCAACCGCGCCGGCGATGGTTGTCGGCGAGCTGCACCGCCACCTCGAGCGGCGTGCCCGGAATCGCCGGGCCGGGGCGGTCGGTCGACCGCTCGATCGCCTGGACCACGTTGTGCTCGACCACAACGACGTAGAAATACGCCATGGCGCGCCTTTCCCTCAGATCTTCGGACCCTCGCCCCCCGAGCGCTTGTAGCCGCGGCAGGTCCCGAAGCAATAGGGCGCGTTCTCCGATCGCTTGCAGCCGCACATGAAGAAGACCGCGGTGATCGGCGCGACGAACTCGATCGGCTGGAACGCCGTGCCGACGTGGGAGTCGTCGCACCACGGCTGCGTCGCGCTCAGGCCGCAACTGCACCAGCGATAGCGCCGGCCCTCCTCCACGGGCACCTCGTACGGGCCTTCCTGCGCCGCCCGGGGCACGGGCCCGAGGGCCGTGGGATCTTCTTCGCCCGAGCCCAACCGATCACCCGTTCGACGCGAGCGCGCCGTTCACGCGGCCGGGACCGGGGACGGCTCTTCCGAGCGCCGCGACTGCTCTTCCTTGACCTGCTCGAGCAGGAAATCACGGATCACCGCGACGCGCTTGGACCAGCGCAGCTCCTCGGGGTAGACGAAGTAGGCGTCCATGCTCGGGCCGCGAACGTCCGGCAGCACGCGCACGAGCTCCGGGGACTCGTCGATGATGTAGTACGGCAGCGCGCCGATGCCGAGACCGCTCTTCACCGCGCGGTAGATCGCGTACACGCTGTTCACCTTCAACGCCGGGGTGCGCGTCTTCCCGGGTTCGCAACCCAGCCCGAGCACCCAATCCAGGTTCTTGAACGTGGAGTTGAACTCGTCGCCGTAGGTGATCAGCTCGTGGTTGTCGAGGTCCGCGGCCTGCGCCGGCGTGCCGTACCTGCGCAGGTACTCGCGGCTGGCGAAGAGCTCGTACTGGATGGACATGAGCCGGCGCTGAATGAGCTTCGAGTTCGTCTGCTCGTAGAACCGGATCGCCACGTCGGCCTGGCGCGAGAACAGGTCGATCTCGGTCGAGTCGACGAGGATCAGCGACACGGCGATGTGCGGGTATTGCTGGTGGAAGCGCGTGATGCGCGACGTGAGCCATGCCGAGCCGAAGGTGACGGAGGTCGTGATCTTCAGCGGGCCCTCGGCCTGCGCGCGGCTCTCGGTGATGCGCGCCAGGCCCTGGGCGAGCTGGCTCTCCATTTCCTGCACCGAGCGGAAGAACTCCTCGCCCTGCTCGGTGAGGACGAGTCCGCGGGCGTGCCGGTAGAACAGCGGCACCGTGAGCGATTCCTCGAGGGAGCAGATCTGGCGGCTCACGGCCGACTGGCTGAGCTGGAGCTTGCGTCCCGCCTGGGTGAAGCTGCCCGCCTCCACGACGGCATGGAAGACCCGCAATCTGTCCCAGTCGACGAATTTCGGCCGTTTGCTCATGGGTGCGGGCACAAGGCGCGGGGCGCTCAACTCATGGTTCCATGATGGCACAAGGCAATGCCGGTGAGTAAGCGTTACACCACGCTCACCTTGGTCGCCTTGAACCCGCCGAAGCTGTCAGCGACGATCTCGAAGGCGACCTTCGCGCCCGCGGCGAGCTCGCGGCCGTCGGCGACGGCCGACTTGTGCACGTAGATCTCGCGGCCGCTGCGGTCGTCGAGGATGTAGCCGCCGAAGGGCGTCTGCTTCGAGTGATACCGCGTCACGGTGCCGGTGGCGGGGCCGGGGAAGATGCCGCGCGAGGCGCCCTTGTCCATGGCGGGCTTGTTGGTCACGACGTCGGTGATGCCCGATTCCGCCTCGAACGCTTCCCAGATCTGCAGCGCGACCTCGACGGCGGAACGGGTGGACGTGTCGAGGTCGAGCGCCGGCTCGACCGGCGCGGCACCGGATCCGTAGAGCTTCCTGCGAAGCTCCTCGTCTTCGTGGTCGCGTTGCGCGACGCTCTCGCCGAGCTGGCGCGTCCGGCCGCCGCCCTCTTCCTTGCGCGTCTTCCACCGCGCGTCCCGCACATCGTCGCTCGCCTTCAGGTGCACCAGGAACACGTCCTTCGCCGCGCCCAGCACCGCGTCCATGAACGTGCTCTCGAAGATCATCAGCTTCTCGTCGCGCATCGCCATGCGGCGCGTCTCCTCGTCCAGATCGCGGTGAAACGCCTCGGGAAGCGCGGCCGCGGTCGGGATGCGCCTGTACTTCGCCTCGGTCGTCGCCTTTTCGCCCCGGTTGGTGACCTTGAACCCGGTCATCCTCGAGAGCTCCTCGGCGACTTCGGTCTTGAGCGAGCAGGTCTTGCCGTAGATCGCGATGATGTTTTCCATGGTCGTCTCCGGATCGCGGCTAGCGTGCCGATGGCGCGGCGCCCGAGCCCGAAGGCGTCGAGGCCGGCCGCCCCGTCAACAGCCCGCCGAGGATGGTGCGCCTGCGTGCCGCGAGAAGCGCCTTCTGCGAGTTCATCAGCCGCCCCATGGGTGTGGCGCACGTATGCACGAGCCGCATCACGGGCACGTAGGCGATGAAGGCGCACGCGGCGATGGTGTGCGCGAGCCACAGCGGCTCGTACGCCGAAGGACGCACCGCGTTCAGCGCTTGCAGCGTGCGCGCGGCCGCGAAGCCCACGAAGGACCACGCCGCGCCCGGCGTCCCGGGGGCGAGCGCGAGGCGCAGGCCTTCCACGACGAAGCCGCTCGCCACCACGGCGATGAGGAACAGCGTCGAGGGCGTGTCGCTGAACTTGCGCTCGGGCCGGCCCCGGACGCGGATGCGCCACGCGAGCGCGAGCAGGCAGCCGACCAGCACCATGAGCCCGGTAAGGTCGAACGCCACGTCGAAGGCGAGCCGGATCGCGTTGCCCGGCTCATGCCACACGTCGCGCCAGCCGAACGCGGGGAACGCCTCGCGCAGGAGCACGGCGAAGAGCTCGAGGCCCACCATGGCGACGAAGCCCCAGTAGATCAGCGTGTGGCGCAGCCACCGGAACCGGCTCACCGCGAACAAGCTGCGATGGACGAGGACGTCCTCGACCAGCGTGCGGCGCGCGGCATCGGGCTCGATCCGGTCGCGCGAGATGAATCCGCGATATCGGCGCCACGTCGCCAGGTTGTTGCGCACGAGCTTCTGGTAAAGGCCCTTGTCGAGGACGACGAGCGCGGCGAGCGCGAGCGGGCCGAACAGGATCCAGCGCATTTCCATGCGCCCCTGCAGCGTCTCGAACGTGAAGAACCCGGCGAAGGCCGAAAGCGCGAGCGCATACGAGGCGAGCCCGAGCATGAACGACCCGGCCAGCAGACGCCCGAGCACCCGCGTGTCGCCCCACCGGCTGAGCACGAGCGTCGCGAGGAACGCCGCGGCGCCGATCAACAGGATCGCCGCGGCGGCGAAGAAGGCATAGCCCCAGGCGGCCGACAGAAGACCGGCCAGCCCGGCGACGATCATCGCGACGCAGGCCACGGCGAGCGCGATGATGGCGGCCCGTCGCCCGATTCGATGATCGCCGCTCATCGCTCGCGCGCCTTTTCGCGATCGGCTCAGGCGGGCGCCACCGCGGCCTTCGCCTTCATCGCTTCGCGCTCCGTGTCGATGGCGACCATGTTGGCGTGGAGCGAGGGATCGCCGCCCTTCACGGCCTTGTACTTGACGACGCATGCGCGCGCCTTTTCGACGGCGATCAGCGCATCGGCGGCGTAAGCGTCAGCGCCGATCTTGTCGCACCACGCCTGGCTGATGGGAGCGCCGCCGACGAACACCTTCACGGCCTCGCGCAGCCCCTCCGCCTTTATGACCTTCAGCGTCTCCCACTGCATGTTCATCGTGGTGGTGAGCAGCGCCGAGAAGCCGACGATCACCGGGTTGTGCTTGCGGATGGCGGCGATGAAGTCCTCCGGCGGCACCGAGACGCCCAGGTCGATCACGGTGAAGCCCGCCGCCTCGAGCATCATGGCGACGATCTTCTTGCCGATGTCGTGGAGGTCGCCCTGGATCGTGCCCACGACCACCGTGCCGATCTCCTCGGTCTTCTCGGCGACGATCAGCGGCTTGAGGACACCCAGGGCGGCCTGCATGCACTTCGCCGACATCATCACCTCGGGCAGGAAGTATTCGTCCATCTTGAAGCGCCGGCCCACTTCCGCGATGCCCGCCGCCATCGGCCCCGCGATCAGCGTGCGCGGTGAGACCTCCTTGCCGAGCGCCGTCTGGATGAATGCCGTCGTCTCGTTGTGCTCGCCGTCGATGATGTTCCACTCGAGCTCGTGGAAGAGGTCCTTCACGTCGGGGGGCGCATCGCTCCACCGGTCCGTCTTCCGCGAGTCCTCGATGTCGTACTGGAGGTCCTCGAGGTCGTTCTCTTTCTCCGTGTCGATCACTAGGGCCATGGGCCGCTTTCCTGTCTCGAATCCCTGGGGTTGCGCCGACTCGCGCGCCTACGCCGCCTCTTCGCTGCGGCGGCGCTTCGGCTTCTTCTCCGACCACGGCTCGTAGCCTTCGCCCGTGTCCGCCCCGGGCGGGGCCTCCTGCGGCAGCGGGTACACGCCGTATTCGTGCGCCTCGTCGATCATCGCGAGCACGTTCTCGGTGGGAACGTCGTGCTCGAGCCGGTGGGAGCTGCTGAGGAGGTAGCCGCCGCCATGGCCCATCTCCCAGATGCGCGCGCGCACCTCGGCACGCACCTGGTCCATGCTTCCCCACGGCAACGTCTCCTGCACGTCGATGCCGCCGTAGAAGAACATCTCGCGGCCGAGCAGGCGCTTCTTCGCCGCCGGGTTGGAGTGGCGCGCGACCTTCGGCGGCAGGCTGTCGTACCCGTCGACGCCGCAGTCCATGAGCCCGCGCATGAACGGCTCGGCGATCGCCCCGCAGCTGTGGAACTGGATCTTCCCGGCAGGGTTCTTCCTGAGGTAATGCGCCTTCGTCGCCTGGATCGAGCGCATGTAGTGCGGCTTCAACTGCGCGTTGAACATCGCGAGCGACTGGAAGCTGGTCTTCTCGCTCGCGAGGTCCTCGGGGCTCACGCGCAGCCAGTCCAGGTATTCGCCGCACTCGTCGATCATCGCCTTGTTGAACTCGATCTCGATGTCCACGAGCTTGGTGAGCAGCGCGTCGAGGAATTGCGGCGACTCGATGAAGTCCGAAAAGATCTTCGCGTAGCCGACCATGTACTTCGCCTGCTCGTACAGGCCGCCGCGGCCCGCCTGCCCCATGAGCGCGAACGGCGTGTCCTCGCGCACGTGCTTGCAGTACTCGCGCAACGTCATGCCGGGAATCGGCGAGTCCGCCCACATCGCCGGGTCGCGCGGGTCCGGCCAGGGATAGCCCTCGAGGATCTTCAGGCCTTCCTCGAGCGGCGCGCTCGTCGCGTGGAAGAGCGGGTATCCGATCATCTCGTAATAGCCGCCGCGCTCGTGCGGCGTCCACTTGCGGATGACTCCCCACTCGTCGACGTTGATCTCCGCGTTCGGCGGGGAGATGCCCATGTCGAAAGGCACTTCCTCGAAGCGGATCGGGCGGAAACCGGGCGAGCCCCCGGGCGCTCCCATCGAGATGCGCAGGAAGTCCAGGTCGAGCTTCTCGGCGACCTCGATCTCGAAGCTCACGTCGGTGGTCCACGTGGTCGAGCCGGTGCGGTAGTCGCGCGGATCGGCCTTGTAGTCCATGCCGAGATGCTTGCGCAGGTTCTGGTATCCCTCCGCGGTGCCCCACAAGCCGATCGGCACCCGGTCCGGCTCGCGCAGGTTCAACGCGTCGAGCACGCGCTTTCTCTGCGGAGGAATCGCGCTTCCGATGATCGCAGCCATTCTCGCCCCCGTGATCGTTGCCGGCATCCCCGGTCAGAGCGATGCAGCCATGCGGATGGCGCGAGGGCCGGTCAGGGGCAATTTACCGCGCTTCAGGGCGCGAAATGCCAGCCATTGGCGCAAGCGTCTCATGCAGGAAAAGCATGGCTCCCACCGCGCGCGGAATCGGCTCCCCGGAAGGAGCCGATTCCCCTGCGCCCGCTACTTGCTCCAGGGCGGGGTGAATTCCTGGAACTGCCCGTCGTGCACGACGACGTAGGACATGTTGCGCACCAGGAAGTGGTCGCCGGCATTGCCCTTCTCGATGGTGACGTCGGGCACGACGCTGTCCTTCCAGCCCTTGATCGACTCGAGCGACGCCACGAGGTTGTCGCGCGTGATCGGCTCGCCCTGCATGCGCTTCAGCGCCTCGGTGAACACCTGCGCGCCGGTGAATCCCCAGAGATGGATCGCGTCCGGCTGCTCCTCGGGGTAATACGTCTTCAGGATCTGCGCGGCCTGCTGGATCTGCGGCGCGCTCGAATTGAAGTCGCGGAAGATGGTCGAGAAGTACACGCCCTCGACCGCGTCCTTGCCCGCGAGCTCGGCCACCTTCGGGCTCTTGCCGAAGAACACGTTCACCACGGGAACGTTCCAGCCGAGCTTCTTGCGCTCGGTATAGAACTTCGCCGCGTGCTCCGGCGCGCACGAGCAGATCACCGCGTCCGGGTTCGCGTTCTTCATCGCCAGCACCTGCGAGCTCACGTCGATTTCCTTCGTCTCGTAGCCCTGCGGCGAGACCAGTTCCACCCCGTACTTGCCGAGCACGGACTTGATGCCCTCGAGGTGCGACTTGCCGGAAGGATCGTTCTGGTAGAGCAGCGCGATCTTCTTGGCGTGGAACACCTCGTTCGCGAAGCGCACGAGGTCCCGGCCCTCGGACACGTAGCTCGGATACAGCGGGAACACCCATTTGCTCGGGTACGTCACCACCTTTTCCGCGCCGGTGCCCGGGCCGATGATCGGCATGTTCTGCGAGGTGACGTAGTCGATGACGGCGACGGTCGGCGCGGAGCCGAGCGGCGAGACCAACGCGAAGCAATTGTCGCGCTCGATGAAGCGCTTCACGATCTGCGAGGTCCGGGCCGGCTCGTACTTGTCGTCGACCATGCGGTAATCGATCTTGCGGCCGTTCACGCCCCCGTGCGCATTCACGTACTTGAACCACGCGTCCGCGCCCTTGCCCATGCGGAAATAGCTCGACTCGTTGCCCGTCATCGGCTGGTACGCGCAAACGAGCACGCTGTCCTTGCTGACCCCGGGCCCGTCGGCTCCGTGAGCCACACCGCCTGCCGCGAGCAGCGCGCCGGCAGCCGCCGACATCCACTTCGTCAATCGCTTCATGTTCCCCTCCGTTGGTGATGTGGACGGAGCCGGCGGGCGGTCAGGCCTGGCCACCCATGTACGACTCCACGACCTCCCTCTTCTGACGCAGTTGTTCTGATTCTCCGGAAACCGCGACCTTCCCTACCTGCAACACATACCCGTACATCGTGTTCTTGAGCGCGACATGGGCGTTCTGCTCGACGATGAGCATCGTCATCTTCGTGTCGCGGTTGATCCTGCGCAGCGCCTCGAAGATGTCCGCCACGAGGTTGGGCGCGATCCCGAGCGACGGCTCGTCGAGCAGGAGCAGCTTCGGGCGGGCCATGAGGCCGCGTCCGATCGCGAGCATCTGCTGCTCCCCGCCCGAGAGGTTGCCGCCGAGCTGCTTCGCGCGCTCGCGAAGCCGGGGGAAAAGCTCGAGCACCATGTCCATGTCCTGCCGGATGCCCGCGGCGTCGCGCCTCGTGTACGCGCCCATCCGCAGGTTCTCGTGGGTCGTGAGGTCCTTGAAGATCTTGCGGCCCTCGGGCACGTGCGCCACGCCCATGCGCACCATCTGGTTCGGATTGCGCGGCGCGACCGCCTCGCCGCGGAAGCGCATCGTTCCCGCGGTGGGACGCACCATCCCGGAGATCACCTTCAGGGTCGTGGACTTGCCGGCGCCGTTCACGCCGAGCAGCGCGACCATCGCTCCCTCGGCCACGTCGAAGGAAACGCCCTGCAGCGCACGCACCGCGCCGTAGCCGGCGTGGAGCGCCTGCAGGCTGAGCAGGCTCATGCGGCCGCTTCCTCGCCGAGATAGGCGCGGATCACGCCCGGATGCGAGCGCACTTCGGCCGGCGTTCCCTGCGCCAGGTTCGAGCCGAAGTTCATCACGTAGATGTACTCGCAGCAGTTCATGACCATCGACATGTCGTGCTCGACCATGAGGATCGTCACGCCCAGCTCGCGGTTGATCCTGCGCACGACCTCGCGCAGCTCCACGGTCTCCTCCTCGTTGCAGCCGGCGACGGGCTCGTCGAGCAGGACCGTCTTCGGCCGCGACGCGAGCGCGCGCGCGATCTCGACCCGCTTCTGGAAGCCATAGGGCAGGCTCTTGACCGGAGCGTCGAGGACGTCCGACAGGCCGAGCATCGCGGCGATGTCGGTCGCGTGGCGCACGAGATCGCGTTCGCGCCGGCGCGCGTGGGGAAGCGAGTAGATGTTCGGCAAAGCCGCGCCCGTGAGCCGGTGCGCCCCGATCAGGATGTTGTCGACCGTGCTCTGCTCGCCGAAGAGATTGATGTTCTGGAAGGTGCGCGCCATCCCCATCGACACGATCTCGAACGGCCGCTTGCGGTCGATCAGCTCGCCGCGGTAGTACACGTGGCCGAAGTCGTGGGCCTGGAAGCGCGTGAGCACGTTGAACAAGGTCGTCTTGCCGGCGCCGTTCGGGCCGATCAGTCCGACGATGCGGCCCTCCTCCACCTCGAGGCAGACCTTGTCGCACGCGACCACGCCGCCGAATCGCACGACGACGTCTTCGCAACGCAGCTGCGCGGCCATTACGGCTGGACCTTCCCGGCGAGCGCGACGTCGGCGGCGACTTCGGACGCGCGATCCGCGGAGGCGGCACCGCGCGCCGCCTGCTCGAGGCGGCGCCGGCGCCAGGCGCGGAACGGGCGCGCGACCACCTCGCACACGCCCGCCGGCGCGAACATGAGCACGACGATGAGGACGACGCCCTTGAGGATGAACGAGAAGTCGGCGAGCGTTTCGAGGAAGAACGGCAGCATCGCGACGAAGGCGCCGCCCACGAGCGGGCCCATGAGCATCGCGGGTCCGCCCACGACGGTCGCCACGAGGATGTCCACGGAGTACCAGATGTCCGAGTAGACCTCGGCCGAGACGTACTGGGTGATGAGGCCGTTCAGCGCCCCCGCCATCCCCGTGATTCCCGCGCTGATCGTGAACGCGAGCGTCCGGTAGAACAGCCGGTCGACGCCGCAGCTCTGCGCCGCCTTCTCCGAGTCGCGCAGCGCCTTCAGCGCGCGGCCGACGCTCGATCGCACGAGGCTGAACACGAACAGCGTCACGGCGGCGAGGACCACCACGGACACGTAGTAGAACCCGATGTCCCCGATCTGCACGCCGAGGACCCGGTTCGGCGGCAGCGATATTCCCGTCCTGCCTTCGAACAGGGCGACGTTGTTCACGATCGCGCCGATGAAGAACGCGAAGCCGAGCGTGCCGATCGCCATGAAGGGGCCGGCGAGTCGCAGGAACACGAGCCCGAGAAGCATCCCGGTCAACGCCGCGATCACGCCCCCGGCGACGATGCAGGTGACGAGGTCCACGCCGAAATACTTGACCAGCAGCGCGGCGGTGTACGCGCCGATGGCGAGGAACCCGCCGTGGCCGACGGAAACCAGCCCGGTGTATCCGTTCAGGATGCTCACGCCCTGCGCGGCGAGGATGTAGATGATCACGAGCGAGGCCTGGCCCGCCATCCATCCCTTGAAGCTCGGCACGAGGGGCAGCATCAGCAAGACGACGAACAAAGCGGTCACGAGCGCGGCGTCCTGCGCCGCGAATCGCTTCTTCAGCGCGGCGACCGCGGCGAGATCGCGGCCCGGCGTGCGCTCGGGGCTCGCCATGTCAGATTTCCCGCCTTCTCTGGATGCCGAACAGCCCCTGCGGCCGCAGCGCGAGCAGCGCGACGATCATCACGAAGGCGGTGGCGGTCTTGTACTGGGCGCCGAGGTATCCGCCCGCGAGGTTCTCGGTGACGCCGATCATGAGCGCGCCCACCACCGCGCCGGGAATCGAGAACAGGCCGCCGAACACCGCCGCGACGTATCCCTTGATCAGCACCTCGTCCATCATCTGCGGAGACACGTAGAGGATCGGCGCGATGAGGATGCCGGCGAAGGCGCCGAGGAACCCGGCCATTCCCCAGGTGAGCAGCACGACGAAGCGCACCGGGATGCCCATGAGGCTCGCCGTGTACGGATCGTCCGTCACGGCGCGCATCGCGATGCCCTGCTTGGTGAAGCGGAAGAAGACGAACAGCACCGCCCCGATGCCGGCCGCCCATGCGAGGTTCACGAGGTGGCCGTGGCTCACCACCGTGCCGAGGACGTGGATCGGCGTGGGATCGAACGTGACCGGGAAGGCCTTGGTGTCGCGTCCCCAGACCCAGCCCGCGACGCCGTGCAGGATGTAGTAGACCCCGAGCGTGGCCGTGAAGAGCGTGAGCCAGTCGGACTCGGCGATCGGTCGCATCACCAGCCGCTCGACCGCGATGCCGAGCAGGACCGTGGACATCACCGTCAACGCGACCGTGGTGTAGTAGCCGAAGCCGGCCTTCAGGAACACGACGGCCAGGAACGCGGCGACCATCGAGAAGTCGCCCTGCGCGACGTTGATGGTGCGCGTGTTGCGGAAGACCACGACCACGGCAATCGCCGTCAGGGCGTAGAGGCTGCCCGTGGCCAACCCGCTGATGATCTGCTGGCTAAGCATTCAGCCCCCTCCGGCACCCAGCACCTGCGACCGTGTCCCCGGTCTCTTCGGGCGCTCCTCAGAACCGCGATTCGATTCGGAGCATATCCCTCCTACGCGAAAAACAGGCGGCTCTTCTTCGCAAATCGCAATGCCCGCTCCGCATGCCGGTCATGCGCCCGAAACATGTCTGGATCAATGCTCCATTCAGGCCTGCGCGGGCGCTGGTGCTGGCGCCGGGGCTTTCGCCTTCTTCGCCGCCGCGGTCATGGCCCGCGTGTACTTGAGGTATTTCACCGAGTACTCGTCCCTGCCCGTGAGCGCGTTCGCCGCGAACATGAAGTCGTTGAAGTCCTTCGGCGGGTTCATGATCGGATCGATCATCAACGCATCGCAGCCGGCGAGGACCGCGAGCGCGACGAAGGTGAAGTTGAGCACCCGGCGCTCGGGCAGCCCGAACGACACATTGCTGTGCCCGCCGAAGATATGCACCTCGGGATAGCGCTCGCGCAGCGTCTTCACCGCGTCGAGGTAATGCCGGCCGAAGCTCGGGCCGGCGCCGATCGGGAACACCAGGGGATCGAGGAAGCGGTCCTCCATCGGGATGCCGCCCTTGTCCATCAGCGCCATGCATCGCTCGAGGTTGGCCACGCGCTCCTCGGCGTTCTGCGGCATCCCGCTCTGGCCGCTCGCGTTGGCGAACAGGATCGCCTTGCGGTCCCTCGCGACGTCGACGAGGACCTGGCGACCGGGCTCGAGGTTCACGGAGTTGATGGCGGGACGGCCGCGGCTGCTGTCGTGCGCTTCGAGTCCCGCCGAGATCGTCGCCGGATCCGACGAGTCGATCGCGAGGACCGAGTCGGTGATGCCCTGCGCCGTCTTCACCAGCCAGCGCATCCACTCGAAGCGCTCCTCGGGGTACACGCTCATCTCGTCGACGCACAGGTCGATCACGTGCGCTCCGTGGAGCTCCTGGTTCTTGATCGCCCACCGGATGTAGGGCATATCCTTCTGCCGGCAGGCCTCCGCGATGTGCGGGATGTTGAAGCCCTGGCGCTTGTTCGGCTCCTCGGGCAGGGTCCGGGTCACGTCGAGCACCCGCTTGTTGCCGTCGAGGTCGGTGTAGCCGATGCCGACCTTGCCGTCCTGCTGCACGACCCGGGGGCTCGTGATCTTGATCTTGCGCGTCGCGTTGAAATTTTCCCCGATGATCACCAAGCCATCGCCGCCGATCTTCATCGAAACCGCTCCTGTGGAATGTTCGAGCCGCGGGGCCCCTGCCCCGCTGCCCGCGTTTCTCGATTTCCTGGACGAGGCGACCGCGATCGCCCCGCTGGCGCTCTGTCCGGAGCTGCGCGTTCATGCCGCATGCGATCTGCCTTCCCTGTGGGCCGCGCTGGAAGCGCACATCGGCCGGCTCGGCAGCGCCGCGCCGTACTGGGGGATTCCATGGCCCGGCGGGCAGGCGCTCGCCCGGTTCGTGCTCGACGATCCGCAGCTCGTTCGCGGTCGCACGGTCCTCGACCTCGGCTGCGGTTCGGGCGTTTGCGCGATCGCCGCCGCGAAGGCCGGAGCGGCGCTCACGATCGCGGCCGACATCGACGCGTTCGCGGGATGGGCCACGCTGGCGAATGCCGCATTGAACGCGGCGCGCGTCGAGGTCGTCACGCGCGATGTCATCGGCGAGCCGCCGGCATGGGAGGTCGTTCTCGCCGGGGACCTTTGGTACGACCGGTTCCTCGCCACGCGAGTCACTCCGTGGCTGCGCTCGTTGGCGCGAGACGGTTGCGTCGTGTTGCTCGGCGACGTCGGCCGCGCGCATTTTCCGCGAGCGGGTCTGGTTGAACGAGCTGTGTATGAGGTCGCGACACCGGAGGCCCTCGAGCGCAGCGCCGTCATCGCAGCCCGCGTCTGGCAATTCACGCGGGCCGATGCAGCGGCGGGTTGATTGTGGGGCTTACCCTGCGCCTTGTGGGGTTATTCAGGCTTCCAAAATCGCATGGCTGCCCCGCCTTCGCGGCATGGCTCGGCCGGCGATCGGCGCCCGGCGCTTCTGCTAAATTCAGGCGAGATCCGGCGACCCCATCGTTGCGCGCATGGATGGGGCTCCCGTCGCGCGTGAATTGAAGCAGCTGGAGGCGGCCCATGAGCAAGCGCTTTCCGATTCCCGAGTTCAATCGCGACCTGTACAAGAACCGGCCGTGGAATCCGCCGAAGATGCTCGCGAGCGCCGAGCAGCAGCGGCTGATCTCCGCCGCCCGAAACGGCGACCGGAGCGCGTACGGTTGTTACCCCGTCGAAGCCGACGCGGCGATCCTCGAGCGCTTCAAGGTGACCGGGCCGAACGCGCACGCGGTGATGTGCATCGTCCCGCCGAACGGCGTGACGCTCACCGGCCGGTCGTGGGCGTGGGAAATCCAGCGGGCGATCGTGCTCGATTCGCTCGACGCCCGGAAGGCGACCGTGCTGCAGGACTGGAAGACGCCGCGACCGATGAACACGCGACTCGGCCCGGAGAATGGCGTGCCGTTCAACGCGCCCGTGGCCTACGTGTTGTGCGGCCATCGATATGGAGATCACTGGATCGGCAACCGGACGCTGGCCGACGGCGACGCGGCGCGCGCCAACGGCTTCGCGCTGATCTCGTCCTCGGACGAGCAGGCGAACGACTTCCACGCCTGCAACCTCTCGTTCACGTGGGCTTGAGCCCGCGCGCGAACGCCCGCGATATCGTGCCGAAGATCACCTTCGTGCAGCCCGATGGCAGCCGCAGGACCGTGGAAGCCACCGCGGGCAAGACCGTGATGGAAGCCGCCCGCGACCACGACATCCGGGGGATCCTCGCCGAGTGCGGCGGCGAATGCGCCTGTTCGACCTGTCACTGCTACGTGGAGGAACGGTGGCTCGCGATGCTGCCCGCGAAGCGCGAAGACGAGGCGAGCCTCATCGGGTTCGCGTGGGAGCCGAGGCTCGAGAGCCGGCTCGCGTGCCAGCTGCTCGTGACCGACGCGCTCGACGGCCTCACCCTCCTCGTTCCGGAGCATCAGATTTGATCGGGGCGAAAAGGCGCGCGCCGGATCCGGTCCACGATGACGCCATGAAAGATGCGATCACGGAACTGCTGGACCAGCGCCCGTACCTGCTGGCGGACGGCGCCACGGGCACGAACCTCTTCGCGATGGGCCTCGCGAACGGCGCCCCCGGCGAGCTGTGGAACGTCGAGCAGCCGGACAACGTGCGATCGATCTACCGCGCGTTTGTCGACGCCGGATCGGACATCCTCCTCACCAACACCTTCGGCGCGAACCGGTTCCGTTTCGCGTTGCACCGGCTGCAGGACCGCGTGCGCGAGCTGAATGTCGCCGGCGCGGCGCTCGCCCGCGAGATCGCGGAGCAGGCCGGGCGGCGCGTGATCGTCGCCGGCTCCATGGGGCCGACCGGCGACGTGCTCGAGCCGCTCGGCCCGCGCACCCGCACCGAGGCCGAGGAAGCGTTCCACGAACAGGCGCAGGCGCTGCGCGAAGGCGGCGTCGATGTCGCCTGGATCGAGACGATGTTCGCGGAATCGGAGCTCGCGGCGGCCGTGCGCGGTGCGCAGCTCGCGGGCCTGCCCTTCGTCGCGACCATGACGTTCGACACGGGCGGCCACACGATGATGGGCATCGGCCCCGCGGAGGCGATGCGGATGTCGAAGACGCTGCCCGCACGGCCGGTCGCCTTCGGCGCGAACTGCGGCATCGGCCCGGCGCAGCTCATGGATTCGGTGCTCGGGCTGGTCCGCGGATCGACGAGCGGAGACATCGTGGTCGCGAAGAGCAATTGCGGCCTGCCCGTGCTGGGCGACGACATGCGCGTACGGTACGACGGGACGCCGCAGGTCATGGCCGCTTATGCGCGACTGGCGCGCGACGCGGGCGCCCGCATCATCGGCGGCTGCTGCGGCACCACGCCGGCGCACGTTCGCGCGATGGCCGAAGCCCTTGCGCGCAACCCGAAGGGTGCCGCCCCCGGCATCGAGGAAATCGAACGGGTCCTCGGCCCGATTCCCAAGGTGACCGCCGGCGCGAGCAAGCGACGCCGCGCCCTGCGCCAGTCGTAGGCCGCTTCCAGCAAACCCTGCAACCCGGGGTTGCGCCAAACGCATGCGGCCGTCCTTTCGACATCCACCATAATGTCCGCGAGAGTCGCAAGAGCGTCCGGCGCGGGGGGCAGGCCATGAATGCGAAAGTGGACGACCTGGGTGCTCGACTGGCGCAGATCAAGGGCGCCAGGCTGATCAAGAGCTTCTGCTACACCTGCCCCTGGCAATGCCCCACGGAGGTCTACGTCCGTGACGGCAAGGTGGTCTACCACAAGGGCAATCCCGAATCCCCGAACAACATCGGCGCGCGCTGCGCGAAGGGCATGGCGAGCTCGTACCTGCCCCGGGACCCGGACCGCCTCAAGTACCCGATGCTGCGCACGAACGCCAAGGGCCAGCCGGGGCAATTCAAGCGCATCGGCTGGGACGAAGCGTTCACGTTCATCGCCGACAAGCTGAACGCGATCCGCGACCGGTGGGGCCCGGAGGCCGTGGCCTATACGTGCCACCACGATCCGAATACCGTCTTCTTCCGCCACCTGCTCGGCGACCTGTACGGGTCGCCGAACAACTACGCGCACACCTCGGGATGCGAGCAGGACCGCCGCGCGGCTTGCCTCACGCTCTTCGGCCACGTCTTCCCGATGCACGACTTCGAGAACTCGCGCTACGTGATGCTGTGGGGCATGAACAACCTCGGCGCGAACCAGGGACTGTGGGAAAGTCGCGCGCTGATCGAGGCGAAGAAGAAGGGTTGCCGCCTCGTGGTGGTCGATCCCAACTTCACGGAGACCGCGCAGAAGGCCAACGAGTGGGTGCCGATCCGTCCGGGGACCGACGGCGCGATGGCGCTCGCGATGTGCCGCGTGATCGTCGACGAGGCACTCTACGATCGCGAGTTCGTGAGCCGCTATTGCGAGGGCTTCGACGGATTCCGCGACCACTTGCGCGACAAGGGCTACACGCCGGAGTGGGCCGAGGGGATCTGCGGCATCCCGGCCGCGACGATCGCGCGCCTCGCGCGCGAGTTCGCGACCACGAAGCCCGCGATGTCGGCGATCTTCAAGGGCTCGGGCTACTACACCAACGGCGCGGACGCCGCGCGCGCGTGCTACATCCTCGACGCGCTCTGCGGCGAGGTCGACAAGCCGGGCAACCTGAACCTGAAGGACTGGGCTCCGCTCGCGGCGCCCGTGAACATCCCGGAGTCGGCCAGGAGAAAGCCCGGCAAGCCGCCGTTGCACATCGCGATGGGCTACCCGTTGGCGCCCGACCTGCCGAACTCGCGCCTTCCCGATGCGGTGATCGACGGCAAGCCCTATCCGGTGAAGGGATTGTTCGTGCAGTCCACGAACCCGGTGATGAGCGACCCGAACCGCGCGCGCGTGCAGGAGATGTTCAAGCAGCTGGAGCTCGGCGTCGCCATCGAGCTCTTCATGAGCGAGACCGCGCTCGAATGCGACATCGTGCTGCCCGAGACGTCGTTCTACGAGCACGCCGAGATCCGCAACGGCATGTGGCTCGGTCCCGAGGTCGTTCTTTGCCAGCCGGCGGTGCCGCCCGTGGGCGAGGCCAAGCCGCTCTACGAGATCGTGAAGGGGCTCGCGCAGAAGATGGGATGGGGGCAGTACTTCCCGTACCAGAAATGGGAGGACTGGGGCGAGCTCGTGATGAAGGACATCCCGATGTCCCTCGAGGAGCTCAAGCAGAAGGGCTTCTGGGCCGGAGCCGTGCGGTACAACCGCGTTCCCGCCGGGCTGCCCACGCCTTCCGGCAAGGTGGAGATACGCTCGCAGGCGTATGCCGACGCCGGGTTCGACCCCTATCCGATCTACGTCGAGCGCAGCGTGATCCCCGATGCGCAGTATCCGCTGCAGCTCACGCATTCGAAGCTGAGCATGCACTGCAACATCGTCACCCAGAACAATCCTTTCCTCATGGAGGTGTGCGGCGAGAACTGGATGGAGATCAACCGCGTCGACGCCGAGAAATACGGCATCAAGGACGGCGCGTACGCGATCGTCGAATCGCCCAAGGATCACATCCGCATCAAGGCGAAGGTCGTGGAGGGGCTCGTGCCGGGTTGCATCAGCATCCGCCACGGCCACGGCTTCGGGCACTGGGCGATGGGCTCGGTGGCGAAGGGCAAGGGTGCCCACTCGAACAACCTGATGGATACCTACACGAGCCCGATCACCGGGGCCAACTGCTACAACGAGTGCAAGGTCCGCGTGCGTCCGGCGCAGTGAGCGCCACGCCGCGAGGCTCGCGACAGACAGGAGGAGCGCCGTGCAACATGGCTTCTATTTCGATCACGAACGCTGCGTGAAGTGTCACGCGTGCGAGATCGCGTGCAAGACCTGGAACGAGGTCGAGATCGGCCCGCGGTGGCGCGAGGTGGTGAAGATCGAGAGCGGCACGTTCCCGGCGGTGAAGGCCATGAACGTGTCGATGGCGTGCATGCACTGCGGCGACGCGCCTTGCCGCAACGCGTGCCCCGTGTCCGCGATCAGCAAGAGCGCCGAGAACGGCATCGTCACCGTCGACCAGAACAAGTGCATCGGGTGCGGCTTCTGCGCGTGGGCGTGCCCGTTCGGCGCGCCGCAGCTTTCCGCCACCGCGGGCAAGATGGAGAAGTGCAATTTCTGCCAGACGCCGGGCCGCGCGCGCGCGCTCGACATGCCGCGCGCGTGCGAGGAGATCTGCCCCACGGGCGCGATCCGCTCGGGTCCGATGACGATGCTCGCAACGCTCGGCCGGCAGAATGCCGCGCGCCGGCCGACGACCAACGCCGCGTCGGGGTTGCCCGCGTTGATGCTCGACGCCGAGCGGCAATTCGGCGTGGCGACGGCGGCCGAATAGGAAGGGAACGGATCGGATGCCGCGCGTGAACGACGGGCCGCGCGCGATGGCTCTTCGCGCGTGAACGGCCTGGCCCGCGGCGGCTTGCTTCGCTATTGCCGCCGGGATTCGCGTGCGGAAGCCTCGACCGCCAGCGCTTCCGAATGCAGACCGAGACCCGGGGCGCTCGACAGCAGCACGTGGCCGTCCTCGAAGCGCAAGCTGCCGGCCGGGAGCCGATCGAAGAGGATCTGGTGGACCATGTGGTACTCGATCGATTCCGCGTTCGCCACCGCGGCGGCCACCTGCAGGTTGGCGAAGAAGCAGACCGCCGACGAGGCGGCGTGGAACGACACGGGCCGGTGGAACGCGCGGGACAACGCGGCGATCCTCATCGCCTCGCTGATGCCGCCGCACAGGATGGCATCGAGGTGGACGACCGAGACCGCGTCGCTCGCGAGCAGCGACTTGAACTCGTCGAGGCCCCGGGCGAACTCGTTGCCGGCGACCGGGATCCGGCACTCGCGCGCGACGCGCGCGAGGCCCGCCACATCGAGGCGGTTGACCGGCGCCTCGAAGAAGTGCACGTCGTAGGGCTCGATCGCGCGCGCCATGCGGATCGCCTCGGGCACCGACAAGGCGTAAAGGGCATCGACCATGAGCCGGACGTCCGGCCCGATCGCTTCACGCACCGCGGCCACCCGTGCCACATCATCGCGCAACGGCGCACCGGCGACCTTGATCTTCACGGCCCTGAAACCCTGCCGCACATAGCCGAGCATCTCGTCGGCGAGGCCTGACGGCGTCTTGCCGTGCCCATAGAGGCCGCCGCTCGCGTAGGCGAAAACGCGATCGCTGTGGCCACCGAGCAGGCGCCATGTCGGCAGCCCGACGATCTTCCCGGCCAGGTCCCACAGGGCGATGTCGATCGCGCTGATCGCCGCGAACGCGTTCCCGCCCCGGTTGCTCACCATCGTGGTGTCGGCCATGCGCGCCCATGTCGATGCAATCCGCGTCGGCGAGGTGCCGACCACGATGGGCGCGAAATCCCGCTCGATGATATCCACCACGGACGCGGGCGAGCCGCCGTCGCAGTACGCCTCGCCGACGCCCACGTGGCCGCCGTCGGTCTCGAGGATCGCGAGCACGACGTTCTTCTCGTTCCATTTCGTGCGCGGGTTCCACGGCGCGTTCTCCATCTTGCGCGAGATCACCCGCGTCCGGCACGAAGCCACGCGCGCTTCGGCGAGCACTTGCGCCATCCCGTTCGCCGTCAAAGTTGCGCTCCCTGCCGCTTCAACTCTTCGCGCAACCCGCGGCCGCCCAGCTCGCGCGGCGCGATCCGCTCCTGCACGCAGATCGCCGAAGCGAGCCCGATCGCGTGCCCGTAGCTGAAGCATTGGGCCGTCACGCGCGCCGAGGCCATCGCCTCGTGCTGCGCGGAAAGGCAGCGGCCCGAGGTCACCAACCCATCACCGCGCCGGGGCACGAAGCACTCGTACGGGATCTCGTAGTAGTCCTCGTAGAGCCACACGAGCTTCGGCTTGTCGCCGCTGTGCAGCTCGATCGGCCACGGCGAGCGCGCGATGCCCGTGGGGGACTTGCGCGCGCCCACCACGTCCTCGTTGGAGAGCGTCGCGATGCCCGCGACCTGCCGCGTCTCGCGTACGCCGACCTGGACTCCGGTGTCGTTCAGGTACGCGTCCCGGCAGCCGGCCACGTGGCCCTTGAAGAAGCGCACGTATTCGCGCACCTGCTTGCGCCCCTCGATTTCCGCCTCGGTGAAGTCCCGCGCCTGGAGCGGATTGAGCTCGCGTCCATCGGATCCCACGACGCGAGTGGCATTGCAGAGCAGCTCGCCGGGCCGCGGCGTCGGGAACAGGAAGACCTTCTTGCGCGGCAGCGTGTAGCCGTGTCCGTCGAGGGACGCCATGACGCTCGACACGTCGGGGCCGAGGATCGTGTCCGGCCCGTGCACGCGCATGAACTCCGCGACGTCCACCCCGAGCATGCGGAAGATCATCGTGGGATTCTGCACGCTGCCGTTGTCGCCCACCTGGAAATCGAGCCCGGCCATCGCCACGATGTCCGCATCGCCGCTCGCGTCGACGACCAGCTTCGCGCGCACCTCGAAGCGGCCCTGCTTCGTGGTGACCTGCACGCCGTCGATCCGCTCGTTGCCTTCCATCAGCACGCCGGTGACGAGCGCATGGAACAGGACATCGACTCCCGCCCGGGCAAGCAACGCGTCGGCCGCCTCCCGCCACACCAGCGGGTCATGCACGCGCGTGAAGGTCCTGCCGTAGCGTACCGGCCCGGTGAGGCCGCCACGCGCTTCGAGCGCCGCGATGAACTCGTCGACGAATCCGAACACGAGCTTCTGCGGCTTGGCGTCGTCACGCTCGGAAGCCGCGTAAAGACCGCAAATCGTCCCGGAAAGCCCGGCGACCGCTCCACCTCCGCAAAACCCGTAGCGCTCGACCAGCAGCACGCGCACGCCGCGCCGGGCCGCGGTCACCGCCGCCGCAACTCCCGCGGCTCCTGCGCCCACCACCACCACGTCGGTCTCGATCGACGTGGCAGGCCGCCTGTCCACTACCGTGTGCCCTGCCATGGCCTTCTCCCTCGGATCATTCGACGTGCACGTGCGCTTCCCGGACCGCCTTGCCGAACTTCGCCGATTGCGAGGCGATGAACGACCTGAACTGCCCGGGGGAGCTGCCGACCGGTTCCGCACCCTGGGCGATCAACCGATCGCGAACGTCGGGCGATTTGAGCACCGCGGCGGTTTCGCGATACAGCCGCTCGACGATTTCATGCGGTGTCCTGGCCGGCGCGAACAGGCCGAACCACTGCGTGACCTCGAATCCCGGATAACCCTGCTCGGCGATCGTCGGGATGTCCTTCGCCTGCTCCATGCGATTCGGGCTCGTGACCGCGAGGGCCCGCAGGCGGCCGGCGCGCACGTGCTGGATCGCGGTCGGGAATCCCGCGAACAGCATCGGCACCTGGTTGCCCAGCACGTCGTTCAGCGCGGGAACCACGCCTTTGTAGGGCACGTGGACGAGCTTGATGCCGGCCACGCTCTGGAACATCTCGGCGGCCAGGTGCTGCAGCGACCCGTTTCCGCCCGACGCGAAGCTGTACTTCCCGGGCTCGTTCTTCGCCATGGCGACGAGGTCCTTCAGGCTGCGCGCCGGGAAGGCCGACGAGGTGACGAACAGGAACGGCAGGCTCACCACCTCGGTGATCGGCGACAGGTCCCGGTCGGCATCGTACGGCATGGCCTTGTACAGGTGCTGGTTGATGGAGATGACGTCCGATGCCGACATGAGCAGCGTGTAGCCGTCGGGCTTCGCATGGGCCACGAACCCGACGCCGATCATGCCCGATGCGCCCGGCTTGTTCTCCACGATGACCGGCTGCCCGATCCGTTCCGAGAGCTTCTGCGCCACCATGCGCGCGACCGGATCGACGCCGCCGCCCGCGGAATACGGGACGACGATGGTGACGGGCCGGCTCGGCCAGCTGTCGGCCAGCGCGGCGCCGCCATGGAGGGCGAACGCGGCGAGCGCCGCGGCAATCAGGGAACGAAGCATGGGATGCGGCCCTCCGGAGCCGGCCTGCAAACGGACATTCGAATGAGTCGTATGGGCGAGGATAGCACGGGCGGCGCGGCCGCGCGGCGCGTGGTATCTTTCGGCCGGACATGGGCGCGAAGGCGATCGACAGGAAACCGGGCCGCGTGCCGCATTGGAGCGGCGACAGGCCGCTCTACCGCCAGGTCGAGGAGGCGCTGGTCGCCGGGATCAGCAGCGGGCGCTGGGCTCCCGGCGTGCCGCTGCCCGGCGAGCCCGCGCTCGCCGGCGAGTTCCGCGTGAGCATCTCCACGATCCGCGCCGCCGTGCGCGAGCTGGTCGACGCCGGCGTTCTCGATCGCATCCAGGGCCGCGGCACGTTCGTCGCCTCCCGCGGCACGCAGGACAGCGTCTACCAGTTCTTTCGCCTGCACCCGGACGCGGGGCCGCGCGAGTTGCCCAGGAGCGAGCTCATCGCGTTCGCACGGGACGTCGCGGACGATCGCCTCGCGACGGAGCTGCAGCTCGGCGACTCGAATGCCAAGCGCAGGATCTTCCGGTTGAGGAACGTGCTGCGGATGTCGGGAGAAGTGGTCCAGCTCTCGGATATCGCCCTGCCCGAGCGCGTCTTCCCGGGACTCACCCGCCGGCGACTGGTCGAGGCCGGGGAAACGCTCTATGCGGCCTACCAGGCGCTGTACGGCATCACGGTGGTCCGGACGCGGGACACGATGAAAGCCGGCCTGCTGCCGCGGGATACGGCATCGATCTTTTCGCTTCCCCGGGGCGCGCCCGCATTGTGCGTCCACCGCGTCGCCTTCACGTTCCACGACGTGCCGATCGAATCCCGCGAGACGTTCCTGAGGACCGATCGCTACCACTTCCGCCTGGATCAGGGTGGATAGCGCGAAATCCATCGACGTGGGTCGATTGCGCACCGCGCCGCGAACGCGATGATCGACACCCTCAAACGCCGCCCGCCACTGCGCGCGCTCGTCGTGTTCGAGGTCGCGGCACGGCTCATGAGCTTCCAGCTCGCCGCGCGCGAGCTCAGCCTCACGCCGTCGGCCGTGAGCCACCAGATCAAGGGCCTCGAGGAGCATCTGGGGCGTCCGCTCTTCGTGCGCATGAACCGGCGGCTCGCATTGACGCCGGCCGGCCGCAGCTACTACACGTTCGTGAGCGATGCGCTGCGCAGGATCGCGGACGGCTCGCGCGCGCTGCGGGAATCGCCGCGCAACGAGGTGCTCACCGTGAGATGCGGGGGCAGCTTCGCGGAGCGTTGGCTGCTGCCGCGCCTGCCGCTCTTCCTCGCCGAGCATCCGCGCATCGACCTGGTGATCCAGACGCGCTCTGCCGTCGGGGACTTCGGCCCCTCGGGCGCCGATCTCGAGATCCGCTACGGGCGCCCCACCGGCTCGGACATCGAGGTCCAGGCGCTGCGCGAGGACGCGATCCTGCCGATGTGCAGCCCGATCCTGGTGCGCGGGCCCAACCCGATCCGGGACATCGGCGACCTTTCGAAGCACACGCTGATCGAGTCGAGCTTCAGCCAGGTGAGCTGGTCGCGCTGGCTGCGCGAGCAGAACGCGAGCATCCGCAACATGCGCCAGCTGCTGTTCGACACGACGAGCCTCGCGCTGCAGGCCGCGGTCTACGGGCTCGGCGTCGCGCTCGAGGGCGACTTCCTCGCGAAGGAGGAGCTCGCGTCCGGCCGGCTCGTGACGCCGTTCCCGCTGCGCGACATGGCCATCCGCCTTCCGCTGCGCTTCCTCGTGGTTCCGCGCTCGAAGCGCAAGCTGAGGACCGTGCAGTCGTTCCGGGAATGGCTCATGCGGGAGATGCAGTCGGATTGATCGACCCGTTCAGCACGCGCAGCGCTCGCCGCTCGAGGAACGCGACCACGTCCTCGACCGCCTGCGTGTAATAGAGCCTGAAGTTGTCCGCGGTCGCGATGCCGATGTGCGGCGTGAGCAGCGTGCGCGGCGCCGCGAGCAGCCGGTGATCGGCGGGCAACGGCTCCTCGCCGAACACGTCGAGCGCGGCGCCGGCGATCGCGCCCTCCTCCAGCGCCCGCGCGAGCGCCGCCTCGTCGACGATCGCGCCACGCGAGGTGTTCACGAAGAGCGCGCTCTTCTTCATGGCGCGCAGGTCGTCGTCTCCGATCAGTCCCTGCGTGCGCTCGCTCAGCACGAGGTGCACCGTCACCACGTCGGCGCTCGAGAAGAACTCCTGCCTCGACACCGCGAGCGCGCCGGCCTCCGCCGCCCGCTCGGGCGTGAGGTTCGGGCTCCACGCGACCACGTTCATGCCGAACGCGCGCCCGATGCGCGCCATCTCGCGCCCGAGGCGGCCGAGACCGAGCACGCCGAGCGTCTTGCCGTGCAGCTCCATGCCGAGGCCGGTCTGCCAATGTCCCGCGCGCAAGGCGCGATCCTCGAGATGCACGCCGCGCGCCAGCCCGAGGATGAGCGCCCAGGCGAGCTCGACCGGCGCGAAGCGCGACGAATCGGTGCCGCACACGGTGATTCCCGCCCGGGCGGCCGCCGCCATGTCGATCGCGCGGTTCCACATGCCCGTGGTCACGAGCAGGCGCAGCTTCGGGAGCGACTGCAGCAACGCGGCTGGGAACGGCGTGCGCTCCCGCATGGCCACGATCACCTCGTAAGGCTCGAGGAGCGCTTCGCGCCTCTCGGGCGCGCCCATGGTGTCCACGGGATCGATCTCGAACACCTTCCTCACCTCGCTCCAGTCGGCGAGGCCGAGCGCCACGCGTTGCAGGTCGTCGAGGATCGCGAGGCGGCGCATCATGCGCGGGCCGGTGCCGCCGGGACGAGCGTATCGAGAAAGGCGATCAAAGGGTCCGGCCCCGTGGACCCGAGGCCGCGCGCGATCGCCTCGGCGGTCGAAAGCTGCTCCTCCGAGAGCCATCCGTTCCCGGCGCTGCGCAGCTTTTCGGATTGCTCGCGCTCGCCCAGCGGCGCGCTCGGGTCGCCGCGCAGCGCGGCCACCTCGCGCTCGACGATGGCGCCATCGCGCGCACGCAGGCGGACACGCACCGGCGCGAGCACGTCCTCGGTCCATCGCGGCGAGGGCGCAACGCGGATGGCATCGACGAGCGCCGCCCAACGGCTCGCGTTCTCCAGCACGCGCGCGTCCTCGAATTCGGCCAGCGTGATCCTCCCCGTCCGCAAGGCGAGCGCGGCCGTGTACGGGATGCTGAACTGGGCGGACAGGCGCGGATTGGATCCGGTCACGAACGGACGGCCGCAACGTTCGAACACGCCCGGCGGCGCCTCCACGTCGATGGCGACCACCTGCGCGGCGAGCCGCGGATCGTCGCGACGCACGTCGAGGACCGCGTCGAGCACCGCGTGCGCCGAGCGACAGCAGGGATACGGCTTCACGCTCACGCGCTCGATGGCGTAGTGCCGGCCCAATCCGGCGAGCAGCTCGCGAGTGGCCGGCTCACCGCCCGCCACCAGGTTGCACAAGCCATACGGTCCGTTCAGGAACCCCTGCGGCCCGCTCACTCCCGCGCGCGCCAGCTCGATCGCGCCGATCGCGGTGCGCGCCGTGAGCCCGGCGAGCACACCCTTCGCATTCGTCTGGTCGGCGAGGGCCTGGCGCGAGATCGCGGCGTTCGCGCTCGCCAAGCCCATCGCCGATGCGATGGCCGCAGCCGGCCACCCCGCCAGCCTCGCCGCCGCCGCTGCCGCGCCGAGCGCGCCCCCGGCGCCGGTCGGCATCCAGCCGCGATGCCCATGGCGCTTGAGATGCCCGCCGACGCGGCAAGCGATCTCGTACCCGGCGATGGCGGACAACACGAACTCGCCGGCGCTGCGGCGCGCGGGATCGATGAGGTCCGACCTCCACAACGCGAGCAACACGGGCAGGATCACGGCCCCTCCGTGCACGTGCGACGCATCGTCGGTGTCGTCCCAGTCGAACCAGTGCGCGCACGCTCCGAGCGCGAAGGCGTAGGCGCCCGCATCGGTGCGCCGTCGCGACAGGCCCCCGAACGCATCGGCGGCCTTCACACAGGCCGCATCGCGCAATCCCGCGAGCGCCACCGCCACGAAATCGATCGCGAGCCGATCGAACGCGGCTCGCGTCGCGGGCCCCACGTCGTCGACGGCGAGCTCGGCCGCGAACCGGGCGAGGCCCGACTCGACCGAATCCGCCGCGCTAGAACTGTCGAGCGGCACTTTCGAGATCCGCCCAGACACGCGCGATGCGCTCGCTCTCGCGGGCGATGCGCGCACGGCGCTCGCGCACCTCGTCGCGATGCGCGGCGCATGCGGCCCGCACGGCGTCCGGCGCGGGACCGCTGTCGCCGCGGCTCGCGACGATCGCCGCCGGATCGAAGCATCGCTCGAGCTCGGCCTGCGTGATGGCGAGCTCGACGCCCTCGGCCTTCGCCGATCGCAGCAGGTCCTCCACGCGCACGGATGCGGCATCGCGCCCCGCGCCGATCGCCTCGCGCACGAAGTTGCCGACGATCACTTCCGATTGGCGCCAGCTGGCCTGGCCCGACTTCACCAGGAAATGCACCAGTTGCGCCGCCTGGATGAACTCGGACGAGGCCTGGCGACGCCCGCGCTCGACATCGAGCTTCAAGGTCGGCAGCGCCTGCGCGAGGAGCTTCATGCCGTACGCCAGGCTGTCGATGCCGGAATGGGTGAGGCCCGGCACCTCGATCAATCCCACGAGCAGCATCGGCGGCGTGTGCAGGTATTCCGCGGTCGCCTTCGCGTGGGCGTTGGTCACGTCGATCGCAGCCTGGCGCACGGGCTTGAGCCACGAGGGGTTGCGCTTCTGCGGCATGATGAAGCTGCCGCCCGTCCACTCCTCGCCCCACTTCATGAGCCCGAGATCGCTCGAGGACCACCAGTACAAGTCCGAGGCGAAGCGGCCCATGCCCGCGGCCGCCAGCCCGCAGCTGCCGAGCGCGTCGAGCAGCACGTCCACGTTCCAGTAGCCATACAGCGAGTGACGCACCTTGTCGTCCATGCCGAGGAGCGTGGCGAGGTGGCTGCGGTCGAGCGGGAAGGACGTCGGCACGATCTGCCCCACGCCCGCGGGGCTGCGGCGAAAGCGCTCGTAGCTCGCCTCGATGCGCCCGGCCGAGGCGAGGAACCCCTCGGCGATGCTCGCGAAGTAATAGCCGAGGGTGATCGGCTCGCCGCGGATGTGGTGGGTGTAGTACGAAGCGAGCGAGTCGACGTGCTTTTCCGCGAGGCCGACAAGCGCGTCGATCGCGTCGAGGACATCGGCGCTCGCCGCGAGCAGCTCCTCGCGGATGGCGAGATAAAGGCCGAGATAGACGAACTCGAAGCGCGCGCGCCCGAGGCTGATCTCGCCGCCGTCGCGTGGCCCGAGCCGCTCGATGAGGACGCGCTCGACGCTCGGCTGGATGTCCTCGAGCGCCGGATCCAGGTGGATGGCATCGGGCCCCTCGCGCATCAGGTCGAGCAACGTCGAGGCGATGCGCGCCGCACGGGCGCGCGGAATGAGGCCCTGGTGGTGCAGCGTGAGCACCGAGGCCAGGTTGTAGCGCAGGAGATGCAGGTAGGAGAACCGGCATCCCTCGATGTTGTTGCGGCAGAACCGATCGACGTAGAGCTGCGCCGTCGGTTGCGCCAGCATGCGCCGGGAGATCCCGTTGTCTTCGAGCGGATGGTCCACGGTCATCCCCGGATGATGGTGCGCCAGCCTTCGAGCAGCTTCTGGCGGTTCTTCTTGATGTCGTCCCAGTCGGGACGGGTCAGGATCGCGTCCTTCAATGCCGGCAGGTTCGCGGGCTGGGTCGCCTTCGGATGCGCGCTCCAGAGGCCGAACTTCGCCTGCTGCGACTGCACCTTGGGCGTGAGGCAGAAATCGCGATACAAGCGCGCGGCATTGGGATCGGGCGCCTTCCTGAGGACCGCGTGGATGTAGGAGAGCGCGACCGCGGGCGTCTCCTTCGACCAGATGAAGGTGATCGGCTTGCCCTCGCCGATCAGCGTCGAGCCGCGATGGCTGTTCGCGATGCCGACCAGCTTCTGCCCGGAGATGACGCGCGTGTCCGAATCGGAGACGGCCTGCGCGACGAACGTCTCGTTCGCCTTGAGCGCCTTGACGAAATCCCACCCGTAGCGCCTCACCCAGTCGGCGAGCAGGACGAAGCCGGTGCCGGCGTACTCCGGGCTCGGGATCACGACCTTGCCCTTCCAGTGCGGCGAGACGAGATCCTTCCACGACTTCGGAGCGTCGGCCGGTGCGACCAGCTTGCTGTTGAAGATCATGTTGCACGACAACGTCGCGAAGGCGATGTTGTTGAACCTGGGATAACGCCACGCTTCGGGATACTGGTCCCAGAGGCTCGGCCGCGACTGCGTGTCGATCACGCCGCGCTCGGCCATGTCCTCGACGACATCGAGGTCGGCTTGCGCGATGGTGTCGGCGATCACGTGGCCGCCGCGGATCTCGGCCTCGAGCCGGGTCTGCAGCGCCTCCTGCCCGGCGCGGAAGAACTTGTTCGGGATCGAGAACTCCGCCGTGAAGGCATCGGCCATCGGCTTCGATTGCGCCGTCGGGAACGGCTCGTAGGGAACGATCTGTCCGTCCTTGCGCGCCGCCTCGATCAACGACGCGGGCAGCCCGAGGTCGTCGGCGGCCCATGTCCATTCGGGGCGCGCGACGGCCGCCGCGATCAGCCCCGCGCTCGCGCGCACGAAACGGCGCCGTTCCCGCGACGCGGGATCGGTCCGCTTATCCGCAGCTTTTTTCATCGTCTCCTCCAGGGACAATCAGATTCGGCCGGCGCGCCGCTCGATGTTGGCCCAGTGCTCGGCGAGCCTGCGCGCCTCGCCCTCGGCCCAACCGCGCAGCTGCTCGACTTGCGCCTTCTGGGTCGCGATCGCCTTGCGCACGGCATTCGGCGCCGGTCCGCAGTCCCCGCGCGAACGCACGATCTCCTCGATCTCGAGCGCGCGCTCGAATTCCTTCGCGTCGAGCGCGAGGGTGCGGCCGAGCACCTCGCGCCCGACCTCGAGCAGGCGCTCGAACGAGAGCGACTTCGGCGGCCGCTTCGCGTCGAGCGCTTCCTTCACGAGCTTGCCGACGACGAGCTCGGCCTGGCGCCAGCTCGCCTGCTGGCGTGCGACGATCATGCTCACGAGCTGCGACGACTGCACGAAGTCGTCCTCGGCGATCCGGCGCGCCTGCTGCACGTCGATCGTGAGCTCGGCGAGGGCGCCGCCGAGAAGCTCGCAGCAATGGCGCAACGACTTGAGCCCTTCGTGCGTGAGCGCCGGGATCGGCAGCGAGCCGACGAGGAACATGGGAGCGCCGTGCATCCAGAGCTCCTGGGCCTCGTCGTGGCGCGCCTTGACGGCCATCGACGCGAAGCGCAACGCCTTCAGCCACGACGGATTGCGCTTGTGCGGCATGATGAAGCTGCCGCCGCACCAGGCGTCGCCGAAGCGGAACAGCTCGAGCTCGTCGCTCGCCCACCACCACGAGTCGAAGCACAGGCGGCTGAAGGTCGCGGCCGAGATCCCGGCGCTCGCCAGCGTGTCGACGAACACGTCGGAATTCAGGTAGCCGTAGAGCGAGTGATGCACCACGTCGTCGAGCCCGATGGCCTGGGCGATGCGGCGGCGGTCGAGCGGCAGCGGCGTCGGCACGATGTGGCCGATGCCCGCGGGCGAGCGTCCGTAGCGCAGGAACGAATCGCGCAGCCGCAGGCTGTTCTGCACGAACGCCTCCGCGAACGCCGAGAAGTAGTAGCCGAACGTGATCGGCTCCGCCCGCATGTGCTGCGTGTAGTACGGCACGATCGAGTCGACGTGGCGCTCCGCGAATTCGAGCATCGACCCGGTGAGCACGAGCTGCGCGCGGATCGTCGCGAGCGTCTCCTCCCTCAGCGCGAGATGCGCGGCCACGTGGCCGAACTCGGCGCGCGCCCGGGCGATCCCGAAATCGCCCGCGTCCTCGCGGCCGACGAGCGCGACGACCGCCTTCTCGACGTTCGGCTGCAGGTCCTCGAGGCCGGGATCGATCGCGAGCGCGTCGTAGCCGCGCCGCAGGATCTGCAGGTAGGCGTCGGCCAGCCGCCGCCCGCGCGCCTTCGGCACGATGCCCTGGTCCACGAGCACGAGCAGCGAGGCGAGGTGATAGCGCATCAGCGCCTCGAAGAAGAACCTCGAGCTCTCGATGCCCGGCGCGGCGAAGCCGTTCACGTACGGCGCTGCCGTGGGCTGCGCGAGCAGACGGTACCCGGGGTCTGCGGCAGGCGTTTCGCGATTGGCGCTCAGTGTCTCCATGGGGCTCCCGATTGCAGGCGGTTGGCGAAGAAGAACATCGTGGCGGAAACCAGCACGATCACGGCCGAGAGGGCGGCCGCGCGTTCGAGGTTTCCCTCGTCCCAGTAGTTGAAGATCGCGACCATCGCCATCTTCACCTGGCTCGATCGGAGGAAGACGGCGGAAAGCAGCTCGCGCATCGTGAACATCATCACGACCAGCCCCGCCGCGACGACGGCCGAGCGCACCAGCGGCAGCTCGATGCGCAAGAACGAGCGCCAGGCGCCCGCACCCGACACCGCGGCCGATTCCCGCAGGGCCGGATCGATTTGTCCCAGCGCGTCGGCGATCGGCGCGGCCGCGAGCGGATAGAAGCGCGCCCAGTACGCGAGCACGAGGATCCAGATCGTGCCGTAGAGCTGGAACGGCGGCTTCACGTACGCGAGCAGCGCGCCGACGGTGAAGGCGATGGGCGGCACGCTGAGCGCGACGTAGCCGAGCAGGCGCACCGGGAGCGTGAACGCGGTGCGCGGCTGGCTCATGATGAACATGCCGGCGGCGAGCGCGAGGCAGAGCGCGCCCGCCACGGTGACGAGCGTGACCCAACCGGTCGTCGACGCCATGTCGCCCAGCAGCGGATCCTTGAGCAGCACGAACGCGTAGTGCGCGAGCGTGAGCTTGCCGGGCAGCTGCCACCATTGGCTCGCGAACGAGACGGCGACGATCATGCCGATCGGAAGGACCGAGACGACGGCCACCATCGTCCAGAGGAACGCGCCCCGGACGACCCGCGCCGCGAGCCGCGGCCTGCGCCGCGATCGGCGGAACCCCTTGCCCCCGAGCGTGCGGTAGCGGAACGCGAGCCGGGTCGCGTAGATCTGCCCCGACGCCACGAGCAGGCCCATCAAGACGAACACGAGCGACACGATGGCCGCGACGTCGAAGCGCGGCGGGTAGTTCGAGACGATCGAATAGACCTCGGTGCTCAGCACATAGAAGTAGGACGGAATGCCGAGCGCGGCCGGGATGCCGAAGGAGGCGAACGCGAGCAGGAACGTGAGCAGGCACGCGGTCAGCACGGACGGCAGCACGAGCGGGAAGGTGATGCGCGCCAGCGTGTTGAACGTGGCCGATCCGCTCACTTCGGCGGCCTCCTCGAGATCGGCGCTCACGTTGCGCAGCGCCGGCTCGACGAGGATGACGATCTGCGGGATGCAGAAGAGCCCCGTGATGAGGCTCATCCCGGCGAGCCCGTATAGCGGCGGGTTGATGTCCGGAGCGACGAGGTGGATCAGGCGCGCGATGTAGCCGGTCTGCGGATCGAGCACGAACACGTACGCGATGGCATAGATGAACTCGGGAAGCACGAAGCCGAGCGCGACCAGCGTGCGGGCGAGCGCGGTCCAGCGATCGTCGCCGCGCGAGAGCACCCAGGCGAGCGGAAGCCCGAGCGCCATTCCCCACGACGTGCTGAGCACCGTGTAGGAGAGCGTGTTGAACAGGATCTTCGGGAGCCGCCCCGTGGTGAGGATGCCGAACACGTCGCCGCCGTGGCTGCCGACGGTCAGCAGCAATTGCAGCAGCGGGAAGAGGATCAGGAAGGCGACCGCGCCGATCGGCAGGAGCCAGAACACGCGTACCAAGCTTCGCCAGCGCAATCCGCCGTGCGTGCGCGGCACGTTCGCCGGGCGGCTACCGATCAGCGCCGACATGGAGGGGAAGCACCTTGCATTTCGACGGATCGATGCAGAACTCCACTTCGCTGTCGAGCGCCGGGTGGGCGTGCGCGGGCAGCTGCACCTCGAGGGTTCCCGCGCCCGTCTCGAGGCTGCAGGCGATGCCGCCGCCGCTGCGGCTCGCGGTGACGACCTTGCCTCTGCCCGCGAGCCATCCCGCGCTCGTCTCGGTGCCCGCGAGGCAGATGCCGTCGGCCGGCACGAGCAACGAGGCTTCGCCGTCGATGGGCGCGCCGAGCGGCATGCGGATCGAGCCGAACGTCGTGGTGACCTCCGCCGCGCAGCCGCCGTTCGCCCTCACGCGCACCGTGAGCAGGTTCGAGTGGCCCAGAAAGCGGGCGACGAGCGCGTTCGCGGGGGAATCGAAGAGCGCGTCGGGAGAGCCGGCCTGCACGACGCGGCCGTGGTCGAGGATCACGATCTTGTCGGAGAGCTCCATCGCCTCCGCCCGATCGTGCGTCACATAGATCATCGTGACCTGCGTGCGGCGCTGGAGCCGCTTGATCGCCTGGCGCATCTGGCCGCGCAGGTGCGCATCGAGGTTGGCGAGCGGCTCGTCCATGAGCAGCACGTCCGGCTCGTAGGCGAGCGCGCGACCGACCGCCACGCGCTGTTGCTGCCCGCCGCTCAGCTGCGCGGGATAGCGGTCCTCGAAGCCCGGGAGCTCGATCAGCGCGAGCACCTCGCGCACCCGCTCGCCGATCGGCGACTTGCGCCACTTCCGCGCCTTCAGGCCGAACGCGATGTTCTCGCCGACCGTGAGGTGGGGCCACAACGCGTACGACTGGAACACCATGCCGATGTGGCGCTCGGCGGTCGGCACGATCGTGCGCCCGCCGCTCGCCACGACTTGATCGCCGAACCGGATCTCGCCGGAGTCCGGGGCCTCGAGGCCGGCGACGCAGCGCAGCGTCGTCGTCTTGCCGCAACCGCTCGCGCCGACCAGGCTGGTGATGCATTTCGCCTCGGCGCTGAACGTGATGCCGTTCAACGCGAGACCCGCCCCCGACGCGAAGCCCTTCGTGACCTGCGAGACCGTGACCTCCATGCCCATGCCCTCTTCACGGTGCGCTTCGATGCGCGGATTCATCATAGGAATCGGTGTGACCGGCTGACAAACGAATTACGCCCGCGGATTCGGGTGAATTTTCCTCACCTGAATTGCGGCGCCGGCTCCGCGCGGCCCAGCAGCGGGCGCAGCGCGAGCAAGCCGAGCAGCGGCCCGGGAACGAGGATCCATGCGACCCAGGCGCCCAGCGGTGCGAGGAATCGCGTCGCGAGCTCGATGGATACGATGGTGATCGCGAAGCCGATGCTGTTCTGGACGGCGAGCGCGCTGCCGACCAGGTGCCGGGGAGCGGCGTGGGCGGAAAGCGCCGAGAACTGCGCCGAGTCGGCGACGATCGCCACCCCCCAGGCGATGAGCAGCGCGAAGGCGGCGTTCGGCCACGCGACCACGAGCGGAAAGATCGCGCCGCAAAGCATCGAGCCCGCGAGCGCCACCGCCGCGACGCGGGCGCTGCCGTAGCGCCGGCTCAGCCTGCCGCCGATGACGCATCCGACGGCGCCCGCCGCGATGATCTCGAACGAACGTGCGGCAAGGCCGGCGGTGGTGAGCGCGTCCCACGGCTCGAGCACCATGCGCACGAGATAGGGCGTGACCGTCCAGAACGCGTAGAGCTCCCACATGTGCCCGAAATATCCGAACGCGGAAGAGCGGAACTCCGCGATGCGCCAGACGGCGAAGACCGAGCCCCAGCCGGCGCGCGTCGCGGCTTCGCCCGGGGCGAGAAACGGTCCATCGCCCACCGCGTACACCATGAGGCCCGCGAGCAGCGCGAGGAGCGACGAGGCGCTCGCGACGATTTGCCACGGCCATCCCGCGCCCGTCGCGTGGACCGCGTGCGGCAGCGCCGTGCCGAGCGTGACCATCCCGACGAGCCAGGCCAGCGCCTCGCCGGCGCGCTGCGGCTGCCAGCTCACGATCAGCTTCATGCCGAGCGGATAGATGCCGGCGAGCGCGATTCCCGTCACGAACCGGCACACTGCGGCCGAGGTCAGGCCCGCCGCGCCGTAGGCGAAGAGAGCGTTGGCGACGGCGCCCCCGACGGCGCACGTCGCGAACATGCGGCTCGCGCGGAAGCGATCGGCGAGCCCGCCCAGCGCGAAGACGAGCGTGCCGGAGATGAACCCCGCCTGCACGGCGATCGTGAGCAGGCCGAGCGCCTCGGGTCGCAGCGACCAGTCGCGCGCCAGGTCGTCGAACGCCGCATTCGCGCTGAACCACAGCGACGTGCCGAGCAGCTCCGCGATGACGATGAGCGTGAGCTGGAAATGGCGGTCCCGCGATGTGGGCGTCGCCGGTATCCTCGGGAGTACCGGCCCTCTCGCAGGACCGTGTGCCGCTCCCGAAATGAACGATTTGAGCCGCAAGAGTTCAGCGAACCCCGAAGTCTTCGAGAACCAGGTCGGCGCCCTTTTCTCCGATCATCATCGCCGGCACATTCGTATTGCATGATGTCAGAGTCGGCATGATCGAGGCATCCATCACGCGCAGCCCCTCCACGCCGTGCACGCATAGCCGCGGGTTGACCACGGCCATTCCATCGACGCCCATCTTGCACGTCCCGATCGGATGATACGACGTATGCCCTGTCTCGCCGCAGTATGCGAGGAGCTCGTCGTCTGATTGAACCGAAGGCCCGGGCCGGCGCTCTCGAACGATGAGGCGAGCAAGCGCCGGCTGCGATGCGATGAGCCGTTCGATCTTCAATGCGGCGACATGCGCACGCGCATCGGTTTCGTGCGAAATATAATTTGCCCGGATAACCGGCGGATCGCGCACGTCGGCGGTTCTCGCATGGATCGATCCGCGCGATAGCGGCCGCATCTGGTTGTGCCCGATCGAGAATCCCCAGAACTCGTCGAGCACCAGGTCGGAGCCGCCCATGTGGCGACTGTCCCCGCTGATCATGTACTGCTGGATCTTCACGTCGGCGCGGGTGGATTCGGGCAGCGCTCGAACATTCGTGAAGGTCTTCGCGGAGGCGGTCGTCATCAAGCCCTTCCGCTGCAGCAGGAACCGCAATCCCATTCGGCAAAGCCGGGCAGGGTTGCTCAGGACGGCGTTGAGCGTGAGCGGTTCGCGGCACTCGTAGACCAACCGCACCTGAATATGGTCCTGCAAGTTCTCTCCCACGCCCGGCAGATGATGCACAACCGGCACGCCGATGTCCCGCAAGCGTTGCGCGCTCCCGATACCGGACAGTTCCAAGAGCTGGGGTGATTGCACGGTGCCGGCGGAAAGAATGACGCTTTTCGTGGCCATCGCTCTTCGCACGTTTCCGTTCTCGGAGAACTCCAGGCCGATCGCACGCTTGCCGGAAAACAGAATGCGCTTCGCGATTGCGTTGACTTCGACTCGCAGGTTCTTGCGACCCAGGGCCGGACGAAGGTAGGCGACCGAGGAGCTGCAGCGCAGGCCGCTGCGGATATTCAGCTGCAGATATCCGGTGCCCACGTCGTTGGATCCCGCGTTGTAGTCCTTGACGCGCGGATATCCAGCCTGCTCACTCGCGGCGATGAACGCATCGGAGAGCGGATCCGGGTCGCTCGCCAGATCGGTGACGAAGATCGGCCCACCGTGACCCCGCCATTCTGGATCCCCTCCGGGGAATCGCTCGAGCTTCTTAAAGTAGGGCAAGAGATCCGAAAATCCCCAACTAGTGTTTCCCGAGTTCCTCCAATCGTCGTAATCGGTGGGTTGTCCCCGGTTGTAGATCATTCCGTTTACCGAGCCCGAGCCGCCGAGCACCCTACCTCGGGGCCAATACACCCGCTGCTCGCTCATCTTCGGCTCCGGCTCGGTGAAGAATTTCCAGTGGAACCGTTCGTCCCCGCGGATCTTTCCGATTCCGAGCGGAACCTTGAGCCAATAATGTCGATCGCGCGGGCCCGCCTCGAGCAAGAGCACACGAAAGCGCCCGCTTTCCGAAAGGCGCGCGGCAAGAATGCAACCTGTCGTTCCGGCGCCGACGATCACGAAATCGAATGGTTCACCGGCCTCCATGCTGGACGTCGTCATGCCGCGGTCGGTGCAGCCCTCGCAACCACGGCATCGCGGCGCAAACCGACAATCTCGCTCGGATCGACGATCACGTCGACCACCGTCGGGAGCTCGCTCTTCAGCGCCTCGCGCACCACGTCGCCGATCTCGTCCGCTCGCTCCACGCGCACTCCCCGGGCGCCGAACGATTCCGCAAGACGGTCGAAGCGCGGATTGCCGATGTTCGCGCCGACATAACGTTGCTGGAAGAAGTCCTTTTGATAGGATTTCTCGACGCCCCACGAGAAGTTGTTGAGCACCAGCACGATCGGATTGAGCCGGCAACGGATCGCGGTCTCGAGCTCCTGCATGTTCATTGCGAAACCGCCGTCACCGTTGATGCAGATGACCGGTGCGTCCGGACGCGCGAGTTTCACGCCGAGAGCGGCCGGGAAGCTGAAACCGAGGCAACCGAATTCCTGCGGCGTGACGAGGCTCGGGCACGCGAAATGATCGAACGCATCGGTCGCGGTATTGCCCCAGTAGCCCGCATCCGTCGTGACGTGCACGTCCTTGGGCACCGCGCGTCTGAGCTCGGCGAAGAATCGCCGCGTTCGGATCGGCGCCGCTGGTTCATCCATTCCGCCATCGCGGAGCTCTTGCCACGCTTCTCGGCGCTGCGTCGCCCAACCCCTCCACTTCTCGAGCTCGTCGCGCGCCGCGCATTTGCGGGCCTCCGCCAGGCATGCTTCCGCCACCAACTTCGCATCGCCGGGAACCGCGAGCGTGAACGGATAGATACGCCCGATTTCCTCGGGCTCGATGTCGCTGTGGATGAGCTTCGCCGACTGGTTGATGAAACGATAGTTGTAGAACGCGGTCGTGAAGCCGAGCCGCGTGCCGATCGCAAAGATCACGTCGGCCTGCTGAGCAAGATCCTGCGCGACGGTCGAGCCACGTGGTCCGAGCTGGCCGAAGAAGAGCGGATGATCGTTGGGCATCAGGTCGCGATTGGCGTTCGACGTGACGACCGGCACGCCAAGCGCCTCTGCGAGCGCGATCAAAGCGGCCGCCCCGCCACTCCACTTGAAGCCACTTCCCGCAATGAGCAGCGGCTTGGACGCCGAGCGAAGCAACTCGACTGCCCGGCTCACGGCGCGCGGATCGGGCGCGACGCCGGAAACCGGCCGATAATTCTCGGGCTTCTGAGGCTCGAATTGCGTCTCGTGGCTCAACAGGTCGCGAGGCATCTCCAGGAAGACCGGTCCTCGCCGCCCACTCATCGCGGTGCGGATGGCATGTCGCGTGAGCTCCGCAGCACGATCGGCGCGCCCGATCCGGAGCGCCGCTTTCGACACGGGCCTCATGATCGAAAGCTGATCGGCCTCCTGGAAAGAATCGCGTTGGTCATGCGTCGTCATGGTCGCCCCGCCCAGTGCAACGACGGGCGAGAACGCGTGCTTTGCCAACGCCATGCCCGTGACCAGGTTCGTGACACCCGGACCGCCCTGTGCGAGACAGACGCCGATTCCGCCGGTCATCCGCGCGTAGGCGTCTGCGATATGAACCGCAGCCAGCTCATGCCGCACGCTGATGAATTCGATATCGGAGCGATCATAGAAGGCGTCCAGCACTTCCAGATAGGAAGATCCGATGATGCCAAACGCGTACCGCGCCTTTTCCTCGCGCAAACACTCAACGATCGCGGCACCGGCGTTCATTCGAGCCACGCCCTACTCCTTCTCTGATGGTCAGCTGTTTGAGGAGCGCTCTTGCAGCTCCTGCACGGGGTTCTTGCCCCTGCCCGCTTCCAGCCCGATCCAGGCGAGCATTTGCGGGTGGCAGATGTCGGCCAGGGAAGACGGCTGTTTCTTCAGCATGCCGGCAGCCGCCATGAACTCATGCCAACCCATCGCGCCATAGGGCAATGACGTGTAAGTGATGCCCGGCCAGCGCAGCCACCGTCGAACGGTGTCCACCGGTTCGTTCACGCCCGGCGCGAGTGCCTTCGCCGCCGCCGCCGTATCCAGATTGATCATCGCTACCGCGTCGTTGTACGCCGCGATGAAGACGCCCAGGGCGCCGGGATTCTTCGACGCGAACTCCGGTGCCGCAAAGGCAAGCGGCGACATGAATTTTCCCCCGAATGCATCGAAGCCATCGAGGACAACGTGGATGAAACCGGCCTCGAGCTCCTTGAAAAGAAGGGGGATGTTCGCGAAGTGCGCAGCGATGGTCGGGTTCTTCGACAGCATGGTGGCGGCCGCTTCCGGATGCGGCAGGGAGATCGTGTTCTTCTCCAACGCCTTTGCATCACCCAGGTACTTCTTTGCGCCCATGGCGAGCAATATGTTCTGGAGGCTGCTCGGTCCCGGCACGGCGATCTTGTCTCCCGGCTTGAAGTCCTTCAGCGTCTTGATGTCCTGGCGCCACGTAACCAGCTGATACGGGAAAATGCCCGTGCCCACGACGTATTTCCAATTGAGGAACTGCCATCCCGTCAGAAAAGGCGGAGGCCCGAGGACGCCTACGTCGAGCTGCTTTGCGATCACTTGATCGCGAATCGCCGCGCCCGATGCGACCCTCATGAACTCTCCGCTGACCGCCGCGGAGTACTTCTTCAGCAGGTTCAGTTCTTTCATGAGGAGAATCGGCGCATATACCAATCCGAACTGATAGCCGATTCGTATCTTTGCCGGCGCGTCGGGTTGTGCGTCCGCCAACGGCGCGGTTAACGCGGTCGCGGCCAGCGCGCCGAGTGATCCCGCGCCCCCCAGGAACCTTCTGCGACCACCGTCTCCGCTGCGCGCAGTCATCTCTCGGACTCCTCCGATCGTTGCCTTAGCTTCGCGTAACTGCCGCCGCGCTTCGCGCGCCTCGGCAAGCTCGCCGCCACATCCCGGCTCGCCGTTGAATTCACTCGGCGCCCGGTCGACCGGGCAAGGTTGAGCACGTACTCGTAATGGTCCGTTCGATATCGCGACTGCCCTGTCTGCACGATGCGCCCGTCCTCCGCGAAGTAGTCCCTGGTCACGACGAGCAATGCCGTTCCTGCGTCCACACCCAGCAACTTCTGAGCATCTCGATCGGCAACCTGGGCGCTCATCGTTTGGCGTACGCTTCCGATGGTGACGCCGCACTTCCTTTCCAAGGTCATCACCACCAGCTGGCTCTGTTCGCCCGCGCCACGAAAGTCGGCCCTCTTCAGCGCCGCACCGATCTCTCTAGGGTGGTAAAGATCGGTTGTCATGAACGGCTCGTTCGATCGCTGCACGGCACGTCGAACCGTCCGCATGTGGTGGACGGTCTCTTCTGGAACAAGCCCCAGTCGTTTGGCGACCCAGGCAGGCGCCTTGACGTTTCCGATCTCGATCACGTCGAGCGTCGATTTGAGAACGGACGAAATGAGATCGGTGAGCCAGCCCAGCTCCCACACAGCGCGCGCCGAGCGCTCGACCACCATCGTTCCCTTGCCGCGCCGCCGCTCGACAAGCCCCTTGTCGATAAGACCCGCCATCGCGCTGCGAACGGTGATCAGGCTTACGCCGAACCGCTCCGCGAGCTGCTGTTCACTCGGCAGATAGTCGCCGGGCGCGTATTCGCCGCCGGCGATGGCTGTCTCGATCGCCGTAGCTATCCTGAAGTAGAGCGGGACCGGGGACTGGGGCAGCCGTTCGTCCATGGCCCAGCGTAACATGACATCATAATGTCATGTCAAGGTAACGCAGGCGTAGCGACTCCCGGCGCGGGCGCACGTCGAATGATCCTGGAGTAATTTGCTCGGACTGAACGAAACGGAAATGTCGTGACATGCCGACCGATCTTCCGCGCTGCCGCTGGGCCGCCTCGGAGCCCCTCTTCTTCGACTACCACGACCGCGAGTGGGGAACGCCGGTGCACGACGACCGGTTGCTGTTCGAGATGTTGAATCTCGAGGGCGCGCAGGCCGGCCTGTCCTGGCTCACGATCCTCAAGAAGCGCGAAGCGTACCGCGCGGCCTTCCACGGCTTCGACGCGGCGAAGATCGCGCGCTATGGCGAGCGCGACAAGGCGCGCCTGCTGGGCGACGCCGGCATCGTGCGCAATCGCGCGAAGATCGACGCCGCCGTGGCGAACGCGAAGGCGTTCCTCGAGGTGTGCGAGCACGCCGGCTCGTTCGACGAATTCATCTGGCGCTTCGTGGACCACGTGCCGCTTCCCCGCTCGCGCCGGCGGCGTGCCACCCAGGTGAGCGAGGCGCTGAGCGGCGAGCTCGCGCGCCGCGGGTTCAAGTTCGTCGGGCCGACGATCTGCTTCGCGTTCATGCAGGCCGTCGGTCTCCTCGACGACCACGAGCCCGCGTGCTGGAGATCGAAGAGCCGGGCCTGCACGATGCCGTTGCATATCCCTTCTCGGCTTGACAACGGGTAGGCCGTCCTGCACTTTAAAAATAGGACGGGATGTCCGATTCACGGGAACTCGGTGATGGCCACTGATCGAAGCGCCGTTTCCGCTCGCGCCACCGGAGGCGGGAGCGACGGCTTGCGCAAGCTGCGCGACGCGCTGGCGCAAGCGGTGAAGGCACGAACCGCAGGCGGCATCGACGGCCTGTCGGCTCATTTCGGCGAGGATTACGAGCACAGCGACGATCCCGAAGCCGTCGCGTATCTGACGACGGGCGGACAATTCCGTTTTCTCGCCTTCGCGTTCGAGCCGTGGCGCATGTGGGACCTGCACGTGGGCATCGTCCCGATCGACGAACGCCTGCTGAGCGTGGGCTTCCACATCTCGGAGCGAGCAGCCCCTGTCTTGATGCCCGAGCTCGAGCGACTTGGCGCGGAAATCGGCGCGGCCGTGCGGCACCAGGAGGCGGCCGTCGAGTACCAGGCCAACCTGCCGCCGATCGAGGTGGACGCGGTGTCCCTCGACCGCCTTGCCGACACGGTGAGCGAGCTCTGCCGGAAATACGCCCCTGTCGCCCGAAATTCGAGGTGCCCCGCGGAAATGCGCTCCGACGTTCGCCGAAAAGGGCGTTCCTGACCCCCAAGTACCGCCGGGGTGGCGAACGCCCGACGAGCACATCGCGCGGACGCTCCTGCCCCGGGTGAGAGGCGCGCGTCCGCGCCCCGTTGCATCATGCCAGCGCGTCCCGCTGCCGATGCCGGATTGGTCTCCAAGAACGTCGCAAAAAGGTAAGTCGGCCACCGGCTCGTTACATAAACTCAGGGGAAAGTTCTGTGGCGCGGCTCTCGGGGGTATCTCTCGATTCTGCCTTTCATGAAGAACTGAGGAGGAGACCAGAATGAAGCGTGAATTTGGGAGCGGTTTGGTTGGACTGATCGCCGCCGCGCTGATCGCGGCCACCCCGGCCGCCGATGCGAAGGAAGTCGTCAAGATCGCCTTCCTCGCGCCCTTGACCGGATCGGTTTCCGCGGACGGCATCGGCGGACGCAATTCCGCCGAGCTCGCGGTGAAGATCCACAACGCCGATCCGAAGTCGAAATACGAATTCCAGCTGGTGGCGCTCGACGACGAGTGCAAGCCGAGCGTCGGCGTCCAGGTGGCGACCAAGGCGTCTGCCGATCCGAGCATCAGTGCGGTGGTCGGATCGTGGTGCTCCGCGGCCACCATCGCGATGGTGCCCGTGTTCATCCGCTTCCAGGTGCCGGTCGTCGTCTGGGCGGCGGTGCTGCCGCAGATCACCTACGGTCAGAAGACACCCAACATCAACCGGGTGAGCGCCACGCTGATCAACCAGAACCGCGTCTCGGCGGAATTCATGGTCAAGCAACAGCACTACAAGACGTGGGCGGCGGTCTACGACACGACCGACTACGGCAAGGCGATGCTGCACTACTTCGACCAGTTCCTGAAGGAACAGGGCGGCAAGATGCTCGGCACGTTCGGAGTGCCGCCCGACCAGCAGGACCTGAGCGCCGAGCTCACGAAGATCAAGGAGCTCAACCCGGACGTCATCTACTTCGGCGGCCTCACGCCGCTCGGCGTGCGTCTGCTGAAGCAGATGGACCAGCTCGGCATCAGGGCCCAGTTCCAGGGGACGTCCGGCATGGTCGGCCCGTCGTTCGTCGAGGGCGTCGGCCCGAAGCTCGCCGAAGGCGTCTTCGCGACCTACGACAACAAGCCGGTCGAGGATCTTCCCGGGGGCAAGTTCTTCATGGAAGAGTACGCGAAGGCCAAGTACAACGAGCCCCCCGCGGCCTATGGCCCGTTCGCGTACTCGGCACTCACGCTGGTGATGGACACGATCGAAAAGACCGGCCCCGATCGCGAGAAGATCATTCCCGTCCTGCGCCAGACGAAGGACTACCAGGCGATCGTCGGCAAGATCACGTTCGACGACTACGGCCAGAACATCAATCCGACCACCACGAAGTACGTGGTGCAGGACGGCAAGTTCATCGACTGGGACAAGAGCGAATACGCGACCGGCAAGCGCAAGCTCAAGGGTCATTGAGCCCGGGCTCGCGGATCGGACAGGCCACTACCGACAGCACTCGGTAGTGGTCGCTTCATAGCGGCGCGAGATGGACATCGGCTTCCTTGCCCAATTCGTACTGAGCGGCGTGATGCTGGGCGTCGTGTACGCGATGGTCGCCGTGGGCTTCACGCTGTACTTCGGCGTGCTCGACGTCATCAACTTCTCGCACGCGGACGTCCTCACCGCCGGCGCGTTCGTGAGCCTGCTCGCGTATCTGGGCCTCACGGCCGCGGGGATCGGCCTCCCCCTCGTGGTGCTCGCGCTCATGCTCGTGGCCAGCGTGGCCGGCATGGCGGTGCTGGGCATGGCGATCGCGAAATTCTTCGTGCTGCCGCTGCGCTATGCGCCCCCGTTCATCACGCTGCTGATGACGCTCATGCTCGGCACCGCGCTGCGCGAAGCGATCCGCCTCTTCTATCCGAGCGGCTCGAGCCCGCAATCCTTTCCCAAGCTCTTGCCGAAGAGCGCCTATCACTGGGGCAACCTCCTCGTCCGCGAGGACACGCTGATCCTGATCGCGACGGGCTTCGCGGTGATCGTGCTGGTGAGCCTCTTCATCAACCGCACACGCCTCGGCCTCGCCATACGCGCCGTGGCCCAGGACGGGGAGACCGCCAGGATCATGGGCATCCATTTCGAATGGATCGTGCTGCTCGTGTTCGCGCTGGGTTCGGCCCTCGCGGCACTGGCCGGCGTGATGAACGGGCTCTACTACAACGAGGTCAACTTCAGCACGGGCCTCAGGCTCGGGATCATCGGATTCTGCGCCGCGGTGGTGGGGGGCCTCGGCAACCTCTACGGCGCGATCCTCGGGGGCTTCCTGTTCGCGCTGGTGCAGACGCTCGCGGTCGTGGCCATGCCGGCGCTGAGCGCCTACAAGGACGTGTTCGCCTTCGCGGTCATCATCGTGCTGATGGTGATGAAGCCGACCGGCCTGATCGGCGAAGCGGCGTCCGAACGCGTCTGACGATGGCCGCCACGTCCGAGCCCAGGAGTTCCACGTCCGAGCCGATGGTGGACGCGATGGATGCGCCCGGCCGCATTCCCGCGGTGCTCGCGATCGTCGCGCTCGCCATCTTTTCCGCGCTCCTGTTGCTGCTGCACAACCGGTGGGGCCCGGTGATCGTGGTGCTCGCCGGCGCAATCGCGCTGGTGGCGGCGCTCAAGACCGGGGCGGCCGCGCGCGCGGAACGCTCCTTCGCCGCGCACGAGCGGTCCATGAACCTGGTGGTGGTCCTCGCCTGCCTCGGCGTGCTGGCGGCGCTCGGCCGGGAGAACTTTTCGCTGCTGATGCTTTGCACCGTGCTGCTCTACGGCATCGCCTGCCTCGGCCTGAACATCCAGCTCGGCTACTGCGGCGTGATCAACTTCGCCGGCGCCGCGTTCTTTGGCGCGGGCAGCTATACCGCCGCCGTGCTCGCCGCCCACACCGCATTGCCGCACGCGTTGATCCTGCTCGCGGGCGGCGCCGTGGCCGGCGCGCTCGGATCGGTCCTGCTGCTTCCGCTCCTGCGCACGCGCGGGCACTACGCCGCGCTCATCACGGTGGCCTTCGGCGTCCTGTTCCGTTCGTTCCTCGAGGTGAACGACACGCTCGGCGGGCCGCAGGGGCTCACGGTGCCCGGGCTCAACCTGTTCGGCTGGTCGTTCAACGATCCGCTCACCGTCGCGGGCGTGAAATTCTCGTTCTACCTGAACTACGCGCTGCTCATCCTGCTGCTCGCGGTCGTCGCGTTCGTGCTCACGCGCCGGCTCGAGCGCTCCTGGGTGGGGATGAACCTGGATGCGGTCCGGATCGACGAGGTGGCCGCGGCCACGTTCGGGCTGAATGTGCCCTACCTCAAGATCATGGCGTTCGTGATCGGCAACGTCTTCGCCGGGATGGCAGGCGCCGTATTCGCGATGATGACGGGATTCGTCTCGCCGAACGACTTCGACTTCTCGACCTCGCTCGTGCTGATCGCGATCATCATGCTCGGCGGCATCGGCAACCCGTGGGGCATCCTTCCGGCGGCCGCCCTCGTCATCATCCTTCCCGAGAAGCTGCAGGCGATCCAGGAATACCGGATCCTCCTCTACTCGATCGCGGTCGTGGCCATCCTCCTGTTCCGGCCCGCGGGGCTCTTCCCGCGCCGGTTGCGCCGCTACTTCCCGGCGCAACGCCCATCGTGAGCGCCGACGTCGTCCTCGGCTGCAGGGGACTCGTCATGCGCTTCCGCGGCCTCACCGCGCTCGACGACCTCGAGCTGGACGTGCGCCGCGGCGAGATCCTCGGGCTGATCGGCCCGAACGGCTCGGGCAAGACGACCTTCTTCAACGTCGTGACCGGCATCTACCGCGCGAGCGCCGGCGAGATCCGGTTCGAATCGCGCGACATCACGCACGCGAGCCCCCAGGCGATCTATCGCGCGGGCATCGCGCGTACCTTCCAGCGCTCGCGGCTCTGCCTGCCGCTCACGATCTTCGACAACATCATGATCGGCAATCACAGCCGCCTGGACCAGGGGTTGTGGTTCAACCTCTTCCAACGCGGGAAATTGCGGCGCCAGTTCGAGGCCAGCTGGGAGGAGGCCCGCGAGCTGCTCATGACCTTCAACAAGGCCCTCGGCGCGCGACTGGCGAGCGCCGCGGGATCGGTCAACATGATCGACCGCCGCCGCATCGAGGTGTGCCGTGCGCTGATCGGGCGCCCGAAGCTGCTGCTGCTGGACGAGCCCTCGGCAGGGATGACCCACGAGGAAACGAACGAGCTGATGGACGACATCCTCGCCATCCGCCAGAGGATTCCGGACCTCACCATCGTGATCATCGAGCACGGCATGACGGTCATCGAGCGCATCACCGACCGCTGCGTCGTGCTCAATTACGGGCGCAAGCTCTGCGACGGAACCTACGCCGAAATCGCCAGGAACCCCGACGTGCAGCAGGCCTACCTCGGAAAGTCATGAGCGCCGCGAACGCCCTGCTGCAATTGAGCAACGTGTACACGGCGTACGACAAGGCCGATGTGCTGAACGACATCTCGCTCGCGGCCGCCGAGGGCTCCATCACGTGCATCCTCGGGTCCAACGGCTCGGGCAAGTCCACGATCATCCGTTCGATCCTCGGCCTCACGCGGGCGCGCAGCGGCACGATCCGGATGGCCGGCCGCGACATCACCCACCTGCCCACGCACGTCATCAACAAGCTCGGCGTGGCGTGCATCCCCGAAGGCCGCAAGGTGTTCCCGAAGCTCACGGTGGAAGAGAACCTGCGCATCGGCGCCTATCGCGAGCGCAGCAACGCCGTGATCGCGCGGCGCCTCGGCCGCGTCTACGAGATCTTTCCCCGCTTGCGCGAGCGGGTGCGGCAGCTGGGCGGCACGATGTCGGGCGGCGAGCAGGCGATGCTTTCGATCGGGCGCGGCCTCATGTCCGAGCCGAAGCTGCTGCTCATCGACGAGCCGTCGCTGGGCCTTTCCCCGTTGTTCGTGCAGGAGGCGTTCGACGTCGTGAAACGCATCAATGCCGGGGGCGTGACGGTGCTGCTGGTCGAGCAGAACGTCCACCAGACGCTCGCCATCGCCCACTACGGCTACGTCCTGATGCAGGGACGCGTCGTGGCGCACGGCACCACCGATGCGCTGCGCGAGAACGACGAGGTGAAGAAGGCCTATTTCGGTTAGGGCGCGGGCGGCAAGTCGCGCATCTGCGCGCCGCGCGCTTGACGCTCGATGGCGTGCTTGCTACCGTAATCGGGCACCCTGTCCGATTATCGGTCACCCCCCTAGAGCAAGTGAAAGGCACTTGAATGACAACTGACGAGATGGTCGGGACGCGTTGCCCGCATAGCCCGGTGGAGGCCGAGGTCGAGGCGACCTTTCACCAATGGATGGGCGATCGCAGCGTCTACTGGAGCACCGAGCGCAACGCCTGGATCGTGACCGGATATGCCGAGGCGGCACGCATCCTCGAAGAGTCGACCGTCTTCTGGCGCGACATTCCGCAACGCGACGGCGCCCACGAGTTCTGGGGCCGTCATCTGCTGATCCTCGAGGGCCGCGACCACCGTCGCCTGCATGCGGTCCACATGCAGCTCACCGGCGAGAAATTCGCCGAGGACATTCGCGCACGCGCCCGGCAGATCTCGCGCGACCTCAGCTCCCGGCTCGTGAAACAGGGCCGCGCGGAGCTCGCCGGGGACTACGCGGACGCCGTCGTGTTTCTGATCGGCTGCGATTTCCTGGGCATCGATCTCGCCGACAGCGCCTTGAAAGAGAAGCTGCTCGCCCAGATGAAGATCCGCGCGCGGTGGAAGGAGGCGCTGCATTCGGGGTCCGGCATTCCGCTCAGCTCGAAGATCGCCCAGGACGGGCTGGCCGCGCTGAAAACCATGGCATCGGTCCTGTTGCCGATCATCAGGGACCGCCGCGATCACCCGCGCGACGACCTCATCAGCGCGATCTGGAAGAAGGGGCCGAGCGTATTCCCCGACTGGAACGAGAACGATGTCCTGAGCACCATCTGGAGCAGCATGGACAACGAGACCAAGCCGCTCCTGCGAGGATTGCTCTACACGCTGTGCCGGGACCCCGAGCTGCAGGCGAAGTTGCGCCGCGATCCCTCGCTCGTGGCCGGCTTCGTCGAGGAGGGTCTGAGATTCTTCACCCCTTTCCGGACGATACGGCGCCTGGTCAAGGAGGACGTCGAGATCGGCGGACAGAAGATGCGTCGCGGCGATTCCATCTATCTCATCACGCCGCTGGCAAACCGCGACGAGGAGCGTTGGGAGTGTCCGCGCGCCTTCGATCCGCAACGGGCGCAGGAAAGCACTCATCTCGCATTCGGATACGGCCCGGGCTATTGCGTCGGCCGGTATGTGGGGCGCGTCGAGGCGGCGGAAGTCGTCGGCGCGCTGCTCGCCGAGACCTCGACGTTCCGCCTCGACGAGAACAGCCCCAGACCCGAATGGGCGGGCGAGATGTATCACTCGGTCTCGCCCATCCACGCCATCCTGTCATGACGTACGTAGTCACCGAAGCATGCATCGACTGCCTCCACCGCCTGTGCGTCAAGGAGTGTCCGGTGGATTGCATCTACGAGGGCGCGCGCGCGCTCTACATCCAGCCCGACGAGTGCATCAACTGCGGCGCCTGCGTGCCCGCCTGCCCGGTGGAAGCGATCTACTTCGAAGAGGACCTGCCGGAACCATTGCATCGGCACCTCAAGGACAACGCCGACTTCTTCAGCGAGACGCTTCCCGGACGTTCCGAGCCATTGCGCTCACCGGGCGCCGCCAAACCGCTCGGGCGTCTCGGAGCCGATACACCGCTGGTCGCCTCGTATCCGGTTCGCGCGCCGAAGACGTAAGCCTGGAACGCGGCGCATGAATGATGCCGGCAAACGCGCGCGCAACGCCCGGGTGGCCGTGGTCGGCGCCGGCCCGGCGGGCCTCTACGCGGTGCAATCGCTCCTGGCGTCCGCCCCGGGAATCGGCGCGGACGTGTTCGACCGGCTCCCGGCTCCGTACGGCCTCGTGCGCTACGGGGTCGCTCCCGACAATCAGAAGATCAAATCGGTCACACGCGTGTTGCGGACCGCGTTCGAACGGGATACCCACGTACGGTTCATCGGCAACGTCCGTTTCGGCGTCGACATCAACCGGGCAGACCTGCTCGAACACTATGACGCCGTCGTATACGCCACGGGCGCCCAGGGCGAACGCACGCTCGGCATACCCGGCGAAGAGCTGCCCGGAAGTCATGGCGCGAAGGCGTTCGTCGACTGGTACAACGGGCACCCGGATGCCGCAGACCGCGACTTCGTGCTGGATGCGGCGCACGTCGCGGTCATCGGCGCGGGCAACGTCGCGTTGGACGTGGCGCGCATGCTCGTCCGCAGCCCGGACGAGATCGCGGCCACCGATGTGCCCGACAGGGTCCTCGATGCATTCCGCGAGAGCCGCGTCACCGACGTCCATCTGATCGCACGCCGAGGGCTCGCGCAGGCGAAGTTCACTCCCGAAGAGCTGCGCGGAATCAAGGATCTCTCGAACGCCGACATCGTGATCCGCCCGGAGGACGTGGCGCTCACCGACGAGGATCGAATCCAGGTCGGCTCGAATCGGCAGCTGCGCACGAACGTCGCGATGCTGCAGGAATGGGCGGGACGACCGCTCTCGGGCAAGCCGCGCCGGTTGCACATCCGGTTCCTGCATCGCCCGGTGCGCATTCTCGGGCAGAGCCGCGTCGAGGGAATCGTGCTCGAGCGCAACGAGCCGCTCGCCGACGGCCGCGTTCGCGCAACCGGCCTGTTCGAGGTGCTCGACGCGGGCATGATCCTTCGCTCGGTCGGCTACCGCGGATTGCCATTGCCCGACGTGCCGTTCGACGAAGCGCGATCGATCATCCCGCACGAGGCAGGCCGCGTCCTGAACGAAGGCGGCCCCTGGGCGCAACGCGAATACGTGACCGGTTGGGCGAAGCGCGGCCCGCTCGGGACGATCGGCACCACCAAGAGCGACTCCGCCGAAACGGTCGCCAATCTTCTCGCCGATCTCGCCACCCGAACGTCCGACCACGCGCGCGACCCTCGCGAAGTGTTGACGCTGCTCGACGATCGCGGTGTGGGCCACACCGACTGGGCGGATTGGCTGCGGCTGGATGAGCACGAGATCGAGCTCGGTCGCCGGCAAGGCCGCCCCCGGGTGAAGGTTCCCGTCCTGCGCTCGATGCTCGAATTCTGCCGGCGCCGCGGCGCGCCGGTTACCTAGGACACCGATCGGACCGCACCCGACGCGGTCGCGCGCATGCGGCCGCTCGCTCGAAGGAGGTTTACGTGTCGGAAACATCGAAGACGGTCACCAACGCGCTCAACCTCCTCGGTTGCTTCAGCCGCTCGGAGCCGGTGCTCACCGCTTCGCAGCTCACGCGGCGCCTGAAGCTGGCGAGGACCAACGTCATCCGGCTGCTCGCCACGCTCGAAGGCTTCGGTTTCATCGAGAGGTGCCCGGAGACGGTCGGCTACCGCATCGGCCTTCGCGCCTTCGAGGTCGGCACCCTGTTCCTCGCCACCAACCCGCTGTCGTCCGTGCTGACGCGCGCGCTCGACGAGCTGGTCGAGAAGACCCAATGCACCGCGTATCTCGCCGTCCTCGACAAGGACGACGTGATCATCCTGAATTATCGGGAGGGCACGCTGCCCATTCGCTTCATCTGGCAAGTGGGCGACCGGCTGCCGCTGCAGACCACCGCGCTCGGCAAGGCGATGCTCGCATGCATGCCCGATGAGGAAATCGACCGCCATCTGGGCCGGGCCAAGGCGCTGCGCGGCCTCACCGAAAAATCGATCCGAACGCGCTCACAGCTCGACGCCGAGATCGCCAGGACCCGGGAGCGCGGATGGGGCCTCGCACGCGAGGAGAGCCATCCGGGATTGACGGCGGTGGGCAGCGCCATCCTCGACAAGGCGGGCCGGCCCATTGCGGCCATCAGCGTGAGCCTCCTCGACTACCCGCCCAACCCGAAGCGCCTGAACCAGCTCGCTGCGATCGTGATGGCGGTGGCCGACGACGTCTCGAGCAAGATCGCGGAATACGGCAACTACGGGGCGAGCCTCGTACGTCAGCCGTTGGAGACGGCCGCTCGCCGGGCCTGACATCCGTCCGGCTCCCGATCGGCGCGATCGCTATCGACCGCTCTTGGAGCCGCCGTGCCCGGCAGCCGCGGCAGTCGCCGTTCCAGTCGGGCGCAGGGCTCACCACGAGATGGCATAGCACTCCCGCCGTGGGTCTGCTCCCGCATGCAGCATGCCCGTGTCCGGATCGCGCATGACCGCGCAAACGCCGCCGCCGGCCGCGGGCAGCACCGCCCACGGCTGCACGCCGTGGCCCATCGACTCGAGCGCTTTCCGCGTCCTTTCGGCGACGTTTTCCTCGACACACAAACGCCCGGGCACGTAGTCGTGCGGCGCGAAGGAGTTCGGGAAATTCGCGCTCCATGCGCGCGGCGATTCGATCGCCCTTTGCAGCGGCATGCCGAAGTCGACGACATTGAGGAACACCTGGAGCATTGCCTGCATCTGGACGTCTCCCCCGGGTGTGCCGAGCGCCATGAACGGCTCGCCGCCACGAGTGACGAGGGCCGGCGCTGGTGTCAACCGCGGGCGCTTCAACGGCGCGACCGAAGACGGATGGCGCGGATCGAGGCGGGACTGCGAACCCCGCGACGAGATGGCGAGCCCGGTGCCCGGAACGATCGGGGTGTCGTGCGTGTTGTCGCTGAGCGTGCCCGAATAGACGTTGCCGTCCTTGTCCATGACGGCGCAGTAGATGGTGTCCCTCGCCGCCACCGTCGCGCGCGGCCTCGGTCGCGACCAGCGTTCGAGGTGGGCGAGATCGAGCCCCTCGCTGCCGGCGGGCTGCCCGGGGCTCGGCATCCTTCCGAAGGCTCGGCTGCGGTCGATGCGTGCGCGTTGGGCTGCCGCATAGGCGCCGGAAAGCAGGCCCTCCACGGGCACGCGCACGAACGCGGGATCGCCGAGATAGGCCTCGCGATCGGCGAAAGAAAGATCGAAGGCCTCGGCGACGAGGTGCAGGTAGGCCGCCGAGTTGTGCCCGAGGTCGCGCGCGCCCATGCCGTCGAGCAGGCGAAGCGTCTGCAGGAGCGTGATTCCCTGGCACCAGGGGGGATTGGCGTGGACCTCGTATTGTCCGTAGCGGACGGAAACGCTCTGCTCCACGGGCACCTCGAACGCAGCGAGATCGCCGGCGCGCATGAAGCCGCCGTTCGCCACATGGAAGTCGTGGATGGCGCGCGCCACCGGGCCGCGGTAGAAGAAGTCGGCGGCCGCGCGCAGCCCCGCCTCCCTCGCGCCGCCCGCGCGCTCCGAAGCATCGATCATCGCGAAGATCGTGCGCCCGAGGTCTTCCTGCCGGAAGAGCGAGCCGGCTTGCGGCGCGTGCCCCCCGGGCAGGAACACCGCCGCGCTCGAGGGCCAGCGCGCGAAGCTCGCGGCATCCGCCGCGATGCTGTTCGCAAGCTTCGCGTAGAGGCCGAAGCCCGACATCGCGAGCTCCGCGGCAGGGCGCGCGGCCTCGGCGAAGGAAATCGTGCCGAATCGGCGCAGCGCTTCCACGTGCGTCGCCGGCGCGGCGGGAACCACCGTTCGCAGCAAGCCTTCGGGGATGACCTCGCCACCTTCCGCGCGCAAGCGGCCGACATCGGTCGCTGCCGGCCAGTATCCGAGTCCGGCCAGGCTCGTCACCTTCCGGTCCGCGGCCGTGTAGACGAGCGTCGGCGCGACCCCCGCGAAGCTCACGATGTCGGGCTGGAGCACCGCGAGCGCCATCGCGGCCGTCACACCCGCGTCGACCGCATTCCCGCCACGATCCAGCACCCGCGCCGCGGCGAGCGCGGCGAGATAGTGCCCGCAGGACACCGCGTAGTTGCGACCCATGAGCGTCGGGCGGAAGCTCTCGGCCGGCGCGCTGAGCTTGTATGACGGCTTCGCTTCCATTCTCAGTCCGTGGCGCGGTGCAGCGCGAGCTGCACTCGAACCGTGTAGTCGTAGAGCGTCCGGTACATCGCCTCGACGACGTCGTGATCGTCGTCCTCGCTCCCGGCCCATGCGCGACGGTCGGCGAAGAACACGCGCCAGGCATCGGGATTGCGGATGCTCCCCTCGTCCGCCATGTCAGCGTTTGAGCTCGATGCCCCGATCCTTGACCACGACCGCGAGGCGCTCGCCTTCACTCTTGAGGAACTGCGTGAACTGCGCGGCGTCGCGGTACTCCGGCTCCACGCCCATCGCGCGGGTCTGCTGTTTGAACGCGTCGGACCGCCCGATCTTTTCCAGCTGCGTCGCGAGATCCGCGCGAACCTTCTCGGGGACGCCCCTCGGCGTGACGAACCCGTACCAGTTGCCCGCGTACATTCCCTGGATGCCCTGCTCGTCCATCGTCGGCACGTCGGGAATCGTGTTCAGACGGTGCGGACCTGCGACCGCGAGGATCTTCACCTTGCCTGCCTTCCGGAACTGTTCGACGTTATAGGCGTTCACGAAGGCCAAGTCGACCTGGCCGCCGAGAAGCGCGTTCACCGCCGGAGCCACACCCTGGAAAGGAGCGTGCGTGAACTGCGTACCGGTCAGTTGCTCGAAGGTCGCGAGGCCCAGGTGCGACGTGCTGCCGACTCCGTAGCTCGCTGCGGACAACTGCCCCGCATGCGCCTTCGCATAATCGATCAGCTCGCGCACGTTGTTCGGCGGCAGGCCCGCTCGAGTGGCGAGCACGAAGGAAACGCGAGCCACCATGGCGACCGCGTCGAAATCGCGCATGGGATCGTAAGGCAGCGGCTTGTAGACCGAAGGGTTGATCGCGTGGGTCTCCGCGGTGACCGCCAGCAGCCCATAGCCATCGGCGGGCAGCTTTGCCGCCGCTTGCGTGCCGATGATGCCGTTCGCTCCGCCTTTGTTGTCGACCATCACCGGCTGGCCGAGCGCCCGCGCCAGCCGCTCGCCGACGAAGCGCGCGAGGGTGTCGGTGACGCCGCCCGGCGGCCACGGCACGATGAGCTTGATCGGCTTGTCCGGATAATCCGCGAGTGCCGGCGCTGAAAGCGCGAGCAACATCGCGACGCTCGCGACGATCCTTCCCAGCCCCTGCGGCATTCTCCTTCCTCCTCGAGTTTTTCCCGGCCCGTGCGATGAGCACGCCGAAGAGCCTAGCGTCCCCAGACTTCCTTCAGCAGCCGGACCCAGTTCTCGCCCATCACCTTGCGGATGCGGCCCTCGCCCCATCCGCGGCGCTCCATCGCGGCGGTGAGGTTCGGCATCTCGCCGATCGTCCGGATGCCCTCGGGATTGATCACGTCGCCGAAATCCGTGAGCTTGCGGCCGTAGCCCTTGTCGTGCGTGATCCAGTCGAAGAACTCGCGCCCGTAGCCCTGGGTGAAATCGGTGCCGATGCCGACCTGGTCCTCGCCGGCGATGCCGATGCAGTACTCGATCGCCTCGACGTAGTCGTCCACGGTCGCGGCGGCGCCGCGCTTGAGGAACGGCGGAAACATGGTCACGCCGACGAAGCCGCCCTTCTCGGCGATGAAGCGCAACTGCTCATCGCTCTTGTTGCGCGGGTGCGCCTTGAGGCCCGATGGCAGGCAATGGGTGTACGCGACCGGCTTCGCCGACGCGCGGATCACGTCCTCGCTCGTGCGGGGCCCGACGTGCGACAGGTCGCAGAGAATGCCGACGCGATTCATCTCGGCGACGACATCGCGGCCGAAGTCGGACAGCCCGCCGTCGTTCGACTCGTAGCAACCGGTGCCCACGAGGTTCTGGGTGTTGTACGCCATCTGCATGACGCCCACGCCGAGCTCCTTGAACAGGGCGAGGAAGCCGATCTGGTCCTCGATGCCGGTGATGTTCTGCCACCCCAGGATGATGCCGGTCTTCCCCTCCCGCTTGGCGCGGTGGATGTCCTCGGTCGTGCAGACCTGGATGATCAGGTCCCCGTGCTCGCGGAAGTGGCGCTTCCAGCGTGCGAGGTTTTCCATGCTGCCCCTGAAGTTCTCCCAAACCGAGCAGGTGCAGTTCGCCGCCGTCAGCCCGCCGCGGCGCATGTCCTCGAACACCGCGCGGTCGAAGTTCGAGATGATCAATCCGTCGATCACGATGGCGCTGTCGTGCAGTCTCGATGCCACTTCGCTCTCCTCTCGGCCTCGCCTCGTGAACGCGGACGTCGCGCCCGCATCAGGCAAGGGAACCGGTACCCACCTTAGCGAAGCCGCTGCGCGCCGTTTTGCGGTTAGGCGACATCCCTATGCACTTTCGCGAACTCCAGCTTCGCCGGGTGCGATATCAGACCGCGCCGGCCCCGTTGTGCGCGGGACGGGCGAGCCTTCGAAGGCTGGACGGCCGCGCCTTGAAGTGGCTCGTGAAAGCGCGCGAGAAGTGGGAGCAGTTGCCGAATCCGCACTCGAAGCCGATGTCCGTGACCGACACGTCGGTGTGCTCGATCATCCATTTCGCCCGCGCGAGGCGCAGGTTGAGCCGGTACTGGCGCGGAGTGATGCCCACGTCGGCCACGAAGCGGCGCTCGAGCTGCCGCATGCTGATGCCCAGCTCCTGCGAGATGTCGGCGAGCAGGTCCGGCTGGGACAGGCGCTGCTCGATGAGCAGCATCGCCTGGCGCACGATGCTGTCGCCGGCGCGGCGGGTGACGACCGACTCGGGCTGCGGCGCGTCGGCGCCGAGCGGGTGGTCCTCGATCAGGATGCGCAGGCTCTTGCTGGCATGGGCGCGCCCGCAATGCCGCTCGATGAGATGGGCGGCAAGGTGCACGACGCTGGTGCCGCCGGCGCAGCTGATGCGGTCCCGGTCCACCATGTACATGCGGTCGCTGATCACCTTCAAGCGCGGGAATTCGCGCTCGAAGTCCTCGCGATGGAACCAGCTCACGCATGCCACGTAGCCATCGAGCAGGCCGGCTCGTGCGAGCACGAACGAGCCCGTGCAAACGCCCACGAGCGGCACGCCGGCGTCCGCGGCCGCGCGCAGGAAAGCGTGCGTTCCCGGACCGACGCTTTGCCCGCCATGCAGCAGGCCGCCCACGACGACCACGTAATCGAAGCGCTCCGGGCTTTCCATCTCGCCCCATGGCTGGATGGTCGCTCCGCAGCTGGAGAGCACGGGCGAGCCGTTTCCGAGCACCGTCCATTCGCACTCGAGCGGCCGGCTGCGATCGCCCTCGTCCGCGGCGAGACGCAACGCGTCCACGAACCCGGCGAACGCAGTCAGGGTGAATCGGTGCGCGAGGACGAACCCGACGCGCAGCTTCGGCCCGCGCGCGGCCGGTGCGACTGTCCCGATACCCATGGCGCGGCCGCGCCCATGCCTTCTCATGTGGCCTCCTCCTCGCGCCTCTTGGGGCACTCGCAGGCGGCCGGCGGGCCGCCCTTCCGCTGCCGGTTACATTAAACGGGATGTCGCTTAAATGAAAGTGCCTCCGCGCGCCAGTAGCTAGCATCCCGATGAAGCCCACGCAATGCCATGCAGAACTTCTCCATCTTCAGTCTCCTGCGCAACGCGATGTCCGGCCACCGCGGCTGGAAGCCGTTCTGGCGCGATGCGCAGCCCAAGCCGCGCTACGACGTTGTCGTGATCGGAGGCGGTGGCCACGGATTGGCCACCGCGTACTACCTCGCCCGCAACCACGGCATCACGAACGTCGCGGTGCTCGAAAAGGGCTGGATCGGCGGCGGCAATACCGGGCGCAACACGACGATCATCCGTTCGAATTACCTCTGGAACGAGAGCGGCGCGCTGTACGAGCATTCGCTCAAGCTCTGGGAAGGCCTCACGCAGGACCTGAACATCAACCTCATGTTCAGCCAACGCGGCGTGCTGAACCTCGCGCACAACCTCTCCGATGTCCGCGAGGGGCGCCGCCGGGTCGAGGCGAACCGGCTGAACGGGATCGACGCGGAGTGGCTCACCGCGCAGCAGGTCAAGGAGTTCTGTCCCATCGTCGACATCTCGCCGACGGCACGCTACCCGGTGATGGGCGCGACCCTGCAGCGGCGCGGCGGCGTGGCCCGCCACGACACGGTCGCGTGGGGCTACGCTCGCGCCGCGGACAGCCGCGGCGTCGACATCGTGCAGAATTGCGAGGTCACCGGGATCCTGCGCGAGTCGGGCCGGGTCACCGGCGTGCGCACCACGCGCGGCACGATCCTCGCCGACAAGGTCGCGATCGTGGCCGCCGGCCACTCGTCGGTCCTCGCCGCCATGGCGGAGCTGCGGCTTCCCATCCAGAGCCACCCGTTGCAGGCCCTGGTGTCCGAGCCGCTCAAGCCGATCCACCCGTGCGTGCTGATGTCCAACGCCGTGCACGTCTACATCAGCCAGTCGGACAAGGGCGAGCTCGTGATCGGCGCCGGCATCGACGCGTACAACTCGTACAGCCAGCGCGGATCCTTCCACGTCATCGAGCACCAGATGTCGGCGCTCATGGAGCTCTTCCCGATCCTCAGCCGCGTGCGCCTCATGCGCACCTGGGGCGGCATCGTCGACGTGTGCCCGGATGCCTCGCCGATCATCTCGAAGACGCCGGTGCGCGGCCTCTACATCAACTGCGGCTGGGGAACGGGCGGCTTCAAGGCCACGCCCGGGTCCGGCTGGGTGTTCGCGCACACCATCGCGAACGACGAGCCGCATGCGCTCAACGCGGCCTTCGCGCTCGAACGCTTCACGACCGGCGCATTGATCGACGAACACGGCGCGGCTGCCGTCGCGCACTAGATCCCCATGCTGAGCATTCCCTGCCCCTGGTGCGGCCCGCGCGACGAGACCGAGTTCTCCTACGGCGGCCAGGCCCACATCGCGTATCCCAAGGATCCCCATGCGCTCGACGACGCGGCGTGGGCGCGATACCTCTTCATGCGCGACAACCCGAAGGGCCGCTTTCTCGAGCGCTGGGTCCACGTGCACGGCTGTCGCCGCTGGTTCAACGTGGCACGCGACACGGTGACCCACGAGATCGCGGGCTCCTACAAGCCGGGCGAGAAGCCGCCGGGAGCCGGCGCGTGAGCGACCGGTTCCGCATCGCCGGGCTCGGCCGCATCGATCGCGCGCAGCCGCTCGGCTTCACCTTCGACGGGCGCGCGATGCGGGGCTTCGCCGGCGACACGCTCGCCTCGGCGCTGCTCGCCAACGGCGTCCACGTCGTCGGCCGCAGCTACAAGTATCACCGCCCGCGCGGCGTCCTCACCGCCGGCAGCGAGGAACCGAACGCGATCGTGCAGCTCGGGCGCGGCGCGTACACCGAGCCGAACCTGCGGGCCACGGAGATCGAGCTGTACGAGGGGCTCGAGGCGCGCAGCGTGAACACGCAGCCGACGGCGCAGAGCGACTGGCGCAGCGTCCAGGGGCTCGCCTCCGCGCTTCTCGTCGCGGGCTTCTACAACAAGACCTTCAAGTGGCCGCGCAGCTTCTGGAAGAAGCTCTACGAGCCGGCCCTGCGAAACGCGGCGGGCCTCGGCGTCGCGCCCGCGGCGCCGGACCCGGATCTCTACGACCGGATGCACTGGCATTGCGACGTGCTGGTCGTCGGTGCAGGGCCCGCAGGTCTTGCCGCCGCTGTCGAGGCAGCGCGTGCGGGATTGCGCGTCGTCCTCGCCGACGAATCGTCGGAGCCGGGCGGCAGCCTCTTGCACCGGCCCGCGCAGGTCGACGGTGTCGATGGCGCGCTGTGGGCTGCACGCGCCGCGGCGCAGATCGAGTCGATGCCCGGCTCGCTCGTGCTTCGCCGCACGTGCGTGTTCGGCTACTACGACCACAACTACCTGATGGCCGTGGAAAGCCGCACCGATCGCTTCGGTCCCGGCGTCGAGCCGCGCGTCGCACGCAAACGCCTGTGGCACTTCCGCGCGCGGCAGGTGATCCTCGCGACCGGAGCGCTCGAGCGGCCGATCGTTTTCGGCGACAACGACCTGCCCGGCATCGTCCTCGCCGGCGCGGCGTGCACGTACACGCGCCGCTATGGCGTGAAGCTCGGAGAGGCGGGCGTCGCATTCGTGAACAACGACGTGGGACTCGCCCTTGCGCTCGAGACGCATGCGGCGGCTGCAAACCTCGAGGCGATCGTCGATGCGCGCGAGAGCGGGCAATCGCCATTGCTCCAGCAGGCCGCCCGTGCCGGCGTGCGCGTGATGCAGGCGAGCGTCGTCGCGCGCGCGAAGGGAGGCAAGCGGATCGCGGCGGTCGAGATCGCGAGCCTCGATGGCGCCCGCGCGACGCAGATCGCCTGCGACCACCTGCTGGTGTGCGGCGGATTCAACCCGACGGTCCACTTGTTCAGCCAGGCGCCCGGTTCGCTGCGCTACGACGAGCGCCTCGCCTGCTTCATCCCGGGCGAATCCCGCCAGGCCGTGCACGTGGCGGGGGCGGTGAATGGCCGCTTCCTGCTCGACTCCGTGCTGGCCGAGGGCCGCGCGAGCGCGCGCAAGGCGCTCGCAGCGCTCGGCCATGATGCGGACGCGACCGCGGTCGCGCCCGGCGACGAGCTGCGCATTCGCCCCCTCTGGTCGGTCCAGTCGCTGCTCTCGCGCGAGATCCCGGGCAAGCATTTCGTCGACTTCCAGAACGACGTGAGCGAGCGCGATATCCGGCTCGCGGCGCAGGAGGGCTTCCGTTCGGTCGAGCACGCGAAGCGCTACACCACGACCGGCATGGCGACGGACCAGGGCAAGACCTCGAACGTCGTCGCCCTCGCCCTCCTCGCCGAGGACCAGGGCAAGACGATCCCCGAGGTCGGGACGACGACCTTCCGCCCGCCCTTCACGCCCGTCACCTTCGGCGCGCTCGCCGGGCGCGATCGCGGATCGCTATCGGACCCCGCCCGCCTCACGCCGATGCATGCCTGGCACGTCGAGCACGGCGCGGCCTTCGAGAACGTCGGGCAGTGGAAACGTCCGTGGTACTACCCGCGCGCCGGCGAGGACATGCACGCGGCCGTGCTGCGCGAGGCGAAGGCCGTTCGGACCTCGGCCGGCGTGATGGACGCCACCACGCTCGGCAAGATCGACATCCAGGGCGGCGATGCGGCCGAGCTCCTGAACCGCGTCTACACGAACGCCTGGACCAGGCTGCCCGTCGGGCATTGCCGCTACGGCGTGATGTGCCGCGCCGACGGCATGGTGTTCGATGACGGCGTCACCGCGCGCCTCGGCGAGAACCACTTCCTCATGACGACGACCACGGGCAACGCCGCACGCGTGCTCGACTGGCTCGAGGAATGGCTGCAGACCGAGTGGCCCGAGCTCGACGTCCATTGCACATCGGTGACCGAGCAGTGGGCCACCGTGTCCGTGGTCGGCCCGGCGAGCCGCGCGATCGTGCGGTCGCTCGCGCCGGGTCTCGATCTGTCGCCCGAAGCATTCCCGTTCATGACGTTCCGCGAAGCGACGGTGGCCGGCATTCCCGCACGCATTTTCCGCATCAGCTTCTCCGGCGAGCTCTCCTACGAGATCAACGTCGCATCGTGGCACGGCATGGCGCTGTGGAAGGCGGTGATGGAGGCGGGCCGTGCCTACGATCTCACCCCGTACGGCACCGAGACGATGCACGTGCTGCGCGCGGAAAAGGGCTACATCATCGTCGGCCAGGACACCGACGGCACGGTCACGCCGCAGGACCTGGGCATGGAGTGGGTCGTCTCCCGGCAGAAGGACTTCATCGGCAAACGCTCGTTCGCGCGTCCGGATACGGGCCGCACCGGGCGCAAGCAGCTTGTGGGCCTGCTGCCGGAGGACAAGGCGTTCGTCGCGCCGGAAGGCTCCCACCTCGTGGCCGTGGGCGCCGTCCTGCCGACGAGCTCGGGAGTGAGTCCCTCGCTCGGCCACGTCACGTCGAGCTACTACAGCCCGAACCTCGAGCGATCCTTCGCGCTCGCGCTCGTATCCGACGGCCGCGCGAAGCATGGGCAGACCGTCTGCTGCGTGAGCGACGGACGCCTCGTCCCGATGAAGGTCACGGACACGGTCTTTTTCGACAAGGAGAACCAGCGTCGTGACGGCCATGCCTGAACCGGCGAGCCCGCTCGCGCACCGGGAGCTGGTCCCGAAGGCCGGGGACGGCGCTACCCCCATGGGCATCCGCGAGGTGCCGTTCCTCACGCAGGTGAACCTTCGCGGCGACGCACGCGATGCCGGCTTCGCCGCAGCCGCTCGCTCGCTCCTCGGCGATGCGTTGCAGGTGAGCGCGAATCGCTGGACGCGATCCGCGACCACGACGGTGCTTTGGCTGGGCCCGACCGAATGGATGCTCGTCGACGAGCCCGGGCGTGCCGAGGCGCTGGTGGCCTCCCTTCGACAAGCGCTTGGCGGTACCCGCCACGCGGTCACCGACGTCTCGGCGAGCCGCACCACGCTCGAGATCTCGGGCGCGCATGCGCGGCTGCTCCTCGCGAAGGGCGGCGCGCTCGACTGGCACGCCGCCTCGTTCGGCCCGGGACAGTGCGCCCAGACGCTATTGGCGAAGGCACGCGTGCTCGTCCAATGCGTGGACGCGCGGCCGACCTTCCGCGTGTTCGTGCCGAGCTCGTTCGCGAACTATCTCGCCGAATGGCTCGCGGATGCGTCCGCGGAATGCGGGGCCGCCCGCCACATCGACACCGATCGCCTCGCGTCGCGGCTCGCCTGATGCGGGGAAGACGAGCGCGACGCTGATCGACGCAAACGCGCCCGCCGCGAACGCGCCGAATGCCGGCGCATTCGCCGAGGCGGATCGCTCAGCGGCCGACTCGCTCCGGCAGCTCGGCGAGCGTGCGGATCTCGCCGTCGGGCGCCTCGGGAATGCGCTCGCTCGCCTGGCCCGTGCGGTTGCACCAGAGGACGCGATAGCCGCACGCCTTCGCCGCGTGCGCGTCCCACCCGTTCGAGGACAGGAAGCACATGCGCTGCGGCGCGAGCCCGAGGCGCTCGACGGGCAGCCGGTACACCGACGGGTGCGGCTTGAAGATGCCGACGCTCTCGACCGAGAGCACCGCGTCGAACACGTCGGCGAGGCCCGAGCTTTCGCACGCAGCGGCGAGCATTCGCGGCGTTCCGTTCGAGAGGATCGCGAGCTTCATCCCGGCCGCCTGCAACCGCTTCAGCGCCGGCGCGACGTCGGGAAAGGCATCGAGGCGCAGGTACAGCGCCATGAGGCGGTCGCGCAGCGCGGCATCCGCGATCCCGAGGCTCGCCATCGAGCAGTCGAGGGCATCGCCCGTCACTTGCCAGAAGTCCGCATGCCGTCCCATGAGCGAGCGCAGCCACGTGTACTGCAGCTGCTTCGTGCGCCAGAGCGCGGCGAGCGCCTGCCATTGGTCGCCCAGCCCGTCGCGGGCGTGCGCGGCCGCGCTCGAGAAATCGAACAACGTGCCGTACGCATCGAACACGCACGCCTCGATGCCGGCAAGGCGGTCATTGGCCATGGAAACCTCCGGGACTTTCGACGAGGGCGAGGTCGCAACGAGTCCGGGTTGCCTGCGACCGGTCCCATGTTCGGTCGGCGCGAAGCGGCGCGCACGTCGCGCCTCGTCCTGGGTTGATCCGCGTCAAACAGGAACGCGTGGCCCGCGCGCATGGTGCAAATATCCGGCTGATATCTCACTGATACCGCACGGACTCACGAGGAGCGAGGCAATGTCCGCCGAAATTGATGCCATCAGGAACTTCGTCATCACGGGCAAGCGCAAGGACGCGGTCGAGGCGACCACGAAGGCGCTCGCCGCCGGAACCGACGCCGGCGCGATCATGAGCGAGGGGCTCATCGCCGCCATGTCGGTCGTCGGCCAGAAGTTCTCGAGCGGCGAGTACTTCCTGCCGCACATGATGATCGCCGCCCGCGCCATGACCGAGGTGCTGCCGTTGCTCAAGCCCCATCTCGTCGGCGCCGCGTCGGGCAAGAAGGGCAAGGCCGTGATCGGCACGGTGGCCGGCGACTTCCACGACATCGGCAAGAACATCGTGAAGATGATGCTCGAGGGCGCCGGCTACGACGTGGTCGACCTCGGCGTGGACGTCGCGGCCGACAAGTTCGTCGAGGCGGTGCGCGCGCAGTCGCCCGACCTCGTGCTGATGAGCGCCCTCATCACGCTCACCATGGAAAGCGCGCGCAGGACCATCGAGGCGCTCGACACCGCGGGGCTGCGCGCGAACGTGAAGATCGGCGTCGGCGGCGCCCCGCTCACGCAGAAGTTCGCCGACGAGATCGGCGCCGATTTCTACGCCCCCGACGCGCACCAATGCGTCCAGGCCTGCAACCGGCTGCTGAGCTGACCATCCGCGCCATCCCCAGCCCGGGAGGAACGACGATGACACCGAGACAACGCGTGCTGACCGCCCTCAAGCGCGAGCAGCCCGACCAAGTGCCGTGGATCGAGAACGATGTGGAGGAAGAGATCCAGATCGCGCTCATGGGAGGCCGCACCGATTTCACGCCCGGCGAGTTCTGCCGCAAGCTCGGCATGGACGGGTTCGGGTACCACTTCCCCACCGGCCACAAGGCGCAGGCCGGCCAGGCGATGCAGACCAGCGGCAGCGCCGATGCGAAGCAGGCGTGGTATCACCCCGCGCGCGTGACCTTCGACTTCGTGCCGCCCTGGATCGCGGACATGGGCGTCGACCCGAAGACCGGGCGCACGTTCGTGAAAAAGGGCCTGCTCGTCGACCGCGATTCGCTCGCGCTCTTCGACCGGTTCCTGCCCGACCCCGACCATCCCGCGCGCTACGAGAAGGTCGCCGAGTGGCTCGAGAAGTACCGCGAGGACTTCGCGGTCTTCGCGCGCATCCGCCTGGGCAGCGCGAGCACGTTCGAGAGCATGGGCCTGGACGTGTTCTCGGTGATGCTGTTCGAGGACCCCGACCTCGTGAAGGAGATCCATCGCCGGTTCTCGGAATGGTCGGCGCGCGTGGTGCAGCACCTCAACAAGATGGACTTCGACTTCATCTGGGCCAACGACGACCATGCCGACACCAAGGCGCCGTGGGTGAACATGGAGATGTACGAGGAATTCATGAAGCCCAGCCAGTTGATCGTCGCGAACGAGATCAGGAAGCCCTGGATCTTCCACAGCGACGGCAACCTCTTCCCGATCATGGACGGGCTCGTCACGCTCGGCATGAACGCGGTGCATCCGGTGCAGCCGTCCGCCATGGACATCAACAGGCTCAAGGCGCAGTACGGCGACCGCGTCTGCATCGTCGGCAACATCGATCTCGACTACACGCTCACCCGCGGCACCCCGCAGGAGACCGAGGCCGAGGTGAAGGATCGCCTCGAGAAGGTCGGCAAGGGCGGCGGCTACATGATCTCGAGCGCCAACAGCATCACCGACTACTGCAAGGTCGAGAACGTGCTGGCGATGTCGCGCGCGATCCGGCAATACGGGAAATACCCGAAGGCTCCCGCGCCCGCCGGATCGAAGGCCGCCGCGTAGGCCGACCATGCTGATCGTCGCCGAGAGGATCAACGCCTCGCGCAAGGCCATCCGCGCGGCCCTCGAGGCGCTCGACGCGGCGGCCATCCAGCAGGAGGCGCGCGCCCAGGCGGCCGCGGGCGCGCATTACATCGACGTGAACGGCGGCACCTTCCCCGGCCGCGAGGCCGAGCTGCTCGGCTGGCTCGTCGACGTCGTGCAGGACGTGACGGACAAGCCGCTGTGCCTCGACTCGGCGGATGCCGCCGCGCTCGCCGCGGCGCTGCCGAAGGTGAAGGCGCCCGTGCCGATGATCAACTCGATCAACCTCGAGCGCGAGCGCTACGAGCGCGTCCTGCCGCTCGCGCTCGAGCACCACGCGAAGGTGGTCGCCCTGTGCCAGGGCGAGGACCGGCTCGCCTCCACCGCCGAGCGCAAGATCGAGCTCGCCTCGCAGCTGGTGGAGCGGCTCGCGCGCGCCGGCATCGCGCTCGACGACATCTACGTGGACCCGCTGGTGTTCCCGCTCGGCACCGACTCGCAATCGGCCCAGGCCACGATCGAGGCGATCGGCGTGATCATGCGGCGCTTTCCCGGCGTGCACACGATCTGCGGCCTGACCAACGTGTCCTTCGGCATGCCGGTGCGCCGGCTCATCAACCGCACCTTCCTCGTGGGCGCGATGGGCCGCGGCCTGGATGCCGCGATCATCGACCCGACCGATACGCACCTCGTCTCGGCGATGCACGCCGCCCGCGCGGTCTTCGGGCGCGACGAATACTGCGTCGAGCTGCTCGACGCGTTCCGCGAAGGCGCGGTCACGGCGTAGGCGGCGCGAGGCGCGCCGCGGCCGCTCCCGCTTCCATGCCCAAGGTCACCTTCCACCCCGACTCGCGCACCGCCGACGTGCGCGACGGCGAGCGGCTCCTCATCGCCGCCTGGAAGGTCGGCGTCGGCATCAAGTCGGTGTGCGGCGGCCACGGCAAGTGCGGCAGCTGCCTCGTGGAGATCGATCGCGCGGCCACCGCGCCCGAGGCGCTCGACCCGATCGGCCCCGGCGAGCGCGAATTGCTGCCGGGCGATTGCGACGCGCGCGGCTATCGCCTCGCCTGCCTGTGCGACGTGCACGGCAACGTCGCGCTGTCCGTGCCGCCCGAGAGCCAGGCCGTGAGCAACGCGCCGCGCAAGCCCTACACTGTGACCGATGTCGAGCCGCGGCCGATCGTCACGCGGGTGGGCGTGGCGGTGCCCGGCGCATACGAGGCGCCGTTGCGGCCGCTCAGCGAACGCATCGGCCGGGCCGTGGCCGGCGCGCTCGGGCGCAAGTCGGTCGTGCTTCCGCTGCAGGTCATGGCGGAGTACTCGACGCAGCCCGCGTTCGATTCCGCGCGCGAGGTGACCGCCACCGTCTACGCCGGGCGCGAGGTGCTCGCCCTGCAACCCGGGCGCTCGCACGATGCATACGGGCTCGCCATCGACGTCGGCACCACCTCCGTCGTGGTGTTCCTGTGCGACCTGAACCGTGGGCGGATCGTCGCGATGCGCACCGCCGCCAATCCCCAGGCGATCTACGGCGAGGATGTCATCTCGCGCATGACGCACATCCAGCACGACGTGCACGCCCTCGCGGACATGCGCCGCCTTCTCGCGCGCGAGCTCAACCGCCTCGTGGACGAGTCGGCGAAGGAGGCCGGCATCGCGCTCGGCGACATCGTCGACGTGGTGCTGGTCGGCAACCCGACCATGCAGCACATCCTGCTCGGCGTGAATCCCGAGCCGCTCGGCCGCGGCCCGTACACGCCCGTGTGGGCCGACGGGGTCGAGGTCATGGCCTCGGAGCTCGCGCTCGACGTGCTGCCGCGGGCGCGCGTGTTCGTGTTTCCCTCGATCGCGGGCTACATCGGCGGCGACACGCTCGCCGCGCTCCTCACGCGCGGCAGCGACTTCCATCGCGGCACGCACCTGCTGGTGGACATCGGGACCAACGGCGAAGTGGTGCTCGCGCACGCGGGCGAGCTGCTCGCGACCTCCTGTGCCACCGGCCCGGTCTACGAGGGCGCGCACATCCGCTGCGGGGTGCGCGCGGTTCCCGGCGCGATCGAGCGCGTGTGGATGGAGCCGGATGGCCGCATCCGCTGCGCCGCGATCCGGGAAGCCGGCGGCAAGCCCGATCCGCGCCCCGTGGGCCTGTGCGGCTCGGGCGTGATCTCGAGCGTGGCCGCGTTCGTGGCGGGCGGCCTCATCGGCGAGGACGGCGCGCTCGCCGAGCCGGAGGCGCATCCGCAACTGCGCGGCAGCGCCCACGGGCGGGCGCAGGAGATCGTCCTCGTCACCGGAAAATATTCGCGCACCGGCCGCGACGTGGTCCTCACGCAGCAGGACGTGCGCAGCGTGCAGCTCGGCAAGTCGGCGCTGCGTGCCGGCATCGAGATCCTGCTCGCGGAGCGCGGCATCCGCACGCTCGACCGCATCGATCTCGCGGGCACCTTCGGCAACCACCTGCAGCCCGACGACATCCTGAAGATCGGCCTGGTGCCGCCCGTGCCCCTCGAGCGCGTCCGGTCGATCGGCAACGCGGCCGGCGACGGCGCCCGCATGGCGCTCTTCAACCGCAACCACCGCCGGCGCGCGGCGCAGCTCGCCCGGCGCGTGCGCGTGATCGAGCTTTCGATCCGCGAGGACTTCCAGGATCTTTTCGTGACGCACACGGCGCTGGCCGCCGAACCGAAGGCCATCGAGATGGCATGAGCGCGGAGGCGACGCGATGCGCGCGATGAGATATTGGTCCGTGCGACATGCCCGCGGCGTGCACCGCGCGTACCGGATGCTGCTCGCGGTGCTCACACGGTTGCGTCCGCTGCTGCAGCGGATCGGCGCGGGGCGCCTCGAGAAACCGCTCGCGCGCGTGGAGCGCACGGTGAAGGGCTTGCTGTTCGATTGCAGGATGTGCGGGCTGTGCGTCCTGTCCTCCAACGGCATGGCCTGCCCGATGAACTGCCCGAAGCAGGTGCGCAATGGCCCCTGCGGCGGCGTACGCGCCGACGGCACGTGCGAGGTGCATCCCGAGATGCTCTGCGTGGGCCTGCAGGCGTGGCACGGCGCCACGCGCATCGCAGGCGGAAGCGTACCCGACGCGGTGAACGCCCCCGTCGAGCACGATCGCGAGGGCAGCTCCACCTGGCTCGCGCTGGTGCGCGCGCAGACGGCCCCTTCCCCGATCGAATCGCACGCGCCCGTGCGGCCCTCGGGCAGCAAGCTCGAGGCGTTGCTCGGCTCGGGCGCGTTCGCGGTCACCGCGGAATTCTCCCCGCCCGACTCGGCCGACCCCGAGCACGTGTGGGAGCGGCTCGAGCCGTTTCGCGATTGCGTGGATGCGCTGAACGTCACCGACGCCTCCGGCGCCAACTGCCACATGTCGAGCGTGGCCGCCTGCGTGCTGCTCGCGCAAGCCGGCTGCGAGCCCGTGCTGCAGATGGCGTGCCGCGACCGAAACCGCATCGCGGCGCAGGGCGATCTGCTGGGCGCCTCCGCCCTCGGATTGCGCAACCTGCTCTGCCTCACCGGCGACCACGTCGGCACCGGCGACCATCCCGGAGCCACGCACGTCGGCGATCTCGACGGCGTCACGCTGCTCGCCACGGCGCGCAAGATGCGCGATGCCGGGGAATTCCTCTCGGGCCGCAAGCTCGCCTCGCCGCCGCGGCTCTTCCTCGGCGCCGCGGACAATCCGTTCGCCGGCTCGGCCGCGATGCGCGTGGCGCGGCTGCGCCGCAAGGTGGCGGCCGGCGCGCAGTTCGTGCAGACGCAGTACTGCTTCGACGTCGAGCACCTCGAGCGCTACATGCGCCTCGCACGCGCCGAAGGCCTGCCCGAAGCGGTCGCGCTGCTGGTCGGCGTGGGGCCGATCGTCTCGGCGAAGTCGGCGCGCTGGATCCGCGCCAACGTGCCCGGCGTGCGCATCCCCGACGCGGTCGTGCAACGGCTCGAGCGCGCCCCCGATGCCCGCGAGGAAGGCCGGCGCATCTGCATCGAGCTCATCCGCGCCATCCGCCAGGTGCCCGGCGTGGCGGGCGTGCACGTCATGGCGTACCGGCAGGAGCCGATGGTCGCGTCGATCGTCCGGGAATCGGGCGTGCTCGCCGATCGCGCGCCGCTCTTCGCCACCCCGCAGCCGGTTCCGGCCTGCGCCTAGGGAACGTCCGACATGAGCGAAGCCGCCCATCCGCGCCCCGTCGTGGTGATCTCGTGCAAGGTGCTCGAAGACCTGCTCGGCAAGCGACTGCCGTCCGGCGTTCCGGCCGTGTGGCTCGACATCCAGCTGCACAACTCGCCGAAGAAGCTCGGTGCCGCGCTGCAGGAGCAGATCGACGCGCTCCCCGAGCCGAGCTTCGTGATCGTCGGCTACGGATTGTGCGGCAACGGGCTCGTGGGCGTGCGGGCGGGCCGCCACACGCTCGTGATCCCGCGCACCCACGACTGCGTGGCCATCTTCCTCGGATCGCACCAGCGCTACGTCCAGCGGTTCTTCGCCAGCCCGAACACCTACTACCTCACCAAGGGCTGGATCGACGCCCGCGACGAGCCGCTCTCGGACTACGAGGACTACGCGAAGGAGTTCGACGAGGAAACGGCCGACTACCTGTTCGAGATGAAATACCGGCACTACGCGAAGATCTGCCTCGTCGGGTTCTCGCAGGACGAGCTCGACCGCTATCGCGAGCGCGCCCAGGCGATCGCCGATTTCATGAACGGGCGCCTCGGCGGCAAGGTCGCGTACGAGGAGACGCTCGGCTCGACCGCGCTCATCGACGCCCTGGTCGGCCTGGGCGCGCGCGCCGGCGACATCGGCGACGAGTTCGTGGTCGTGAAGCCCGGCGGCGAGATCACGCAGGACCTGTTCCTGCGTCCCGGGGAAGCGGCGCCCCAGGCGATGGAGCGCAAGGAGAAGGCCGCGTGAGCGCGGCCGGCACGGCTCGTCTAGCCGCGCATCAACCCGTCCATGCGCGCGCCCGGGATCGCGCCGGCGAAGCCCGCGAAGGAACCCGCCCTCATGCCTTCCGCGGCGCTCATGACGGCCGCCCAGCCGACGCGCGCGAGCGCCCCGCCGACGCTCAGGCGCCGCACGCCGAGATCTGCGAGCTCGGCGAGGCTGCGATCGGGCTTCATGATGAGGACGTTCACCGGCTTCGGCGCGACCGCGCGGACCATGGCCGCGATGTCGGCCTTGTCCCAGACGCCGGGCGCGTACAGGCAATCGGCGCCGGCATCGGCGAACGCGACGAGCCGCGCGATCGCGGCGGTCGCCGTCGATGGATCGTCGAGCAGCCCCTCCGTGCGCGCGACCAGCAGCACGTCCTCGCCGGAGCGGTCGATCGCCTCGCGCGCGGCACGAAGGCGCGCGAGCGCCGTGGCGTCGTCGTAGAGGCGCCCGCCGCGGTCGAGGTCGCGATCCTCGATCGAGACGCCCGCCACCCCGGTCGCGATCGCGCGCGCCACGTTGGCCGCCACGCCCTGCGGCTCGCTCGCGAAGCCGGCCTCGAAATCCGCGTTGATCGGCACGTCGACCGCCTCGACGATGCGCGCAAGGTACGCGAGCGCCTCCTCGAGCGTCACGGCATAGTCGCGCTTGCCGAGGCTCCACGCGTGACCGGAGCTGGTCGAGGCGAGCGCCGGGAAACCCGCCTGCTCGAGCAATCGCGCGCTGCCGGCGTCCCACGGGTTGGGGATCACGAAGCAGCCGCTCGCGTGCAGCGCACGGAACGCCGCACGCTTTTCCGCGACCGTTCGCTTCATGCGGGCAGCCGCTCAGCCCTGCGCGATCGCACGCTCGATGATGCGCATTTCGTCGGCCTCGAGCTTCGGCCCTTCCAGAGTCACGCGCGCGTTCTGCGTCTCGGAGGTGCGGAACCTCGCCATGATGGGCTTGAGCTCCGGCTTCACGTGCGTCTCGTCGTAGCCGTTGAACAGGTGCCCGAGCAGGCCGCGGTTCAGGTCGCTGGTGCCCATGGCCCAGTCGGCGATGGGGAACGTGAGGTTCATGTTGAGGTGCATCATGATCCCCAGGTTGTGGTGCGCGGTGTGGTGGCGGCGGATGGTGTTGATGAACGGCATGCTGCGCACGAACCAGTTCTCGTGGCAATGGCAGCAGTAGTGCATCGTCTCGTAGACCAGGTAGTGGCCGACCATGGTGATGAACACGACGTAGCCCGCGTTCGCGTTCCAGACGAGCGCCATGATGCCGCCGAAGAGCGCGCCGAGGACGGCGAGCGCGGCGAGCAGCCGCCACGGGAAGAAGACGATGCGGAACTCGCGGGTGGTGTCGACCGTGACGTCGTTGTCGGTGAAGTACTGGTGATGCTGGCGCGTGTGCCGGTCGTAGATCGCCCGGATCGCGAAGATGTCCTTCAGCCGGTGCATCACGAAGAAGTGCATCCCCCACTCGGCGAAGTTGCCCGCGATGGCGACCGGGACCACGAGCAGCCATTCCCAGCGCGCGTCATGCATGCGCGAGACGGCCCACGCGATCATGGCGAGGCCCGCGCCGTAGGTCACGGCGATGTGCACGAGGCCGTTGTACAGCGGGTGGATGTTGGCGACGTACTGCTCGCGGAACTTGCGCTGGCGCTCGGTCATCATGGCGGGGCTCCGGCGGGGCTGTTGCGGGTCGTCTGATATATTAGTCGTACATTTGATCTATGTCAATGATATGGAAATCGTGTATTTTGGCAGCCTTGCCAACGACGGGAGCGGCATTTGGGTGCGACACCGGCCACAGAGCAGCGCAAGAAGCGCACGATCCAGGAGATCCGCGACTCGAAGCGCACGGGCGAGAAGATGGTCTACATGTCCGTGCCGGACTACACGTCCGCGCGCTGGGCCGAGATGGCCGGCGTGGACGTCGCGGTCGTGGGCGACAGCCTGGCGATGATCGCGCACGGGCACGCCAACACCATCCCGGCCACGATGGACATGATGACGCTGCACGCGCAGGCGATCCGCCGCGGCGCGCCCGGCACCTTCGTGCTCGGGTGCATGCCCTACCAGAGCTACAACACGGTCGACCGCGCGCTGGTGAACGCCACGCGCTTCATGCAGGAAGCCGGGACCGACGCGGTGAAGCCGCAGGGCGGCAAGTCCCAGGCGCACATCCTCAAGGCGCTCGTCGACGCGGGCATTCCCACCGCCTCGCACATCGGCATGACCCCGCACACGGTCGCCATGTGGGGCGGATTCAAGATCCAGGGCCGCACGGCCGAGGGCGCGATGAAGATCCTCGAGGACGCGCTCGCCATCCAGGACGCCGGCTGCTTCATGCTGGAATTCGAGGCGGTGCCCGCGAAGATCGCCACCGTCATCTCCCGGCAGCTCGAGATCCCGACCATCGGGATCGGCGCGGGCGCCGGCTGCGACGGGCAGATCCTGCTCTGCCACGACCTGCTCGGTGTCTTCACCGACTTCAAGCCCAAGTTCACCAAGCGCTTCGCGAACCTGACGGAGGTCGCGGTCAAGGGCATCACGCAGTACGTCCACGAGGTGAAGGCCGGCACGTTCCCGGACGACGACCACAGCTATGGCGTCGACGAGAAGGAATACGAGAAGTTCGTCGGCATGGTCGAGAAGCGCCGCCAGCACTGACACCGCCGTGAACAAGCGAGCGAGCCTTCCGCCCGGGGCTGCGCAGAGCCTGACGGATCTCGGCTACGCGCAGCTCGAGGAGCTCATCGTCACCCTGAAGCTCGCGCCCGGCCGCGTCGTGTCCGAGGCGGAGCTGTCCGAGCTCACCGGCATCGGCCGCACGCCGATCCGGGAGGCGCTGCAGCGCCTGGCGCGCGAGAAGCTGGTGAGCATCCTGCCGCGCCGCGGCATCGTCGTCACCGAGATCAACGTCGGCAACCAGCTGCGGCTGCTGGAGGTCCGCCGCGAGCTCGAGCGCCTCATCGCGCGGCTGGCCGCGCGGCGCGCCACCGACGAGGAGCGCCGCCGCTTCCGCGAGCTCGCGCGGGACTTCGAGAGGTCGGCGAAGGCCAACGACGACACGGCCTTCATGCGCACGGACCGCGAGTACAACTCGCTCTGCTCGGAGGCGGCGCACAATGACTTCGCGGCGGGCGCCATGACGCTCATGCATTCGCTCTCGCGGCGCTTCTGGTACATCCACTACAAGCAGGCGGCCGACATGCCGCTCACGGCCAAGCTGCACGCCGACATCGCGCGCGCCATCGCGGACGGCGACGAGGCGCGCGCGGCGCGGGCGAGCGACCGGCTGGTGGACGAGATCGAGAAGTTCACGCGGGAGACGGTAAGCGGCGGTAGCTGAAGTTCGCGTTTCACAGACCAGGAGGGGAGAAGCATGAACAGGAATCGCAGGAAGGTACTGAAGGCGTTCGGGGCCACGGGCGCGGCGCTCGCGGCGCAATCGCTGGGCTTCCCGGCATTCGCGCAGAACACGCCGCTGCGCGTGGGCATCATCGCGCCCCGGTCCGGCATTGCCGGCACGATCGGCGAGTGCGGATTCCGCGGCTGCCAGTTCGCGGTCGACCACATCAACGCGAACGGCGGGATCGCCGGCCGCAAGGTGGAGCTCGTGGTCGAGGAGGAGACCAACCCGAAGGACTCGATCGAGCGGCTGCGCAAGCTCGTCCTGCAGGACAAGGTCGACTGCGTGCAGGGCATCGTGTCCTCCGGCGTGAGCCTCGCGATGGGCCCCGCGGCCGAGGACATGAAGGCGCTGGTGATCTTCTGGGACGGCACCACCCAGGACGGCGTGAAGGAGACCATGCCGAACAAGCGCTACGTCTTCTCCAGCACCGACAACGAGTGCGAGGCGGTGATGGGGTCGCTGCTCGCCATCAAGTACTGGAAGGGCCAGTTCAAGACGGTGGCCGGCATCAACCCCGACTACTCGTACGGGCGCAACAACTTCGCGGCGTTCCAGGCGCTGCTCAAGAAGTACAAGGTCGACTACACCGTCGTGGCCGACCAGTGGCCGAAGGTGGGCACGACGGATCTCAACTCGCACGTGGCCGCGTTGAAGGCCGCGCAGCCCGACCTCGTCTTCTCGTCGCTGCTGTTCGCCGACCTGCCGATCTTCATGCGCACGGCGCACGGCGCGGGCCTCATGAACGGCAAGACCAAGTTCGTCTTTCCCGCCGCGGGCTTCCAGCACACCGCGCTCAAGAAGAGCTTCACGCCTCCCGGCATGATCTTCGGCCACAACACGCTGTACTTCGACTATGCCAAGGCGAGCGACGTGCAGAAGCAGTTCGTGAAGTGGTACCACGACAAGTTCAACGACTACCCGAACTGGGAAGCCGATCGCGCGTTCTTCGCGATGGCGGTCTACAAGGCGGGCGTCGAGGCGGCGTACAAGGCGAAGAACGCCTGGCCGGGCAAGGAGGACATCATCAACGCGATGGAAGGCATCAAGGTCGAGTCGCTCGGGGGACCGGGCCGGATGCGCAAGGACCACATCGCCGAGCAGACGTTCTACCAGGGCCTCACGACGCACGACAACAAGTACGACTTCCCGACGCTCGGCACCGTGGACGTCATGTACTCGGACCAGCTGCAGAAGGGGACGGGGCAGGACTTCTGGAAGTGGATCGAGACGGCGGACATCAAGCTCTGAAAAACACTCCCGGCCGGCGCGACGAATCGCGGCGGCCGGGATGATTCCATGATCGCCTTCCTCGACGTGCTCATCGGCGGCGTGTTCCACGCCGCCGTGCTCTTCCTCGTCGCCGCGGGGCTGCAGCTCGTGTTCGGCGTGCAGAAGATCGTGAACCTCGCGTGCGGCTCGTTCTACGCGCTGGGCGCCTACTTCGGCATCAGCGCGGTGAGGTGGGCGATGGCCGCGGGGATGCCGGCGCCCTACTTCCTGCTGGTGCTGCTCGCGGCGGGCCTGTTCCTCGGCGTCATCGGCCCGCTGATCGAGGCGCTCCTGCGCACGGTCTATCGCCGCGACGAGGCGTTCCAGCTCCTGCTCACCTTCGCGCTCGTGCTCATGTTCCAGGACGTGCTGCGCTTCTTCTGGGGCGCCGATCCCCAGGAGCTGGGCAACCTCGTCATGTCGTACGGGACGCTCTCGGCGGGCTCGCTGCTGGTGCCCACGTACAACGTGCTCGTGATCGCCGCGAGCATCGCGATCGCCGCCGGGCTCGGCGCGTTCCTGCAGCGCACGCGCTTCGGGCGCATCCTGCGCGCGACCGCCGAGAACAGCGAGATGAGCCAGGCGCTCGGGGTGAACGTGCGCTGGATGAATACCGCCGTGTTCACGCTCGGCACCGTGCTCGGCACGGTCGGCGGCGCGCTGGTGGTGCCGACCGCCGCCGCCTCGCTCGACATGCCGGTGGAGCTCGTCGTCGAGGCCTTCGCGGTGGTCGTGATCGGCGGCCTCGGCTCGATGCGCGGGGCACTCGTCGGCGCGCTCATCGTCGGCCTCATGCGCGCGCTCGCGATCCGCTACTACGCGGAGCTCGAGATGCTCGCCGTCTACGTGGTCGTGATCACGGTGCTGATCGTGCGCCCCGCCGGATTGCTCGGGAAGCCGATCGAATGAAGCTCGCGCTCACGATCGCGGCGATCGCGGTCCTCGCCCTGCTGCCGAAGCTGCTGTCGCCCTACTACGTCACCGTGCTGCTGCCGGCATTGGCGTACGGCATCGCGCTGCTCGGCTTCAACCTGCTGTTCGGCTACACCGGGCTGCTCTCGTTCGGCCACGCGCTCTTCGTCGCGGTGGGCGCCTACAGCGCGGCGGTCCTCACGGCGAAGCTGGGCGTGAAGAGCTTCGAGCTGGTGCTCCTCGCCTCGGGGGCGGCGGCCGTGCTGGTCGCCGTGCCGGTGGCGCTCCTCTCGGTGCGCTACGTGCGGATCTTCTTCGGCATCCTCACCCTCGCCTTCGGCATGCTGTTCCACTCGTTCCTGTTCAAGTTCTACGACATCACGGGCGGGGACACCGGCCTGCGCGTGCTGCGCCCGTCGCTGCTCGGCATGGACTTCCCCGAGATGGACAAGACGGCGTACCTCGTGGGGCCGTTCTATTACTACTGCCTCGTGCTGCTGGTGGCGCTGGGCTTCGTCATGTGGCGGCTCGTGCACTCGCCGTTCGGCCTGCACCTGGTGGCGGTGCGCGAGGGCGCGCGCAAGGCGGAATACCTCGGCGTGCGGGTGCGCTTCTTCCGGTTCCTTGCGTTCCTCGTCTCGGCCTTCTACTGCGCGATCGGCGGCGTGATCCTCGCGATCAACACCGGCCAGGCGGATCCCGAGCTCGCTTACTGGACCCACTCCGGCGACCTCGTCTTCATGACCGTGCTCGGCGGCTTCGGCAACTTCTTCGGCCCGATCCTCGGCGCGTTCTCGTTCGTCGCGCTCAAGGGCGAGCTCATGGGCGTCACCGAATACTGGCGCTTCGCGCTCGGCGCGATCCTCGTCGTCCTCGTGGTGCTCTTCCCCGGCGGCCTCATCGGCGTCGGCCAGCAGATCTACGCCAGGACCCGCGCGAAATGAGCGCGCTCATCGAGACCGTCGACGTGCGCAAGGCCTACGGCGATTTCGTGGCGCTCGACGGCGTGTCGCTCGCCATCGCCGACGGTGAGGTGGTCTCGGTCGTCGGGCCGAACGGCGCGGGCAAGACGACGCTCGTGAACGTGCTCACCGGCCTGCACAAGCCCACGGGCGGCAAGGTGCTCTTCAAGGGCGAGGACGTCGCGGGAATAGGGCCCGTGATGCTCGCCAAGCGCGGCATGGCGCGCGCGTTCCAGCTCGTGCACGTCTTCCCGGCGATGACCGTCGCGCAGACGATCGCGGTCGCGGTCGTCTCGCGCACCGGCAAGAGCCTGCGCTTCTTCCACCGGATCGCCGCGGACCGGGATGTCGACGGGCGCGTGCGCGAGGTCGCCGCCATCTTCGGCCTCGACGGCAAGCTCGCGACCCAGGCGCAATACCTCTCCCAGGGCGAGAAGAAGCTGCTCGACATCGCGAGCGCCTTCGCCCTGTCCCCCGAGGTGATCCTGCTCGACGAGCCGACGAGCGGCGTGTCCAGCGGCGACAAGCACGGGATCATGAAGACGCTCATGGACGCCTCCGCGCGCGCCGGCGTGAAGGCGATCATCCTGGTCGAGCACGACATGGACCTGGTCGCGGAGTACTCGAGCCGCATCGTGGCGCTGCAGGCGGGCCGGGTGCTCGCCGACCGCAAGCCGCGCGAATTCTTCGGCGACCCGGAGATCGTCGCCGCCATCGTCGGCAAGCTCGGAGCGAAGCATGGCCTCGCCGCACGCTGAGGCGATGCTGGCGGTCGAAGGCCTCACGGTCGACATCCAGTCGAGCCGCATCCTGCGCGGCATCTCGCTCGACGTGGCCGCGGGGGAGTTCGTCGTGCTGGTCGGGCGCAACGGCGCGGGCAAGACGACGACCTTCCGCACCATCATGGGGTTCCATCGGCCGGTGTCGGGCGCGATCCGCTTCCGCGGCGATTCGATCGCCGGCATGGCGACCCACGGCATCGCGCGTCGCGGCATCGGCTATTCGCCCGAGGAAAGCCAGGTCTTCGGCGACCTCACGGTGGCGGAGAACATCGAGCTGCCGACGTGGACGCGGCCCGACGGGCGCGATCCGAAGGAGCGCATCGCGCTCGCCTACGAGATCTTCCCGAAGCTGCGGCAGTACGCGGCCCGCGGCGGCAACCAGCTCTCCGGCGGCGAGCGCAAGATGGTCTCCGTGGCGCGCGCGCTGACGCTCGACCCGCAGCTGCTGCTGCTGGACGAGCCGTTCGAGGGCCTGTCGCCGGCGATCATCCCGAGCATCGGCGAGGGGATCGCCTCGATCCGCGCGCGCGGCCACGCCGTGCTCATGGCCGAATCGAACATCCACCACATTCCCGAGTACGCCGACTCCGTGTACGTGCTGGAGCGCGGCGAGATCATGTACCGCGGCAAGCCGGGCGACCCGTACCCGCCCGAAGTCATGAAGGTGATCAGCGGTTCGGCCTAGGAGGAAGTCGCGATGCCCAGGATTCTCACCCCACACCAGATCGAGACGTACCATCGGGACGGCTGCGTCTTTCCCGTGCGCGTCATGTCGGAGTCCGACGCGAAGGAGATCCGCGCCAGGCTCGAGGCGTACGAGGCCCAGAGCGGCGGCCCGCTGAAGGGCGCGCTGCGGCACAAGACGCACCTGCTCTTCACCTGGCTCGCCGACCTCGTGCGGCAGACGAAGATCGTCGACGCGGTGGAGGATCTCTACGGCGGCAACCTGCTCTGCTGGACCACGAACTTCTTCATCAAGGAGGCGAACAATCCCGCGTTCGTCTCGTGGCACCAGGACTCGACCTACTGGGGGCTCGACCGGCCCGACGTCGTCACGGCGTGGGTCGCGCTCACGCCGAGCAACAAGTCGAACGGCGCGATGGAGTACATTCCGGGCACGCACACGAAGGACCAGATCCCGCACCGCGACACGTTCGCGAAGAACAACCTGCTCACGCGCGGCCAGGAGGTCGCCGTCGACGTGGACGCTTCGAAGGCCGTGGTGGTCGAGCTCAAGCCGGGCGAGATCTCGCTGCACCACGTGCGCCTCGTGCACGGCTCGCCGCCCAATCCCTCGAACGAGCGGCGCATCGGCTTCGCGATCCGCTACATCCCGACGAGCGTGCGCCAGATCGCGGGCGAGGACAGCGCCACGCTCGTGCGCGGCGTCGACAACGACCACAACTTCGAGCTCGAGCCGCGGCCGCAGCGCGACATGGATCCCGCCTTCCTCGAGCTGCATCGCAAGATCGCCGATCGCAACGCCCGCATCCTCTACCGTGGCACCTCGGTGAAGAGCTACGACGATCGCAAGGCGCTCCCGGACGACCGGGCGGCGTAGCGATGAAGCCGTGAGCGCGCCGGCGACGCGGGACGTGCGCCTGGAGGCGACGGCCCCCCTGCAGCGGATCGAGCCGCTCCTCTACCGCTTTCCGCTCACGAACTTCGTGCGCACCTCCTTCGGCGTGATGCGCTCGCGGCCGGCGCTGTTCGTGCGCGTGGAGGACCGCGACGGTGCCGAAGGGTGGGGCGAGGTGTGGTGCAACTTTCCCCAATCGGGCGCCGAGCACCGCGCGCGCCTGCTGGCCGACGTTTTCGCGCCGCTCCTCGAGGGTCGCGCGGGCGGTGATCCGCGCGATATTTCGAACGAGCTCACGGCACGCACGGCGGTGCTCGCGATCCAGGCCGGCGAACCCGGGCCGATCCAGCAATGCATTGCCGGCATCGACATCGCGCTCTGGGACCTGGCCGCGCGGCGCGCCGGCGTCGCCCTCTGGCGTCTGCTCGGAGGCACCGACCCGCGCATCCGCGTCTACGCGAGCGGCATCAATCCCGACGCGCCCGAAAAGACCGCCGAACGTTGCCGTGCCGAAGGCCATCGCGCGTTCAAGCTGAAGGTGGGCTTCGGACAGGCCACCGATCTCGCGAACCTGCGTGCGATGCGCGGCGTCCTCGGCCCCGCGTACGCGATCATGGTCGATGCGAACCAGGCCTGGGCGCTCGACGAGGCGCAGCGCATGGCCGCGGCGATGGAGCCGTTCGGCCCCGGCTGGCTCGAAGAGCCACTGCGCGCGGACCGTCCGTGGAGCGAATGGCAGGCGCTGCGCAATTGCACACGCATCCCGCTCGCCGGCGGCGAGAACCTCGCGGGAGACGATGCGTTCGGCGCGGCGATCGCGGCCGACGCGCTCACCGTGATCCAGCCGGATGCGGCCAAATGGGGCGGCATCTCCGGCTGCCTGCCTGTCGCACGGCGCGCGCTCGCCGCGGGCCGTCGCTACTGTCCCCACTATCTCGGCGGCGGCATCGGGCTGCTCGCTTCCGCGCACCTGCTCGCGGCCGCGGGCGGCGACGGACTGCTCGAGGTCGACGCGAACGAGAACCCCTTGCGCGCGCTCGCCTGCGGCCCGATCGGCAGCCCGCGCGACGGCTTCGTCGTCCTCGACGAGGAGCCCGGTCTCGGCCGGCCGCCCGATCAGTCACTGCTGCGGGACTATCGAGCCTGCGCGTGATCCCGCGCACGGGCGAGCCTTGACCCGTCCGGGATATTGATCTGGAGTAGGCTCGAACGGTCGCACGGTCACGCGGCCTTCCGGAGGTGAGCTATGCGCACGTCGTTCGCTCTGGCTACTCTCGGCCTTGTTGCTGCGTGTGCAGGACAACCCGGTTCCGAGACACATCGCGCCATGGAATCGTGGCAAGGCAAGCCCATCAACGAGCTCCTCGCCGCGTGGGGTCCGCCGACCTCGACTTACGTGCTGCGTAACGGGAACATCTCGTACGCGTACAACCGCGGCGAAGCGTCTGCGGGCGTGTCCGCTGTCTGCATGAAGAACTTCGTTGCGGACAAGTCGACGGGGCGAATCATCGCGTACGGGATAAGGGGTTGCACGCTGTAGCCGGCGAGTTCGCAGATCCAGCGAGCCGGTGCGACTACTCGGACAGCAGGAGCTTCGAAAGCTTCGCGGCGCTGCGCTGCAGCAGCGGGATCAGGCGCTCGAGGTCCGCGAGCGACTGGCGAACCTCCGGCACGGAGATGGTGAGCGCGGCGAGCGGATGGCGGCCGGGGCCCGGCACCGCCACGGCCGCCCCGACGACACCCTCGACGAATTCCGAGCCGGTCATCGCATAACCGCGCTTGCGCGTGCGCTCGATCTCCGCGCGCAGCTTCTGCGGCTCCACGATGGTGTGTCCCGTGACGCCTCGCCACGGGCCGGTTGCGAGGTAGCGCTCGAACGACTTGCGATCCATGGTCGCGAGAAACGTCTTGCCGCTCGAGGTGCAGTACAGCGGGGCGCGCTGGCCGGTCTGGAAGCTCAACATGAGGGGCGAGTCCGCCACCGCGCTGTCGATGTACGTGACCTCGCCCCCCTGCAGCACGGCAAGGCTGCACGTCCCCGTCGCTTCATGGGCGATCTGGCGCAGCAACTCGTGGGCCGCGGACAGCGAGCTCCCCGCCTTGAGCGCGTCCCCCGCCAGGCGAACCAGGCGCGGACCGACGACATAGCGGCCGCGACCGACCGAGCGATGAATGTATCCGAACTCCTCGAGGTTCGAGACGATGCGGTGGGCCGTCGTGCGCGGCAGCGCCATGGCCTCGGCGACTTCCGCCACCGACGCCGATCCGGACCGCGCGACCAGCTCGAGGATGTCGAACGCGCGCCGCGTGGGCGAGACGTCCTCGTCGCGCCTGGGCGATCCGGCAGACACCTTTTCACTGCGTCTTGGCATTGTGGAAGCGCTGCAGGAAGGAATTCAGGCGGTCGGTCGCCGGATGGCCGAAGATCTCCTCGGGCCGGCCTTGCTCGACGATCCTGCCCTGGTCGAAGAACAGCACGCGGTCGGAGACCTCGCGCGCGAACTGCATCTCGTGGGTGACGATCACCATCGTCATGCCCTCGTCGGCCAGCTCCCGCATCACCACGAGCACCTCGCCCACCCGCTCGGGGTCGAGCGCCGACGTCACCTCGTCGAACAACAGCACCTTCGGGCGCATCGCCAGCGCGCGCGCGATCCCGATGCGCTGCTGCTGGCCGCCCGAGAGGTTCGCGGGATAGGCATCGGCCTTGTCGGCGAGGCCGATCTTGGCGAGCAGCTCGCGTCCCATCGCCTGCGCTTCCGCCCGCTTCATGCCACGCACGAGGATCGGCCCGAGCGTGATGTTCTCGAGCGCCGTCTTGTGCGCGAAGAGGTTGAAGTTCTGGAACACCATGCCGACGTCGGCCCGGTGCTGCGCGACCAGCGCCTCGGGCTGCCGCACCCGGCGCCCGTCCTTCTCGTCGTAGCCCACCGCGACGCCGTCGATCGCGATGCGGCCGTCCTGGAACTCCTCGAGGAAGTTGAGGCATCGCAGCATCGTCGACTTGCCCGAGCCGCTCGGCCCGATCACGGTGAGCACCTCGCCGCAGCGCACGTCGAAGCTCACGTCCGAGATCACGGCCTGCTCGCCGTAGCGCTTCACGAGGTTGCGCACCTCGATCATGTTGCGCTGTGCCTGCACTCCTCCTCCTTCCCGTCGCTACAGGGAGAACATGAACCGGCGCTCGAGCCGCCGCGACAGCATGCCGAGCGGATAACAGATGGCGAAGTAGATCACCATCACGCCGAGGAAGATCTGGAACGCGGCCAGCGTGCGTTCCACGATTTCCCGGCTCGCGTACGTCATCTCCCACACGCCGACGATCGACGAATACGACGTCGCCTTCACCATGATGACCGCATTGTTGAGCAGTTGCGGGAGCGCGATCTTGATCGCCTGCGGCGCCTGCACGTGCCACAGCAGCTGCCACCAGCGCAGGCCGATGCTGCGTCCCGCGAGGATCTGCCCGGCGTCGATCGTGCGCAACGCCCCGCGCACGATCTCGGTGACGTAGGAGGCGGAATAGAGCGTGAGCGCGCCGCCGACCGCCGCGACGCTGCTGATGTTCCAGCCGAGCGCGGGCAACCCGAAATAGCCGAGGAACATGAGGACCAGCACGGGCGTGCCGCGCACCACGAACACGTACACGGTGATTGGCGCACGCACCCACGCCGGGCCCATGAAGGCCGCGACCCCGAGCACGAACCCGAGCACGGTGCTCAGGACGAGGCAGGCGGCGGCGAGCTCGACCGTGACGAGCGCGCCGCGCAGGAGGTAGGGCAGGTTCGAGAAGAGCACGTGCATGGCTTCAGGCGTGCGCGGTCATGCGCTCGCCCACGCGCGCCGCGATGCCGATCGCGGTGGTCAGGACGAGGTACAGCAGGCCGACCGCCACGAACACGTCGAAGGTCGCGGCGCTGCGCTCCACGATCATCTTGCTCGTGAGCGTGAGCTCGCCCACGCCGATCGCGGCGAGGAGCGACGTGTCCTTCGCGAGCAGCACCATCTGGTTTCCCAGCGGGGCGAACACCTTGGCCATCGCCTGCGGCAGGATGATGCGCGTGAAGACGCGCCCTTTGCGAAGCCCGATGGAGCGCCCCGCCATCCACTGCCCCTGCGGGATCGATTCGATCGCCGCCCGGAAGACCTCGGCGAGGAACGCCCCGTGCTGCAGCATGAGCGCGAGCACGCCGCACGCGAACGCCGGGAAGACGAGCCCGGCGAGCGGCAGGCCGAAGTACAGCAGGTAGATCTGGATGAGCAGCGGCGTGTAGCGCATCACCTCGATGTACGCGCTGACCACGCCGCGCACCGCGGCCCGCGAGGACATGCGCGGCCATGTGAGCAGCAGCCCCCACACGATCGCAAGAGCCGCGCCGCCCGCGGCCGCTTCGAGCGTGAGGACCATCGCCTCGAGCAGGTCGGGCAGCTGCTGCTCGATGTAGCGAAGGTGGGCGATCCAGCTTCCCATCGCGCCTCGAAGCGTGCGTGAGGAAGGGCGACGGGCGCCCTTCCCCGCATCCGCCGGCTACTGCGCGGCGCCCGAGTTGAGGTTCCTGGGGACCGTGCCGAACCACTTCTTGTAGATGTCGGCGTACTGCGCGTAGAGCGTGCCGCCCCGCATCTCACCGACGAGCGCGTCGAGCATGTACCACCACTTGAAGTCGCCCTGGCGCAGGAAGATCGCGTTGTTCGTGGGGTCGGTGAGCCATTTCTTCAGCACCTTGATGTCCTTGTCCTGCGAGGCGTAGTACGCCGCGACCGGGTAGTCGAGCTGCGCCGCATCCGCCCGCTTCGTCTTCACCGCGTTGAACTCCGCGGCCGTGCTGTCGAAGGTGACCACCTTGGCCTTCGGGTAGAAGCGCTCGCCGCGCTCCTTCTCGGCGGGGTTGGTGAGGTGCGCCACCGTGTACTTCGCATTGTTGAGGTCCGTGGGCTGCGTGATCGGCACGTCGTTGCGCGTCACGATGGCGATTCCCGAATCCATGTACGAGCGCGTGAAGGCGACGTTCAGCAGGCGATCGGGATACACCGTCGTCAGCTGGATGCCGAAGTCGATCTTGCCCGACTGCACGTTCGCCCAGCGTGCGGAAAACGGCTCCTTCACGAACTCGACGTTCTCCTTGCCGCCGAAGAGCGAGCGCGCGATGAGCTTCGCGATGTCGATGTCGAAGCCGACCAGCTCGCCCTTGTCGTCGATGAAGCCGAAGGGCGGCGATTCGCTGGAGACGCCCACGATCACCTTGCCGCGGGCGAGCACCTCGTCGAGCTTCGATTTGTCCTGCGCGACGGCGGCCCCGGCGAAAGCCAGGACCAGCGCGAGGAAGGACAGCAGCCGCGTTGCGAAGCGTTTGTTCAGCATGGTTCTCTCCTCCATGTGCGTGGCGCGGACCCGCGGGTTGCGCGGGCGTCAGGACGCTCTGGCGGCGCCTTGAAGTGCGAAACAGGGCAGTCGATGGCCGGCGACGGGCGGGCCGAAAGTGACGTGGACGCGCGCTCCCACGAGCCCCTCGTCGCTCTCGGGCCGCGGCTCGAGGCGGCTGTACATGAGCGGTCCCTCGTCGAGGCGCACCGCGATGAAGTAGATCGGCACCTCGGGCTGGAACGACTCGTGCTGCGGACGGTGCACCTTCGTGTAGGTCTCGATCCTGCCGCGGCCCGAGACATCCACCCATTTCAGGACGCCGCCCGCGCAGTGCGGGCAGCACACGCGCGGATAGAAGACGAGGCGGCCGCACGCCGCGTTCTCGCATTTCTGCATGCTGAGGCGGCCCGCGTCACACGCCTCCCAGAAGGGGCGGTTCACGCTCGTGATCCTCGGCATCGGCCGGTCGGACATCGCGCTTCTCCTCAGATCTCGTTGCTCATCACGATCGCGCCGGTCGACAGGCCGCGCCCGAACGAGATCATGCCGAAGCCCGACGCAACGCCGCGCTTGCACCCCTTGACCTGGCGCGCGCCCGCCTCGCCGCGCAGCTGGGCGACGGCCTCGAAGACGCCGATCATGCCGCCGCTCGCGCCCGCCTGGCCCGCCGAGAGCTGGCCCCCGCCGGTGTTGATCGGCAGGCGGGTGCCGATGCGGCCGGCGTGGTCGCGCACGAACGCGGCGGCCTCGCCCTTCCGGCAGAAGCGCATGCCCTCGAGCTGGAGGAATTCCATCACCGGATAGTCGTCGTAGAGCTGCGCGAAGTGCATGTCCTCGGGACCGCAACCGGCCTGCTCGTACATCGCGTCGCTGTAGGATTCCCATCCCGCGCGCAGCCCGTACAGGTCGTCGGCGGGATAGTTGTGGCGCTCGCCGCCGCCGAGGATGCGTACGAGCGGCACGTCGAGCTTCGCCGCGACCTTCTCGCTGCACAGCACGACCGCGTCGCCGCCGCAGCACGGCAGCACGCAGTCGAAGAGTCGCAGGGGATCGGCGATCGGGCGCGCGTTGAGATAGTCGTCCATCGTGAGCGGGTTCTTGAACAGCGCGTTCGGGTTCAGCAGCGCGTTGTGGCGTTGGGCGATCGCGATCTGCCCGAGATCCTCCCGCTCGAGGCCGTACTTGCGCATGTACAGCCGCGTGTGCAGGGCGAACATTCCGTTGGCGCCGCCGAAGCCGAACGGGGCCATGTAGTCGCGCAGCGGCGCGTTGAAGCTGCGGTCGATCATGTCGTTGTGCGTCGACACGTCGAAGACGTCGGCCGCGGCGCAAACGACCACCTCCGCGTCGCCGGCCTGGATCGCGCGCGCGGCGTGCAGCATGCCGATGATGCCCGAGGCGCCTCCATAGACGCCGTGGAAGAGCCAGCGCGGCTCCATGCCGAAGTGCTCGGCGATCACGGTGACGTTGTCGGGCGGAAGCATGAACGACGTGACGGCGAGGCCGTCGACCGATTTCCAACCGAGGCCCGCGGAGCGCAGCGCCGCGTCCGCCGCTTCCCACAGCACGCGCTGCACCGGCTTGTCGGTCTTCTTCGCGTAGGGAGTCTGGCCCGCACCGGCGACGAACACTCCCGCGTAGTCCCTGGCCGCCATCTCGCCGTCCTCAGACCGTCTTGGTCGCACGCAACCGCTCGAGCTCCTCGGCCGTGAGACCGAGCAGCTCGCGGTAGATCGAATCGTTGTCCGCGCCGAGGCGCCGGCCCGGATGCGCGACGCCGCCCGGCGTGCGGCCGAAGCGCGGCACCGCGCCCTGCATGCGGACGGCTCCGAAGTCCTCGTCGGGCACGCTCACGATGTTTGCGCGCGCCTGGTAATGCGGATCCTTCACGATGTCGCGGATGTCGAGCACGGGCCCCGCCACCACGCCCGCATCCTCGAACGTGCGCATGATGTCGTCGCTGTCGTGCTTCACGAACCATGCGGCGACGGTCGCGTCGAGGGCGTCCGCGTTCTCGCACCGGCTCGAGTTCGTGCGGTAGCGCGGGTCGTCGACGAGCTCGCCCATGCCCATGGCGTGCGCGAACATCTCGAACGTCTTCTGCGAGCTCGCCGAGATCGCGATCCACTTGCCGTCGCGCGTCGCGTAGGTATTGCGCGGCGAGTCCTCCGCGAGACGGTTGCCCTGCCGCTCCTTGACGATGCCCAGCTGGTCGAAGCCGATCACCTGGGACTCGGCGAGGCGGAAGAGCGGCTCGTAGAGGCTCACGTCGATTTCCTGCCCGCGGCGCGCGGCAGCATGGTCGCGCTCGTAGATCGCGAACATGATCGCCATCGCCGAGAAGGTGGCCGCGACCGAGTCGGCCATGGGGAAGCCGGGAAGCGAGGGCGGCTTGTCGGGAAAGCCGGTGAACGACGGGATCCCGCTGAAGGCCTCGGCGATCGTGCCGTACCCTCCGCGCTTCGAGTAGGGCCCGGTCTGCCCGAAGCCCGACACGCGGACGAAGATGATCCCCGGGTTGATCTTCGAGAGGACATCGTAGCCGAGCCCCCAGCGCTCGAACGTGCCCGGCCGGTAGTTCTCGATCACCACGTCGGCCTCGGCCGCGAGCTGCTTGAAGATCTCCTGCCCCTCGGGCGCGGAAAGCTTGAGCGTGACGAGCCGCTTGTTGCGGCCGATCACCTTCCACCAGAGCGACTTGCCGTCCTTGATCGGTGCCCAATGGCGCATCGAGTCGCCGACCTCGGGCATCTCGATCTTGATCACGTCGGCGCCGAAATCGGCGAGCTGCGTGGCGGCGAGCGGCCCGGCGATCATCGTGCCCGCATCGAGAACCCGCAGGCCGTTCAACGGCCCCTTCACCGCGCCCTTCGCACTCCAGCTCATCGGCTCTCCACGCATTCCCGGGGCCACCCGATGGGCCGACGTTAGGGCATCGCGCCGAGGATGTCAATTTTTTCTGTTTCTTGGTACATTGTTTCCCACTTTCCGGGATTTTGTGCGCGCGACCCCGGCCCCGACCTGGGAGGAGGACCGCCATGCAGGAGCGCTTCGATCTCGCCGCGGTGCGCCGCGAGTTCCCGATCACCGGGCGGATGCTCTACTTCGATACGGCGCACCAGGCCCCGCTCGCGCGCACGGTTCGCGCCGCCCTCGAGCGCTTCTACGACGAGGCCGAGCAGCACGCGGGACCGAAGCCGAAGTGGCTCGGGCGGGTCGACCGCGTGCGCGCCAAGGCGGCACGGTTGCTGGGCTGCGAGGCATCCGAAGTCGCATTCGTGAAGAACACGTCGGAAGGCCTGAACATCGCCGCGCATTCGCTGGATCTGCAGCCCGGCGAGAACGTCCTCCTCATCGAGGGCGATCACCCGAACAACGCATACGCGTGGCTGAACCTTCGCAAGCGCGGCGTGGAAGTGCGGTTCGTCCCGCTGGATGGCGAGTTCGCGAACGCACGCACGTTCGAGCCGCACGCCGACGCGAAGACCCGTGCGATCTCGCTCTCGCACGTGACTTTCCACGCCGGCCATCGCCACGACATCGCCGACATCGGCGCGTTCTGCGAGCGCAGGAGCCTTCACCTCGTCGTCGACGCGATGCAATCGGTGGGCGTGTTTCCGACGCCCGCGGCCACGCGGGGAATGTCGATGCTTGCGGCCGGCACCCACAAGGGAGTGCTCATTCCCCAGGGGCTCGGATTGCTCCATTGCAGCCATCGCCTGCCGCAGTTGCAGCCCCAATACATCGCGCTCGCGAGCCTCGCGGACCCGCCGGACGATCTCGTCGCACGGCGCTCGGCGATCGAGCTGCACGGCGACGCGCGGCGATTCGAGATCGGCAACTACAACCTTCCCGACCTCCATGCCCTCGATGCGGCGCTCGATCTCGTGCTCGGCGTCGGTGTCGAGAACATCGCCGGGCACGTCCTCGATCTCGGCGACCTCCTCGTCGCGCACCTCGACCGGCTCCGCATCCCGTTCGTCGGTCCGCGCACGCGCGAGCACCGCTCGCACATCTACGTGCTCGCGCTACCGGTCAAGCCGTGGATCGACTACCTCGCATCGCAGAACGTGCGCGCGTCACCCGAGCGCGACGGCGTGCGCATCTCGTTCGCGATGTTCAACACGGAAGACGAAGTGGGCCGGCTCGCCGACATCCTGGCGGCCGGGCTGCGCACGTTGCCGCTGCCGAGGGACGCAACGCGCGCTGCGTGAGACGCAAACCCGCGGTGGCCCGTCTGGCATGCGCCGGCGCGCCACGCCCGCGTCTTCCTGCTGCCGGTCCGCGAAGGTAGCCGCAAGGGACGCGCAAGGCGTCTTCGAAAAACAGTCCCGCCGTCAAAGGCTTGATCCGCGGATTTGAAACAATCGCATGAGCGTGGGGGGGATCCCGGCGCCCCGTCGGCGAGCCGCGACCGCCTCCCAGGAGCGGCGTTGCCCTTGCATTCCGGTACCGGCTCGATGTGCATGTCTTGCGAAATGACGCATCGCTTTCCGGCACGCAGTCGACATGGGACCCACCGTTCTCCGGCGCACGTTCCCCCCCAGGAGTTGGCAAAGGGAAAAGGAGAGACCATGAGAATGAAAGCGTTGAGCAAGGCATTGGCGTTGGCCGGTCTCGCGCTGGCGTTGCCGGTGCTTTCCGCCAATACGGCGACGATCACCGTGACCGCGACCGTGTCGGGCAAGTGCAATGTGACCGGCTCGGACACGATCACCTTCACCATCGACCCGACGTCCGGTTCCGCCTCCGTGGGCACGGGCAGTGCCACCGCGATCGTCTACAACTGCACCAACAAGTACACACCGTCCGTGACGTTCAAGAGCGCGAACTCCAACAGCACTGCTTCGTGGTACCTCAAGAGCGCCGGCACGACGACGGACACGGTGAACTACACGCCGAGCCTGGTCGGCGGTGTGTTGGCAGGCAAGGGCTTCGGCTCCGGCTCGGACAACTATGCGCAGGTGCAGGTGAGCGTGGCCGTGACCGACGCGCAGGGCGCACCGTACCACGCGGACTACGGCGACACGATCACCATGACGATCCAGTGACGGCTCACCGGTCCCGCCAACTCGCCGAATCGGGGCTTCCGCGCGGGCGCTGAAGCCCCTTTTTTGTCGGTCCATTCCGCGTGAACGCGAAGATCGTGCGCCTGATCGCCCTGGTGGCATCGTCGGCGATATTCGCCATGGCGAGCTCACCCGTTGCCCGAGCCGCAAACACGGCCGGCATCTCGCTTGCGGCGAGCGTGCTGGCGACATGCGCGGTCACGCAGGCGACCGGGCAGGCCCTCGTCTTCGCGAACACGACGGGTGGCATCGATCCCACCTTGGGAACCAGCGCGACCGCGACCACGACGATCACGTACAAGTGCACGAAAGGCCAGGCGCCATCGTTCGCGGTGACCGGGGCGCACGACAGCGGCGGCAATCACCAGCTCGTGAACGGGACGAACGCGATCGCCTATACGGTGAGCACGACGAGCGGCGGCGCGGGCACCGGCTTCGGAACGGGCGCCGACCGGACCCTCACGCTCGACGGCACGATCACCTCCACGCAATACGGCGCAGCGCCGGCGGCGACCTATTCGGACACGCTCACGGTGAGCATCACGCCATGAAGAAGCTCACGACCCTCGTGCAATGCGGGACGCCCTTCTCCGCGCTCCTGAAGGCGCTGGCCGGGGCGATGCTGCTCGCCGCGGCCCCGGCGCTCCATGCTGCGGGAAGCTACACCGTGGCGGCGAGCGCCACGATCCTCAGCAAGAACAACTGCACGTTCAGCACGACGACGGGGACGCTCGCCTTCGGCACCATCGACCCCTCGTCGGGCACGAACGCCACCGCGACGCCGCTCACCCTCACGTTCCGCTGCACCGGCACGGGAAACCCGGCTTCGTACTCGATCACCTCGAACGACGGTACCCACAGGCTCGGCGCCGGGCGGCCGCAAATGGTCGACAATCAGGCGAGCCCGACGAGTTGGCTCGCCTACACGCTCAACACGCCGATCAACGGAACGACGCCCCACAACACGAATACGAACGTGCAGATCGAGGGGACGATCACGCCAGCGCAATTCCAGGGCGCCGCGGCGACCAGCTACACGGACACGGTGGTGCTCACGTTGTCGCCGTGAAGCCGATCGGACGATTTCCCGGTCTCGCGCGCGCCATGGCACGCGATCGAACACCGAGTGTCGGAATCGCGACAAATGCGGGTTGACCCGCTTGACGACGATCAAACGCAACGAGGCGGGGCGCGATGAGGATGGGAACACGTTCTCGCCCGCGAGGTCGCGATGACCACCCTGTTCACCCAGTCCGCAGTCCATTTCTCCAAGGCAAGCTGCTGGGTCCTCGACGTCGCCGGATGTGATTTGCCGGTCTGCCGCGAGTGCTCGGAGCTCGAGAAGGCACGCGTCGCCGCAGCGTGGACCCTGGAGCACCGAGCCGAGATCGCCAGCGGCACGCTTCTTCCCGGCAGGCGGAAGTGACATCCGAGGGCGCACGCGCCCTTCAGTTGTCGAGCACTTCTCCGGGACCGGCCGACACGAGCGGTTGCCGGTGGCGCAGCCGTGAGACCAGCGGCAGGACGAATGTGACGACCGCCAGCACCAGCAGCACGCCGCTGATCGGCCGCGTGAAGAACACCGTCCAGTCGTTGTCGTAGCGGATCATCGTGCGCAGGAAAGAGGTCTCGGCCAGGGGACCGAGGATCGTTCCCAGCACCATCGGCGCGATCGGGAAGCGCAGCCGGTCGAACAGATAGCCGACCACGCCGAACACGAGCACCATCGCCACGTCCGAGACGCTGTTGCGCTCGGCATACGAGCCGACGATGCAGAACAGGACGACGATCGTGATGATGATGGGTTGCGGAATCCTGAGCACCTTCACCACCAGCCTGATCCAGAAGAACCCGATCGTGCACATGCCGATGACGCCGACGAAGAGCGAGGCGAGGATCGCGTAGGCGGTATCGGGCTGCGCGACGAAGATCTGCGGCCCGGGCTGCACGCCATGCAGCAGGAAGGCGCCGAGGATCACGGCGGTCGCGCCGCTGCCGGGAAGGCCGAGGGCGAGGAGCGGGACCATGTGACCGGCCACCGAAGCGGTCGAGGCGATCTGCGGGGCGACGATGCCTTCGGGCACGCCGCTGCCGAGCGGACGCTCGCGTCGTTCGTATTGCCGCTCGATGCCATAGGCGACGAACGACGTGATCACGGCTCCCGCGCCGGGCACGACGCCGAGGACCGTACCGAGGCCGGTGCTGCGGCATATCGTGCTGCGCAATCCCCAGATCTCGCGCCACGACGGGAAGCGTGTTCCGACCGCCTTCTTTCCCACGGCTTCCCGGTCCACCCGCAACGTACGACCAAAGCGCACGAACACTTCACCGAGGCCATACGCGCCGACCAGCACCGTCACGTAATTGATGCCGCCGGCCAGCAGCGACTGGCCGAAGGTGAATCGCTCGTTGCCGTACGTGCTGTCGATTCCGACCGTGGCGATCATCAGCCCGAAGAAGAGGCTGAGGAAAGCGTGCGTGAGCGAGCTCGTCGCGAGGCACACGACCGTGGCGAGGCCCAGGACGATGATCGCGAAGTAATCGGGCGAGTCGAACGTGAGGGCGAAGCGCGCGAACGGCCCGGCGAGAGCCACCATGACGGCCGACGAGACGATGCCGCCGATGAGCGCCGCGACGCACGCCCACCCGAGCGCCTTCGCCGCCTGCCCCTGCAGGTTCATGTTGTATCCGTCCCACAACAGCGGCACGTCCGACGGCTCGCCGGGAATCTTGTAGAGGATGGCCGTGAAGCAACCGCCGTACGTGCCGGCGATGTAGATCGCGGTGAGCAGGATGATGGAAGGCTCCACCGCCATCGTGTACGTGAATGGCAACGTGAGCACGATGCCGAGGACGAGGCCGAGGCCGGGCATGATGGATACGGCCATGCCGATGAGCAGTCCGACCACGAGCATCGCGAGGTTGTACGGCACGAACACGTGCGCGAATCCGATCGCGAGGTCATGCACGAGCGTCGTCACCGTCGCCGCCTACTTGATGCCCATGAGCGCCATGATCAGCGCGGACAGGCGCGCGAACGGGTCGTGGCCGAGCGGCAGCGCGACGTAGACGATCTTCATGAAGACGAACATGAACGCGAGCGCCGCGACGACCGCCACGGCCAGCGCGGCGACGGGTCGCCGGTAGTTGCCGAAGTAGATGAACGCCGCGGTGAACGCGAGCGTGGCCAGGAAGTAACCGATCTCAGAAAACAGCAACCCGTAGGCCGCGGTAAGCGCGATGCCCACCCACGGGAGCCACCACGGCACGCCTTCCGCGAACTCTTCGCCGGCCGGCCCATTGGCTGCGCCGATCGCCTGCGACCGTTGCGACGATGGCAAGCGGGCGCTCCAGAGCTTGAGAACGATCTCGAACGCGCACGCGAGCATTGCGAGCACGAGGATGGTCTTCGGCCACACGTCGGCGCCGAGCCGACCGTCGGCCCCCGCCGGGATGTCGAAGGCGCGCACGAGCAGGAAGCCGCAGAGCGCAAGGATCACCACGTACGGCGCGACCGCCGCTTCGAGCGACCGGGTGACGTGGCGCGCGGCTTCCAAGGCAGTGTTCCGCGGAGCTCGGGTCTACTTCGAGGCCCGGATGGCCTTCGCCTGCTGCAGCCAGGCGCGGATGAACGCCGGAGCCTTGTCGGCCGCCACGGCGGAGTCGGGGAGCGCATCTTCCCGCTCGAGCGCCGCGCGGTAGGCCGGCGTCGCGATCGCCTTGCCGAGAGCGCTCGTGAGCTTCTGCATGATCGGCTGCGGCGTATCCTTCTTCACGTACAGCGCGCGAAAATGGATGAACGACACGTCGTATCCCCGCTCGCGCGAGGTGGCGACGTCGGGGAATCGCGGGTCCCTGCGGTCGGCGAACATCAGGATGGGGCGCAGCTGCTTGCTTTCGACGTAGCTCACGACGTCACCCGGTTGCGTGAAGAGAAGCTCGTTGTGGCCGCCGAGCACCGACGCGATGCGCTCGCCCGGCTTGTCGTAGGGCACGAGGTCGAACTTCGCACCGATCTTGCGGTTCAGGTGGTTCACGATCAGGTCGCCGGAGCTGCCGAACCCGTCGAAGGCGACGCTCACGCGCTTCGCCTTCGCGGCGCGCACGACGTCGTCCCAGGTCTTGAACGGGCTGTCGGCCTTCACGAGCAGTCCCGCGTTCTGCTGGTCCACGATGCCGACGCAGGCGAAGTCTTCCGGCTTGAAGAGCGGCCTGCCCGTGACCTCGAGCAACAGCGTCTCGGATGTGACCAGCTCGACGGTGTAGCCGTCGCTTCGCTCCGCGCCCATCTTCATGAGACCCGTCTGGCCGGTGCCGCCGGGCACGTTGATCACCGGCATCGAGGCACCCAGGATCGGCTGCAGCTCCTTGGCGATGGCGCGGCCGACATAGTCTGCGCCGCCGCCGGTGCCCCAGGGCACGATGAAATTGATCGGGCGCGTCGGGTATGCGTCGTCGGCCGCGAGAACGAGCGGTACGAGCGCAACGCCTGCGCATGCGCAGCAGAAAAGCACCACCCACCGCCCGATGAACGCGAGCGTTCCGCGCATCGCCAATCCTCCTCCGCGCCGCGCCTGCGGCGGGGTCCGCCGCGGCACCGACTTTCGGCACGCAGCTTGGTATATGCCTCCGCTTGGGAATGTATAGCAGACCTGCCAAACGCCGTTTGTCGGAAAGGTGACACATTGCCGAGCGGCGGCTGCTCTGCAAGACGATGGAAGCCGCGGCCCTTCATGCCAAATGTCCCGGAGTGTCCTCTTTCCGACAGAACGTTCGAATCATCGGTTGCACCATGAAGACAACGGATCGACGCCCTCCTTTCTCGTGCAAGTCCACCTGCAATGCCGCGACCAGACGCATACCTTCGAAGCACCGAGCGGTGAGCCGATCCTCTTCGCGGCGATCCGGCAGCGCTTCGAGATTCCGTACGGCTGTGCGAGCGGTACGTGCGGAACGTGCCGCGTAAAGCACGTTTCCGGGAGCGTGGCGAATGCCTGGGCGGCGGCGCCGGGCATGAACGGCGCCGACCCCCAGGCGAACGAGATCCTGCTGTGCCAGTGCTCGGCGCTGGAGGACCTGGTCGTGGAGACGCGCTCGCTCGTCGGGCGCAGCGCAACCGATGCGCCCGCGGTCGGTTACGTGGCGGGCCGGCTGCAGGCCGGACGGACCATCGCGCGTGAGGTGATGGAGTTCTCCGTCACGCTCGAGTCGCCGATGAGCTTCGAGGCCGGACAGTTCGTCGCGCTACGCGTGCCCGGGATCGACGGCCGACGCGTCTACTCGATGACGAACTTCCACGTCGCTTCCAGCCGCCTCGAGTTCGTCGTGAAGCGCAAGGCCGCCGGGGCGTTCACGACGCGTCTCTTCTCCGAAGCCGGTCTCACGGTTCCGGTCGAAGTGTTCGGACCGCTGGGCCGGGCGACCTTCGCACCGTCGCTCGCGAAGGACGTGCTCGTCGTCGCGGGCGGCAGCGGCATCGCCGGAATGATGTCGATCCTGGGTCGCGCGGTCGAGGGCCGCCACTTCGATCGGCATTCCGGACACGTCTTTTTCGGCGTGCGCACCTGGGCCGATGCCTTCTATCTCGAGCGACTCTCGGAGATGGCGCGGACGGCCGGCCCGCGGCTCGCCATCACCGTCGCGCTCTCCGACGAGGACGTGCCGCCGCATGCCCAGGGCAAATTTCCCGCCCTCGCATTCGCCCGAGGCCTCGTGCACGAGGTGGCGGCCAAGGCGCTCGAGGGCCGCGGCCGGAATGTGCGCGCCTACGTCGCCGGCCCTCCGCTGGCCGTCGAGGCGTCGCTCAGGTCCCTGCTCAAGCAGGTGCGGGTTCCGTTGGCCGAGATTCGCTACGACAAGTTCGAGTAGAGGCAATGGCGCGCAAATTCGTGTGCAAGCTGGCCGACGTCGAGCCCGATTCCCTGAAGCAGGTCGAGCTGGGAGAGGATAGGAAGCTCTGCGTCATCAACGCCGGCGGCGAGTTCTTCGCTTGCCAGGCCTATTGCCCGCACCAGGGAATTCCGCTGTGCGAGGGCGTGCTCGACGGAACGACGCTCACCTGCCTCGAGCACCTGTGGCAATGGGACCTGCGCTCCGGCGAGTCGACCGGCCTCGCGGAAGAGTCGCTGAAGATGGTGCCGGTCACCACGGACAGCGACTCGCTCTTCGTCGAGGAGTGAGGCGCTCAGGAGCGGGCGACCGCGCTGTCGCGGGGAGCGGCCGATGCCAGCTTCTCGCAATCGGGCAGGATGATGTCGCGCTTTCGCATCCGCACCAATCCGCGCTTGCGCAGGTCGCCGAGCGTCGCGTTCACGTACTGGCGCGAGACGCCCGAGATGGACGCGAGATCCTCGTTGGTGAGCTTCAGGTCGATCAGCGTGCCCTGCGCGCTCGGCGCGGCGAAGCGGTCGGCCAATGCGAGAAGCACCGCGCATACGCGCTCGTAGCCGGATTGCGTCTCGAGCATCACGGCCAGCCGCGCGACCCATCGCAGCCTCAGCGACAGCGCCTGGATCACGGCTTCGCCGAGCTCGGGGAAACGGCGTATGAGCGCGTGGAAACGCGGATACGAGATGGTGTAGAGAACGCAAGACTCGAGGCAGCGCACGGTCATCTGCCGCGTGGTCTTCGATCCCAGGTCGCCCGCGCCGAGAATGTCGCCCGCGCACCAGAAGCCGGTGGTACCGGTCTTGCCATGGTGGCTCTGGTAGACCGACATCGCTTTCCCGCTCACCAGGAAGGCGACGAATTCGGCCGGCTCGCCCTGGTCCCAGATGTTGCGGCCCTTGCGCACGACGCGCCGCTCGCACTGCTCGACCACCGCGCTGCGGTACTCCTCGGGGATCGATCGCAGGACGTCCAGGTGTCCCCCGGTTTGCCGCTCGTCGACTCTGGCCATCGCCGATTCTATATCGGCCGGCCGGCTCTCAGAGAGCGAGGTAATAGACGCCGATGCCGAGCAGCACGACGGCGACGAACGTCTTGAGCGCCTTCTCGTTGAAGTAGCTGTTCAGCACCGGACCCAGGAACGATCCGAGGAGGATGCCGGGGATCTCCGTGGCGACGAGCGCCCAATCGACGTGGACCCGCAGCGCGAGATAGGTCGCCACGCTCACCGCGAGCGGGATCATCAGCGCGACCAGGCTCGTGCCGACCACCAGGTACATCGGGAACAGCAGGATGCTCGACATGAAAGGCGTGACGAGGAACCCGCCGCCGACTCCGACCAGCGAGCCGATGAAGGAGATCGCGAATCCGCCGGCAGCGGCGGCGAGCGGCCGGAACTCGAACCGCTCACCGCCGAACCGGATCGCGGCCACGCCCGGAGTCAGCACCACGGTCTGCGCGTGGTCCTCGAGCGCGAGCCGCGTCGTGCCCGAGCCGCGCACGCGCGTGTGCATGCGCTCCGACGCTTCACGCGCCCGGCGCAAGCCGAGATTCTTCAGCGCGGCCTTGGCCCAGCCTTCGTAGAGCACGCGCGCCGCGACGAACGTGACCAGCAGTCCGAACACGGCCCGGTATTCGTGCATGTCGGCGAGATACGCCTTGGATACGTACGCGCCGAGGATCGCGCCGATCGGGGCGCCGACGCCGAAGCTGAGCGCGAGGCTCCAGACGACCCGCCCCTGGCGCTGGTAGAGCGGAACCGAGACCAGGCGGCTGGAGAACTCCATGATCTGGTTCACGACCTTGATCATGTTGGGGTCGGCCACCCCGAGAATCGAGATGTGGCCGACCCCGATCAGGATCCCTCCGCCGCCGCCGCCCATGGACATCAGGAAGCCGGCCAGCGTGCACCAGCCGAACGCCAGGAGGAGGTGTGACACCGGCGGCCTCCCCGGCGCGCGCGCCTGCCCTACCCCTTCAGCCCGAGCGCATCGATCGCCGCGCGCGAGAAGAAGTTCACGCGGGTCTGCTCATCCAGGTTCGGATAGTTCTTCAGGTAGCGCACGACGCCCGATACGCCGCTCGAGTCCCAGTGCGGGTAGTCGCTCGTGCACGCCATGTTCTTGCCCTCGAACCACTTCATCGTCTCTCCGAGCAGCGCCTCCTCCGGCTCGAACGAGCAGATCACGCATTGGCGCTTGAAGTACGCGGACGGCGTCATCTCGAGACCGACCATTTCCTTCGGGCGCGCGGTGTAGTGGTTGTCGAGGCGGAAGAGCAGGTACGGCACCCACGTGGCACCCGCCTCGCAGAAGAGCACCTGCAGCTTCGGGTGGCGCTCGAGCACGCCGTAGCCGAGGATGCCCGCGACCGCGGCGGCCATCTCCAGCGGATGCGACATCGCGTGCGCGATCCAGTAGCGGTCGTACTTGTAATCGGTGCTGTACGTCGCGTTGTACGTCCCCGTCGCCTCGTGGAAGACCAGCGCCATGCCGAGGTCGGTCATGGTCTTCCATACCGGATCCCAGTCCTCGTTCCACCAGCGCACTTCCTGCATCACGTTCGGGCGCATCCAGACCGCGGTGGCGCCGAGCTTGTGGCAGCGCTTGATCTCCTCGACCGCCCATTCGGGCTTGATCGGGATCGTGACGCACCAGAAGTGCCGCTTGCTCGTCGCCCAGACCTTCGCCGTCCAGTCGTTCAACGCCCGCATCACGGCGTACTGGAAATGCCAGTTCTGGATGTCGGGCGTGAACAGGCCGAGCGTGGGAATCCATACCGCGCAATCGATGCCGCTCAGGTCCATGTCGATGTCGCGATTCTCGAACGCGTGCTTGTGCGCATGCTCGTACGAGAGTCCCTCGCCACGCGGGCGCTGGTCGCCGCAGCCTTCGGTGCGTCCCGGTCCCCAGCCCGCCGGCTTCTGGTAGAGACGTCCCTCGACCATCAGGCGCGGGGCACCCGTGTTGTCCGTCGCGGGCTTGGGCGCCATGTGCCGCCACTCCTTGTCGAGGAACATCGTGAACGCCTCGGGCGGCTCGATGATGTGCCGGTCGCAATCGATGACGAAGTACTCCTTGCCGAGCTTCTTCTTCGTGGAGCGGTAGGCCTCCTCCACCGCCTGGTACCGATCCTTCGTCTTCGCCTTTTCTCTCACCGCGACCTGGGACATGTTCAATCTCCTGATTCGTTGAAACGGAATGGATCTGCGAGCGAGGCGGCTCAGCCGGTGACCGCCTCGATGTTGTCGATCAGCAGGCGCTCGACGACCTTGCCTTCGAGGATGTGCTTGGACAGGACTTCGTTGGCATCCTCGACCGTCTGGACGCGGTACCACACGGCTTCGGGATACACGACCACCGTCGGCCCGAACGCGCAGTGCTCCATGCATCCGGAGCGGTTGATGCGCACGTCCTTCAGGCCGGCTTTCGCCACTCCGGCCTTGAGCACCTTGAAGACTTCCTCCGAGCCGCGATGCTTGCAGCAGCCCTTCGGATCCTTGGGATCCCTTTCGTTCAGGCAAACGAAGACGTGCCGCCTGTATCCGGCCATTGCCACCCTCTCGGTTGTGGTTGCACCTCGGTCAACGTAACCCGGGAGGTCGGCCGCCGCTGTCAGGGATTTGACAAATCCGGCGCCCCCGACGGCGCTTCACGGCGAGCGCGAGCGCCGCGCCTTCTACACCTCTTTGCTGATCCGGCAGAGCAGCGTCTTCAGGTTGGTCTGGTCGGAGACCGGATCACGCTGCGTCCCGTCGGTGAGGAAATTGACCGAGTGCCACGGATGGAACGGCTGGCGCTCGCCCCAGCCGATCGGCACGAACACGCTGGTCTCGCGCAGGTTCGGCGTGATCCACGCGAGCGCCGAGATGGCGCCATGCGCCGTCTCGACGCGAACCCGTTCGCCGTCCGCGATTCCCGCACGATCCGCGGCGCTCGGGTGGATCTGCACATAGAGGTCGGGCCACATTTCCTGCGCCTGCCAGGAAAAATGCGTCCAACAGTGGAAATGCGGGGCGGGTGGCCGCCCGGTGATCAGCTCGAGATCGAACCCGCGCTCGCGCAGGCGAGCGCCGGGAGAATCAGCGTGCGGCTGGCGGATGGTCGCGGGAGAGGCGCTCACCCGGCCTTTCTGGAACGGCGTGATCACGCCCGGGCCATCGTCGCCCTGCGCGTACTCGATGAACGGCATGTCGACGAGCTGCTCGCGCTCGCTGTAGAACTCGGGCAGCGCGGACAGCCCCATGACGCGGAACTTCTCCTCGAGCGCGGCAGTGTAGAACTCGAGCTTTCCGCTCGGCGTCGGGAACCGCTTGCCCGGATGGCCGGGCGCCGAGCTGCCCTCGAGGAAAAGCGTTTCCTGCTCGGGATCGCCTTCCTGCGCCACCGGAAAGCGGATCCACCGGTACGGGACCGCGTGCAGCCGCGCCTGGGTGATGCCGCGCAGCTGGTCGTTGTCGATGCACATCTCGTCCCAGAACCTTCCGGCGTCCTTGTATTTCTCCTGCAGCACGTCGTCGTAGCCGAAGCGCTTGCCGAGCTCGATCCAGATCCAGTCGTCGGATTTCGCTTCTCCCGGCGGCTCGATCATCTTGTCGATCCACGCCACGCGCCGGTCGTCGGTCGAGCGCCCGATGTCGCCCTTCTCGATGCCCGTGGCGCACGGCAGCACGTAGTCCGCGAACGCGGAGGTCTCGTTCTGGAAGAGATCGACGTGCACGACGAGGTCGAGGGCGAGGAAGGCTTCGCGCGTGGCCGCCTGGCTCGGCCAGTTGGACAGCGGGTTGTTGCAGCAAACCAGCGCCTTGATCGGATACGGCTCGCCCTTGCGCATCGCCTCGAGCCAGCCGGCCGGACTGCGCCGCACCATGGGACGCTCCGGCGTGCGCTGCCGGTGCTTCGGGGCACTGGCCGAGATCGGCGCGCCGATCGAGAGGTTCAGAAACGCGCCGCCGGGACGGCCCCAGTTGCCGGTGATCGCCGCGAGGAACATCAACGCGCGATTGGTCTGCACGCCGTTGGTGTGCTGGTTGATGCCGCGGCTCGCGAACAGCACGCAACCTTCGGCAGCGGCGATCTCCGTGGCGAGCCGGCGGATGTCGTCCGCGGAGATCCCGGTCAGCGGCGCGGCCCATTCCGGCGTGTAGCCGCGCTCGAAGACGAAGTCGCGCCATCGCTCCCAGCCCTCGACCCAGCGCTCGCAGAAGGAGACGTCGTGCAGTTCGCTCTCGAGGATGTGGTGCGCCACCGCGAGCGCGAGCGCGAGGTCGGTGCCACTGCGGATCGGCAGCCAACGGTCGGCCTTGCTCGCCGTGACGGTGTAGCGCGGATCGACCACGACCATGCGCGCGCGGTTGGTGATGCGCCAGTCGTTGATCATGCCGAAATAGGTCGGCCGCGCCTCCGCCTGGTTCTCGCCGAAATAGACGTAGAGCGACGCGCTTCCGAGATCGCGGGCGGTGTAGCTGTTCGGGCACGTGCCGGTCCCCTGCGTGAGCTCGTAGGCGACGTGCTTGCTGGCCGCGCAGAACGGATCGGTGCCCTCGACGTTCGGCGTGCCCCACATCTGCGCGAAGATCTTGATGATGCCGTTCTTGCTGATCGTGCCGGTGCGCGTGCCGGCGAAGATCGCGAGCGCCTCGGCGCCCCAGCGGCCGCGCACCGTCTCGAGCCGCGCGGCGATCTCGTCGAGCGCCTGTGACCACGCGATGGGCTCGAAGCGGCCCTCGCCGCGCGCGCCCACCCGCTTGAGCGGGCGCGTGAGGCGCAGTGGATTGTCGTGCAGCTGCAGCGCCAGCTGCGATTTCGGGCAGATCTTCCCGCGCAGCACCGGGTCCTGCTCGTTGCCGGTCACCTGCACCAGTCGCTCGCCCTGGAAGTGATACTTCGTCGAGCAGGAGTTGAAGCAGATGTTGCACGCGCCGGGCAGCACGCGGTCTGCCTTGCGCTCGGCGCGCGGCCGCCGGTAAGGGAAGCCGGCCACGCCGTCGTCGTTCGCAAGCGCGTGCGCCATGATCGCCGGGCGCTTGCGTCCCTCGATGGCATCGCGTTGCGTGAGCCCGGGCGCCGGGTTCTCGCGCGGGAGCCGGTCGAGGTATACCGTCGCCGGCCCCATGAGGAAATGGTCGTGGTCGCGCACGCGGCGGCCCTCCGTTGCCGCCTTCGCGAGATGACCGACGCGCGTGCCGAACGTGATCGCGTGTCCCGGGCACACGCTGGCACACGCGGGCACCCCACCGGCCGCGCGGCGGTCGGCACACAGGTCGCACTTCACCGAGTGATGGTCGATGCGGTCGTAGCCCATCGCGCCATAGGGGCATGCGATCACGCATTCGCCGCATCCCGTGCAGCGGTCTTCGACGACGCTCACGACGCCGGTGCCCGCGTCCTTCACGATCGCCTTCGGGTTCACCGGGCAGGCGCGCAGGCACGCGGGGCGTTCGCAGTGCTGGCAGGTGACGGTGAGGAAATCGAGCGCCGCCGCGGCCGGATCACCGAGCCACACGACCTTGTTGCGGTATTCGCCGGGCCCCAGCCCATGCTCCTGCTTGCAGGCCGCTTCGCAGCTCTTGCAGCCGATGCAGCGCTCCAGGTCGATCATCAGCGCGAGCCGCTCCATCAGAGCTCCGCGAGATGCCACCACGTGATCGGATGCCCTCCGGCGACATAGCCGGCGAAGAAGGTCACCGTAACGACGTGCGCGAGCAGCCCGATCACGAACAGCGCGGCGAGCGCCATGTGCAGCGGTCGCCAGTAAGCCTGCTCGGCGCCGACCGATGCGCGTGCGCCGATCATCCGCATTTCCTCCTGCGCGAGCCGGTTGTAGCGCACGGTCGCGACCGGCGCCCTCAGCCAATGGGCGAGCGTCGGCGAGAAGGTCGCTTCGCGCGCCGCCGGATCGAGCGCGGCGAGGAGCGTGCGCTTGCGCTCGATGACCGCCGCGAGCGCCGGTCGGTTGCCGTGCGCGACGGGAGCGAAGCCGCGCATCTTGGTCGAGAACGTCGCGGCCATCCGCGCCGACAGGCGGACGCGCGCCCACACGCCGAGCACGATGAGCCCGAGGAGCGCGAGGAACAGCAGCGCGGGCGGCCGGCGCAGATAGCCCGCCGAGTGGATCGCCACGAGAACGGTGCCCAGCGTGGCGCACACGACATGGGCGATGAACCAGGCCGGTGCCGAGTCCCCGTGGCCGCCGCGCTTCATGGCCACGAACACCATCGACACGAGCAGGAGCAGCGCTCCGCACACTCCGGTGAGGTAGAGCGGCGCACTGCCGGGAGTACGCCACGGCTCGGGCAGCGCGGGCCGCACCAGCACGAAGTAGCCCACGAGCACGATCGCCGCACTGGCGAGCAGCCCGATCAGCATTCGATCGGAAAGATTGGGCCGCGCCACCCGAACGCTCGCCGTGCTAAGCGTGCGTCGCGGTGAGCGCGTCGAGCCGCTCGGCCGTCGCCTTGATGTGCTCGGGTCGCGAGCCGCAGCAGTACCCGATGATGTGCGCTCCGGACTTGAGCAGCTCGGGCAGCCGCGCGGCCGCGACGTCGGGGCCTTCATACGACTGGCTCGACATCACCGCGGAGTTCGGCTTCGCGGCAACGAACACCTTGCCGCCGAATCCGCGCTCGTCGACGCACTGGCGGAACCGCGTCGCGATGGGAATGACGTCGTTGAGGCCCACCGAGCAGTTCGCGCCGACCACGGTCGCCCCGAGCGCGAGGAATCCGTCGAAGTGCTGCTTGGCGAGCTCATCCTCCTTGCCGTCGAGCATCTCTTCCACGGTATCGCCGAAGAACGTGCGGTGCTCCGATTGTCCCGGGGCGAGGTCGGTGAAGACGCACGTCATGTACAGCGGCAAGGTCACGCCTTCCCTGGCGAAGACCTCGTGGGCCGCCTCCGCGGCCGCCTGTCCCTCGAGCGCCTGCAGCAGCGTCTCGACGCAGATCACGTCCACGCCCGCCTGCACCAGCGCGCGGATCTGCTGGACGAAGCCGTCGCGGACCTGCGGATACGTGCCGGTATCGCCGATGACGAGACCGGATGGCCCCACGTCGCCGCCGATGAAGCAGCTGCGCCCCGTGTCGCTCATCGCCTGGCGCAGGATCCGTACGGCCTGCGCGTTCAGCCGGTCGGCCTGACCCTCGAGACCGAACTCGGGCAGGCGCAGCTCGCTGCTGTTGAACGTGTTGGTGAGGATCAGCTCGGCGCCGGCCTCGAGCTTCTCGCGGTACATCTGGCGCACGACGTCGGGATTCGAGACGTTGTAGCCGTCGCAGCACTTGCCCGCTTCGTCGTTCACGCGCTCCTGGAACCACGTGCCGGTCGCCGTGTCGGCGAGCATCGGGCGCTGGTCCGCGCGGGCCAGACGTTGCAGGAAGGTTTCTCGGTTTCGCATGCTCACTCCTTCTGGGCGGAATCCAGCGGCATCAAGCCGAACAATCCGGTCAAGGTCTTCTCGGGCAGGACCGCGCCGCTGTCGAGCAACTCGATCCCGGGCAACTTCTCGCCTGCAGCGAGCGCGTTGACGACCATCGGCTGCTCGTCGAGCGACCACTCGGGGTAGCCCGGACCGGTCCGGCGCGTGAGGCGGTAGCCGACGGCACGGCCACGCTCGGCGAGCCGGCGCCGAACCGCTCCGAGCGCCGACTGCACCGCGATCCATCCCGCCGTATCGAGGAACAGGCCCTCGAGACCGTCCATCGCCTCGAACAACTCGGAGACGCGCTGATCGAGCCGCGGGCCCAATGTCACGATGAAGAGCTGCACGGCGAAGCATCCGCGCAGCGAATTCGCCAGGCCGGCGCTCGTCAGGCACGCGCCCCCGTCGAGCTCCACATGCGAATCGTCGACCGCCCTCACGGCGAGCTGGCGCAGCCATGCGACGGGTGCGGCGACCTCCAGGGCGTGCTCGGCCATCGCCGCGGCCGTGGCGCGCACCTCCGGCCCCGCCAGCGCGAGGTCCGGGTAGTGCGCCCTGAGAATCCGCTCCACCCGCACCGAGACCTCCAGCGGCTTGAGCTCTTCCAGGCACCCCGTGGCGATGGCATCCATCGAGCGCTCCGCTAGTGGGCAAGCCGCAGTTTGTCGACGAACACGTCCTGGAACGACTCGTCGGTGGCCATGTCGACCCGGATCGCCTCGGAGGCCGCACGAATGGCGGTATCGAGATGCCGGCGCGAGAGCGTCGTGAGGACCGCTCCGGCCAACGCGGCGTTGCCCACGAACTCCACGCGCTCACGCGGCACATCGGGCAGCAGCGCGATGCGCAGGATGCTGATGGGATCGAGATAGCTGCCGAACGCGCCCGCGACGTAAACGCGGTCGAGCTCCGCCGCGGTGACACCCGCCGCGCTCATCACGTAATGGATCGCCGTCGCGGTGGCGGCCTTCGCAAGCTGCAGCTCGCGCACGTCGCCCTGGTGCAGGTAGAGCGGCCGATCCTCCGCGTCGCGCGCGATGACGAATGCCTTCATCTCGCCCGCGAGATGGGTGCGCTCGCGAAGCCAGTCCGGCCAGCGCTCGGTTTCGACCATCCGTCCCGACTCGTCGAGCACGCCGACGCGGGTGAGCTCCGCCACGGCATCGATGATGCCCGTGCCCGCGATGCCGAACGGCGGCTTCTCGTCGACCGTGTCGAACCGCAGGCGCTGCCGCGCCTCATCGATCGCGACCTTGGTGATCGCACCGGGCCGCGCTTGCGTGCCGCACGCCATCTGCGCGCCCTCGAAGGCCGGTCCCGCGGGCGCGGAGCACACGTACAGCCGGCCGCGGTGCAGGAGCGCGACTTCCGCGTTGGTGCCCACGTCGACCGCGACCACCGTATCCGAGCGTCCGAGCATGTCGAGCGCGACGATGACGCCGATGGTGTCCGCGCCGATGTAGCCGGAGATGAGCGGCAGCCCGACGATCGGCGTGGCGGGCTCGAGCTCCAGCCCGAGCTCGGAGGCGGGAACGGCGAGCAGCTCCTTCAGCACCGGACGGAAGGGAAAGCCGCCGAGCGCCTTCACGTCGAGGCCGAAGAAGAGATGGTGCATCACGGCGTTGCCGGCCACGGTCATGAGCAGGATGTCCCTGCGATCGAGCCCGTAGCTCAGGACCAGGCGTTCGAGCATCCGGTTGATGCGGCCGACGATCTTGCGGTGCAGCTCGAGGAGGTTCTCTTCCTTCTCCATGGCGAACGCGATGCGCGACATGAAGTCGCCGCCGTACGCGCCTTGCGGATTGCGCTGCGTCTCGACCGACAGCATGGTGAGGCTCGTGATGTCGAGCAAGGCCATCGACACGGTGCTGGTGCCGATGTCGATCGCGAGCCCGTAGACCGGCGCGGACGAGCGCGCGCGCACGTCGAGAAGCGTGCCGTCGTGCACGAGGCAGCGAACGCCGCCGTCGCGGCGCGCGAGCGCGAGGCCCAGCTCGCGCAGCGCGGCGATGGTCGGGCGCTCGACCCGCACGCCCTTGTCGAGCAGCGCGTCCGCCAGCAGCGCCACGGCCGGCCGATCGCTGTCGGGCGGAATGCCACGCAAGTCGACGTCGATGTCGCGGATCACCGGCTCGACCGATGCGAGCTGCGGCAGCACGACGCTCGGATCGAGGAGCTTCAACGAGACCGCCGGCAGCTCGACCGTGAGGTCGGCATCGACCTTCAGCTGGCACGACAGCCGCCACCCGCGCGCCAGGTCCTCGGGCTCGAGCAGCGACCGGTCCAGCGCGCTGGGCGGTATGTCGCGGCCCACCACGGTGACGCGGCACTCGCGGCAACGGCCGCGCCCGCCGCAGATCCCCGGAACGTCCACATCGTGTTCGCGACACGCTTCGAGCACGGAAACGCCGGGTGCGACCGCGACCGTGCGTCCCTCCGGCAGGAAGGTGAGGTTCACCTACGCCACCTTGGACCCCACCAGGTCCTTCGCGATCTCGACCGCGACCGCCGCGTGGCTCGCGTACTTGTCGGCCCCGACCTTCATCGCGAACGTCTCGCTCACCGGCGCGCCGCCCACCATCACCTTGATGCGGTCGCGCATGCCCTCCTGCACGAGCTGCTGGGTGACGGTTTCCATGTACAGCATGGTGGTCGTCATGAGCGCGGACATGCCGATGATGTCGGCGTCGACTTCCTTCGCCTTGCCCAGGTACTTCTCCGCCGGGCAGTTGACGCCGAGGTCGTGCACGGTGAAGCCGGCGGTGCGCAACATGAGGGCGACCAGGTTCTTGCCGATCTGGTGGATGTCGCCCTTCACGGTCGCGATGACCACCGTGCCCTTGTGCGTGCTCGCATCGACCTTGAGGTAGGGCTTGAGCAGGTCGATGCCGGTGTTCATCGCCTTCGCGGCGCGCAGCAGCTCGGGCACGAAGTACTCGCGGCGGTCGAACATGCCGCTCACCACGGCCATGCCCTTGGCGAGCCCGTCGTTGATCGCGTCGTAGGCGTCGATGCCGGCCGCGATCGCGCGCTGCGCGAACTCGGTCGCCATCGCCGGGTCGAGCTTCCACACCGCGTCGCCGAGACCCTTGAGGATCGTCTCGCGCTCGGTCGTCGTCATGTCGTTCATCGTGTCGGCGATCATGCGGCGGCGCCGGCCGTGGCCAGCGCGCGCAGGTTGTCGAGGTTCGTCAACGGCGGCACCGCGCAGCCCGAGGACAGCAGGTCGATGCCGTCCTCGAAGCACTGGTTCGCCTCGCGCAGGACATCGGCCGGCGAGCCGTTGAGCAGCGCACGCACCGGCGCGACGTTGCCGATCGCGAGCACGTCGCCGAGGAGCGGCTTGGCGTCCTTGACCTGGACCTTCTCCTCGAACGAGAACGCGCTCGCGCCGGTCTCGCGCACGTGCGGCATCAGGTCCTTGGTATAGCCGCAGATGTGCAGCGCGGTCGGGACGTCCTTGATCGACTCGAACACCTTCGCTTCGTAGGGCCGCGCGAACTCCTCGTATTGGGCGGCACTGAGCAGGTCGCCGCTCGCCACCGGGTCCGACAAGGTGACCGTGTCGACCCCGGCCTGGATCGCCGCGCGCGAGAGCGCGATGCCGACCTGCGTCATCAGCTCCATCACGCGCTTGACGGCGTCGGGCTCCTCGATCGTGGCGAGCAGGACGCGCTCGGCCCCGAATACCGCGCACGCGATCGTGAACGGCCCGGTCACCTTCACGTTCACCGGCTGCACGTCGCGCTGGCTCGCGGCGAGCAGCGAGATCGCCTCGAGCACGGCAGGAATGCGGCCACGCGCGAGGAAGTCGCCGGGCAGCTCGAACTCGTCGAAGGCGATCTCGAGATGCTCCATGATCTGCGGCTGCGTGATGCCGGTGCCGCGGTCGAGCGGGCATCCGAGGGCCTCGCCTTCGAGGGTGAGGCAGAACGGCAGCGTGCAGCACGGCACGCCGGTGAGCTCGTACGTCGACGCGGCGAGGCGCGCGATCTTCTTCGGTTCCCAGTGCGCTTCGGGCCACGACGCGTCGACCTTCTTCATCGCCTCGACCGTGACGCCGACGGTGGGTATCCAGACCACGCGACCGTTCGAGTCGCCCCCACGCAAGGTCGTGAGGATCCGTTCCTTGACGTTCATGCCCATGGTGAATCCTTCGTTGAGGATCGCGAATTCATTATCGGGAGTTCGAACACACGAGGCAATCGCGAAGGATGTCCGGAATGGAACAAATTGGCGGCGCGAGACGCGACGAATGTTCAAAACCGAACAACTCCGTCGGAACCGATCAGCCGTTAGTCCCCCAAGTTGGATGGAATGTTCGCTACAGACGATTTGCGCGCCGTGATCGCTGCTATATTCGAGACGACGATGCAGCGGTGCACTGCAACCGCAACTCGTGTGCGGTCATCGCGACGACCATCGGTGCCCTTCACATCCCTGGAGGAGACGGTCATGCGCCATCCCAACCCGACAATGGCGAGCTTCATCGACAGCCTGGAGAACATCGTCGAGCGCGAACGCGACCAATGGAAGATCGTCGCGGCCGTCGAGCCGCTGGTGCAGCAGCTCATCGCGAACCCCGATCGCGGCTGGCTCAAGGACAAGTACCGTCGACCGCCCGAAGGCAAGACGGGCGTCGCGGCCGGTTATGGCCAGTACTGCCTGTACCGCAGGGGCAGCGACCTTTCGGTGATCGCATTCTGCTGGGGAGCGGGCAAGGGCACGCCCATTCACGACCATCTCTCGTGGGGCGTGCTCGGCTTCATCGACGGCCTCGAGCAGGAGACCCGCTACAAGCGCATCGACGACGGTTCCGATCCGAATCGCGCGCAGCTCGAGAAGGTCGGCGTGTACTACACGAGGAAAGGAGAGACCTCCCACCTCGTGTCCCCGCAGCGCGACGTGCACCGCGTCCACAATCCCGGCGAAACGCCCTCGGTCAGCGTGCACATCTATGGATGCGACATGGGCACGCAGCGCCGGCGCCGCTACGACGCGCAGACCGGGGACATCGAGTGGTATACGACGCCGCACGATTCGGACGAAATCGTGGCGGCGTGACGGCGTCGCCGAGCCGCTTCTGCCGGGGAGCCGCCGTGGACGCAATGCCGGAGTCGCGTGGCGCGCTCGTCGAGACGATCGCGGAATTCTGCCGGCACAACGACATCGCCGAGTCCACGTTCGGGCGCCGCGCGGTGAACGACGGAAAGTTCGTCGCGCGCCTGCGCGACGGCGGCCGCATCACGCCCGAGACGCTCGAGCGGATAAGCCGCTTCATGAGCGAGCACGGCGCGACCGTGCCCGCCTCGCCGCCCGAGCTGCGGCGCCTGATCCACGCAGCCGGCCTCGCGATGGGCGATCCCCGGCTCTCCACCGATTCGGCGCCCTCGCGCAACTTCCGCTTCTTCGACAACCGGCAGAAGTACCTGCTGTTCGTGAACACGTGCAGCGAGAAGAGCGTGATCGCCCATCGGGTCGGCCTGGAGCTCGCGCACCTGCATCCCAGCCCGCCGGCGGTGCGGGTGTTCGACGCCGGCATGGGCGACGGCACGGTGCTCACCCGCGTGATGCGCGAGATGCACGGCCGGTTCGGGACGGTGCCGTTGTACTACGTGGGCAAGGAGGTGAGCTTCGAGAACGTGCGCCTCTCGCTCGACAAGATGGCGGACCGGTTCGCCGAGCACCCGGCGACCGTGCTCGTGCTCACGAACATGTACTACCACGAGGCGCCCTGGCTCACGCCGCGCTCGCTCGGCGCGGCCCGTTCGCTGGTGTGGCACGAGCTCGCGCTCGGCGGCGCGACCGGGCACGAATTCAGCGGGCAGATCGCGGCGCTCGAGCCCTTCCTCGCGCGGCACTGGCAGGCGCGGCACAGCCCGACGACGGGCAACCCGGTCTACGAGCGGCCGGTCGTGCTCGTGGTCTATCGCGAGGACCACCGGTTCCTGCTGCACGAGGTGATCCCGCGCCAGGGCCAGGGCTGCGCGGGCTACGACCTCGTGATCGCTTCGCAACCCTATCGCGCGCGCGTGTCCGCGGAGTTCAAGGCGAACAAGGTCGTCGCACCGCTCGCCCGGGCGCTCGGCCCCGGCGGACGCCTCCTCGGCATCCACGCCTACGGGCACGACGCCGGCATGGAGATCGTGCGCAAGATCTGGCCCGACGAGGATCCGTTCACGAGCGGCCGGCACGATGTGCTGCGCGCGCTGCGAGCCGAGCTGGGGAAGGACGCGCGTCACTACAATTTCAACGGCTACTCCGACGCGCGCGCGGTATTCCCATACGAGATGCACACGATGCCGAACGAGCTGTCGGAGACCATCGGCACGTCGACCCTGTTCGCCGCCTGGAATGCCGCCGTCTATGTGGCGCAGATCGACGACGAGCGCCTCGCGCAGGAGATGGGCAGTCGGCGCTATCTCGACGCGACGCGCGAGGTGCTGCAGGCCCGCGGCGGCCTGTCGTTCCTCGACGAATCCTACGTGGTGTCCAGGAAGCGGGGGTGAGCGATGCACAGCGAACTGCAACCGGTCTCTTCTTCCCCGAGCCTCGCCGAGACCGCCGCCGAGCTCGTCGCGTGCAGCTCGCTCGAGATGACCTCGGATCGCGCCGCCGATGCGCGGGTCATCGCCTCGACGCTGCCGGTGGGAACGCGCGTCTATGTCAATCACTTGCCACGGCTGGCGCTCGCCGGGTCTCTGCCGGTGCTACGCGAGCTGCATGAAGCCGGGCTCGAGCCGGTGCCGCACCTGGCCGCGCGGCGCATCGGATCGCGCGACGAGGCGCGCGACTTTCTCGCACGCGCCGTGCGCGAGGCGGGCGTCGCCAAGGTCCTCGTGATCGGGGGCGACGAGCCGCAACCGCGCGGTCCGTACTCCGACGGCCTTTCCTTGCTCCGCGATGGGGTCGTCGCCGAGGCCGGCGTGCGCGAGGTCGCCCTGCCCGGCTATCCGGAAGGCCATCCGCGTGTCGCGCGCGCCCAGCTCGAGGAGGCGCTCCACATGAAGCTGGAGTGCGCCGCCGCCCAGGGGCTGGGTGCCTACCTCATCACGCAGTTCTCGTTCGCCCCCGGGCGCATCGTCCAGTACTGCATCGAGCTCGCGCGCCAGGTGCCGACGCTGCCGGTCTACGTCGGGCTCGCGGGCCCAACCGATCCGCTCGCGCTGCTGCGTTATGCCCAACGCTGCGGAGTCAGCACGTCGCTGCGCGCCCTGAGCGGCCAGGGCATGAACGCGGTGCGCGTCGTCACCCACAGCGATCCCGGTGATCAGCTCGCGGCCATCGCGCACTACTATACGACGCATCCCGTGTGCAACGTGGTCGGCATGCATCTGTTCAGCTTCGGGAGCGTGGCACGCACCGCCGCATGGATGCGTAGCGTGATCGAGACACGCCGTCCGGGCGCGATGCTGGCCGCGAATTAGGGTTCGGGATTCACTGCCGATGCAAGTCAGCAGGCCACGCGAGCGCCGGGGTGTCGCCCACCGCGTCGACATCCACGCGGCCCACCAGCCGCAGGACGCGCGCCAGGGAGTCGCGCTGCAATTGCGCTTCCAGCACCGCGACATGCTCGCCCATGCCCAGGTCGACGACGAGCCGCGCCGGATGGCTGTCGCGCAGCAATCCGAGCACTGCGGCGCGAAACATGACGCTCGCCGTGCAGCAAAGGCAGCCGATCGGCACTCGCCGCATGACGACGTGCGGCGCCGGGGAGCTGTCCGAGAGGGAAAAAATTCCAGCGACCACGCGCAGAACGGCGATCGGACGCCCTTCCGCCGCCGGCTCCACGAGCCGCATGATCACGGCTTCGCGGCTATCGCGGCCGCCGCAGACGACCATGGTGGGAACCTGCGCAGCTTCATCCTTCATTGCCGGGCCGGTCGTGCATCACCGCGGGATTTGTACGAATGCGAACAACCGCCGGAGTCGGGCGACCCCAGCGTCACCCGCCTCGCGCCACGGGAATCCACGACCCGACATTGCACCCCGCGATGTCGCGTAGTTGACAAATTTTGGCCGTAGGGTTTGATATACCTTGGAAGGCAGCGCTCGGTCTTCGCGGTTTCCCTCGGTAGCGTCATCGTGCAGCTAAGAGCCGATACAGCGAACATGTCAAGTCGGGGAAGCCGAATCGAAACGAATGCCCGGGCCCTGCCAGCTCCTCATCGGCGCGCCGACGCCGCTCCCGGGGATCGGCAGCTCACGGGGTTCTTCCTGACCCTGTTCCGTCTTTCCCAGTGGCTCGCGAGCCCGCGTCCTTACCTGATGTTCCTCGGCTTCGCGCTCTTCCTCGGCTTCTGGTACCTGGCGGTCGACGTCTGGAAGCTGCCGCGCTTCGTGGAATTGCCGGGGCCGGTCGACGTCGCCAGGGAATGGGTGAGCCGGAAGCCGACCTACGGGGTGTCGATCTTCACGTCCGATTACTACATGGACATCTGGGTGAGCGTGCGCCGCGTAGGGATCGCGTTCGTTCTCGCGACCGCGTTGGGCGTTCCGCTGGGGCTCATGCTCGGGTGGTCGCAGAAGTTCAAGGAGTACGTGTTTCCCGTGTTCGAGCTGCTCAGGCCGATTCCGGGCCTCGCCTGGGTGCCGCTCGCGATCGTGATGTTCAAGGGGCTCGAGAGCCCGGTCATCTTTCTCGCCTTTCTCGTCTCGTTCTTTGCCACGACGCTCAACACGATGCTCGGTGTGGAATCGATCGACGAGGCCTACCTGCGGGCGAGCTACTGCCTGGGCGCGAGACGCTGGCAGGTGTTCCGCCACGTCATCGTCCCGGGGGCGTTGCCGTACATCTTCACCGGCTTGCAGATATCGATCGGCGCCTGCTGGTTCTCGTTGGTGGCCGCGGAGATGGTATCGGGTCAATACGGCCTCGGCTATCTGATCAACACCTCGTACATCATGGTCCGCTACCCGACGATCATCATCGGCATGATCACGTTGGGAGCGGTCGGCTATGCGACGAGCGCCTTGATCCGCCTGGTCGGCGACTACATGATGCAATGGCGGGTGCGTGAGCTCGCGCTTGGAGGCGACGCATGATGCGGGAGCCGGCTGCCGAAGAGCTGTTCGCCCCGCCCGGCAAGGGGGCGATCCGCATCGAGCAGCTGGTCAAGATCTACGACCCCGACGGCGCAGCGGTTCTCGCCGTCGATCATTGCAGCCTCGACATCCAGCCGGGCGAGATCTGCATGATCGTCGGACCCTCGGGCTGCGGCAAGACGACCCTCCTCAATGCGATCGCGGGGTTCCATAGCGTCGACTCGGGCTCGATCCACCTCGATGGCGAGATGCTTTGCGGCCCGGGCAAGCCGAAGGCCCTGCCGGGACCGGACCGCATCGTGGTGTTCCAGAACGGCGCGCTCTTTCCGTGGAAGACGGTGCTCGAGAACATCGCGTTCGGGCCCGTGATGCAGGGCAAGCTGCGCTGGCCGGAAGCCTGCGAGAAGGCGCGCCAGATGATGGCCGACGCGGGATTGTCCGGCAGCGAGCACAACTACCCCGGGGAGCTTTCCTCCGGTGTGCGCCGCCGCGTCGAGATCGTTCGCGCGCTGATGAACGATCCCAAGGTCCTCCTGCTCGACGAGCCGTACCGTGCCCTCGATTCGCTCACCAAGTCGGTGATGCACGAGGCGCTGCTCGAGATCTACTACAGGAACCCGGTGACGATCTTCTTCATCACGCATGACCTCGAGGAGGCGGTGTTCCTCGGGCACCGCGTCGTGATCATGACGACGCGACCGTGCAAGCCGAAGAAGATCCTGGACGTGGACATTCCGCATCCCCGGGACTACGGAGTCCTCACCACGCCGCGCTTCCGCCAGCTCATGGACGAGACGATCGAGGCGGTGCACGAGGAAGCGCTCAAGGCGTTCGCCGCGGGTGAGAAGGAAGGCTGAGCGCCGATGTAGGCAAGGAGGACGAGGAATGGCCACGGCACGTGTAAATCGAGGGCTCCTCGCGCCATCCACCTGGCGTGGGGTGGTCTCGATCGCGGTATTCCTCGTCCTTTGGGAGCTCGGCGCGAAATCGAAAGCGTGGTTCGGCTTCGCCACTCCATGGATCGGTGCGGTGCCCGCTCCCACGGACGTGCTGAAGGTGTGGATCGCGTTGCTCGCCCAGCACGGCTATTGGCAGAGCTGGTACCTCAGCTCGGTACGGGTCTTCGCGGGTTTCGCCGCGGCCATGCTCATCGGCATCCCGTTCGGCCTGCTGTTGGCGATCAGCCGCGCCGCGTACGGCACATGGTTTCCGACCTTCGAGGTGCTGCGACCGATCCCGCCGCTGGCCTGGGTGCCCGCAGCCATCATCTTCTGGCCCACGCAGGAGCTCTCGATCGGGTTCGTCACCTTCCTCGGCGCGTTCTTCACCATCGTCATCAACGTGCTCGGAGGCGCCAGGTCGATCGACGTGCGCTACTTCCAGGCCGCACGCTCCATGGGCGCCAGCTCCTGGGACGTGTTCCGGCGCATCATCCTGCCGGCGGTGATTCCTTCGATTGCCGTCGGCTCGATGGTCGGCATGGGCATCACGTGGAACGTGGTGGTCGCGGCGGAGATGATCTCCGGCGGAGGCGGCCAGGCCGCGGGTGCCGGCGGCGGCCTGGGATTCTTCATCTGGAACTCCTACGTCGGTGGGTCCTACGACCAGATCGTGGTCGGCATGATCAGCATCGGGATCGCCGGGTACGTGTCGAGCGCGGTGCTGCGCAAGCTCGGGCAGCTGTCCACGCCGTGGCTGCGCACGCGCTGAAAGGAGGAACGCACCGTGGCGACGAGCATGGCAGTCAAGCCCCCGCGGGTGAACGCGGGCGAGATGGTCGTGTCCGCGGTGTCGAAATCGTACGGCGCCGCGCGGTCCGCGAAGGAGGTCGTCAAGGATTGCTCGTTCACGCTGGAGCGCAGCAAGCTCACCGTGATGGTCGGCCCCTCCGGCTGCGGGAAGAGCACGCTCATCCGGTTGCTGGCCGGCTTCGAGCGCCCCACGGCGGGCACGATCAGCGTGGATGGAAGGCCCGTGACGGGACCGGGGCGCGACCGGCTCGTGGTCTTCCAGGAAACGGCCCTCTTCCCCTGGATGACCACGTTCGACAACATCATGTATGGGCCGCGCGCGTGCGGCGAGGACACGCGAGCCACGCGCGATCTCGCGGAGTTCCTGCTCGACAAGGTGGGACTCACGCCTTTTCGCGGCAAGTATCCGAGCCAGCTTTCCGGCGGCATGCAGCGGCGCGCCGAGCTCGCGCGCGCGATGATCAACAATCCGTCGGTGATGATCCTCGACGAGCCGTTCCGCGGCCTCGATGCCATGACCAAGGCGCTGATGTGGGAATACTATGCGCGCCTCTTCGAGGAGAACCGCCGCACCAACTTCTTCGTCACCACGGATATCGACGAAGCGATCTTTCTCGCCGATCGGCTGCTCGTCATGACGAACATTCCGGCGCGCGTGCGCGCGGTGCTGGAGGTCGACTTGCCGCGGCCGCGCAAGCTCAAGGACATCGTCGAGAACGACCGGGCCAACGAAGTGAAGATGCAGGCGCTGTCCCTGCTGCACGAGGAGGCGATGAAGTCGTTCGCGGGCGGCAGCAAGGCCGCCGCCGATTTCGTCGACGCCTACGCGCGCCGCGTGGCGCGCCGCTAGGAGCACGGGTGCGGTCGCAGATGACGCAGTGAGGGCACGGACGCACCCGACGACGTTCCTGGGTGCCTTGGGAGCAACTACAACATCGAGTGCAAGCTCCAGGAGGAGTCGACCATGGGAAGCGAAACACGGAAGTCACTGGCTTCGAAAGCGCGCGCAGGGTTCGATCTGTTGTGTGTCGGCCTCGTGGTGGCTTTGCTGGGCACGTTCGGTGCGCGCGCCGCGGACCTGGACTACGGCAAGCCGGGCGATCCCGTCCACCTCGTCATCGGTTACCAGCCCTACGCGACACTGACGTGGGACGGGGCCATCCAGCGCAAGAAGGAATACTGGAAGAAGTATCTGCCCGCTGGATCGACCGTCACGTTCCAGATCGGGCTGCAGGGCGCGATCGTGGTGAACCAGATGCTCGCCGGGAAGGAACAGGTCGGATGGCTGGGGGACATGCCGGCCATCGTTTCCACGACGAAGCAGAAGGTCGCGGACTTGCGCCTCGTTGCGGTCACCGACCGCGACAATCTCTGCAACGTCGTCCTGGTGCGCGCCGATGCGCCGGCATTCCGGGACTATCACGAGGCGCTGCGATGGCTCTCCGGAAAGACGGTCGCGGTTCCCCAGGGCAGTTGCGCCGATCGGTTCGGCCGCGGTGTGCTCAAGACCGAAAACGTTCAGCCCCAGGCCTACCTGAACCAGAGCCTGGAGGTCATCGCATCGGGATACCGGGCCGGCAAGCTCGACGGATCGTTCCAGTGGGAACCGACGACCGCCGAGCTCGTGGAGAAGGGGCTGGCGCGTCCCATCGCCTATGGAGACGATTTCGGCGAATCGGACGAGAGCTTCATCGCCATGCGCGCGGACCTCATCAAGCAGCGCCCCGACGTCGTCAAGGCCCTGCTCAATGCGGAGCTCGACGCCCAGCTCTTCATGGCCGATCCCAAGAACGCGAACGAGGTCGTCGACATCGTTGCCGAGCAGATCAGCGGATTCTCGAAGAAGGCGCTCTGGCGCTCGCTTTATGGCACTTACAAGGGAATCAATTACAAATCCGATGTCCGCATGAATCTGCCGTTCACGTTCACGCCCGAAGTCATGGCGACGATCGAGAAGGACGCGGCCTTCCTGCATTCCATCAACGCGATCGACGTCGAGAAGCTTCGCCCGGACGCGATCATGAGCAGCTTCGCGGACGAGGTGCTCAAGGAACGCGGGCTGAGGTCACCGATCGGCGCGATCCACGCGTTGCCGGACGCCGACTTCAAAGGCCATTGAGCGCCGCGGTCGGCAGGGCACTCGGAGTGTCGCATCCGGTGCCCTGCCGCTCACTCGGGTGCATCGCGGCAGGCAGCGCGCGTCGCTAGGCCACTGCCGCTTGCTTGCGGACCCCCGCGGTCTCGGATAGCGCTGCCGCCTTGTCGGTGGCCTCCCAGCTGAACTCCGGCTCCTCACGGCCGAAGTGGCCATACGCCGCGGTCTTCCGATAGATCGGCCGGAGCAGGTCGAGCATCTGGATGATGCCCTTGGGGCGGAGGTCGAACTGGTCGTTGACGAGCTGCGCGAGCTTTTCATCGGTCAGCTTGCCGGTGCCGTGGGTGGTCACCATGAGGCTGGTCGGCCGCGCGATGCCGATCGCGTACGACAGCTGGACGAGGCATCGGGATGCGAGCCCCGCGGCAACGATGTTCTTCGCGACGTAGCGGGCCGCATACGCTGCCGAGCGGTCCACCTTCGAGGGATCCTTGCCCGAGAACGCACCGCCGCCGTGTGGCGCCGAGCCGCCGTAGGTGTCGACGATGATCTTCCGGCCGGTCACGCCGCAATCGCCCTTCGGCCCGCCGATCTCGAAGGCGCCGGTGGGATTCACGAAGAACTTGATCTTGCCCTTCACCAGGTGCTTCGGCAGCACGGGCTTCACGACCTCCTCGATCACCGCTTCGCGGATGGCCTCGTGCTCCAGGCCCGGCGCGTGCTGGGTCGAAAGCACGACCGTATCGATCGATTCCGGCTCGTCGTCGACATAGCGCACGGTCACCTGCGATTTCGCGTCCGGCCGCAGCCACGGGAGACGTCCGCTGCGGCGCACTTCGGATTGGCGCTCGACCAGCCGGTGCGCCAACCAGATCGGCAGCGGCATGAGGCTCGCGGTCTCATCGCACGCATAGCCGAACATCAGCCCCTGGTCCCCCGCACCCTGCTCGAGATCGAGCCCGCGGCCCTCGTCCACGCCCTGGGCGATGTTCGGCGACTGCTCGCCATAGACGCGCAACACGGTGCAAGTCGCAGCGTCGAAGCCGAGCGCGGGATCGCAATAGCCGATGCGCCGGATTGCTGCGCGAGCGGCCTGCTCGTAGTCGACCTGCGCCCGCGTCGTGATCTCGCCCGCGAGCACCACGAGGTTGTCCTTGACCAGCGTCTCGGCCGCCACGCGCGCGCCCTTGTCCTGCGCGAGCACCGCGTCGAGCACCGCGTCCGAGACCTGGTCCGCCACCTTGTCCGGATGACCTTCCGACACCGATTCGGAAGTAAACAGGAAACTGGACATCGCCGCTCCTCCTTGTTCTCACTCGCGATTACGGGTGATCGAAAACGACTCGTCCCAGAACCACAACCCGCCGTGCTTGCGAAGCACTTCGTGGGTGACATCGAGATAGCGGCGGCTGCCCAGCACCTCGTCCAGCCGCGCGTCTTCGACCTGGCCCACGTAGACCGCCGCATTCCAGGCGGCGAACACCGTCGAGGTGCCGATCGTGTCCACCACTTCCGAAGGGAGCGTGTGCATCGAGTACCGGAAGAGCGCCCGCTCCTCCGGGTGGTCGTGAAACTTGAGGCCGCGCGCCTCGGCGCCGAGCGCCTCACGGGTCGCCTTGAGGATCTCATGGCGATCGTGGATGAATGGATTCTCGTCCGGCCAGATGCGCCGGATGATCTCGTGGGCCGGGTCCTGTCCATGCGAATGCACGGCGACGAGCCGCCCGCCCGGGGCGAGGCCCTTCGCGAGCGGCGCCAGCACCCGCGACGCCTTGAACTCGAGCGGCGCCCGCAGCCGGTAGGGCTGGGAAGCGATCACCAGGTCGAAGTCCGCCTTGGGTACCGCCCGTTTGGGCAGCACCGTGCTCAACTGGAATTTGTGGTCGTCGCGATAGAGCACGAGTACCGAGGGGCGCGCATACGCCAGATTGCCGCCGTTCTTGCCGGCCGTGACGCCCCAGTTCTCCGCAAGGAAGGGCTGCAGCGCCGCGATCTGCGCCTCGAAGTCGCACGATGTCGTTCCCGTGAGCGCGACCTCGTGCCACTTGAGCAGCGAAGCGGATGCCGGCGAATGGGGCGTCAGCCACGGCGCCTCCTTGTAGAACAGGTTCGTGAGGACCATCACGGTGGCCGGGTGCTCGAAAAAACGATCGGGCAGCTTCTCCAGCGTCAGCCGCACGTCTTCGAGGCTGATCTCCTTGCCGACGATGTAGAACGGCAGCGTGGGGAAGCGTTGGTGCATTCGCCGCATCACACGCGTCAGTACGGTGCCATCGCCCATTCCGGCATCGAAGACCCTCACTGCGGGAGGAGTCGGATGGAGGTTCGGCAGCTCCAGCGCGATCCGGTCCGCGACCGCCGATTTCTCGGCGCAGGTGTTCACGAACATCAGGTACTTCTGCCGGTTGTCGTAGAAGCGGAAGGTCCCTTCCGGCGCCGGCTTCTCCTGCGCTGCGGCATCGCTTGCCATCGCCATGTCTTCGAAGCTTCGCTTCATCGTGCTCGCGGTGCCCATCGCGCCTCCCATGCATCGGCCATACAGGCCCATGCACAGATTGAAAGCCGAGCGCGCGATGGGATTCAACCCATTTCCATCGCGTTGACGAAGCCCGCGCGTGTGGGCGCAGTCCCACCAACGGAGCGGCGGTCAAGAGGTACAAAAATGAACATTCCCGAGACCCCTGATGCGTGGTCTCGACGGTGCCTGCTGTCGATTACCGCTTCTAGAGCGGTGAGGAGCGGCGGTGGTCGTCGCGAGGAACGGAGCGGGTTGCGGCCTGCGTACGTCGCTGCGTCTTCTCGAAAGCCAGGGCCTCGAGCGCGACGGCGTCATGGATCACGATGCGGTGGCGCGCGCTGCTGATCACGCCGCTTCGCTCGAGTTGGCTCAGCGTGACGGTGAGGAACGGCCGGCCGACTCCGACCATTGCGGCGAGCGTCGCATGGGTGAGGCTCAGATCGATGAGCAATCCGTCCGGTGTCTTGACGGCGAAGTGCTCGCATAGCGCGAGCAGCATCCCGCAAATCCGCTCGAAGGCGGGCAAGGTGCCGAGCACGAGAGTCAGGTGGTTGTACCAATGCAGGCGCACCGACAGTGCCCTGACGACCGTTTCCGCCACTTCGGGATACGACCTCACCAGCTCGTAGAACCGCTCGACCGGCAACGTATAGACGAGCGAGTTCTCGAGGCAGCGCACCGTCATCTGGTGCACGTTGAAGGCGCTGAGATTGAGCGCACCGATGAGATCGCCCGCGGACCACAAGCCGGTGATCACTACGCGCCCGCGCGCACTGCGATACTCGGAGACCGCCTTGCCTTCGCCGAGGAATCCGACCGTCGATGCGGCGGCGCCTTGCCGCCAGATGACTTCGCCCTTGCGGAAACGCTGCTGGCCGCACTGCGCCAGCAACTCCTCGCGACGCTCCTCCGGAATCGCCGCGAGTACATCAAGGTGCCCACTACGGCTCGAAGTCGCCACGGCCGGTATCTCCTCGCCGACAATATAGCAGCGGCGCTTCGACGAGGGTGGCGAACTGGAGGCGGGGGTCGGAATCGAACCGGCGTACACGGCTTTGCAGGCCGCTGCATAACCACTCTGCCACCCCGCCCGCGCCGAACTCGTGAGGTAAACCGGGGGCTTGACGCGGAACGGGGGAAACCGGCTGGCGGTTTCCCCCGCGACGTAAACTGGAGCGGCAGAAGAGTCTCGAACTCTCGACCTCAACCTTGGCAAGGTTGCGCTCTACCAACTGAGCTACTGCCGCGACGAGTTTGAAATTATAGCGTTTTCCCGGGGCCGCTTCAACAATGCGCGTCCCCCGCGACCGGGTGGCGGAGGGAGAACAGAGGCCCGCCCGACCCTTCCATCGCATCGCATGGAGTCGCGCGGGCGCCGATGGTTCCGTGCGACGTTCCAGCCTAGGTCCCGGATGGCGGCGACTCGACAGCCGCCTTGAGATACACGACCATCGACCAGAGCGTGAGCCCGGCCGCGATCCAGATCAGCACCTGGCCGACCGGGTTCGTGTGGAAGAGCCCGAAGAGGCGCCCGTTGAAGAGCAGGAACGGGATCGCGATGAGCTGGGAGGTCGTCTTGAGCTTGCCGAGCAGGTTCACGGCGACGCTCTTCGACTGGCCGATCTGCGCCATCCATTCGCGCAGCGCCGACACCGTGATCTCGCGGCCGATGATGATGAGCGCGACGATGCCGTAGATGCGACCGAGCTCGGTGAGCACGATGAGCGCTGCGGCGACCATGAGCTTGTCGGCCACTGGGTCGAGGAACGCGCCGAACGACGTCGTCTGGTTCCAGCGCCGCGCGAGCCAGCCGTCGAGCCAGTCGGTGACCGCCGCGGCGATGAAGATCCACATCGAGATGATGTTCGCCGCGCGCTCAGAGAGCCAGCTCTCCGGGAAATAGAGCACCGCCACGAACAGCGGGATCGCCACGATCCGCAGCCACGTGAGGAACAGCGGAAAGTTGAACCGGACGCCCACGTCAGTGCAGCTCCTCGTAGATGCGCTCGGCCAGTTTACGGCTGATGCCCTCGACGCGCGCGAGATCGTCGACGCTCGCCGCGATGACGCCCTGCAGTCCGCCGAAATGCTCGAGCAGCCGCTGCCGGCGGCGCGGCCCCACGGCGGAAATCTCCTCCAGGCGCGAGGCGGTGCGCGCCTTGCCGCGGCGCGCGCGGTGGCCCGTGATCGCGAAACGGTGCGCCTCGTCGCGCACCTGCTGGATGAGGTGCAGCGCGGGGTGGTCGGGCGGCAGCCGGCGCGGCTCCTCGACCTTCTCCTCGCCCGCGATGAAGAGCTGCTCCATGCCGGGCTTGCGCTCCACGCCCTTCGCCACGCCGATCATGCGGATGTGGTGCAGGCCGAGATCGGCCATCACGCCCTGCGCCGCGTGCAGCTGGCCGAGGCCGCCGTCGATGAGGATCAGGTCCGGCGTCTTGCCCTCGCCGTCGGCGAGCTTCTTGTAGCGCACGCCGAGCGCGTAGCACATCGCGCCGTAGTCGTCGCCCGGCTCCACGCCCTTCACGTTGTAGCGCCGGTATTCGGACGATTGCATCGCGCCCTTGTCGTACACGACGCAAGAGGCCACCGTCGCCTCGCCCATCGTGTGGCTGATGTCGAAGCACTCGATGCGCTGGATGGGCGCCTCGGCCCCGAGGAATTCCTGCAGCGCCGCCACGCGCGCTTCCTGCGTGGCCTGCGCCGAGAGCCGCTGCCCGAGCGCGAGGCCGGCGTTGCGCCGCGCCATGTCGAGCCACGTGCGCGATTCGCCGATCGGCCGCGTGACGAGCTTCACCGCGCGCCCGGCCAGCCCCGCGAGCAGCTCCTCGAGCGCCGCGGGATCGGCGACCGCATCGCACACCACGCGGCCGGGCACGGGCTGCTGGGCGTAGTGCTGCGTGAGGAACGCCTCGACGATGGTGGCCGCGTCGCTCCCCGACGCGTTCTGCGGGAAGAAGCTGCGATCGCCGAGGTGGCGTCCGCCACGCACCATCGCGAGCGTCACGCACCACACCGCCTCGCGCTCGACCGCCGCGACGATGTCGACGTCGCCCGCGCCCGCCGCCTCCGCCGCCTGGCCGGAGACGATCCGCTGGAGCATGCGGATCTGGTCGCGATAGTGGCCCGCCTCCTCGAAGCGCAGCGCCTCGGAGGCCGCGTGCATCTTCGCGGTGAGGTCCTCGATCACGTCCGTCTCCTTGCCCTCGAGGAACTGCTCGGCATGGCGCACGTCGCGCGCGTAGTCCTCCTCGGTGATGAGGCGCACGCACGGGGCGGAGCATCGGTGGATCTGGTGCAGCAGGCACGGACGCGAGCGATGGGCGAACACGGTGTCGTCGCAGGTGCGCAGCAGGAAGATCTTCTGCAGGTGGCCGATCGTGTCGCGCGCGCTCCACGCGCTCGGGAACGGGCCGAAGTAGCGGTTGCCCTTCTGGTGCGAGCCGCGATAGAAGCGGATCTGCGGATAGTCGTGGCCGGTGACGAGGATGTAGCCGTAGCTCTTGTCGTCGCGGAACAGGACGTTGTAGCGCGGAGCCAGGCTCTTGATGAGGTTGTTCTCGACCAGCAGCGCCTCGGCCTCGGTGCGCGTGACGGTGATCTCGCAGCCGGCGATCTGCGAGACCATCATCGCGGTGCGCGGGCTCGCGTGGTGCTTCTGGAAATACGACGACACGCGCTTCTTCAGGTCGGAGGCCTTGCCGACGTAGATCGCGTCGCCGCCCGCGTTCTTGAACCGGTAGACGCCGGGAAGATTGGGCAGGCCCGCGAGGAGCTCCGCGGGATCGAACGGCACCGCGGCCATGGCGCTAGGTCGAGGCGATGCGCGCCACGCTCTCCGAGGCCGCGAGGTAGGCGGCGTTCGACCGCAGGGCCGCTTCGGTGATGGCACGCCCGCGCATGCGCTCGAGGCGGCGCGCGAGGCTCGCGTCGAGGGGCCGCCGCGCGAGCGCGTCGAGCAGGACGTCCTGCGCCGCGGCGTCGTTGCAGAGGAGCACCATGTCGCAGCCCGCGGAGAGCGCCGCATTCGCCCGCGCCACCACGCCCCCGGCCGTGCTCGCGCCCTCCATCGAAAGGTCGTCGGAGAAGATGAGGCCGTCGAAGCCGAGCGCGCCACGCAGGATCTTCTGCAGCCACGCCTTCGAGAAGCCGGCGGGCGCCGCGTCGACCTTCGGGTAGATCACGTGCGCGGGCATCACGCCGCCGAGCCGCGGCGCGAGGCGCTGGAACGGCGCGAGGTCGGTGGCGGCGATCTCGTCGAAGTCGCGCTCGTCCACCGGCACCTCGAGGTGCGAATCGGCGCGCACGTAGCCGTGCCCCGGGAAGTGCTTGCCGACGCCCGCCATGCCGGCATCGCGCAGGCCCTCCAGGAATGCCGCGCCGAGCTCCGCGATCGCTTCCGGCTCGCGATGCAGCGCGCGGTCGCCGATCACGCCCGACTCGCCGTGATCCACGTCGAGCACCGGCGCGAAGGAGAAGTCGACGCCGTGCGCCTGCAGCTCCGCGCCGATGACGAGCCCGCACGCGCGCGCCGCCGCCAGGCCCTGACCGCGGTTGCCGTCGAAGCGCTTGCCCAGCTCGGCCATGGGCGGGATGCGCGTGAAGCCGTGGCGGAAGCGCTGCACGCGTCCGCCCTCGTGGTCCACGGCGACGAGGAGCTGCGGCGTGCGCAGCTCGCGGATCGCGCGCGTGAGCTCGAGGAGTTGCCGCGGCGAGGCGAAGTTGCGCGCGAAGAGGATCACGCCGCCCACCTGCGGATGCGACAGCCGCCGCACGTCGTCGTCCGCGAGCTCGAGGCCCGCCACGTCGATCATCGCCGGTCCGAGCTTCATGCGTCCCCCTCGAGCACCACGAACGCCATCGCGACATCGTGATCGTCGGTGAGCGAGATGTGCGCGCGCACCACGCCGAGGGAGGCGAGATGGCGCGCCATCGCCTCGCTCGGGACGATGAGCGGCTTGCCGCGCGGGTCGCGCCCGACCGAGATCGAATGCCAGTTGAACGGCGGATGGATGCCGGTGCCGATCGCCTTCGAGAACGCCTCCTTCGCCGCGAAGCGCTTGGCGAGGTGCCCGGCCTTGTCGCGCGTGCGCTCGAAGCGCGGCCGCTCGTGCTCGGTGAGGATGCGCCGCACGAAGCGCTCGCCGTGCCGCTCGAGCACGCCCGCGACCCGCTCGATCGAGCACACGTCCGTGCCGATGCCGACGATCACGGCTTCTCCCGCGCCGGGACCGATTCGACGGCGCGATGGGCGTTGGTCATCAGCGCCTTCATCTCGCGCACCGCCTCGCGCATGCCGACGAAGAGCGCGCGGCTCACGATCGCGTGGCCGATGTGCAGCTCGCGCACGCCGGCGAGGGCCGCGATCGGCTCGACGTTGAAGTAGTTCAGCGCGTGTCCCGCGTTGAAGCGCATGCCGAGGCTGCGGATCGCCTCGCCCGCGCGCCGCACCTTCTCGATCTCCGCCACCACCGGCGCGCTCTCCGCGTCGCGGCCCTTCGAATGGAACACGTGCGCGTAGGGGCCGGTGTGGATCTCGCAGACGCGTGCGCCGATGCGCGCGGCCGCCTCGACCTGGGGCAGCTCCGCATCGATGAAGACGCTGGTCACGATGCCCGCATCGGCGAGGCGCGCCACCGCGTCCTTCAGCCGCTTTTCCTGGCCGACGATGTCGAGCCCGCCCTCGGTCGTGATTTCCTGGCGGCCCTCGGGCACGAGCATCGCCATCTCGGGCTCGAGCTCGCGCGCGATGCGCACCATCTCCTCGGTGGCCGCCATCTCGAGGTTGAGCTTGATGTGCGTGAGCTCGCGCAGCCTTCGCACGTCCGCGTCCTGGATGTGGCGGCGGTCCTCGCGCAGGTGCACGGTGATGCCGTCGGCGCCACCGAGGTGCGCCTCGACCGCCGCCCACACCGGATCCGGCTCGTACGTGCGGCGCGCCTGGCGCACCGTGGCCACGTGGTCGATGTTGACGCCGAGCTCGATCATTTCTGCGCTTCGGGCAGGCCCTGCTGGAGATCGCGCACCATGGCGCGCGTGGCGAGCTCCTGGCCGTTCAGGGAATGGTTGATGAGGACGCGCATGAGCTGCTTGGCCTGCGCGACGGTGGCCGGGTCGTCGAAGCGGCCCTGCGCGAGGTCGATCAGCGTGCGTCCGCGCAATCTTACCGCATTCGCGGGCGCGTCCTCGCCAGCGGACGCGCGCACCGGCCCGCGCTCGAGCACGTAGCCGTATTCCGCGTCTTGCGCGATCGGCTCTCCCGCGACGTCGCGCGCGAGCTCGACCGCGTAGCCCAGCTCCTGCAGCAGCCGCAGCTCGAAGCGCCGCAGCACCGGCTCGAGATCGCGCGCGTTGCTTCCCGGCTCGGCCGCCACGAGCCCGGCGCGCGTGCCCGCACGGGAGATCGCACGCAGCGCAGCGATGGCCGCGTCGTAGGCTTCGAACAGTCCCTCGTGGGGATCGTCGCGATGGGTGAGCTTGAGCAGCAGCTCGTTGAGATAGAACGCGGACAGCAGGCTCTGCCCCGTGAGCGGGGTCGCGGGCGCCGCGGGCTCGGCGGTCTTGAGCGTCCTCAGCTCGCCGCGGCCGAACCAGTCGAGCGCGAGGGGCTGGAACGGCACGAGCAGGCTGCGATGGGCGGACTTCGGGCGCCGTGCGCCCTTGGCGACGAGCCCCAGGCGCCCGTGCTTCTCCGTCCACACCTGCAGGATCAGGCTGGTCTCGCGGTACGGATAGGTGTGGAGGACGTAGCCCCGGTCCATGGAGGCGGCATCAGCGGTAGCCGAGCAGGCGCAGGGCGGCGTCGTTGTCGGCCCAGCCGCTCTTCACCCGCACATGGGTCTCGAGGAAGACCTTGCCGCCGAAGAGCGCTTCCATCGCGTGCCGCGCCTCGGTGCCGATGCGCTTCAGGGTCGCGCCCTTCTCGCCGATCACGATCGCCTTGTGCCCGGGCTTGTCGACGTAGATCACGGCGGCGATGCGGCGCAGGTTGCCTTCCTGCTCGAAGCGCTCCACCTCGACGGCGGTCGAATACGGCAGCTCGTCGCCGAGCAGGCGGAAGATGCGCTCGCGCACCAGCTCGGCGGCGAGGAAGCGCTCGGGCCGGTCGGTGATCTCGTCGGGCTCGTGCACCGGGGGCGCCTCGGGAAGGAGCTTGCGCACCTCGCCCACGAGCGCCTCGAGCTGCGTGCCTTTCGAGGCGCTCACCGGGACCAGCGCCACGAAGTCGCGTTTGTTCGACGCCTCGATGAGCGTGGCGGCCACGCGCGCCTTGTCCTTCACCTTGTCGACCTTGTTCAGCGCGAGCACGACCGGCGCCTTCGCGGGCAGGAGTGCCAGCACCGCGTCGTCGCGCTCGTCCCAGCCCGCTGCCTCGACGACCATGACGATCGCGTCCACCTCGGAGGCGACCTGCGTGACCGTGCGATTCATCGTCCGGTTCAGCGCGTTCGCATGGCGTGTCTGGAATCCGGGCGTGTCGACGAACATGAGCTGCGAGCGATCGTCGGTGTGGATGCCCAGCAGGCGATGGCGCGTGGTCTGCGGCTTCCTCGAGGTGATCGCGACGTGCGCGCCGACGATCGCGTTGAGCAGCGTCGACTTGCCGACGTTCGGCCGGCCGACGATCGCCACGGTGCCGGTGCGAAAGGCTTCGCGCGTCATGTCTTGCGGCGCTTCGCGGGCTTGCCGATCTGCGCGAGCAGCGCCTGCGCGGCGGCCTGCTCCGCCGCGCGCCGGCTCGCCCCCGTCCCCGTCGCGGCTAGGCCGAGGTCGTCGACGCGGCATTCGACGATGAAGGTCTGGTCGTGCGCCTCGCCCTCGGTCTTGGTCACCGAGTAGCGCGGCAGCTGCAGGCGCCGTCCCTGCAGGTGCTCCTGGAGCGCGGTCTTCGGGTCCTTGTCGACCGGCGTCTTCTCCGCCTTGTCCAGCCGTTCCGAGAGGAGGTTGGCCACGCATTTGCGCACGGCCTCGAACCCCGCGTCGAGGAACACGGCGCCGAGCAACGCCTCGACCGCGTCGGCGAGGATCGACGGGCGGCGGTATCCGCCGCTCTTCAATTCGCCTTCGCCGAGGCGCAGCCGGTCGCCGAGCGCGAGCTTCTGCGCGACCTCCGAGAGCGAGGACTGGTTCACGAGCGCGGCGCGCAGGCGCGAGAGGTCGCCCTCTGGCAGCTGGGGGAAGCGTTCGTACAGGAGGGTCGCCACCGAGCAGTTGAGCAGGCTATCGCCGAGGAACTCGAGGCGCTCGTTGTGCGGCGTGCCGAAGCTGCGGTGGGTGAGCGCCTGGCGCGCGAGATCCGGATGGGCGAAGCGGTGACCGAGCCGGCGTTCGAGATCGGCGAGCCCTTCGAGGGCCTCCGCGCGGACGGCCCGGCGCGTCACTTGGCCGTCGTGGCGGAGAAGTCGATGCAGGCGCTGATGTTGGACACCATGGGCACCTTGACCGACCAGTTGGCCGAGACGACGGTCTCGCCGCTCTCGTCCTTGGAGATGTCCAGGTCCTCGCCGTTCACGCTCTGCACGCCCTCGATGGTGTTGCGGCGGTCGAACGCGTTGCGGATGTCCCGGACGGTGCCCTTGGTCTCGCCGTTCTTCTCCATGGCGAGCAGGATCTTCTTCACGGCGAAGAACTCGATGTACGAGGGCAGCATCTTCGCGCCCAGCACCCCGATGAACGCGAGGATCGCCAGCGTGACGATCAGGCCCGAGAGCGAGACACCGCGCTGCTTCCCCATTCCACCCTTCCCCCGTTTGTTGTTCGCTATGGAATGCTCTTGCCGATGCGCTTCAGGTCGCCGAAGTTCATCCAGATCAGGAACGCGCGTCCCTTGATGTGGTCGTCCGGCACGAACCCCCAGTAGCGGCTGTCGCTGCTCTGGTCGCGGTTGTCGCCCATCATGAAGTACTCCCCGGGCGGCACCGTGCAACTGAAGCCCTCGTCATTGTATTCACAATTGTCGCGATGGGGAAATTGCCGGACCTGCGCCAGGTCCACGGGCGGCTGGGCCGGCACGATCATCATCTCGTGGGTGTGCTCGCCGAGCTGCTCGAGGAAGGTGGGCAGCCGCAGGTAGTTGAGCTCCGCGTCGGTGTAGAAGCCCTCGGGCTGCGCGGGCACCGGCTCCCCGTTGATGGTGATGCGCTTGTTGCGGTAGACCACCTTGTCGCCGGGCAGGCCGACCACGCGCTTGATGTAGTCGACCGTGGGATCCATGGGATAGCGGAAGACCACCACGTCGCCCCGGTGCAGCGGGTTGATGTCGAGGATCTTCCTGTTCAGCACGGGCAGGCGGATGCCGTACGTGTACTTGTTCACGAGGATGAAGTCGCCGACCAGCAGCGTGGGCTTCATCGAGCCCGACGGGATCTTGAACGGCTCGACCCAGAACGAGCGGATCAGGAACACGACCACGATCACCGGGAAGAAAGCGCGCGCCATGTCGACGAGCACCGGCTCCGGCTCGCCGTCGGTGCGGCGCCGGCGCGCGACCTTCACGTCCCACAGCCAGATGAGCCCCGTGATCACCGCGGCGAGCAGCAGCACCGCGGCGAAGTCGGTGAACTTGAGCAGCATGCCCATCAACGCGATGAAGAGCACCGGCCACGCCACCTCGAGCAGGCCCTTGCGGGTCTCCGAGCGCGGCGAGCCGGTGCGGATCGCGATGAAGTCCCACACGATCACCGCGGCGCTCGCCGCCGCGGCGACCATCGCGATCATCTCCCAGTCGAGTCCGCCTTGCGGCATCTTCTTTCTCCTTGTCTCCGGCGCCGGCTACTTCGACTCCACCTGCAGGATCGCGAGGAACGCCTCCTGGGGGATCTCGACGCTTCCGACCTGTTTCATGCGCTTCTTGCCCGCCTTCTGCTTCTCGAGGAGCTTCCTCTTGCGCGTGATGTCGCCGCCGTAGCACTTGGCGAGCACGTTCTTGCGCAGCGCCTTGATGTTCTCCCGCGCGATGATATCGGCCCCGATCGCCGCCTGCACCGCGACGTCGAACATCTGGCGCGGGATCAGCTCGCGCATGCGCGTGGCGAGCTCGCGGCCGCGGAAGCGGGCCGTCTGCCGGTGCACGATGAGCGAGAGCGCGTCCACGCGGTCGCCGTTGATCAGGATGTCGAGGCGCACGAGGTCGCCCGCGCGGAACTCGAGGAACTCGTAGTCGAGCGAGGCGTAGCCGCGCGAGGTGCTCTTGAGCTTGTCGAAGAAGTCCATGACGACCTCGTTCAACGGCAGGTCGTAGGTGAGGATCACCTGGCGGCCGACGTACTGCATGTTCACCTGCGCGCCGCGCTTCTCGTTGCAGAGCGTCATCACGGGCCCGACGTATTCCTGCGGCATGATGATCGTGGCGCGGATGATCGGCTCGCGGATCTCGTCGATCGAGGACGGATCGGGCAGCTTCGACGGGTTCTCGATCTCGCTCACGTTGCCGTCGCGCGTCTTGACCTGGTAGACCACGGTGGGCGCCGTGGTGATGAGGTCCATGTCGTACTCGCGCTCCAGCCGCTCCTGCACGATGTCCATGTGCAGCAGCCCGAGGAATCCGCACCGGAAACCGAAACCGAGCGCCTGCGACGTCTCGGGCTCGAAGCGCAGGCTCGCGTCGTTCAGCTGCAGCTTCGTGAGCGCGTCGCGCAGCGCCTCGTACTGGTTCGACTCGACCGGATAGAGGCCGGCGAAGACCTGCGGCTGGATCTCCTTGAAGCCGGGCAACGGCTCGGTCGCCGGGTTGTCGGCGAGGGTGACCGTGTCGCCGACCTTCGCTTCCTTGAGCTCCTTGATGCCGGCGATCATGAAGCCCACGCTGCCCGCCGCGAGCTCGTCGCGGGCCACGGACTTCGGCGTGAACACGCCGAGCTGCTCGACCTGGTGGATCGCGCCGGTGGCCATGAGCTTGATGCGGTCCTTCGCGCGCAGCGCGCCTTCGACCACGCGCAGCAGCATCACCACGCCCACGTAGTTGTCGAACCACGAGTCGATCACGAGCGCCTTGAGCGGCGCCGACGGATCGCCCTGCGGCGGCGGGATGCGCGCGATGACCGCCTCGAGCACGTCGTCGATGCCCTCGCCCGTCTTGGCGCTGCAGCGCACGGCGTCGTGCGCGGGAATGCCGATGACGTCCTCGATCTCCTGGATCGCGCGCTCGGGCTGCGCGCTCGGCAGGTCGATCTTGTTCAGGACCGGCACCACCTCGACGCCGAGCTCGGTCGCGGTGTAGCAGTTCGCGACCGTCTGCGCCTCCACGCCCTGGGAAGCGTCGACCACGAGCAGCGCGCCCTCGCAAGCGGAGAGCGAGCGCGACACCTCGTAGGAGAAGTCGACGTGGCCGGGCGTGTCGATGAGATTCAGCTCGTACTCGCGGCCGTCGCGCGCGGTGTAGCGCAGCGCCGCGGTCTGCGCCTTGATCGTGATGCCGCGCTCGCGCTCGAGCTCCATCGAGTCGAGCACCTGCGCGTCCATCTCGCGCGACGACAGGCCGCCGGTGCGCTCGATCAGGCGGTCGGCGAGCGTCGACTTGCCGTGGTCGATGTGCGCGATGATGGAGAAGTTGCGGATGTGGTCCATGCAGCGGAGAAAATCAAAAGGCCACGGGGACGTGGCCTTTTGCGATGCGCAATTTTACTTCATCCGTGCAAGCCGCGCATCCACCGCATCGTAGTCGAGGAAGTAGTGGCAGATCTCGAGGTCGCCGTCGAGCAGCACCGGCACCTTGTCGCCCCACTTGTCCTCGAGCTCGGGATGGCGGTCGATGTCGACCACGTCGATCGCGAAGCTGTAGCGGCCCTGGAACTGCTTCAGGGCCGCGATCAGCTCCTCGCACAGGTGGCAATACGCCCGCGAGAGAACCGTGAGCCGCGGGACGGTCACTCTTCGTTCGGCCGGATGATCGCGAAGTGCGTGCCGTTCTCGTCGCGCACCAGCAGCGCCACCGGCTTCTTCGGATCGAGCTTCGCCAGCACCTCGTTGAACACCTTCACGTTCGGCACGTCCGTGTTGTTCACGCGCAGGATGACGCTGCCCGGCTCGATCTGCGCGGCGGCCGCGGGTCCCTCGACCGCCTCGACCACGACGCCGCCCTGCAGCTTGAGCGCCTTCTTCTGGTCGGCCGGGATGTCGGCCACGGCGAGCCCCAGCTTGCCCGGCTTCGCCTCCGACTTGCGGGCCTTGGCCGCCTCGTTCTTGGCGTTCGCTTCCTCGTCCTTGAACTCCGCGACGGTGAGCGTGGTGTCGTGCATCTTGCCGTTGCGCCACACGCCCAGCGTCACCTTGGTGCCGGGATGCAGGCTGCGGATGGTGCGCGACAGGTCGGCCGAGCCTTCGACGGTGCGACCATCGAGCTTGAGGATCACGTCGCCCGGCTGCAGGCCCGCCTTGGCCGCCGGCGAGTTGTCCTCGACCGAGCCCACCGCCGCGCCCTGCGTCTTCGGCAGCCCGAGGCTGTCGGCGAGGTCCTTGGTCACGTTCGTGATGCCGACGCCGATGCGTCCGCGCGTCACGTGGCCGGTCTTCATGAGCTGCTCGGCCACGCCGTACGCGTAGTCGATCGGGATCGCGAACGAGATGCCCGAGAAGCTGCCGGTGCGCGAGAAGATCTGCGAGTTGATGCCGACCACCTCGCCGCGCATGTTGAGCAGCGGCCCGCCCGAGTTGCCCGGGTTCACCGCCACGTCGGTCTGGATGAACGGCACCGCGTCCATGTTCGGATCGCCCGAGAGGTTGTCGCGGCTCTTCGCGCTCACGATGCCGGCGGTCACGCTGTTGGCGAAGCCGTAGGGCGAGCCGATCGCGATCACCCATTCCCCGGTGCGCAGCTTGTTCGAATCGCCGATCTTCACCGTCGGCAGGTTCGTCGCGTCGACCTTCACGACCGCGACGTCGCTGCGCGGATCGACGCCGATCACCTTCGCCTTGAACTCGCGCTTGTCGGTGAGGCGCACGTTGATCTGCGCGGCGTTCTCGACAACGTGCGCGTTGGTGACGATGAACCCGTCGGCCGACACGATGAAGCCCGAGCCGAGGCCGAACGGGCGCAGCGGGCCCTTCGGCTCGCCCTTGCCGCCGTCACCCTTCGGGGCGGGATTGGGCTTCGCGTCGGGCGGCATGAAGCGCTTGAAGAATTCGTAGAACGGGTCGTCTTCCGACAGCCCGGGGATACCCGCATGCGGCTGCATGCGCGTCTCGGTGTTGATGTTCACGACGGCCGGGCCGTACTTGTCCACCAGGTCGGCGAAATCCGGGAGCACCTGCGCGGTCGCGCCGGGCTTGCTGGGCGTGAGGGGTTGCGCGCCGTTGGGCTGGCCCTGCGCGTGGAGCGCGAACGCGAGGAGTGCGCCGAGGAGGGAGGCCTGCAGTCGGTTCATAGGTCTGATCCAGTTATGGGTGTCGGGACAGGACGAAGCGCCGTACCCCACATGGGGGCCGGCGCGGTAGTTTTCCAGCCGCAGGGTAACGAAAAGCTACGGCCGATGGGCGACGCTGCGGCCGACCTGCTGCGCCGCGGTGAGCGGCACCTCGCCCAGGACCGTGACCAGATTGTCTCCCATCGGATGCACGTAGAAGGTCGTCGTCCCGTCCTCGCTCGAAGCCTCGGCGTTGCGCGCGGGATTCGAGTTGGGCTCGACGAACACCGAAAGGCTCGCAAGCCCGTCGCTGAAGATGAGCTGCGAGACCGGTTGCGAGCGCCCCGGCAGCGTGCGGCGCAGCTCGGTCACCTTCTGGAAGCCGGGCGGCAGGTTCGTCACGGTCCAGCCCGTGTCGACCGCCTTCGCCTCCTCGCGCGGCTGCGCGTCGGTGATCCACTGCTTCACGCGCGCCTCGAAGATCGACTTCGCGTCGCCCTTCGGCACCTGCGAGCCCATGCGCAGCTCCGTGAAGGTGTACTGCTCGACCATCTGTCCCTGGGTGTTGTAGGTCTTCGCGCGCACCACGAGGCCGCTGCCCGCCTCCGAGCAGAGGTGCTCGGTGAAGCGCAGCGCGTCCTTCGGCTCGAGGTCGATCCAGCGGCATTCATAGCCGAGCACGTGCTCGGTGGCGCCGAGCTTCGGCTGGTAGCTCGCGGCGATGGTCTCGGCCGGCGCGCGGAAGAGCGCGGGGAAGAAGCGCGCGTTCACCCGGCGGTCCAGGCGCACCGTCTTCGCGTCGGGAAAGTAGCAGAACATCTCGTCGTTGCGGCGCACGATCTCGTACGCCGGGCCGTCGAGCGCATCGACGCGCTCGTGCTCGACGCCGTTGGCGAACACGTGCGTCACGCGGATGGTCGAGGTGCGCTCGCCGTTGGTGTGGACGTACGTCCCGGCGTAGCTCGTCGTGCGTGCGGCCTGGACCGCGCGCTGCAGCCAGGCCACAGGATCGTTTTCCGGCGGCGCCGCGACCGCGGCGGCGCACGCCATGCCCAGCGCGGCCGCGGGCAGCCAGTGGCGCCCGGCCGCCCGCAGCGCCCTCATCGGGCGGCAGCCGCGGGGACCGGTACGCGGTTGGTCACCGGCCGATAGAGATCGGGCGGCGGCAGCTGGCGATGGGCGGCGAGGTATTGCTGGAAGTCGGCCGGAGCGGGCACGAGCACCGTCGTGTTCGCCACCGGCTGGATCGCGCTGTTGCCCGCTTTCGCCATCACGGGCGCGGGCGCGCCGCGATCCTCGCCCTGCGAGCCGATCCATCCCACCACTCCCACGGTCGCCACCGAGGCGGCGGCCGCCATCGCGACGCGCGCCACCGTGCTGTGCAGGCCGCGGCGCGGCGCGAGCACCGTGGGTTGCTGCCTCAAGCGCTCGCCGACCCGCTCCGGCATCGCGAGCGTGCGCGGCGCCTGCCCGCGCAGGGCGTCGCCGATGACGTGATAGAGGTACCACTTCGCCTTCTGGTCCTCGGCTGCGCAACAAGCGCGGATGGCTCGCTCGGCATCGTGCGCCTCGAGCTCGCCGTCCATCAGCGAGGAAAGTTCCTGTGTCATGACCTGCTCCTGTTCACTAGGGCCTGACTCTTCGGTGCAGGCCTCGTCTCTTGGGGTTTGCTGCCCCGTCCGTCGTTATTACCAGCGTTTGTCCTTGCTCGTCCCGAGCTGCGGCCGCAGCTTCTCGGCCACCGCCTCGCGGGCCCGGAAGATGCGCGACCGGACCGTCCCGATCGGGCAATTCATGATCTGCGCGATCTCCTCGTACGACAGGCCGTCGAGCTCGCGCAGCGTGATCGCCGTGCGCAGCTCCTCGGGGAGGGCCGCGATCGCGTCGTTCACGGTCTGGGCGATCTGCTTGCTCGCGAGCTCGCTCTCGGGCGTGTTGATGTCGCGCAATCCCGCGGCATCCTCGAAGCCCTCGGCTTCCTCGCTGTCGAACTCGGTGGACGTGGGCGCGCGCCGGCCCAGCGCGATCAGGTAGTTCTTCGCGGTGTTGATGCCGATGCGATACAGCCACGTGTAGAACGCGCTGTCGCCGCGGAAATTGGGCAGGGCGCGATAGGCCTTGATGAAGGCCTCCTGCGCCACGTCCTCGATCTCCGCGGGGTCCCGGATCACGCGCGACAGGAGGCGCTCGAGCTTGCGCTGGTACTTCAGGACCAGCAGTTCGAAGGCCTGTTTCTCACCGCGCTGTGCGCGCTCGACCAGTTGCTGGTCGACTTCCCGGTCGCTCATGCGCGCCTGTGAAGTTCTTGTCGGATTGGGAGCGCCGCCGCTCAGGCCGCCCTGGGCAAGCGGGGCCACGAAGGGCTTCTTGACCTCCTGGGGTATTATAAAGCTCAAATTTTTCATTCCTTTGGCGCGCATTTCCGGAGCATGGACGAGAGACATGGCCGTAGGAAAATGGTTCCACCCCTTGTAGGGCTTTTCCCAGGCCTGTAGTGAACTCCTCCATTCTGGCCTTTCCCCGTTGAATAATTACGACGTTCTCGTGATCGGCAGTGGTCTGGCCGGCATGTCCGCCGCCCTGCGGCTCGCCGATCATTGCCGGGTGGCCCTGGTCACCAAGCACGAGCTGCTCGACGGCGCCTCCAGCTGGGCCCAGGGCGGCATCGCCGCCGTGCTCGATTCGGGCGACTCCACCGCCGACCACATCCGCGACACCCACGTCGCCGGCGCCGGCCTGTGCCACGACGACGCCGTGCGCTTCGTGGTCGAGCACGGCCGCAGCGCCGTCGAATGGCTGGTGGCCCAGGGCGTGCCGTTCACCCGCGACGACGCCGGCGAGGCGCTGCACCTCACGCGCGAGGGCGGCCACAGCCATCGGCGCATCGCCCACGCCGCCGACGCGACCGGCAGCGCGGTGCAGAAGACGCTCGTGGGGCAGCTGAAGGGCCATCCGAACATCGCGGTCCTCGAGTGGCACATCGCCGTCGACCTCATCACCACACGCAAGACCGGTGCCGGCGGCCCGAACCGGGTGCTCGGCGCGTACGTGCTCGACATCAAGGGCAACCGCGTGAAGACCATCGGGGCGAGCTCGACGATCCTCGCCACGGGCGGCGCGGGCAAGGTCTACCTCTACACGACCAACCCCGACACCTCGACCGGCGACGGCATCGCGATGGGCTGGCGGGCCGGCGCCGCGGTCGGCAACATGGAGTTCATCCAGTTCCACCCGACCTGTCTTTACCACCCGCACGCCAAGTCGTTCCTCATCTCCGAGGCCGTGCGCGGCGAAGGCGGCACGCTGCAGCTTCCCGACGGCGAACGCTTCATGCCGCGCCACGACCCGCGCGGCGAGCTCGCGCCCCGCGACATCGTCGCGCGCGCGATCGACTTCGAGATCAAGAAGCACGGCATCGACTGCGTGTTCCTCGACATCCGCCACAAGGGCGCGGACTTCATCAAGGCGCACTTCCCCACGATCCACGCGCGCTGCCTCGAGTTCGGCATCGACATCACGAAGGAGCGCATCCCGGTGGTGCCCGCCGCGCACTATACGTGCGGCGGCCTGGTGAGCGATCTGCGCGGTCGCACCGGCGTGGCGAGCCTCTACGCGCTCGGCGAATGCGCGTTCACCGGGTTGCACGGCGCCAACCGGCTCGCCTCCAACTCGCTGCTCGAATGCCTGGTTTTCGCGGAATCGGCGGTGCAGGACATCCTCTCGCAGCCGAAGGCGGCGGTGCCGAAGCTGCCCGAGTGGGACGAGAGCCGCGTGACCGACGCGGACGAGGAAGTGGTCATCTCGCACAACTGGGACGAGCTGCGCCGCACGATGTGGAACTACGTGGGCATCGTGCGCACGACCAAGCGGCTCGAGCGGGCGAGCCACCGCATCCAGCTGCTGCAGGAGGAGATCCAGGAGTTCTACGCCAACTTCCGCGTCTCCAACGATCTCATCGAGCTGCGCAACCTAGTGCTCACCGCCGAGCTCATCGTGCGCTCGGCCCTCGCGCGCCACGAGAGCCGCGGCCTGCATTTCAGCCGCGACTATCCGCAAACGCTCGGCGAAGCGCGCGACACGATCCTCACCCCCGAGCCCGCCGCGGCCCGCGCGCCCGCCGCCGCCCACTCCTGAGGACGACCGTGGCGCTACCGCGGCCCGTGCTCACGCCCGAAGCGCTGCGCGCGGTCGAGGCGCGCGTGGTGCCCGGCGCGCGCCCGCCGCTCATGGAGCGGGCCGGACACGCGGTCGCGGAGAAGGCGCGCGCGATGGTGCGCGACACGGGCGAGCCGATCCTCGTGGTCGCCGGTCCGGGCAACAACGGCGGCGATGCATGGGTGGCCGCCGCGACGCTGCGCGAGGCGTTCCACAAGGTCGTCGTTCTCGAGGCGAACGCCAGGCCTCCGGCGGCCGACGAGGCGCGCGCCGCACGCGATCGCTTCATCGCGAACGGCGGGGATATCGTCCACGAATGGCCCGCCGCGCCGGCCGGGCTCGTGATCGACGGCCTGCTCGGTCTCGGCCTCGCGCGCGACGTCGATGCGCCGTTCGCTGCGCTCATCGGCAAGATCAACGCGAGCGGCGCCCCGATCCTCGCGATCGACGTGCCGAGCGGCCTCGACAGCGGCACGGGACGCATCCGCGGCTGCGCCGTGCGCGCGACCCGCACGCTCACCTTCATCGCGCTCAAGGTCGGGCTCTTCACCGCGGACGGTCCCGACTGCTGCGGCCGCGTCGAATGCGACGACCTCGGCGCGGGCGAGGATGCGCGTCGCGAGGCGCGCGGATTCCTGCTCGTGCCCGACGCGGTGCGCGAATGGCTCGCGCCGCGCAGGGCGAACAGCCACAAGGGCGACTTCGGCACGCTCGGCATCGTCGGCGGCAATCGCGGCATGGTGGGAGCCGCGCTCCTCGCGGCGCACGCGGGCCTCGTCGCGGGCGCGGGTCGCGTGCTCGTCGGGCTCCTCGGTCCCGACGCGCCGACGGTCGACCCGCTGCATCCCGAGCTCATGCTGCGCGCGGTGGACGACGTCACGGGTGCCGACGTGATCGTGGCCGGGCCGGGGGCGGGACGCTCGGTCTCCGCGACATCGGCCTCGCCGTTCGAGCGCACGGTGCTGCCCGCGCTCCTCGCGCTGCCGCGCCCGCTCGTGCTCGACGCCGATGCGTTGAACGCGGTGGCGGCGCACGAATCGCTCGCCACGCAGCTCGCGAGCCGCGAGGCGCCGACCCTCCTCACGCCCCATCCCGCCGAGGCGGCACGGCTGCTGCATACGGAGACGCGCCTCGTGCAGGCCGACCGGCTCGCGGCGGCGCTGCGCATCGCACGGCGTTTCCACGCGCATGTCGTATTGAAAGGCGCGGGCAGCATCTGCGCGTCGCCCGACGGGGGCTGGTGGGTGAACGCGACCGGCAATCCCGGCCTCGCGACGGCGGGCAGCGGCGACGTGCTGGCGGGGCTCATCGGGGCGCTGCTCTGCCAGCGCCTCGATGCCGGGCACGCGCTCGCCTATGCGGTGTGCCTGCACGGCGCGGCCGCCGACGAGTGCGCGATCGAGGGCGCGGGTCCGGTCGGATTGACCGCGAGCGAGGTCGCCCTCGCCGCGCGCCGGCTGCTGAACGCGTGGTGCGCTACGCCGCGACGCGGAGCGTGAGCATGCTGCAATCGTTCGTCGCCGTCGGAGTCGGAGCCGCGATCGGCGCGTGGCTGCGCTGGGGGCTGGGCGCGCTGCTCAATCCGGTCTTCCCCACGCTGCCGCTCGGCACGCTCGCCGCGAACCTCATCGGCGGGTTCCTCATGGGCGTGGCCATGGCGCTGCTCGACCATTACCAGGCGATGGCCCCGGAGCTGCGCCTGCTGATGACCACCGGCTTCCTCGGCGGCCTCACGACGTTCTCGACCTTCTCGGCGGAATCGACCACGCTGCTCACGCGCGGGCAGCTCGGCTGGCTCGCGGCGATCGTCGGGCTGCACGTCGCGGGCTCGATCGCCATGACCGTGGCCGGCATCGTGGTGACCGAGGCCGCGCTCGCGAAGGCAATGCCATGAACGGGTCTTTCCTCAGCTTCTACACGCACGAGAACCGCAAGGTCGGCGGCGTGCTGTTCTACGAATGGCTGCTCGGCGAGGCGCGCCGGCTCGGCATCCATGGCGGCACCGCGTTCAAGGCGATGGCGGGCTTCGGCCGCCACGGCGTGCTGCACGAAGCGAAGTTCTTCGAGCTCGCGGGCGACCTCACGGTGGAGGTCGAGTTCATCGTGAGCGATGCCGAAGCCGAGAAGCTCTTCGAGCTCGTGCGCTCGGCCGGCATCCCGGTGTTCTACGCGCGCGTCCCGGCGGAGTTCGGCGTGATCGAGGCGTCGAAGGCCTAGATCTGCGACTCGATCCAGCGCACGAGACTCGCGGCGTCGGTGATCGCGCCGGTCTGGCGCGCGGCCTCGCGCCCGTCCTTGAACACGATCAGGGTCGGAATGCCGCGGATGCCGAAGCGTTGCGCGATCTCCGGGGCGGCCTCGGTGTCGAGCTTCGCGAGCCGGGCGCGCGGCTCGAGGCGCGCGGCGGCCTGCTCGTACGCCGGGGCCATCATGCGGCACGGACCGCACCACGCTGCCCAGAAATCGACGACCACCGGGATGCCGCTCGCGCCGACATGGCGATCGAAGCTCGCGCCCGTGAGCGCGACCGGATGCGCGCTGAACAGCGGCTGCTTGCAGCGTCCGCACACGGCGCCGTCGGCGAGACGGTCCGGCGCGACACGGTTCGTGGTATCGCAAGCGGGACAGACGATGTGCACGGTGTCCGCCATCAGCTTTGGGACAGGAACGACTCGCTATAATTCCCCCCAGTATCCGCCTCCGCAGCTTTTCGCGCCCCGAGCCCCATGTCCGAACGCGACTCGATGCAGTACGACGTGGTGGTGGTCGGCGCGGGCCCCTCGGGCCTCGCCACCGCCATCCACCTGAAGCAGCTCGCGGCCGCGCGCTCGCACGAGGTCTCGGTTTGCGTGCTCGAGAAGGGCTCGGAGGTCGGCGCGCACATCCTGTCGGGCGCGGTGATCGACCCGGTCGCGCTCGCGGAGCTCTTTCCCGACTGGCGATCGCGCGGCGCGCCGCTGATCCAGCCGGCCACCGAGGACCGTTTCCTCTTCCTCACCGAGAGCCGCGCGTTCAAGGTGCCCGAGCTGCTGCTGCCCGGCTGCTTCCGCAACCACGGCATGTACGTGGCGAGCCTCGGCAGCGTGTGCCGCTGGCTCGGCGCCCAGGCCGAGGCGCTCGGCGTGGAGATCTATCCCGGCTTCGCGGCGGCCGAGGTGCTCTACACCGACGACGGGCGCGTGCGCGGCGTGGCCACCGGCGACATGGGCATCGGCAGGAACGGCCAGAAGACCGCCCGCTACCAGCCGGGCGTCGAGTTGCACGCGAAGTACACGATCTTCGCCGAAGGTTGCCGCGGCAATCTCGGCAAGCTGCTGCAGGCGCGCTTCAAGTTGCGCGAGGGCCGCTCGCCGCAGGTCTACGGCATCGGCCTCAAGGAGCTGTGGGAGGTCGCGCCCGAGCGCCACGTGCCGGGGCTCGTCGTGCACACGGCGGGCTGGCCGCTCACGCCGGACACCTATGGCGGCTCCTTCATGTACCACATGGAAAACCGCCAGGTCGCGGTGGGCTTCGTCGTCGGCCTCGGCTACGCGAATCCCTACCTCAGCCCGTTCGAGGAGTTCCAGCGCTACAAGACCCATCCGGCGATCGCGCCGTTCTTCGAGGGCGGCAAGCGCGTCTCGTACGGCGCGCGCGCCATCGCGGCCGGCGGGCTGCAGTCGCTGCCGAAGCTCGTGTTCCCGGGCGGCGCTCTGGTGGGCGACGACGCGGGATTCCTGAACGCCTCGCGCATCAAGGGCACGCACGGCGCGATCAAGTCGGGGATGCTCGCCGCCGACGCCGCGTTCGACGCGTTGGCCGCCGGACGCAGCCACGACGTGCTCGACGCGTATCCGAACGCGTTCGAATCGAGCTGGCTGCATGGCGAGCTGCACCGCGCGCGCAACTTCAAGCCGTGGATGGCCAAGGGCCTGTACCTCGGCTCGCTCATGGTCGGCATCGACCAGACCGTCTTCCGCGGCAAGGCGCCGTGGACCCTCGCCCATCGCCACGCGGACCACGAGACGCTGGTGCGCAAGGAGCGCGCCCGACCGATCGACTATCCGCGACCCGACGGCGTGCTCACGTTCGATCGTCTCTCGTCGGTCTTCGTCTCCAACACCAACCACGAGGAAGACCAGCCGGCGCACCTGCGGCTGAAGGACCCGGAGACCCCGACGCGGGTGAACCTTCCCGTGTACGCTGGGCCTGAATCGCGTTACTGCCCCGCGGGCGTCTACGAGTTCGTGAGCGAGAACGGCGCGGAGCGGCTGCAGATCAATGCGCCGAACTGCGTGCATTGCAAGACGTGCGACATCAAGGATCCGGAGCAGAATATCGAGTGGACCGTCCCCGAAGGCGGCGGCGGACCCAACTACCCGAACATGTAGGCCCGATCAACGCGGAGGAGGAGTCCTGCCATGAAGAATGTCGCCGAGCTGCTCAAAGCCAAGCCCGCCCGGATCGTGTCGGTGCGGCCGGACCAGACCGTGCTCGAGGCGATCAAGGTCCTCGCCATCGAGGACGTGGGCGCCGCCCTCGTGCTGTCGGGCAACCGCCTCGTGGGCATCCTCTCGGAGCGGGACTACACGCGCAAGGTCGTGCTCGAGGGCCGCGCCTCGAGCAGCACGCGGGTGGAGGAGATCATGACGCCCAACGTCATCTGCGTCTCGCCGCGCACCAAGACGCGCGACTGCATGGCGCTCATGACCGAGAAGAGCATCCGCCACCTGCCCGTGCTCGACGACGGCCGCGTCGTCGGCATGGTCTCGATCCGCGACATCGTGCACGACATCATCGCCGACCAGGACTTCACCATCGAGCAGCTGGAGCACTACATCAGCGGCAACTGAGCGGGGAGGACCGCGGGCCCGACCTTCCTCGTCGGCAACCACGAGGGCCGCGGCCCGGCCTTCCTCATCGACAACCACGACCACGAGGGAGAACGGCGGGATGTCAGGGCACGAAGTGCACGTGCACGGCGCGCACGACCACGCGGTGGAGCACGCCGCGCAGCACGGCGGCCTCGGCCAGCAGGTGGCGATATTCTCGGCCGTGCTCGCGACGGTCGGCGCGATCGTGAGCTTCTTCGGCGGCGACACCCAGAACAAGGCGCTGCTGTACAAGAACGAGGCGGTGCTCGAGCGCGCGGAAGCCACCGACCAGTGGAACTTCTACCAGGCCAAGAGCATGAAGCAGAACATGGCCGAGGTCGCCGCGGCCACCGCGACCGACGCGAAGGTGGCCGAGCGCTACCGCGGCGAGGCGCAGCGCTACGCGAAGGAGAAGGCCGAGGTCGAGCGCGACGCGCGCAAGCACGAGGCCGAGTACGCGAAGTTCAACCGCATGAGCGAGCAGGCGCTGCATCCCCATCACTACCTCGCGGTGTCCATGACGCTGCTGCAGATCGCCATCGCGCTCGCCTCGATCACCGTGCTCACGCAGAAGCGCTGGCTGCTCTACGGCGCCGGCGTGAGCGCCCTCGGTGGAGCCCTCCTCGGCATCGTCGCCTGGCTCTGACCCGCGCGGCGCGATGCTCGAGCTGCGCGCGGTCGCGAAGGCGTTCGGGCCCGGCGCGCCGCTGTTCTCGGGCATCGACCTCGACGTGGCGGGCGGCGAATGGGTCGCGATCGTCGGCGAGTCGGGCTCGGGCAAGTCGACGCTGCTGAACATCGTCGCGGGCCTCGAGCGTCCCGACGCGGGTCGCGTGCGGCTGGGCGAGGCGACGCTCGACTTCGGCGACGACGATGGGCTCGCGCTCTGGCGCCGCCGCCACGTGGGCTTCGTGTTCCAGGCCTTCCACCTGCTGCCTTATCTCGACGTCGAGGCGAACGTCGCGCTGCCGCTCGCCCTCCTCGGCGTGGCCGCGCGCGAACGCAGCGCCCGCGCGCAGGAAGCGCTCGGCGCGGTCGGCCTCGCCGGGTTCGGTGCGCGCCGCCCGGGCTCGCTCTCGGGTGGCGAGATGCAGCGGGTCGCGATCGCGCGCGCGCTCGTGCATCGACCGGCGCTGGTGCTCGCCGACGAGCCCACGGGCAACCTCGACGAGGCGAACGCGGGCCAGGTGCTCGCATGCCTGCGCGACGCGGTGAAGCGCGCGGGGGCGGCGGCGCTCATGGTCACGCACTCCGCGATCGCCGCGGCGAACGCCGATCGCGTGCTGCAACTCGCCCACGGGCGCCTCGCGTCCGCGGCTTGAGCCGATGACGCCCGCCACGCTCGCCCTGCTGCTGCGCGGCTCGCTCACCGCGAACCGCTGGCGGATCGCGTTCACCATCGCGTGCATCGCGCTCGGTGTCGCGCTGGGCGGCGCGGTGCACACGGTGCACACGTCCGCGCTCGCGGAGATCGACCGATCCGCGCGTGCGCTCGCCGGTCGCGCCGACGTCGAGGTGCGCGGGCCGGTGAACGGCTTCGACGAGCGCGTCTTCGCCACGCTCGCGCGCCGCCCGGAGGTCGCGGCGGCGAGTCCCGTGATCGAGCTCGATGCGACGCTCGCCGGCAAGCGCGGCGCGTTGCGCGTGCTCGGGATCGATCCGTTGCGCGCGGTGCGCCTGCAACCCGCGTTCGTGGCCGATGCCGCTGCGACCGGCCTGCCGCGCGCCTCGACGCTGCTCGACGCCCGCAGCGCGTGGCTCTCGCCCGCCGCGGCGGCACGGCTGCAGCTGCACGCGGGCGATGCGCTGCGGCTCGTCGCGGGAACGGGCGAGGTCGATTTTCGCGTGGCCGGATTGCTGGGCGGGCTCGCCTCCTCGGGAGCGGTCGCCGTGATCGACATCGCGGCCGCGCAGGACGACTTCGGCCGCGTCGGCACGCTCTCGCGCATCGACCTGCGATTGCGTCCCGGCGCCGACGTCGAGCGCTTCAAGGCGGCGATCGCGCGCGAGCTGCCTCCCGGGGTGATCGCGACCGTGCCCGCGAGCGTCGGTGCGAGCGCGGCCGCCATCACGCGCGCCTACCGCGTGAACCTCGACGCCCTCGCGCTCGTCGCGCTCGCCACGGGCGCGTTCCTCGTCTTCTCGACGCTCGCGCTGCAGGCGGCGAGGCGACGACAGGAATACGCCCTCCTGCGCGCGCTCGGCGCCACGCGCGGCGAGCTCGCGCTTCTGCTCGCGATCGAGGGCGGCATCGTGGGCGCGATCGGCGCGGCGCTCGGCACGGCGGTCGGCCTGGTCGCGAGCCATGCGATCCTGCAGCGCGTCGGCACCGATCTCGGCGCCGGCTACTTCAGCGGCGAGGGCGCGGTGTTCGCGCCGCGGGTCGGCGCGCTCGCGGTCATCGCCGCGCTCGGCATCGCGATGGCCGTCGCGGCGGCGCTCGCCGTGGCGCAGGCCGTCGGCCGCATCGTCGTGGCCCAGGCGCTGCGCGATCGCGCGGTGGATCTTCCCTCGGGCGCGACCGGTGGCGCACGCACTGCCCTGCTCTTCGCGCTCGCGGGCGTGCCGCTGCTCTTCGTCCCGTCCGTCGGCGGGCTGCCGATCGCGGGTTATGCCGCGATCGTCGTGTGGCTCGCCGCCTCGGTGCTCGCGGTGGGCCCGCTCTGCCGCCTGCTGCTCGCCCATGCGGGCGCGGGGCGCTCGCCCGTGGCGAGCCTCGCCCTCGCGCAGGTGCGCCACCTGCCCGGGCATCTGGCCGCGAGCATCGCCGGCATCGTCGTGAGCGCCTCGCTGTGCGTGGCGATGGCGATCATGGTGTTCTCGTTCCGCGTCTCGGTCGCCGATTGGCTCGGCGGCGTGGTGGGCGCCGACCTCTACGTGCGCAGCGGCTTCGGCGGCACGACCGGCTATCTCACGCTCGAGGAACAGCGAACCGTCGCCGCGTTGCCGCAGGTGGCGCGCATGGAGATGCTGCGCTTCGACCGGCTCGCCTTCCCCGGGCGCGCCGAGCCGCTCACGCTCATCGCGCGGCCCGTCGACGAGCGCCTGCTCGCCGCGTTTCGTGCCGAGCCGCCGGGCGTTGCCGCCGCGGGCGAGCTGCCGCCGGTGTGGATCTCGGAGGCCGCGCGCGACCTGAACGGCTGGAAGGCGGGCGAGACGATCGTGCTCCCGATCGCGGGGCACCCGGCGCGCGTGCGCGTGGCGGGCGTGATCCGCGATTACGCGCGCACGTGGGGTGCGCTCATCATGCCGATCGCCGATTACCGCCGCATCACGGGCGACACGCGCGCGAACGACCTCGCGCTCCATCTCGCGCCCGGCGCGGGCGCCGAAGACGCCGAGGCCGCGATCCGGCGCGCGCTGCCCGGCGCGAAGGGCCTCGCGTTCGAGAATGCGCAGGGCCTGCGCGATCGCTCGCTCGCCCTCTTCGATCGCACCTTCGCCGTGACCTACGGGCTCGAGGCGATCGCCATCGTGATCGGCCTGGCGGGCATGACCAGCAGCTTCGCCGCGCTCGCATGGTCGCGGCGGCGCGAGTTCGGCGTGCTGCGCTTCCTGGGATTCACGCGTCGCGAGGTCCTGCGCCTGCTCGCGATCGAGGGCGCGGCCGCCGGCGCGATCGGCGCGATGCTCGGGCTCGTCGCCGGCAGCGCGATGAGCCTCGTGCTGATCCGCGTGGTCAACCGCCAGTCGTTCCACTGGAGCATGGAGGTGCATTGGCCGGTCGCCGGGCTCATCGCGCTGCTCGCCGCCGTCGTCGTGCTGTGCGCGGCCGGGGCGCGCGCGAGCGGCGCGCTCGCCGTGCGACGCGAGGCGGTGCTCGCGGTGAAGGACGATGCGTAGCCTCCTCGCCGCGCTCTTCGCGCTCGCAAGCGCGCTCGCGTGCGCCGCCTCCGGCTTCGAACCGGTCACGCCCGGTCGAGCGCTCGTCTTTCCGCGCGACCGCGGGGCGCATCCCGGTTTTCGCATCGAGTGGTGGTACGTGACGGGCCAGCTCGACTCGCCGCGCGGCCCGCTCGGCTTCCAGGTGACGTTCTTCCGCTTGCGCAATCCCGCGGCGGAGGGCGAGGCGAGCGGCTTCGCTCCGGCGCAGCTCGTCTTCGCGCACGCCGCGCTCGCCGATCCGCACGCCGGACGCCTGCGCCACGACCAGCGCGCCGCGCGCGTGCTGCCCGGGCTGGTCGAGGCGAGCGCGGCCGATACCGACGTGCGCCTCGACGACTGGACGCTCGTGCGCGATGCGGCGAACGGACGCTACGTGACGCATATCGACGCCGAAGGGTTCGCGCTCGAGCTCGCCCTCGCGCCCACGCAGCCGCTGCTTCTCGAGGGCGACGCGGGCTTCAGCCGCAAGGGGCCTTCCGGCGCCCAGGCGAGCTACTACTACAGCGAGCCGCAACTGCACGTGACCGGCGAGGTGCGCGCGGCGGGCACGAAGCTCGCGGTGCGAGGCGTGGCCTGGCTCGACCACGAATGGTCCAGCGAGCTGCTGGCGCCGCAGGCCGCGGGCTGGGACTGGCTCGGCGCGAACCTCGACGACGGCGGCGCGCTGATGGCCTTCCGCATCCGCGCGAAGGACGGCACCGTGTTGTGGGCCGACGCCACGCTGCGCGATCGCGACGGGCGCGTGCAGCGCTTCGAAGGCGACGCGGTGCGCTTCCGCGTGCGGCGCACGTGGAAATCGCCGCGCACGGGCGCGCAGTATCCGGTGGCGATGTCGGTGCAAGTCGACGGGCGCACGTGGGACCTCGAGCCGCTCATGGACGACCAGGAGCTCGACGCGAGCGCAAGCACCGGCACCGTGTACTGGGAAGGCGCGGTGCGGCTCGACGGCGCGCGCGCCGGGCGCGGCTATCTCGAGCTCACCGGCTACGCCGGACGGATGCCGCTGTGAGGCGCGAGGACGTCCGCGCCGAGGTGGGCCACATCGCGGCGATCGAGGGCGTGCGCGGGATCGCCGTGCTGTGGGTGATGGCGTTCCATTACGTCGCGGTGCGCGGCGCGCTCGACGCGGGCGATCCGTTCGTCGCCGCGCTCGCGCGCTTCCCCGTGGCCGACCTGCTGGTGCGCAACGGCTACCTGGGCGTGGATCTCTTCTTCCTCGTGTCCGGATTCCTGCTCACGCTGCCGTGGTTCGCCCATGCGCAGGCCGGGCTGCCCGCACCATCGGCGCGCGGCTTCTACGCGCGGCGCGTGCGGCGCATCGTGCCCGCGTACTACGTGCAGCTCGTGCTGCTGTTCGCGCTGGTGATGCCGCTGCTGCACGGAATTCGCTACTGGCGCCACGACCTTTACGTCTACGCGTGGAACGCCGTGGCCCATGCGCTCTTCCTCCACGGCACGACGCCGCTCACGAGCGGATCGCTCGGCGTGAACGGCGCGTTGTGGACGCTCGCCGTGGAAGCGCAGTACTACCTTCTCGTGCCGCTCGTCGCGCCCGCGTTCGTGCGCGCGCCGCGGGCGATGCTCGTCGCCGCGTTCGTCCTCGCCGGCGCGTGGCACTGGGGCGCGCGTCATGACCTGCACGCGCTCGTGGCGCTCGAGCTCGCGCTCGGCCGTCATTGGGGATGGCCCGAGGAGGTGGTGCGACGGCTTTTGGCGATGCAGCTCCCGGCATACGCCGCGCACTTTGCGCTCGGCATCGTGCTCGGTCGCGCATGGCTGCATGGGCGTGAACGTGGAATCGCGCCACGAGCGTGGGTGCCCGGTGCGAGCGCGTTCGCCGCGCTCGCGCTCCTCGCTCTGGCGCTCGTCTACGGCGGGGAAAACGCGCCGGTGCTCGCGATGCTCGCGCTCGCCGCCCTGCTCTTCGTCGCCGCGAGCGCGCACGGGCGACCGAGCCGGCTGCTCGGCGCGGGACCGCTCGCTCTTGCCGGACGCGTCAGCTACTCGGCGTACCTTTACCACCTGCCGCTGCTCGCGCTCCTCGACCTGGCGTTCCCGGTGCGCACGGCGCTCGCCTTCCCCGCGTTCATCGCGCTCGTGCTCGCGGTCGCATGGCTGTCATGGCGCCTCGTGGAACGCCCGTTCCTGCGCCATGCGCGCGTGCGCGATGCGCCGGCCCTCGAGCCGCTCACGCTCAGCGCGAGCGGGAGCGCGAACCGACCGTGAGCGCGGTGACGATCGCGAGCGACTGCAGCACGACCACGCCCCAGAGCACCGCCGTGTAGCGGCCGGCGTCCATGAACGGTCCGAACACGAGCGGGGCGACGGCGAGCCCGCTGTCGATGCCCGAGTAGACGAAGCCGTAGATGCGGCCGTACGCCGAAGCGCCGAAAGTGCTCGTGGCCGCGCGCCGCACGAGCAGGTCGCGCGACGGGCTCGAGAAGCCGACGCAGAATCCCATCACGGCCATCGCGATCACGACCGACGTGCCGGGCGCGAGCCCGAGGGCGAGCACCAGCGCGCACAGCGCCGCAAGCGCCAGGGCCGCCGCGACGAGCCGCTCCTGGTGCTCGCCGCGCGAGGCGAAGAATCCGCCGGTCATCGTGCCCGCCGCGCTGCCGAGCAGGTAGGCGGTGAGCCCGGTCGTCGCCACGGCGAACGCAATGCCGAAGCTGTGCTGCAGCACGATCGGCGCGAAATTCTGCAGGCCGCCGAACGCCATGACCGAAAGGAAGAAAAAGGCGAAGCACATCCAGACCACGCCCACGCGCAGGAAAGCGAACGAACCCGCCTTGCGCGTCGCCGCCGCCGTCTCCAGCGCGCGGCTCGCGCGATCGTCGAGCAGGCGCCGGTTGGCGAAGAGAAAGCCGAGCGCGAGCAGGCTCACGCATCCAGCGCCCGCCGCCGCGACGCGCCAGCCGAATGCGTGCGCGACCGTGAGGACGAACACGGGCGTCGCAGCCCATCCCAGCGTGCCGACGACGTTGTGAACGGAGAAGGCGTGGCCGAGCCGCGTGACCGATACGCGCCGGTTGAGCAGCGAGAAGTCGGCGGGATGGAAGACGCTGTTGCCGGCGCCCGCGATCGCGGCGGCCGCGAGCAGCATCGCATGGTTCTGCGCGGCGGCGAGCGCGAAGGCGCCGGCGGCCAGCAGCCCCACGCCCGCGGACAGCACGCGCAAGGGACCGAAGCGGTCCACGGCGAAGCCGCCGAGCGACTGGCCCACGCCCGAGACCACGAAGAACACCGTCATGGCGAAGCCCACCTGCGTGAACGAGAGCGAGAACGCCGCCATCAGCCACGGGAAGAGCGTGGGCATCACGAAGTGGAAGAAATGCGACGTGCCGTGGGCGAAGCCCACGAGCGAGATCACCGCGGCGTCGCGGCGCAGGTCGGCGGTGAGGGCGGGAGAGGCGGCGGCCAAGCGGTGTTCCTCGGGGCGGAAACGCGATTCTATACGGGCCGTCGCACGCGACGATATATCGCAATTCGACGGAATGCGCGTTCGCGTTTTAGACTAGCGGGACAAAACGGTAGCGCTATCAGACCAACTCCGGAGGAGTCCATGCAACGCCGCATCGCCTTGGGCGCGCTCGCCGCGTCTTTCGCCATCGCCGCCCTTCCCGCCCTCGCGCAGACCGAGCTGAAGCTCGGCCACGTGGGCGAGCCCGGTTCCCTCATCGAGAAGCAGGCGCAGCACTTCGCCCAGCTCGCCAACGCGAAGCTCGCGGGCAAGTACAGGATCGTGATCTACGGCTCGAGCGCGCTCGGCGGCGACAAGGAGATGCTGCAGAAGCTCAAGCTCGGCACCATCGACATGGTCGAGCCCTCGACGGTGATGTCGTCGGTCGCGGACATGTTCGGCGTCTTCGAGATGCCCTACCTGGTCAAGAACCGCGGGCACATGAAGAAGATCGAGGACGACATCTTCTGGACGAAGATCGAGCCCTCGGCCGAGAAGGTGGGCTACAAGGTGCTCGGGGTGTGGGAGAACGGCTTCCGGCAGATCACGAACAACGTGCACCCGATCCGCATGCCCTCCGACCTGAAGGGCATCAAGCTGCGCGTGCCCGAGGGCAAGTGGCGCGTGAAGATGTTCCAGGCCTACGGCGCGAACCCGAGCCCGATGAAGTTCTCCGAGGTGTTCACCGCGCTGCAGACCGGCGTCATGGACGGCCAGGAGAACCCGCTTGCGCAGATCGACAGCGCCAAGTTCTACGAGGTGCAGAAGTACCTGTCGATGACGGGGCACGTCTATACGCCTTCCTACCTCGTGGTCGGCGCGCGCAAGTTCGCGACGCTTCCGGCCGACGCGCAGAAGACGCTCGAGCAGGCCGCGCGGGACACCGAGGAGTGGGCGCGCGACGAGGGCGCGAAGGAGGACCACGAGCTGCTCGTGAAGATGCGCAAGTCCGGCATCCAGGTGAACGAGGTGGACAAGGACGCGTTCATCAAGGCGTCGAAGCCGGTTTACGACGAGTTCGCGAAGGCGGTCCCCGGCGCGAAGGAAGTGATCGACCGCGCCATCGAGCTCGGCAAGTAACGGAGCCCGCATGACGCTCGAAAAGTTCCGCGCCGGCTACGGCCGCGTGCTGGAGTGGGTGGTCATCGCCCTCATGGCGATCCTCTTCCTCGAGGTGATGACCGGAGTGATCTTCCGCACGGTCGGCGTTTCGCTCGTCTGGTACGACGAGGTCGCGTCGATCCTGCTCGCGTGGCTCACGTTCTACGGCTCGGCCCTCGCCTCGGTGAAGCGCGCGCACATCGGTTGTCCGGAGTTGGTCGACATCGCTCCGCCGCGCGCCCGCGTGGCGATCCGCACGGTCGCCCAGGTCCTCACGATCGCGTTCTTCCTGCTCATGGGCTGGTACGGCTACTCGATCCTCGGCGTGCTGGAGAGCGACCATCTGGTGAGCATTCCGGAGATTCCCATCGCCTGGACGCAATCGGTGGTGCCGATCAGCGCGGTGCTCATCGTGATCGCCGAGATCGTGACGCTGCCCGTGGTGATCGAGGCGTCGCGGCGCCCGAAGGCCGGGGCCGCGCACGGCGCGCCCGCCGGTCCCGTGGAGATCACCGGGGGAGCGTCGCAATAATGCAGATCCTCGTCCTGTTCGCCGGCATCCTCGCCCTCGTCGTGATCGACGTGCCGATCGCGGTCGCGCTCGGCATCGCGGCGGTCGTCGCGATGGTGATCTCGCACGGCTTCGAGTCGATGCCGAACCTGCCGATCGAGCTCTACAACGGCGCGACCAACTTCCCGCTCATCGCCATCCCGCTCTTCATCCTGGCCGGCGCGATCATGAACGCGTCGGGCATCTCGCGGCGCCTGATCGCGTTCGCGAGCGCGATCCTCGGCTTCTTCCGCGGCGGGCTCGCGATGGTCTCGATCGGCGCCTCGATGTTCTTCGCCGAGATCTCGGGCTCCGCCGTCGCGGACGTGTCCGCGCTGGGCTCGATCCTGATCCCCGCGATGAAGAGCAAGGGCTATCCGGCGCCGCTCGCCGCCGCGGTGATCTCGTCCGCGGCGACGCTCGCGGTGATCATCCCGCCCTCGATCCCGATGATCCTCTACGCGGTGATCGCCGAGACCTCGGTGGTGCAGCTCTTCGTGGCCGGCATCGTGCCGGGCGTGCTGGGCGGGCTCGGCCTCATGGGCATGGCGCACTGGTTCGCGCGCCGCTACAACCTGCCGGTCGAGGAGCGGTTCCAGTGGAAGCGGGTGCGTGCGACGTTCCGCGAGGCCATCTGGGCGTTCACGCTGCCGATGATCATCCTCGGCGCGATCTTCGGCGGCGTGGTCACCGCCACCGAGGGCGCGGCGCTCGCCGTGCTCGCCGCGCTCTTCATCGGCCTCGTGGTCTACCGCGAGCTCGATGTCCGGGAGCTCAAGCGCGCGATGATCGAGGGCGGGCAGCAGACCGCCGTCGTGATGCTGCTGGTCGCGAGCTCCGCGCTCCTCGGCGCGTACCTGAGCGAGACGCAGGCGCCGCAGCACCTGGCGCAGGCGGTCACGGACATCACGACGAACAAGTGGGCCGTGCTCGCGATCCTGAACGTGCTCTTCCTGATCCTCGGCTGCTTCCTGCATTCGGCCGCCGCGATCATCCTGGTGGTGCCGGTGGTGATGCCGCTCGTGAAGGCGGCCGGCATCGACCCGGTGCACTTCGGGCTCATCGTCACGGTGAACCTCGGCATCGGCCAGCAGACCCCGCCGGTGGCTTCCGTGCTCATGGTCGCCTGCTCGATCGCGAAGTCGACGGTGTGGGAAGTCACGCGCGTGAACGTCTGGTTCATCCTCGTGCTCCTCGCCGTGCTCCTCATGGTCACCTACGTCCCGATCACCGGCATGGGACTCGTGGACCTGTTCTATCGCTGAAGCGCCGCCGCATAACGAACGCGGCGCTCCGCCGGTAGAATGGCGGGCGCCCGAACCATGCCCTCGCTCCTCGTCCTCTCGGTCCTCGCGGCCTCCGTCGTCGTGACGTCGTTCATCTCCGGCATCCTGGGGATGGCCGGCGGCATGATCCTCATGGGCGTGCTGCTCGCATTCATGCCGGTGCCCGCCGCGATGATGCTGCACGGGATCACGCAGCTCGCCTCCAACGGCTGGCGCGCCTTCATGTGGCGCAACGACGTGGACTGGCGCGTCTTCCGCGGCTACGTCTACGGCGCGCTCGCCGCGCTCGCGATCTTCGCCGCGGTGCGCCTGGTCGTGAGCAAGCCGGTCGCGCTCATCCTCATGGGCCTCACGCCGTTCATCACCTTGTGGCTGCCCGAAGGCGTGCACCTGAACGTCGAGCGCCGCGGCCAGTCGACGCTGTGCGGCCTGGTGTGCGGCGCGATCTCGCTCACCACCGGCGTCTCCGGGCCGATCCTCGCGATCTTCTTCGTGCGCTCCAGGATGCTGCGCAAGCAGGTGGTCGCGACCAAGGCGATGACGCAGACCTTCAGCCACGTCATGAAGATCGTCTACTTCGGCACGATCGCCTCGCTCACCGGCGGGGCCGTGCCCGCGTGGGTCGGCGCGATCATGGTGCTGCTCGCCATCGGCGGCACGACGCTCTCCGGGCGCTTCCTCGAGCGCTGGACCGAAGCGTCGTTCCGCGCCTGGACGCGCTGGACCGTGGTGAGCCTCGGCTGCTTCTACCTCGCTGACGGCGTCGTCATGCTGCTGCGCTGAGGCGCCGATGCGATTGAGCCGCCGCTCCCTGGCCCTGCGCATCGGCGCGGCGGTCCTCGTCACGATCGCCGTGACGCTGCTGGTGCTGAACTACTTCGGCGGCGGCGAGAAGATGATCACGCAGCCGATCGCGCACGCGTACGGCGTCGACGACCCGCAGTTCGCGCGCGGCGTGGACGTCCTGCTCGGTCCCGCGCTCGTGCCCGGCAACCGCGTGGACACGCTCCTGAACGGCGACCAGATCTTTCCCGCGATGCTCGCGGCGATCCGCTCGGCGAGGCGCACGATCACGTTCGAAACCTACATCTACTGGAGCGGCAAGGTCGGCGCCGAGTTCGCCGGGGCGCTCGCGGAGCGCGCGCGTGCCGGCGTGAAGGTGCACGTGCTCCTCGACTGGCTCGGCAGCCAGAAGGCCGACCCGGGGCAGCTCGCGCTCATGAAGAGCGCGGGCGTCGAGATCGAGAAGTTCCACCCGCTGCGCTGGTACGACCTCGACCGCCTGAACAACCGCACGCACCGCAAGCTGCTCGTGGTCGATGGCCGCGTCGGATTCACCGGCGGCGTGGGCATCGCCGACGAATGGAGCGGCCACGCGCAGGATCCCGACCACTGGCGCGACACCCATTTCCGCATGCAAGGCCCCGCGGTCGCGCAGATGCAGGCGGCGTTCGCGGACAACTGGACGAAGGTCACCGGCCGCGTGCTCGAGGGCGACGCCTACTTCCCCGCGATCGCGCGGGCGGGCGACGAGTACGCGCAGGTGTTCCGCAGCTCGCCCGAGGGGGGCGCCGACAGCATGCGCCTCATGTACATGCTGTCGATCGCCGCGGCCACGCGCTCGATCGATCTCGCCATGGCGTACTTCGTTCCCGACGAGGTCACCATGCGCCAGCTCGAGGAGGCGATGAAGCGCGGCGTGCACGTGCGCCTCATCCTGCCCGGCCGGCATACCGACGCCGAGAGCGTGCGCAGCGCCTCGCGCGCGCTGTGGGGGCGCGTGCTGCGCGCGGGCGGCGAGGTCTACGAGTACGAGCCGACGCTCTATCACTGCAAGGTGATGGTGGTCGACGGCCTCTGGGCCTCGGTCGGCTCGACCAATTTCGACGGCCGCTCGTTCCGCCTGAACGACGAGGCGAATCTCGACGTGCTCGACCGGGCGTTCGCCGCGCGCCAGGAAGCGGACTTCGCGGCCGATCTGGCGCGTTCGCACCGCGTCACGTACGAAGAGTGGGCGAACCGTCCCTGGCACGAGAAGGCGTTCGAGAAGATCATCTCGATCTTCCACCTGCAGCTCTGAGACGCTGGCAGCGCGCTCTCCTACGCCGGGGTGCTCGTTTCCTACAGCGCGAACCGCAGCCGGCGCCGGAACGGGCCTCGACACGCTGCTGTCTTCCGGGCAACGCCCTGACGGACCGCGCCATGTCGACCCCTGCCCGCCGCCGCCGCACCGAGGACGAGAACGTCGAAAACGGACGAACGCGCGGCGTGCTGCCGCACCACGAGCCGATGTCCGAATCGCCGTCGCGCGAGTTCGCACGCGCGCGCGGGCCGCTGCGCCGCTTCTTCGGGCTGCTCGGGCCCGGCCTCATCACCGGCGCCTCCGACGACGATCCGTCGGGCATCGCGACCTATTCCACGGCGGGCGCGGCCCTCGGTTACTCGACCCTCTGGACCGCGCTCGTGACGCTGCCCCTGATGATCGCGGTGCAGTTCATCTGCGCGAAGGTCGGCATGGTGAGCGGGCGCGGGCTCGCCGGCGTGCTGCGCCAGCACTATCCGCGCGCGGTGCTCTATCCCGCGATCGTGGCGCTGCTCATCGCCAATACCATCAACGCCGGCACCGATATCGCGGCCATCGGCGCGGCGATCAACCTGCTGGTCCCCATCCCGATCGGCTGGCTCATCGTGCCGATCGCCGCCGGCCTCGTGGCCCTGCAGGTGTGGGGCAACTACCGGCTCATCGCGAACGTCTTCAAGTGGCTCACGATCTCGCTCTTCGCCTATATCGGCGCATCCCTCCTCGCGCATCCGCACTGGGCCGAGACGCTGAGGGCGACGATCCTGCCGTCGATCGAGTGGAACAAGGACTACCTCACCACGCTGGTCGCGATCCTCGGCACGACCATCTCGCCCTACCTCTTCTTCTGGCAGGCAAGCCAGGTGGTCGAGGAGGAAGTGAGCCAGGGTCGCACCTCGGTCGCGAAGCGCCGCGGCGCCACGGCCGCGGAGCTCAACCATGCGAAGTGGGACACCGCGATCGGCATGTTCTTCTCCAACATCGTGGCCTACTTCGTCATCCTGGCGTGCGCGGCCACGCTGCACGCGTCCGGCAACACGCACATCGAGTCCGCGGCCGAAGCGGCCGAGGCGCTGCGCCCGCTGGCCGGCGACGGCGCCACCTGGCTCTTCGCGATCGGCCTCATCGGCGCGGGTTTCCTCGCCGTCCCCGTGCTCACCGGGTCCTCGGCATACGCGGTCGCCGAAACGTTCGGGTGGAAGTACGGGCTCGATCGCAAGCCGCGCCGGGCCATCCGCTTCTATGCCGTGATCGCGGTCTCGACGCTGGTCGGCGTGGCGCTCGACTATGCCGGCGTGAACCCGATCCGGGCGCTGTTCTGGACCGCCGTGATCAACGGCGTGCTGTCGCCGCCGCTGATCGTGCTGCTGCTCTTCGTCTCGAACAACCGCAAGGTGATGGGCGAGCACGTGAACGGCCGGCTCGCGAACGCGCTCGGCTGGATCGCGGCCGCGCTCATGGCGGCGGCGGCGATCGGGATGTTCGTCTCCTAGAGCTTTACCGCGGTGGTGTTCGCCCCGCACAGGAGCACGCCCACGGTCGTTCCTTCGCGCGGCCGCCACGCGCCGGACAGCAATGCGGCGAGCGCCGCCGCCCCGCCCGGCTCGACCGCGAGGCGCAGCGTCCTCCACAACGCCTGCTGCGCGGCGACGATCGCGTCGTCCGCCACGAGCACCGCGCGCTCGATGAAGCGCTGGGCGAGCGGGAACATGAGACGGCCGACCTGGCGCGGCGCGAGCGAATCGGCCGCGATGCCGCCCGCGGGCGCGTCCACCGGCTCGCCCGCCTCGAGCGCGCGCGTGAGCGTGGGCGCCGCTTCGGGCTCCACGCCGATCAACGGCACGCGTCCCTCGTACCATGCGGCCATGCCGCCGATGAGCCCGCCACCGCCGACGGCGACGAGCAGCGCGTCGAGCCGCGGCGCCTGCTCCTCGAACTCGAGCGCGACCGTGCCCTGTCCCGTGAGCGTCTCGAGCTGGTCGAAGGCGTGGATCGGCGCCGCGCCCGCGCGCTCGACGAAGCGCTCGCTCGCGGCGAGCGCATCCGCGTAGCGCTCGCCCACGATCTCGAGGCGCGCGCCGTAGCCGCGGATCTGCTCGAGCTTCGCGGCGGAGGCCACGCCGGGCACGAAGATGGTCGCGGGCACCGCGCGCTTCATCGCCGCGTACGCGACCGCCGCGCCGTGATTGCCGCCGGAGGCGGCGACCACGCCCGCCGCGGGGATCGCGCGCGAGAGCAGGTTGTTGAACGCGCCCCGCGTCTTGAACGATCCGGCGTGCTGCAGGAACTCGAGCTTGAACGCGAGCCGCACCCCGGGCACGCCGAAATCGGCGCCGTCGACCTCGACGACCGGCGTGCGGCGTATCCAGGGCGCGATGCGCCGCGCGGCGTCCTGGATCGCCGCCGGGTCGAGGCTCAGTGCCTCACGAGGTGCGCCTCGTCGATGCGGCGCAGCGTCAGGATCGATTGCAGGGTTCCTACGTCGGCGGGCTTCACCAGATGGTAGTCGAATCCCGCCTCGCGGGTGCGGCGCCGATCCTCGCGCTGGCCCCAGCCGGTGAGCGCGACGAGCGTCATCGGCTTCGCGTCGGGATCCTCGCGCATGCGGCGCGCGACCTCGAGGCCGTTCATGCCCGGCATGCCGAGGTCGAGCAGCACGACGGCGGGCCGGAAGCTCTTCATCGCTTCGAGCGCGGCGCGGCCGTCGTGCACCACCTTCACCTCCGCGCCGAGAAATTCCAGCAGCACGCCCAGGCTGTCGGCCGCATCGTGGTTGTCGTCGACCACGAGCACGCGGCGCAGCCGCGGCTCGGCCGCCGCCACCGCGGGCGCCTGGGGCGCGGCCTCGGCGTCCACCTCGGCCACGGCGAGCGGCAGGCGCACGCGCAATTCGCAACCCTTGCCCGGTCCCTCGCTGAACGCCTCGATGCTGCCGCCGTGCATGTGCACGAGCGTCTTGGCGAGCGTGAGGCCGATGCCGAGGCCGCCCTGGGCGCGCGCGCCGGTGTTGAGCTGCGTGAACATGTTGAACACGCGGGTGAGCATCGCGGGGGGGATGCCCTCGCCGTTGTCGGCGACGCAAACGACGGCCACCCCGTCCTCGGCCGTGACCTTCACGCGGATCTCGCCGCCCTCCTTCGTGTACTTCGCCGAGTTGTTGAGCAGGTTCGCGAACACCTGGGCGAGGCGCACGGGGTCGGCATCGAGCATCATCGGCTCGTGCGGTATGTCGACGCAGAGCTTGTGGCGCGCGGCCTCGATGAGCGGCAGGCTCGTGTCCACGGCGTTGCGCAGCACGCTCGCGAGCTCGACGCGCTGCTTGCGCAGCTCGATCTTTCCGCGGCTGATGCGCGAGACCTCGAGCAGGTCGTCGACCATCCGCACCATGTGCGCGACCTGGCGCTCCATCATGTCGACGACGCGCCCGACGGTCGCGTCGCGGATGCCCGCCATGCGGAAGATGTGCAGCGAGTTGCGGATCGGCGCGAGCGGGTTGCGCAGCTCGTGGGCGAGCGTGGCGAGGAACTCGTCCTTGCGCCGGTCGGCCTCGCGCAGGTCGTCCTCCGCGAGCTTGCGCTCGGTCACGTCCTCGATCACCGCCACGCCGTGCAGGCCGCGCTCGTCGGTGTGCGCGACCGACAGCGCGATCTTCACCCAGATGGTCTCGCCGTCGTGGCGCACGAAGCGGCGCTCGGCCACGAAGGTGTCGAACCCGCCCCCGAGCAGGCGCGTGACGAAGCTCGCGATGTCGGCGCGGTCCTCCGCGTGCGCGACGTCGACGAGCCGACGGCCGAGCCACACCTCGCGCTGCGCGCCGAGCAGCCGGCAGAGCGAATCGTTCGCGAGCGTGAAGCGGCCCTGCGCGTCGAGCTCGGCGATGCCCACCGCGGCATTCGCGAACAGCGCCTGCAGGCGCCCCTCGCTCTCCCGCAGCGCCTTGGCGATGTGGTCGAGGTCGGTCAGGTGCTCGCGTGCGTTGTACTGGCGCTGGCGCGCGCGCAGCGCCGTCTGCACGGCGGTGAGCAGCGCGGCCACGCGCACCGGGCGTTCGAGCAGGGTCACGTTGCCGAGCGCGCGCACCGTCTGGCGCACGGCCGGAGAATCGGCGCCGGGGTGGGCGAGCAGCAGGATCGGAAGGTCGGACCACGTCGGCTGGCGCGCGAGGCGCTCGCCGAGATAGCGCAGCTGCGCGACGTCCGCGACCGCCTCCTCCGAGACGAGCACCGCGCCGGCGCCGCGGCCGACCTCGTCGACGAGCTGCAGCAGGTCGGCGCAGAGCGCGCAGCGGATGCCCGATTCGGCGAGCACCGTGCGCGTGAGCGGCGCGTCCCGCCCGGTCGGCGCAAGGACGAGCAGGCGCCGCTCGAGCAGGACCTGGGCCGCGTCGATCACTTGCGCCTGGTCCTCGGGACCTCGGATTCCGGGATCGCGTTGAGCACGGGAACGCCGGTGAGCACGCCGCGGAAATCGCGCAGCGGCTCGCCGAGGGAGACGCCGCCGTCATCCAGGCAGAACTCGCGGATCGTGCGCTCGTGCGCGCCGCCGCGTTTCTTCATCACCGAAATCGACTGGTGCACCTCGCCCCGCAGCTCATAGTAGCGCAGCATGATGACCGCGTCGGCGAGGTAGCTCGCGTCGACGGGCGCGGCCATCTGCGTGCCGATCACGCCGTGATAGGCGCCGATCAGCAGCGTCGCGACGTTCTTCTCGCCCAGGTACATGAGCAGCTCGTGCAGGTGCGTCGTGAGGAAACGCTCGCCGGGCATCGCGTTCAGGTAGCCGTTCAGGCTGTCGATCACGACCGAGGTGGCGCCGCACTCCTCCACCTCGCGGCGCAGCTGGTGCGCGAACTCGCCGGGCGTGAGCTCCGCCGGGTCGACCTGGCGGATGGTGACGCTGCCATCCTCGTAGTGGCGGCGCAACGGCACTCCCATCCCGTCCATGCGCGAGAGCAGCGTGTGCAGGCTCTCGTCGAAGATGAACATCGCGCCGCGTTCGCCGCGCACGGCGCCCGCCGTGACGAACTGCGCCGCGAGCGTCGACTTGCCGGTGCCGGCCGCGCCGACGATCAGCGTGCTCGTGCCGCGCTCGATGCCGCCGCCGAGAAGCCGGTCTAGGCTCTCGACGCCGCTGGGGAATTTGTCCTCGACCGACTCGCGGCGATGCTCGGCCGCGACCAGGCGCGGGTACACGGCGAGGCCGCCCCGCTGGATGAGGTAATCGTGGTAGCCCCCGCGGAAGCGCCGCCCGCGGTGCTTGAGCACGCGCAGCCGCCGGCGGTCGCTTCCGTACTCGGGCGTGAGCTGCTCGAGGAGCAGCACGCCGTGCGCGATGCTCTGCACCTGCAGGTCGCGACCCGCGCTGGTGAGGTCGTCGAGCAGCAGCACGGTGCAGCGCCGGCCGCGGAAGAACTGCTTGAGCGCGAGCAGCTGGCGTCGATAGCGCAGCGGGTCGCCGGCGAGCAGCCGCAGCTCCGAGAGCGAGTCGAAAACGACGCGTGCGGGCTTGAGCCGCTCCACGTCGGCGAGGATCGTGCGCGTGGTCTCGGAAAGCTCGACCTCGGCCGGGTGGAACATCGTGTACTGCTCCGCCGGCTGCAGCGTCTCCTCGGGGGGCACGAGCTCGCGGATCATCACGCCGCGCGTGTCCCAGCCGTGGGACTCCGCCATCGAGCGCAGCTCTTCCTCGGTCTCGGAGAGCGTCACGTAGAGCACCGGCTCGCCGTGGCGCGCGCCCTCGAGCAGGTACTGAAGCGCGAGCGTGGTCTTGCCGGAGCCGGGCACGCCTTCGATGAGGTAGAGGCGGTAGGGCGTCAGTCCGCCATAGAGGATATCGTCGAGGCCCGGCACGCCCGTGGCGGACACCTCTTCATATCGCAAGCGCTCCGACGCCTCGGAGGCCGTGTTCACTGAATCCATTCGTTTCCTGATCTCTGTCGCGGCGCGGCGCCCTCTTGGCGGGCCAATGTGCGTGGACGGTCGTATCGCATGTTGGTTCCGTACCCCATGGCGCGCGATTTTGCCACGGGCGTTGTCGCGCGCAACGGAAACAATTGCGCATTTTCGCGTCGGACGATTCCTACAGTGCTATGCGACGTGGTCCGGCTCGAAGAAGACCCACTGCACCGCGGGGAAGCGCTGTTTGAGCGCGGCCTCCACGCGGTTGATCTCGTCGACGAGGACTTCCTGGCTCGCCTGCTCGTGCATGCGCGCCTTGACCGCGACCATCACGTCGGGGCCCATGTGCAGCGTGAGCAGGTCGAGGATCTTTTCGACCGCCGGATCCGCTTCGAGGAACTCGATCATCGCGCGCCGCACCGGGGCCTCCACGCCCTGCCCCACGAGGAGCGCCTTCACCTCGATGCCCACCATCGACGCGACGGCCACCAGCAGCGCGCCGATCGCGATCGTGCCGAGCGCGTCGTAGAGCCCGTCGCCGGTGAGCCACGTCGCGAGCACCGCGGCGAACGCGAGCGCGAGGCCGAAGAGCGCCGCGAGGTCCTCCCCGAACACGACCACGAGCTCGGAGTTGCGCGTGCCGCGGAACCACTGCCACAACGTGCGGCCGGCCCGCACCTTGTTCACCTCGCGCAGGCAGCCCGCCATCGACAAGCCCTCCATGGCGATGCCGAAGGCGAGCACGCCGAGTGCGAGTAGCGGCGCCGCGAGCGGCCTGGGCTCGGCGAGCTTGTGCGCGCCCTCGTAGATCGAGAAGAGCCCACCGACGCTGAAGAGCATGATCGCGACCACGAACGACCAGAAGTAGATCTCCTTGCCGAAGCCGAGCGGGTACTCGGTGTTCGGCGGGCGGCGCGCGCGGCGCATGCCGAGGAGCAACAGGAGCTGGTTGCCGCAGTCGGCCGTGGAATGCACCGCCTCGGCGAGCATCGCGGACGAGCCGGTGAAGAAGGCGGCGGCGTACTTGGTGGCGGCGATCGCCGCGTTCGCCGCGAGCGCGACCACGACCGCGCGCGTCGAATCGGCGCCCTCGGACACGTCAGCGCCGGCCGCGCGGCAGCTCGTCGCCCTCGGCGTCGTAGGCGGGCGGGACGTAGAGGTTCAGCGTCGTGAGCGGCTTGCGTCCGGTGTTGCGCACCTCGTGCTCGTCACCGCGCTCGATGAGCAGCAGCGTCCCGGCCTTCAGCGCGATGCGGCGACCGTTCACCGTCGCGACGCCGGTGCCGTCGGTCACGAACAGCCACTGGTCGGCGCCGCGATGGCGGTTGTGCGGATCGCCCTCGGCGTCGCCCGGCGGGATCACCATCTCCGCGGCCTGCGCGCGGCCGTTGTCCATGACGACGCGGAAGCCGCGGGCGAAGCGCAGCGCCTTGCTCTTCACGTCAGCGTCCCGCGAGGTTCTTCTCGACCCATGCCGCGAATGCCGCGAGGAAGCGCTCGAGCAGCTGGCGGCCCGCATCGCCCGTGACCTTGCCGCCGGGCTCGACCAGCTTGTCCACGCCGTTCACGTACATCTCCGGTTGCTGCAGCACGGGCATGTCGAGGAACACGAGGCATTGGCGCAGGTGGTGGTTCGCGCCGAAGCCGCCGATCGCGCCGGGCGAGGCGCTCACCACGCCGCACGGCTTGCCGGACCACACGCTCTTGCCGTAGGGACGCGAGCCCACGTCGATCGCGTTCTTGAGCGCGCCGGGAATCGAGCGGTTGTACTCGGGCGTCACAAAGATCACGGCGTCCATCGGTCGCACGCGATCGCGGAACGCGACCCACGCGGCCGGCGGCGAGGACTCGAGATCCTGGTCGTACAACGGCAGGTCGCGGATCTCCACGATCTGCAGGTCGAGGCCGGCGGGCTGCATCGCCTTCAGCGCTTCGGCCAGCCGGCGCGTGAACGCATCGCGCCGCAGGCTTCCCACGAGCACCGCCACCCGCCTTGCCGCCATGCTGCCGCTCCTTTCGCCGTCATAGGTCACGCGGCCGTGATGCTGCCCCGCGCCGCGCGGTTCGTAAAGAGGCTTTCTGACCGGGGCCCGCCGGGCGAGTTCGGCCGGGCGCCGCGCGTCGCCACCGGCGTCGGGGAACAAATTGCGGGCGCCGCGGTAAGAGTTTCCCGGCAAGCAGCCTTCGCGCCGTCCGACGGGCCGCTTACTCCCTGACCGACAGGCGCTTTCCGCTCGGGGAAAGGAAGGGCACGAACGTTGCGTCGACGACGGTTCACGCTTCTCTCGCGAGGATTCGTTCCATGATCGTGGCTGGCCGCGTCGCACCCTCCCGTTCCCGCGTCGATCCGTTGCGCGCAACGCCCTTGCGCGACGACGTCCGCGCCGACGTCTGCATCGTGGGCACGGGGCTCGCGGGCATGATCGCCGGGTATCTGCTCGCGCGCGAAGGCCGGTCCGTGATCGTGCTCGACGACGAGCGCTCGACGGCGGGCGCGCGGCTCGAGGCGGCGCACCTCGCGAGCCTGGTCGAGCAGCCCTACTCGCGCCTCGAGGCGGAAAAGGGCGAGGACGCCGCGCGCACCGCGGCGCACGGATACGCTGCCGCGATCGACGCGCTCGAAGCGATCGTGCGGCGCGAGCGCATCGCTTGCGAGTTCGAGCGACTCGACGGCTACTTCGTCGCCGCGCCGCACGATCCGGCGAGCCTGGCGGAGCGCGAGTACGCGGCGGCGCGCCGTGCGGGCGTGGCCGGCGTCGAGCTCCTCGCGCGCGCGCCGATCGATGGCGCTTCGTGGGGACCCTGCGTGCGCTACGCCGGACAGGCGCAGCTGCATCCGACCAAGCTGCTCGCCGGCCTCGCGGGCGCGATCCGCCGCGAGGGCGGGCGCATCCACGACGGCACCGCGACCCGCGCGATCGAGCCGGGCACGCGCACCACGGTCGTCACGACGACCGGTCCGCGCATCGAGGCGCAGACGCTCATCGCCTCGCATCCGGTGCGTGCGGACGGCAGGCTCGACGCGCCGTGCGCGCCGCACATCGCGCACGTGGTGGGAATGCGCATCGCGCGCGGCTCCGTTCCCCACGCGCTCTACTGGGAGTGCGGCGATGCCGAGCGCTGGGTGCGCGTGCGCTCGCACGGCTCGGGCGCGGGCGAGGTGCTGCTGGTCGGCGGCGAGGATCCCGCGAGCGAGGACGACGATCACACCGCGTACCGCTACGTCGCGCTCGAGGCCTGGGCGCGCGAGCGCTTCCCGCGCGCGGGCGAGGTCGTCGAGCGCTTCACCGGCGAGGTCGCGCAAGGCCTCGACGTGTTCGCCTTCGCGGCGCACGGCGAATGCGATTCCGAAAGCGCGTACGTGGCCACGCGCGGCTGGGGCACGGCGCTCACGCGCGCGACGCTCGCGGGGCTCGCGATCAAGGACTTCATCGACGGCGCGCGCGTGCCGTGGGGCGAGCTGTACCTGCCGGAAGCCGTGTATGCGCGGGCGCCTTCGCGCGAGGCGGGCGCGGGGACGTTATAGAATCGCGGCTTGCTCGTCACGCCGCCCTCCTTCCAGCCGCTCCTCGCCCCGGTCGACGCGCCGCGGGTGCGCACGGTCGCGTTCCGCGGCCCGCACGCGCTGCTGCGCGACACGGATCTCGGCCTCGCCGACGAAAGTGTCGTCGCCTCGCTCGGCCTCGATCCGCACCGCATGCTGCCGGTGGGACTCTACGACGACACGTACTGGCGCACGGCGTGGCTTCCGGAGGACGCCGCCGCGCCTGCGGGTCACGTCTTCAAGGGGCTGCGTACGGTGTTCGGGCGTATCGACGAGGCCACGCTCGCGCTCGCCGGCCGCGCGTTCCAGCTCGCGGACTGGGCGCGCAGCCACCAGTTCTGCGGTGTGTGCGCGCGTCCGATGCAACGCGCGGACGGCGAGCGCGCGATGAAATGCGCCTGCGGCCACGTCGCCTATCCGCGCATCTCGCCGGCGATGATGGTGCTCGTGAAGCGCGGCCCGCAAGTGCTGCTCGGCCACCGCGTGGACGCGCCGCCCGGACGCTTCACCACCTTCGCCGGGTTCCTCGAGGCGGGCGAGACGGTCGAGGACGCGATCCACCGCGAGGTGCGCGAGGAAGTGGGCGTGCAGGTGAAGGACCTGCGCTACTTCACGAGCCAGTCGTGGCCGTTTCCCGGCTCGCTCATGCTCGCGTTCACCGCGGAATACGCCGGCGGCGACATCGTGTGCGATACCACGGAGATCGCGGAGGCGCGCTGGTTCGGGCCCGGCGATCCCCTGCCCGACTTCCCGCCGCGCGAGTCGATCGCGCGGGCGCTCATCGAGGCGAACCTCTGGCCGCGATGAGCGCGGCATCCTCTCACTGCACGACGACCGTTCCCTTCATGTTGGGATGCAGCGTGCAGATGTAGTCATAGCGGCCGGGCTTGCGGGCGACCCACGACCACGAGCCGCCCGCGCCGATCTCCTTCGAATCGAATGCGCCGTGGGCGGTGACCGTGTGCGGGAACGGGTCCTTGTTGGTCCAGCGCACGGTCTCGCCCTTCTTCACCGTCAGCTCGGCCGGCACGTAGCGCGTGCCGTCGATCGCGACGACGTGCGCGGCCTTCGGGGCGGCGAACGCGCCCGGGGCCGACGCGGCGACGGCGGCCGCGAGCGCCGCGATCACCGCGCCGGGACGAACCGTGCGTCGCACGCGGGCGCGCATTTCCCGGTCCGGATCCATCGCGCTACTTGCCGAGCTTGGACTGCAGCATCTTCGCGTGCTCGAGGTGCGCCTCGATCGCCGGCCGCACCTTCTCGATCAGGCCCTTGAGCTCGGCGTTCTTCGCGTTCGGCAGGAGCGTCTTGTCGATCGCGTCGAGCACCTGCTGGTGGTAATCGACCTCGTGGTCCACGTACGCCTTGTCGAACGCCGCGCCCTTGAGCGTCTTGAGCTGCTTCACGTTCTCCTCGCCGCCCTTCTTGAGCGCCTGGCTGGTCGGGTTGTCCTCCGGCTTCACCTTCAGCTTCTTCACGAGCGCGGTCGCCTGCTTGTTCACGCCGCTGTGGTCGGTGACCATCTGCTTGCCGAACGCCTTCACTTCCTTGCTCGACGCCTTCTTCTCGGCGAGCTTGCCGGCGTCGATGTCCACCTGGTTGGCGGTGACGACGATGTGCGCGATCTGCGCATCGTTCGGCGCGCCCTGGGCGAATGCGGCCGGGACGACGAGCATCAGGGCCGCTGCGATGATCGGGGATGCAATCTTCATGTCGCTCTCCTCTGGGTCTGGGACGGGGTCGGCGCCCGCTGGGCGCCTCATGTTGGCCTGGAACGGCGTCGGCGCCGGGTGGCGCCTCATGGCCTGGGCGCATTGGATGCGCCGCGCGGGCCGCGCGTTCCGGCGGCGCGGGGAAAAAACGCTACGAAGGATCGGCGAGGCGGACGCGATGCCCGCCGGCCGCGAGGCGCTCGCGCATGGCGGCCATCATGCGCGGGGCTTCGGCGCGCGCGAGCTCGGCCGATTCGAACAACCGGCTCTCGGACGTCGTGGCCTCGCGCACGCCGGCGCCGGCGCCGTCGTCGTGGACGGCGAACACGGTGACCAGGAACTTGCCCGGTTCGAGCTCCACCGTTCGGCAACTGACGAGGTAGTGGCTCACGATGCCCCGGATCGTAGCGCGTTCATGTGGGCGGGCGCGGCTCCGCCCATCGCCACCCCGCCGCCGCCCGTCGGATGCCGCCGAAATATCGAGCGAAACCCACATCGCGCGGTGCCCGCGGCGTCAATCGGCGCGGATCTCGGCCTTCCGGATGATCGCGGCATATTTCTGCACCTGCGTGCGCAGGAACGCGCCGAAGAGCTCCGGCGAGCTGTTCGCGGGAAACAGGCTCTGGGCCACGAGCTTCTCGCGCACGGCGGGCACATGCAGCGCGCGGCTCACATCGCTCGCGAGCCGCTGCAGCGCGTGGTTCGGAGTCCCTGCGGGCGCCACGAAGCCGAACCAGATGGTGCCGTCGACCGTGTCGTAGCCGAGCTCCGCGAGGGTCGGCACGTCCTTCATCGTGTCGAGGCGCTCGCGCGAGCCCACCGCGAGCGCGCGCAACTTCCCGCCGAGCACCTGCGAGGAGACCTCCGAATAGTTCGCGACGACCGCGGTCACGTGGTTGCCGAGCAGCGCGGTCACCGCCGGCGCGCCGCCCGCGTAGGGCGCATAGACCCAGTCCACGTTCGCGTCCAGGCGCAGCATCTCGCCGATCATCTGCTGGGTGGTGCCCGGGCCCACGGCCGCGAAGCTCGAGGTGCCGGGATGCGTGCGCGTGACCTGGCCCAGCTCGCTCAGCGAGCTCGCGTGCGTCGCGGGGTTCACCACGAGCACCAGCGGCGAGGTCACGGCGAGCGTGACCGGGACGAAGTCGCGCATCGCGTCGTAGCCGGCCTCGCGCCTGAGCATCGGGTTCACGACGAAGCTCGGGGCCATCAGCAACACCGTGTAGCCGTCGGCGGGAGCGCGCTGGACGTACTGCGTGGCGACGATCGAGCCCGCACCCGGCTTGTTCTCGATGACCACGGGATGCCCCCAATACTCGGCGAGCTGCTCGCCGAGCACCCGCGCGAGGAGATCCGCCGTTCCCCCCGGCGGGAACGGCACGACGAAGTGGACGGATCGGGACGGGAAGGGATCGGCGAGCGCCAGGACGGACCACAGGCACGCGGCGAGCGCGAGCGCCGCACGACGGATGCTTCGCGACATTGGGGCCTCCCTCGCGAACGCGGCGGCCGTCACGGAACGCGCCGGCCGCGCGGCCGCTCTCGTCACGCATTCTCGGTTCGCGCGCCGGCGCGCGTCAACGCAAGCGCTTGATCCGGCTCTAACGGGCGGGATTCTGCCGCGGCGTGGCGAGAGCAGACGACGAGGCCGTCGATCCGCTCCCGGCCGGCGCGAATCGGTCTTACGTGCCCGGCACGAACATCTTCGCCACGGCGAACAGCACGACGAGCAGGACGATGCCGAGCCCGAGGCTCCAGCCGATGAGCTTCTTCTCGATCGGCAGCAGCGGCTCGGCCTGCATGCGCCGCATCTCGCCGCCGATGGTCGGTTGCGCCTTGATCGCTTCGTTCGTCGCGGGTTGGTTCATGGCATGCCTCCTTCAGCCGGCGAGCGGCGGCTTCACGCCGCCGAAGAACACCCAGGAGATCACCAGGCCGGCCCAGATGATGAAGCCGAACAGGCAGACGACGTACACCGCGGCGAGCTTGCCGATGCCCTCCTCCCAGAGCTTGCGGAAGTTCGACATCACGCCGATGGTGAAGAACGTGAGCACGAAGAAGATGCCGCGGAACGCGTTCGCCTCGCCCATGGCCGACTTCACCTTCGCCATCGTGTCTGTGCCGGCGGCGAGCGCGAGCAGCAGGATCGAGACGAACGTGACCACGTAGCCGATGATGAACTTCGGGAAGCGCTCCCAGATCTCGCGCGCCTTCGCCTGGTCGCCGGTACGCACCTCGATGTGCCGCGTCCATATGTACGCGAGCACGAAGGCCCACACGCCGATGAAGATGTCGATGAACACCTTCACCGTCGCCGACGTGCCGAGCACCCAGCCCTTCGCGTAGTTCACGCCTTCGGCCGCCGAGCGCCCGAGCACGAGCGCCTCGGTGATCGCGCCGCTCGCGACCGCGGCCCCGTCGGTCTTCACCGAGAGCGCCATCCACGCGCCGCTCACCAGCGGCTGGTGGTAGAGGTAGGCCTCGGCCATGAACGGCAGGAACAGCAGCTCGACCACGGCGAACACGACCACGAGCGACGACACCATGATCGCGACCATGGGACGCGCGCGGATCGCCGCCCCGGTCGCGATCGCGGCCGACACGCCGCAGATCGAGATGCCCGAGGCGAGCGGCGCGGCCCATTCGCGGCTGAAGCCGAACCACACGCGCGCCACGTAGTACACGACCGACCAGAAGATGAGGTACGCGCACACGATCGCGGCGAGGCCGAGGAACATGACCGAGGTCGCGAGGCTCAGCTTCTCCGCCGCGGTCACGCCGAGGAAGCCGCCGAGGATCACGATGGCGGTCTTCACGTACAGCTCCGGCCGCACCGCCTCCTTCATCCATTGCGCGAAGCCCGGCATGAAGTTGCCGACGAACAGGCCGCCGAGCAGCGCCACGATGAAGCCGCCCTCGGCGGTGAGCCGCAGCGACCAGTCGATGCCGAACTTCTTCATGTCGGCCGGCGTGTTCGCGGCGAAGTTCGCGAAGCTGCCGATGATCCAGCAGATGTAGCTCAGCCAGAACACGGCGGTGAAGCCGAGCGCGAAGCGCTTCACGTCGGCCTTGAGGGCGGCGGCGCCGGCGCTCATCACCGCGAGCAGGACGACGTAGGTCACGATGAGCGCTCCCACGCCTCCCAGGCCCGCGAACGGCTTGGACGCCGGCGCCAACGCCTTGGTGACGTCGGTCCAGACGCTGGTGGTGACCACCCAACCGAGAATGTCGGCGCCCACGAGCACGCCGAGCGCGAGAACGAAGATCGCAAGGCCGATCCAGAGGGATAGCCAGTCTTCGCTGATGCCCTTCACGTCCTGGTTCATCGTCTCCTCCTTCGTGACCAGACGCCTCGTTTGGGCCCAGTATAGTTCAACCGTCGCGCGCGCGAGGTGGGACGCGACGGCATCACGGTGAACATCGTGCTGCCCGGGCGCATCGCCACGCCGCGCATCGCGTTCCTCGACGAGCAGCGCGCGCAGCGCGAAAACCGGCCGGTCGCGGAGATCACGAAGGAGAGCACCTCCTCCATCCCGCTCGCGCGCTACGGCGATCCGCAGGAGTATGGCGACGTCGTGGCGTTCCTCGCGAGCGAGCGCGCGGCCTATGTCACGGGTTCGATCATCCGCGTGGACGGCGGCCTCATCGCGAGCCTCCGAGGCGCGAGCACCCGTCGCGCTCGGCGCGCATCGGCTTCAGCGGCGCAGGCGGAAAAGGCGGTGCGGGCGCAATCGATGTCCCGGCGCGATGGCCGGATGGTCGAAGGGCGCGTCCTCGCGCATCGCGAGGCGCCGCATCACGGCGAGCGAGCGCTCGTTCGTCGACGCGGTATAGGAGACGACCTCCGGCAGCTCGAGCGTATCGAACGCGACGTCCAGCGCGGCGCGTGCCGCCTCCGTCGCGTAACCCCGCCCCCATCCCGCAGGCGACAAGCGCCAACCCACCTCGACCGCCGGGGCGAAGGCAAACATGTCGCGCACGACAGTGAGCCCGACGAAGCCGAGGAAGAGCCCATCGGCCTTGCGCTCGAGCGCCCACAATCCCCATCCGCGCAACGCGATCGCCGCGCGCGACCGTTCGACGAGGGCATCGCTCTCCTCGCGCGCGAGCGGCGCCGGGAAATGCTCCATCACGCGGGAATCGGCATTCATCGCCGCGAAGGGCGCGCGGTCGCCATCGGTCCACTGGCGCAGGCGCAGGCGCTCGGTCTCGCGCTCGAGGGGATGCGGCGCGCCCGTGTACCAGCGGAAGCGCAGCGACTCCCGCCCGCCGTAGGCCGCAGGCTTGTGGAAACGCTCGACGGCGACGCCGCCGTTGGCCGTGATGACCTTGTGCGACACGACGTTGTCCGCATCGGCCGTGAGCTCGATCGAGCTCAGGCCCTCGGCGCGCACGCGCTCGCGCATCATGCCGAGCGCGCGCTTGGCGTGGCCGCGTCCGCGTTTCCACGGCACGACGGCGTAGCCGATATGGCCGAGCACGTGGGCGGGGAGCCGCCCGCTTCCCGGCTGCCAGCGAAATCCGATCGATCCGCAGAAGCCGTCGTCCCACATCCACAGGCGATAGCCGGGCAGCCGCGGCACCCGCGAGCCGTCCGGCAGCACGACGGGCGGTCCCTTCGCCTCGCGATCGACGAGGCCCGCGACGAATGCGCGCGGATCGCGCGCGATCGCGGCGAGCTCGTCGCGCGCCGCGGCTTCGCGCAGGTTGTCCGGCGACCAGCCGCGCTGCAGGGCATCGACGTAACCGGGAAGATATTCGAGCGCGGGCTCGACGAGCTTCATCATCGCCGTGGCGCTACAACGCGTGGTCGTAGCGGATGAAGCCGTTGAACCGCGCGACCTTGTCGTACAGCGCACGCGCAGTGACGTTGTGCTCCTGCGTCATCCAGTAGTAGCGACCGGCCTTCGCCTCGCGCGCGGCATCCGCCACCGCGGCGATGAGCCGCCGCGCGATGCCGCGGCCGCGCATGCCGGGCGCGACGTACAGGTCCTGCAGGTAGCAGACGTTCGGCATCCACACGTTGGTGTGGAAGAGGTAATGCGCGATGCCGACCAGCTCGCCGTCGGCCCTGGCACCGAGGCCGAACACGTCCTCGCGGCGCAACAGCCGCCGCCACGCCGTCTCGTAGCCCTCGGGCTCGACATGGGTCTTGTAGAACGCCTTGTAGCCGCGCGCGAGCACCTCCCACGCGGCGCGGTCCTCGGGTTGCAGCGATGCGACGATGAGTTGCATGGACCGTGCGACGTCGACTCGATAGCGCGATTCTTGCAGATCGGCGCGATGTTTGCGCTCGGCCGCCGGCACGCCCGGGTTCACGGGCCGCTCCCGCGTGCGATCGCGTCCCCGGTGGCCGTCGCGATCGACGGCTCGAAGCTCTACATCGCGATGAACGACGGCGTCGCGGTACGTTCGCGACCGCCCGTGATGATCGCCGGCGATGCGTGCGCCTCGCCGGCCCTCACTCCTTGCGCAGCTTCGCGTTCTCGACCAGCACCGCGTAGGCGTAGCCCGAGCCGATGTTCACCTCGGTGTGCACGATCCCGGTCGCGCTCACGACCTGGCCCACGCTCGTCGCGTCGGTCGTCGTGACGACGATGTCGTTGGTGCCGTTCGCCGCGGAGCCCGAGCCGTCCTGCAGGTGCACCCAGTTCCTGCCGAGGATGCCGTTGGACACCTTCACCACCTGGCCGTGGATCGTGACGCTCTTGTCCTTGAGCGCGGCCTTGCCGCTCACCACTTCCGCGACCGTCCTGCCGTCGGGTCCGCCCGCCTTCGCGAGCTTCGCCACGGGCGCGGACGCGACCGGCGCGCCGGTGTGGGCGGCGGCCGGCGCCGCCTGCGCCTTCGGGTTGCCGTCGGCGAGCGACGCGAACACGATGCGGTCGAACTTCCTCTTCAGCTGCTTGCTCTCGAAGTTCTGCATCAGCATCGCATTCTCGAGCGTGACCTGCGCGCCCTTCTTCAGTTGCGCCGACTGCACGGCGGCCCACGTCTCGCCGTCCTTCGTCCTGAGGCGCAGGTACGTGTAGTCCTTCACGTCCTGGACCTCGAGCACCTCGCCGCTGAGCGTCGCGACCGATGCGGTGTCTGCGGCAGCAGCGTGAGCCGGCGGCGCGGCGTGCGCGGCGAGGCCGGCGGCCGCGAGCGCGATCGCGGCGAATGCGGTGTACGGTTTCATGCGGTCTCCCGGGAATGACCGCCCCATCTTCCCCGAAGAACCCGGCCCGCCCTTGCGCGGCGTCAAGGGCGGGAGCCTGCGGGCGCGCGTCCTCAGACGACCTTCGCCGCACGCAGCCGCGCCCGCTCCGCATCGTCGTAACCGAGCGCGGCGAGGATCTCGTCCGTGTGCTCGCCTTGCTGCGCGAGCCGCCCCTGCGGGCGGCCGGGCTCGGCGCGGAAATGGATCGGCGTCCCGAGGTTCTCGACGCCGTCGTCGTCCGCGACCACCATGCCGCGCGCGCGCAGCGCTTGCGAGTGCCACGCTTCCTCGAGGTCGAGCACCGGCGCGTAGCACACGCCCTTGTCGGCGAGCCAGCGGTCCCATTCGGCGAGCGTCTTGGCCGCGAAGGTCTGTGCGAGGAAGCGCTTGACCGGTTCCTGCGCCGCGCCCCACGGCTCGCGGCACACCGCGACGAGGTCCGGGCGGCCGAGCGCGTTCAGGAGGTTCTCGACGAAGTTCATCTCCGCGCCCGAGAGCACCAGGTGACGGCCATCGGCGGTGCGATAGACGTTGTAGAAGGCCGCGCCGCCGTAGAGCCGCTCGCTCGCCAGGTCGGGCGGCCGATGCCCGGCCAGCACCGAGCCCACGATGTGCGGCGTCCACGACATGAGCGAGTCGATCATCGCCACGTCGACCAGGTCGCCTTCGCCGCTGCGCTCGCGTCGCAGCAGCGCCATCAGGATGCCGATCAATGCATTCGAGCCGAGGGCGATGTCGGCCATGGGCAACGTGGGCAGCGAGGGTTCGCGGCCGCCCGACTGGCCGAGGCTCAGCACGCCGGCCATCGCCTGCGCACCCGCATCGTGCGACGGCCGCTGCGCGAACGGGCCGTCCTGACCGAATGCCGAGAGCGAGCAGTAGACGATGCGCGGGGCGCGCGCACGCACCGCTTGGTAGCCGAGCCCGAGCCGCTCCATCACGCCGGGCCGGAACGATTCGATCACCACGTCGGAGCGCTCGGCCAGGCGCAGCAGGATCTCGCGTCCCGCCTCGGCCTTGAGATCGAGCGTGAGCGACTTCTTGCCGCGCTGCGTGTTGCGGAAATAGGCGGAGAAGCCGGCGATCGGCGGACCGAGGCGGCGCGTGGGCTCGCCCTCGCGGCTCTCGATCTTGATCACGTCCGCGCCGTGGTCGGCCATGGTGAGCGCGACCCACGGGCCGGGCAGGAAGCGGGACAAGTCGATCACGCGGATGCCTTCGAGCTTCAAGCGCTGTTCCCCCGGTGCGTTGGTCGTCCCGATTGTAAGTCGTCGCACGTTGATGCCCCGCAACATGGGCGCCGCACGCTTCTGGCAACTTGTGGGAGCCGTCACCCGTGCGGAGGGCCCCATGGCGATCGCAGGCCGGTTGCAGCGCTACATCTCGGAGCACGAGCTCGCGTGGGAACCGGTATCCCACTCGCCGAGCCACTGTTGCATGGATGCGGCCCATCGCGCCCACGTGCCCGCCGACCGGCTCGCGAAGGCGATCCTGCTCGAGGACGACTACGGCTACGTGGTCGCCGTCATCGCGGCCGACAGCCGCCTCGACCTCGAAGCCACCCGCCAGGCGCTCGATCGCGACCTCACGCTCGCGAGCGAGCGCGAGGTGGCCGCGCTGTTCCCGGACTGCGAGACGGGCGCGCTCCCGCCCGTCGGCGAGGCCTACGGCATCGCGACCGTGTGGGACACGCGGCTGGCCGAAAAGCCCGACGTGTATTTCGAGGGCGGCGACCACCGCACGCTCGTGCACATGAGCGGGCGCGAGTTCCTCGCGCTCATGAACGGCGCCGATCGCATCGCGCTCTCGGTGCACTAGGCGCTCGGCCCTGCGCGCGGGCGATCAGGGTTCCGGCGCCTGCGAATCGCGCGCGGCCTTCGCCTGGATCGCCTGGCGTCGCCAGCGCACGAGCCCGATCGCGTAGCCCACGTAGTAGCCGGCCAGCACGCCGAACACGGCGAGCGTGAGCGGGCTGCGCGCGAAATCGGCGCCGCCGCCCGCGCCCGCCGCGCCCATCGTGTACAGCTCGAACATGCGGTACGCGATGCGCGCGAAGAAGACGAGCGAGAGCGCGATTCCGAGGTGCGCATTCGGCTCATAGAAGAGCCCTTGCGCCGTGGCCTCGAAGCGTGTCTTGCCCAGCCCGTAGACCGCGAGCGCGCCGCCGGCCGCGAGCCCCACGGCCAGCACGCCCAGGCGCTCCGGATGCACCCACGTGCCGAGCGCGAGCAGCAGCACGATGAGCGGGAACACGGTGAGCGTGATCCATGGGCGGATGCGCGAAAGCCGCTGGCGCCCCACCATGCGGCGGAATCGCGCGTAGAGGCGCCAGAGCAACAGCGGCAGCAACGCGAGCAGCACGAGCGAGGATGGAGCCGGCGTCGGCATCGGCATCGGGAGAGCGGGTCCTGACGGAGACGCCACTATAATTCGGCGGCCGCGTCCCCGGCACGGCATCGCGCGTGGCAGCGCGCACCGCGCCTCACGTGTGCATGTCGAAGAGGCGGATGACCTGTCCGCCGTGCGGGTGCGCGCCGATGGCGAGCCCGCCATGCGCATAGAAGCCGACCGCCACGCCGCCGGTCGCGCTCACGCCGATGGCGAGGCCACCGATCGCCAGTCCGCCCACGGAAAGCCCGCCGAATGCAAGCAGCCCGACGGCGAGCCCGCCCAGGGCGAGCGCGCCGAACGCGAGGCCGCCCAGGCATACGCCGCCGACCGCGACGCCGCCCAGGGCGATCGCGCCGACGGCGACATCGCCGACCGCGATCACGCCGCGCGCCACGCCCCGCATCTGGCCCGCCGCCAGGTCGGGACCGAGCGCGATCGACACCAGCGGCCATCCCAGGATCTCGGACTTCGAGCGGTAACGCATCGGCGCGACCTCCGGCACGGGGCGACTGCGCGATGCACGAGAGTGCCACGCCGCGGCCGTGCGCGCTGTGAGAAAACGCACCGGCCGCCGCGACGCATTGCCGCCCGTCGTTGCCAAACGCCGCCGGAAACATTACAAGGTGCGCTGGACAAGGAACGCCCATGACCCCGATCTGCTGCATCGAGGACCTGCGCCGGCTCGCCGAGCGCCGCGTCCCGCGCATGTTCTACGACTACGCCGACACCGGCTCGTGGACCGAGAGCACGTATCGCGCGAACGAAGCCGACTTCCAGAAGATCAAGTTCCGCCAGCGCGTGGCCGTGAACATGGAGGGGCGTACGCTCGCCACGACGATGGCCGGCACCGAGGTGTCGATGCCGGTGGCGCTCGCGCCGACGGGGCTCACCGGGATGCAGCACGCCGACGGCGAGATCCTCGCCGCGCGCGCCGCCGAGAGATTCGGCGTGCCGTTCACGCTCTCGACGATGAGCATCTGCTCGATCGAGGACATCGCCGAGAACACGAAGAAGCCGTTCTGGTTCCAGCTCTACGTGATGCGCGATCGCGCGTTCGCCGAGAACCTGATCGAGCGCGCGAAGGCGGCGCGCTGCTCGGCGCTCATGCTCACGCTCGACCTGCAGGTGCTCGGGCAACGCCACAAGGACATCCGCAACGGCCTGTCCACGCCGCCCAAGCCGACGCTGCGCAACATCCTCGACCTGCTCACCAAGCCGCGCTGGTGCCTCGGCATGCTCGGCACGAAACGGCGCACCTTCCGCAACATCGTGGGGCATGCGAAGGGCGTGAGCGACCTGTCGTCGCTCTCGTCGTGGACCGCCGAGCAGTTCGACCCGCGGCTGAACTGGCGCGACGTCGAGTGGGTGAAGAACAAGTGGGGCGGAAAGCTGATCCTCAAGGGCATCATGGACCCGCAGGACGCGCGCCTCGCCGCCGACTCGGGTGCCGACGCGCTCATCGTGTCGAACCACGGGGGCCGGCAGCTCGACGGCGCCGACTCCGCGATCAACGCGCTGCCGCCGATCGTCGATGCGGCCGGCTCGCGCATCGAGGTGTGGATGGACGGCGGCATCCGCAGCGGTCAGGACGTCCTGCGCGCGATCGCCCTCGGCGCGAAGGGCACGCTGATCGGCCGCGCGTTCCTCTACGGCCTGGGCGCGCTCGGCGAGGAAGGCGTCACGCGCTGCCTCGAGATCATCCGCAACGAGCTCGACCTGTCGATGGCCTTCTGCGGCCACACGAACATCCGCAACGTCGACCGCGGCATCCTGCTGCCGGGCACGTATCCGCGCTGAGCGCGATCAACGCGCGCGGCGCTTGCGCGCGGCGCGCGCCGGCTTGCGGGTCGTGGACGGCGGCTCGATCGCGAGCGCGAGCCCGAGGCTCGCCATCACCTTGCACACCGTGGCGAAGCGCGGCTGGGCGCCCGCGGCGAGCGCCTTGTACAGGCTTTCGCGGCCCAGGCCGCTCGCCTCGGCGACCGACGTCACGCCGTGGGCGCGGGCGAGGTGGCCGAGCGCGTCGAGGAAAGCGCCGTAACGGCCGCGCCGCAGCTCCTCGTTGAGGTAGGCGGCCACGGCATCCGAGTACGTCCAGATGCGTTCGTCGGGCATCGGGCGATCGTATCCAATCGGATACGGCCGGTCAAACGCCGCGCCGCGCTGCGCCGTGACCCCGCGGCCCGCGCCCGACGACCGCTCAGGAACCCGGCTTCGACGCGACCGGCCCACGGCTCATCGCCTGCGACACCGCGTCGAGCCAGCGCACCACGGACTCGGCGCTGCCGCGCAGCACGACCTCGTCGCGCGCGCGCGGCTCGATCGCCGCGCCGGACGGGGCCCGCGCCTCGCGTGCCGACCGGCTCGCCGGGAAGTCGGTTTCGCCCATCGCGCGCCCGCTAGCGGCCGCTCGGCGAGCTCGTGATGACCGACGCGCGGCGAAGCGCCGAGGCCATCGCCGAAAAGCGCGCGGCTTGGACCGCGTCGGCACGGATCTGGTCGCCGTACAGGCGCTCGCCCACGCGATACATGTTCGCAAGCGTCTCCGCGGCCGGCGCATCGCCCAGCTCGGCGGCGTGGCGCAACTGGCGTGCCGCCTCGCCGTAGTGTCCCTTGTCGTACTCGCCGAGGGCCGCGAGGCGCGTGCACACCGCCTCCGCCGGGCCGACCGGCGTGGGTGGCGTGCAGCCCGCCTCCAGCGCGGCGGTCCAGCGGGCGTCCGGGTCGCAATCGTTGCCGGTAGCGTCCATGCCGCCGCCCGCGCCACCCGAGCAACTCTGCGCGTGCACCGCGGCGCTCGCGAGCAGCGCCGCCCATCCGATCACGAATTGCTTGGCGAACATGCGAACCTCCTTCGCGCGTCGTTGCAGGCCCGGGCCGCCTTCGCCGCAGCCATCGGCCGCAAAGGCGTCCTCGTTGCGATGCATCGTCGCGCGCCGGAACGGCTCGCGTCCTGAAGGATTCCTTAAGAGTTCCTAAATCTCGCGCGGGCCACCGGTTGCGGCCCGCCCGGCGCGCTATTCCAGCCGGCCGCGGCGCCGCTCGATGTGCCTCTGGAGGCCCTGCAACAGCGCGTCGATCGCGAAGCCGACCAGGCCGATCGCGATCATCCCGGACATCACGATCGAGGTGCTGATGTTCGCCTGTCCCTTCACCAGCAGGTAACCGATACCGCTCGAGGCGACGATGAGCTCCGCGCCCACGAGCGATTGCCAGCCCAGTCCCGCGCTCACCCGCACGCCCGCCACGATCGAGGGCACCGAGGCGGGAAGCAGCACCTCGCTGATCACCTGCCAGTGGCCCGCGCCGAGCGTCTGCGCCGCCTCGACCAGGTGCGGCTCGACGTAGCGCGCGCCGCGGTACGCGTTGATCACGCACGGCGGGAAGGCGCCGGTGAAGATCACCAGCACCGGCCCGCCGATCCCCGTGCCGAACCAGAGGGCCGCGAACGGCACCCACGCGATCGGCGCCACGAAGCGCAGCGCGTCGAAGATCGGCGTGACGACGAGGTCGAGCGCGCGGAACCAGCCGAGCGCGAGACCGAGCGGGACGCCGATCGCCACCGCGAGCCCGAAGCCCATGCCGAAGCGGCCGAACGACGAGAGCAGGTGCTGCTGCAGCGTGTAGCCGACGAAGGGCTCGTGGGTGAGATCGACGAACTTGCGTGCGACCGTCCACGGCGGGGGCAGGAACTGCTCGGGCGCGAGCCCCGCGACGGCGGCCACGCTCCACACGCCGAAGAAGGCGACGAGCCCGACCGCGCCGAGCACGATCGCCTCGCGCATCGAGAGCCGTTCGTCGTTCATCGCCGCCACGGGATCGCGCGCTCCTCGATCCAGGCCAGGATCGCGGTCATCAGCGCGCCGGCCACCGCGACCCCGAGCATGCCGACGACGATCATCGCCGGATAGATGTCGAGGCCGGCCTGGTAGAGCACGTGTCCGAGCCCGAGGATCGCGCCGATCAGCTCCGCCGCCACGAGCGTGGTCCAGCACGCCTGCAGCGAAAGGCGCAGCCCGGTGAAGATGAGCGGAGCCGCGCCCGGCAGCAGCACCTCGCGCACGAGCGTGGGACCGCGGATGCCGAGCGAGCGCGCGGCCTCGAGCAGATGCGGCTCGATCGCGCGCACGCCCGCGAAGCTGTTGATCACCGCCGGCACGAACGCGGCGAACCAGATCACGAGCACCTTCGCCGCGTCGCCGAGGCCGAGCCACACGATGGCGAGCGGGATCCACGCGAGCGGCGGGATGGGGCGGACCAGCAGGAACACCGGGTTCACGAGCGCCTCGATGCGCCGGCTCCATCCCATCGCGAGCCCGAGCGGAACGCCGATGCCGCTCGCGGCGGCGAAGCCCATCAGCACGAGCCACGAGCTGTGCAGGAAGTGCTGGTCGAGCCGGCCGTCCGCATAGCCGGGCACGGCGATCTGGTGGAACGCCTCGCCCACTTCGCCCGGCGTCGGGAAATAGACCGCGGGGATGAAGTGGGTGACGGAAGTGCCGAGGTGCCACGCGAGGGCGAGCACGACGAACGTGCCCGCCCCCACGCTGGCGCGCAGCAGCGCGGCGGCGCGTCCCCGGCTCACGCGCATCGCGCGCTCAGTCCTTGCGGTTCGCGAACGCCTTGAGCTTCGGGTCGGCGTCGACCATCTTCATGAACCGGTCGCTGACGTACGAATCGGCCTTCGGCACCTCGGGGATCGTCCCGCCCGCCTTGAGGAATTCCGAGATCTGCGTCATCCACTGGTCGACCTCGGACGGCCCCTTCGAGCGGTCCATGATCTTCAGGTGCTGCCCGAGATCGAAGACCGGGCGCGTGTCGAACTCCTTCTGCATCGACGCCTTCGAGATGGTGACGCCGCCCACCTCGTAGAACTTCTTCATCATGTCGATCGCCTCGGCGCGATGCGCATTCATCCACTTCCACGTGCGCAGGTACACCGCGAGGAACTTGGCGACGTTCTCCGGATTCGACTTGGCATAGTCCTCGCGCACGACGAGCGCGCCGGGAATCACCACGCCGGCCTCGCGACCCGAGCAGACCACCTTCGCGCCGGCCTTCTCCTCGAGCGTGTAGATGTTGGGCGCCCACAAGCCGCCGAGGTCCGCGTTGTTCGACGACATCGCGGAGATGATCTCGGCCTGGCCCATGCTCTTCAACGTCACGTCGGATTTCTTCATGCCCCACTTGGCGAGGCACTTCTGCACCGCGTAGTCGCCGGTCGAGTTCGCGGTGAGGACGATGGTCTGGCCCTTGATCGACTTCGGGTCCTTCGCATAGGCCGCCGCCTTGTCCTTCGTGGCCATGAGCGCGTTGCCCGCGGACTCGTCGTTGGTGAGCCCGATGGTGAGCAGGTGATAGCGCGCCGCGCCGAGCACCGCGGGCACCGAGCCCGTGCCGCCGACGTCCCACGATCCGGACGCGGACGCCGCGATCTGCGGCACGCCCGCGGGGAACGTGCTGAACGTGGCCTTGAGGCCGAGCTCGCCCCACCAGCCCTTCTCCGTGGCCACGTAGAACGGCAGCGACCAGTACAGCGCCGGCTGGTAGCTCACCTTGATTTCGGTCTGCGCCTGCGCCGACGCCGCGAATGCCAGGGCGACCGCCGCGAGGATGCCTCGAGTCGTCGTTCTCATCTCTTCTCCTCCTTGCCGGGTGACGGGGTTGCTGCTCTCCTTCAGCCTTCGTGACGCGCCTGCTGCTCGCGCAACAGGCGCCAGATGCGGGTCCTCAGGTGGACGAACGACGGCTCGTCCATCACGTCCTCGATGCGCTCGTGCCGGTCCCAGCGCTCGCTGCGGCGCACGCCGGCCACGTCGATGATCTCGCCGACGCGTCCGGGGCGGCAAGTCATGACGACGACGCGGTCGGCGAGATAGACCGCTTCCTCCACGGAATGCGTGATGAACAGCACGGTGCGCGGGCTCGCGCGCGAGAGCTTGATGAGCTCCTCCTGCATCACGACGCGGGTCTGCGCGTCGAGCGCGCCGAACGGCTCGTCCATGAGCAGCACGGCCGGGTCGAGCACGTAGCTGCGTGCGATCGCCACGCGCTGCTGCATGCCGCCGGAGAGCTGGTGCGGGAACGCCGACTCGTAGCCCTGCAGGCCCATGAGCTCGATGTAGCGCGCGATGCGGGTGCGCCTCTCCGCGGACGCGACGCGCGCGGCGCGCAGGCCGAAGTCGATGTTCTCGACCACGGTCTTCCACGGGAAGAGCGCGAACTGCTGGAACACCACCGAGCGGTCGGGGCCCGGGCCGCTGACCGGCTTGCCGCCGACCTTCACCACGCCCTCGCTCGGGAACTCGAGTCCCGCGGCCATGCGCAGGCACGTGGTCTTCCCGCAGCCCGAGGGTCCGACGATCGCCACGAACTCCTTCGCGCGCACCTCGAAGCTCACGCCCTCGATCGCGGGGAACTCGCGCCCGTCGCGGCGGAAGCGGCGTCCGACGTGCTCGAAGACGATGTCGCTCATCGCGGCCGCAGCAGGATCTTCGCGGCCGGCGTGCGGCCCTGGTCGAGGTCGCGGAACGCCTGCGCGCCCTCGGACAACGGGCGCTCCTCCACCCACTCGAGCGTTCCGAACGCGCCTTCGTGCAGCGCCCGCGCGGCGGCATTCAGGTCCGCGGTCGAATAGGTGTAGATGCCTGCGAGCGTGATCTCGGCGAGCGTGAGCTTGCGCATGTCGATCTCGGAGGCCCAGTCGGCGAGACCCACGTGCACGATCACGCCGCCCGGCTTGACCGCGACGAAGGCCGCGTTGCGCGTGGACTTCGCGCCCACCGCATCGATCACGAGATCGACCGTGTTCGCCGCGGGGACCTCGCCGCTCGCCGGATCGAACGCGCGGCAGCCCGACGCGCGCGCGGCCGAGGCGCGGCGCAGCGCGTTGGTCTCCGCGATCTGCACGTCGCGGCATCCGTAGGAGCGCAGCAGCAGCGCGAGCAGCAGGCCGACCGCTCCGCCGCCGATCACGAGGGCGCGGCATTCGGGAATCGGGCGCACGAGCGAGCGCATGGCCGTGTTCACCGCGTGCAGCGCCGTGGCCGCCGGCTCGGTGAGCGCGGCCGCGCGCGGTGGCATGCCCGCGGGCAAGTCGATCACGCTCGCCGCCGCCGTCGTGACGAATTCGGCGAAACCGCCCGCGCGCGTCATGCCGATCATCGTGCGGTTCGCGCACAGGTTGTTGCGTCCCTGCAGGCAATACTCGCAGCGCCCGCACGTGATGAGCGGGTTCACCGTCACGCGGCGACCGCGTCCGGGCCCGTCGAGGATCTCCCCCGCGAGCTCGTGGCCGAGGATGAGCGGCGGCACCCGGCGCGGATCGTGGCCGTGCCACGCGTGCATGTCCGAGCCGCAGATGCCCACCGCATCGACGCGGATCAGCACCTCGCCCGGCGCGGCCGCCGGGTCCGGCTCCTCGCGGTAGGTCATCTGTTCGCGGTCGGTGTAGACGAGCGCCTTCATGCCTATCCCGCGGAGAACCCGCCGTCGACGAAGATCGTCTGGCCGGTCACGTAGTCGGAGGCGCGGCTCGCGAGGAAGATCGCGGTGCCCCACAGGTCGCGCGGCTCGCCGTTGCGTTTCGCGAAGGTGTTCTCGGCCATGCGCGCCCAGCGCTCCGGATCGTTCACCACCGGTGCGGTGAGCGCGGTGGCGAAGAAGCCCGGCGCTATCGCGTTCGCGTTCACGCCGTGGCGCGACCACGCCTCCGCCTGCGCCTTCGTGAGCTGCATGAGCCCGGCCTTCGACGCGCCATAGGGCGCGCCGTAAGCGAAGGCGCGCACCGACTGCAACGACGCGATGTTGATGATGCGTCCCCAGCCCTTGCGGATCATCGCGGGCACGAGCGCCTGCGCGAGGAAGAACGGCGCGCCGAGGTTGAGCGCGAGCGTCGCATCCCAGTCGCCTTCGCTCACGTCGAGGATCGGCTTGCGCGGGTTCATGCCCGCGGCGCACACGAGGATGTCCGGATCGCCGAAGGCGCCCGGGGCCTGCGCGGCGCAACGCTTCAACGCCCCACGGTCCCCGAGATCGCACCCGATCGCCTCGGCGCGTCCGCCGTCGCGGGCGATCTGCGCGCGTGCCTGCTCGAGCTCCGCGGCGCGTCGCGCGACGAGCACCACGGCAGCGCCGGCGCCCGCGAGCGCCTGCGCGATGGCGCGCCCGAGACCCGAGCTCGCGCCCGTCACCAGCGCCACGCGGCCGGAAAGGTCGAACAGGCTCGCCGCCGTCACCGCTCAGCTCTCCACCGGCGCCCCGCGCTCGAAGCGCTCGCCGGGGAAGTACTTCGCGAGCCGGTCGTCGGCGGTGCGCGCGTGCGCCTCCATGCCCTCGAGCCGCGAGATGCGCGCCGTGACCTGCGCGATGTCGCGGTTGGCCGCGCGCGTCATGCGCTGCCACGTCACCGTCTTCAGGAACTTGTGCACCGAAAGCCCGCCCGAGTAGCGCGCCGCGCCCTTGGTCGGCAGGATGTGATTCGGGCCGGAGGTCTTGTCCCCGAAGGCCACCGTGGTCTCCTCGCCGAGGAAGAGCGAGCCGTAGCAGGTGAGGCGCGCGAGCCACCAGTCGAGGTCGCGCGCGTGCACCTCGAGGTGCTCGGGCGCGTAGCGATCCGAGGCCTGCGCGATGTCCTCGCGCGACTCGGAGACCACGACCTCGCCGTAGTCGCGCCAGGCGGCGCCCGCGGCGTCGCGCGCGGTCGCGGGCAGCTTCTCGATCCGCCCGGGGACGAGGCGCATCGCCTCCTCGGCGAGACGGCGCGAGGTGCTCATGAGCCATGCGGGCGATTCGTGGCCATGCTCGGCCTGGCCCACGAGGTCGGACGCGACCAGCATCGGGTCGGCGGAATCGTCGGCGATGATCGCCACTTCCGAAGGCCCCGCGAACACGTCGATGCCCACCTTGCCGAAGAGCATGCGCTTGGCCTCGGCCACGTACTTGTTGCCGGGACCGACGATGATGTCCGCCGGCCGGCCGGTGAAGAGCCCATAGGCCATCGCGGCGATCGCCTGCACGCCGCCGAGCGTCATGATGCAGTCGGCGCCCGCGACCTTCATCGCGTAGAGCACGTCGGGATGGATGCCCTCCCCGCGATACGGCGTGGAGCAGGCGACCACGAACGGCACGCCCGCCGCCTTCGCGGTGGCGATCGCCATGTACGCGGAGGCGATGTGCGCGTAGCGGCCGGTCGGCACGTAGCAGCCGGCCACGTTCACCGGGATGAGGCGCTGGCCCGCGGTGAGACCCGGGTCGAGCTCCACCGAGAACTCGCGGCTGGAGGCGCGCTGCGCTTCCGCGAAACGGCGCACGCGGTCGGTCGCGAACTCGATGTCGCGCTTCACCGTCGCGGGAATGTCGCGCACTCTTTGCTCGATCGCCGCGGGCGTCATGACGATGTCGCCCGTCCACCGGTCGAGCTTCGCCGCATAGTCGCGCACCGCGGCCTCGCCGCCGCGCTCGATCGCCGCGAGCATCTCCTCGACCACGCGGCGCGCGGTCGCCGTTTCCGTCTCCGGCGTCTTCGCCGCCCGCTTCAGGTATTCGATCGCCATTGACGCCTCGTGAAAGCGTTTTCACCCGCACCTTAGCAAGCCGGGCGCCCGCGGGTCAAGCGTGGCTCGCGGGCCCGGACAGCGGGATCCGCGACGCGCGCGGGGCGAATTTGCAAGCGCTTTCAGGCACCGCTATGCTGGCCGCCATGAAGAGGCGCCCGGCGCGG